>DQPL01000043.1 GCA_015664885.1 Gemmatimonadota bacterium
TCATGATGCCAGTTTTCGCAGAAATCGATCGAATGCGGAACGCGAGGCTCAGCTCGACACCGAACGCGACAATCCCCGGGACCATCACGAGGCCCGGAAGTCCGCATCATTCCTTGAGAATCGAGCGGCCCGACGCAACGCCTCGACGCACGCCCCTGAGAACCGAAGTGCCCCGCGGAAGCACCGGAGGCTCGCACACGCCGAGAGGGTTGGCGCCCTCACGCGCTCTAAATGCCCCCACCTCTTCTCCACAGCGCTGCCGTTTATACTCTTCTAGTGTTCTGTCCCAGAAGTTCGGCGCACCGGGGGTTCTGAGGCCCAGCCTTGGCAGGGCGCGACGACAACGACTAGTTGGGCTATCAGCGTCCGTGCGGTGGGCCTGGGCCGAGCAACACAACGTTTCTGATCAGGGAGGGACGGGCATGGCCCGTACGAAGACAAAGCCGCGGCCGTTGACGCTTAAGGCCATGATGACCTTGGAACCCGAGCTCGACGGGGTCTGTCGTCAGTTGGCGGCGCTTGCGCTCGCGCAGTTGGACCAGGAGAGCCCTCTCGGCGTCCGCCAGACGGAACAACTGCGCAGAGCCCTCACGACGGCCGGGGACGCCCTCGGCTGGACAGCCACCGCCGCGCACAGTGACGATTCGATCGCTGACGTGAGTAAGGACTTCATGACGATGGCCAAGGGCGGCTCGAGGGCCATGGGCCGCGACCTGGCAAACGAACTGGCGTCGAAAAAGGTCGAAGTGAAGCAGCTCGGCACCACGCTCGCCGCTGCGACCAAGCTGGCCGAGGGGCCGGAAACCGCGTTCCCCACCGAGATCGTATTCTCCTATACGGTCCGCGATGCCTTTTCGGAGCTCGTCACCAAGACCGAGACCGTCGAGGTGACTGAGGCATCAGAGGCGGCAAGCGCTGCTGCGGCGCTCGAGAGGAGCATGCCGGCGCGCACGAAACTCGCGGATCTCATGATCACCGAGCTCAAGCGGCAGCAAAGCCAACTGGAAGTGATGACGAAGGCGCTCGGTGAGTTCATCGAGGAGTCACGGGGACTCCTGCGAGAGGTGCTGGCCAACCTGCAGTAGTGGCTTAGACGCGACTGGCGACGGCCTCCCGGTCGGCCGCGCCGGTGCGCTCTAATGCCTCCAACGTCTCGCGAACCACGGTGAACATTCCCTCCAGTTGGGCAGGATCGCACGTGACCCCGGTGGCATAGACGGCGGCCGTGCAGGCGTGCGGGCCCATCGTCTTGCGACGCCGCCGCGATGCCTTCTTCACTTCGAGCTTGAGAGACCGGTGGGCCAGGATCGCAGCCGCCAGCCCTGGAGTTAGCAAGCCGCGCAGCCTGGACTCAGGCTTCCCTTTCACGACAAAGCGCCTGGCCAATTCGCGGTCCGCGGGCGCGAAACCGCCGAAGCCCAGATTGTCGAGCATCGTGTCGAGGAAACCCCGCTTGCGGACCATGAGCGTCAGCTCGGCGCCTGCCAGGAAAAACGCACGCGCGCGGGTAAACGTGATGCTCACTTGGCCCGTGTGGACGGTGTAAGTGTCCAGCCGGATCGTCCATGGGCCATGCTCCAGGATCACCTGGTCGTGGCCCTTCCGTCGGCCCTGCACGAAGGTCCCGCCCACCCGGCGCGCCACCTCCTGCCACGCCTCCCGACGACCGAGTTTCGCGGGTCCCTGGTGGCCGTCTTTTTTCTTCCAGAACGGAGTCATGTCGCCTCACCTCCGACATTCCTACGAAATGGAACGCGACCCTCATCACTGCATCTCGTGATCTCGCGCCTCTACAACGGGAGATACTCGGCTTGCCCGGTCTGGGAACTGCGGTACACGGCCTCGGTCCACTCCATGTAGTGCACCCCTGTTTCGAACGGCGCCATGGTGATCCGCTCGATACCGCGAATCGCGTTGATGAACTCCTCCTCCACACGGTAGTAGGCCTGTGCCTCCCGCGGGTTCGGCACTTGAGCGAGTTCAGAATCGCCGCGCCGTCCAGCGAAGACGTTCTGGCGTCGGTCTACATGGATCGTGCCTTCGCTCCCATAGATCCACGTATGATTGCCGGTCGAAAGCCCGGTGGTCTCGCTCGCCCTCATGTGGACCTGGGCTCCGCCCGCCAGCTCGAAGAGAATGTCCACGTGGTCAGCGACGCCGACCGAGGTGAGATCGCCGCTGCCGTTGCGGCGGTACGGCACGTGGACCTTGGACATGGCCATGACGCGGTTGCTCCGGCCCAGCCAACGCATCATCGCCTCATAGGAAGCCCCGATGTTCAGAGTGTTGTATCCGCTGAATGCCACATCGTGGCGCCAGTCCAAGTCACCGTCGACCGTGGGGAAACGCGTCTGCAACCGCTGAAGCTCAACCGATAGGATCTCGCCCAGGAACCCATCGTTGATCATCCGCTTCAGAGCGTTGTCGATTCGGTAGGTCTGGGACGTGGGCACCAACTGGGAGATCAATTCCGGGTGGCGGAGTGATGCGTCCAGCATGTCCCTGGCCTCTTGCGCGGTGTTCGCCATGCGCGCCTGGCAGAGCACATGTTTGCCGCTCTCCAACGCCGCCACGGTCAGCGTGCGGTGCATGTAGGGCCAGGTTCCGATGCACACCGCGTCGATGCTGTCGTCGTCCAGCAAGTCCCTCCAATCGGCATACGCCCGGGGGATATTGAATTCGTCCGCGACCCTCCGACTGGACTCCATGCTTCGATTCGCCACCGCCGTGATCTGGCACTCGGGAATTCGCTGAAATCCGGGGATATGGACCGCGCGCGCGTTGGCGCCTGCGCCGATCAGCCCGACGCGAATCGGCTGCTGGGGCGAGCGACTGGCGTCCGCTTCACGCCGCCCGACCAGATTCGCTGGTCCCAGTGCAGCCACCAGCGGGAGCGTGCCTACCGCCAAGAACTCTCGGCGTTTCAGGCCAGGTGTGGGGCGGTCATCAAAGTCTTTCTTCATGTCGACTCTCCCATCGTCTCCTGCGTCGTCGCTCGCGGCTCGGCCCTACCCGATCAGCCGGTCGACGTCGTCTTCAGCCTCCAAGCGGAGCGTTTCGTGGGTGAGCCGCTCCAGCTCATCGTCCCGATCGTAAATCGTCTCCAACCATTCCGAGATATCATTCGGGGGCATGTCGTGCACATCCGGCTGGCCTTCGGCGGCGGACGGGGAGATGCCCGCGACGCCCAGCAACGTGCGCCGGACGCTCACCCACTCACGGATCCGGATAATCGTCACCGCGAGCCGGAAGATCGACGGCTCCAGCGACCGCACGCTCCTGTCGAACAGCCCCTCGTACTGCGGAATTCCGTTCTTCCAACGCTTATTCAGCGCTGAGCCGAGGCGCGTATAGCGGTAGAGCTGTTGATCGATGTCCGCCAACTGGGGGTCGTCCAGGCCTTCGTCCGCAAGCCGCATGACCACCGGAACCCAACCATTCTGCCGCCGCGCCGCCTCGATAGCCTTCAGTTTCTTGAGTCCCGGCTTCGCCTTGCGCGTGATGTGCGCCCTCCCCTTTTGCAGAGCCTTCTTCTTAGCGGGGCTCATTTTGGGCTTGTGAAAACCGGTGAGGTCGCCTTCCAGAGCGGTGAGCTTGTCCAACTCCTGGCGAGCGCTGTCGATGGTGGACCAGGCTTCCCGCTCCGCTTGGCGCAAGTTTGGGCGCTTGGATGCCAGCCTCAGGAACGTGAGAAATCGTCCCGACCAGGCCGTAGGTATCCCGCAGTTGGGGCAGTGGTCCTTGTCCGCCGATAGCTTGAAGCTACACCGCCACGTGCGGCACTTCCGGTGCTTCATCTCGTCCTCTTGAGCGGCCCAGCTACAATAGTCCGTGCTGTTTCAAGAACGCTCGGATTACCTCGTAGACGGCCTGATACTCGTCCAGCGTAAAGTTGCCGTGGCCGCCACCTGCAACGGTGTGCAGCTGATTCGCCACACCCGCGTCATCCAACGCGTCCCGCAGTCGTTCGGCATGGCTATAGGGAACGGTCGGATCGGCATCTCCGTGAATCGTCAGAATGGGTGGCAGCCCCCCTCGTACATACGTAAGCGGAGACACCCGCTCGGCGATTTCGTAGCGGTCGGGCATGCTGGCCATCCACTGCACGGCATAACTCTTCATGTTTTTTCCGTCGAGCAAGTCCCCCACGTCGGTGATTCCGTACCAGTTCACGATCGCCGCAACCTCGAGCGGCTCGTTGCCCGGGCACTGAAGGTCGAGCCCCGCTGACGAGGGCACGAGGCCCGTGGTCAGAGCCAAGTGCCCGCCGGCCGAGTAGCCCGTCACGACCAATCTGCTCGCATCGATGTTGTACTGATCCGCGTTGCGGATTATCCAGCGCAGAGCGCATAGACAGTCTTCGACGGCGGCGGGCGCGAGCGCGACGCGGCCCAGCCGATACTCGATGTTGATCACGGCCCAACCCATCTCCAGGTAGGGCAGAAACGTCAATGAGTTGCGTTCCTTCGATCCACCGACCCACCCACCGCCGTGGATCTGGATGAGCGCGGGCACGGGCCCCTGCTGGCCTCTCGGGAGGTACAGGTCGAGCTTGGCCTCGTAGCCGCTGGCGACTTGGTAGACGACGTTGGGCACGACGCGGTACGAGGCCGCCATGACCACCGCAGCCCTTTGGGCCTCAGTCGTCTGCGCATGAATGGGACCGGCGAGCGCCATGCCCACCAGAATCGGCACAATGGCCAGGTTCGTTCGCTTCATCTCGCGCTCCTCGTGGCCTGTGGATGGGTGCTGGCTCAACATCCCACGCCCCCCGGCTGGTTCGCAAGATGATCAGGGCGCCGAATAGCGTGCGTCGGTCTATAAGACGGCCGCGTCGGCGCCGCGGGGGATGAGTCGTGGGAGCCTAGCCATGACTGGTATCCTACCGCATCGCTGCCGCGGCCGCGTACATTGGCTCGTACCTGGCGCTCCCCGACCCCGACCGGACCAAGCAACGTGACGCTCCCACCGAAACCGCTCTTATGCGCCCTGCTCGTCGCAGCCTGCGCGCAGCCGCCGACCCTGCCAGCGCAGGCCGATAGCTTCCCCGCCGCTGACGGTGAGATCCTGATCACGCACTTCGTCGGCGCAAGCGTGCAGCTTGAATACCTGGACCTGGTGATCCACGTCGACCCATGGGGCCGCGGCGACTACGCCGATGCAAAGTCGGCGGACGTCATCTTGATCACCGACACGCCGGCCGATCACCTCGATCCGGAGCTGATTAGCCAACTGCGGACCAGCGGCACGACTGTGATCGTGCCTGCCGACCCTGAGGATGCCAGGGACGAGGGCGGCGCTGAGCGCCTTCGCCAGGTGGTAGGCGCCGACGTCATGAACAACGGCGAAAGCGTCGAACTCGACGTGCAACCAGACGGCACCTTCGATATCACGATCGAAGCCGTCGCGATGTACGATCTCATTCCGGGAGCGCCCTTCCACGCTCGCGGTGAGGGCAATGGCTATATCGTGACGCTGGGCGGTGTGCGCATCTACCTCTCGGGCGTGACCGAGTGCACGCCTGAAGTGCAAGCCATCCGCGACGTGGACATCGCCTTCATGCCAATGAACCTACCGAACGGCAGGATGCCGCCCGCAGCGGCGGCCGAATGCGTGAAGGGCCTCGATCCGAAAGTGGTGTACCCGTACCACTACCGGGAGCAGCCGATCGATGTGTTCGTCGACGCGCTGCGCGGCGGGCCCATCGAGGTCCGAGTGCGCGACTGGTACCCGGCGAACTAGGCGGCGCGCGGCATCACGCGCCTCTCCGCAGCCAGCATCCCAGATGGCTCGAAGCATGACCTCCCCCTATCATGCGCAAGAACCAGTCGGACCACTCGAGGAGGCCGCGCATGTGCAACTTCTCCAACGACGAAGATCGCTTCGGTTACATCGTCGACACCCCTGAGATCCGCGGGCTGATCGACGAGACGCAGAGGCTGATGCGCGAGATCACCGACGACGCCGAACGCGTCGAGGCACTACAGCCCGCGTTCGCCAAGCTTCTCGGAGCCGATGGTTGGCTGCCCGAGCAGTACGGCTCCCCCGACCTGGAAAGCGGTATGGGGGGCGGCATTGGTCAATACGCGCTCTACCGCGCCGAAGACGGGTCACTCTGCCTCTTCTCGTTGGTCATTCCGGCTGGAGCATCGACCCCCATCCACGACCATTTGGCGTGGGGCTTGATCGGTGTCTACCGCGGTGAGCAGGCGGAGACCATCTACCAGCGCATGGATGACGGCCACGACGAGAACCGCGCGGACCTGGAAGTCTCCAAGGAGCTGCGCGTGCGCGAGGGCGAGTTCTACACGCTTCTGCCTCCCGCCGACGACATCCATTACGTAACGACCGTCTCCGAGGGGGCCTCCGTCTCCATCCACTTGCTGGCCAACGACACCGCGTGCGTTTGGCGGCACAAGTTCGAGCCCGAGGCGGGGACTGTAGAGGCTTTCAGGTCCGGCTATAGCAACGCGGCGTGCGTGAATGAAGAGAGGGAGACGGTGCGGTGAGAAGGTCGAGCCTACTGGCGATATCGGTACTTCTCGCGCTCGCTGCCGCCGCCACCACAGCCGACGCTCAGACATACGATCTCGTTCTGGAGGGTGGCCGGGTCATGGATCCCGAGTCGGGGTTGGACGCGGTGATGAATGTCGGGATCATTGGAGGAAGCATCGCGGCCATCTCGAGCGATCCATTGGACGGCCGCGAAATCGTCGACGTAAGCGGGCACGTGGTCGCGCCGGGATTCATCGACCTGCATGCACATGGCCAGGATCCGTTCAGCCGTGACCTTCAGGTGCGCGACGGCGTAACCACCGCGCTCGAGTTGGAAAGCGGCGTCGGACGCGTCGACGAATGGTACGCTGAGCGCGAGGGCGATTGGCGAATCAACTTCGGTGCGACGACGAGCTACGGGGCTGCGCGAAGAGCTGCCTTCCCAGATGGTGGACGCGCCGCCATCTACGAGCCCGCGACGCCCGAGCAAATCGATGAGATCCAGCAAACCATCGCACGCGGCCTCGCTCAGGGCTCGCTCGGGCTCGGGATCGGGCTACAATACATCCCCGGGGCTAGCCGCGCGGAGATCTTTCGCGCGTTCCAAACCACTGCGCAACACGGCTTGACCGTGTACGTGCACATCCGGTACGCCGGCGTCTTGGAGCCGGAGACCAGCATCGCCGCAGTCCAGGAGATGATCGCGGACGCCGCGGGCTCCGGAGGCTCCGTGCACATCGTGCACATCGGGTCGAGCGGGCTGCAACAGATCCCCACCCTACTCGACATGATCGAGGCCGCGCACGACGGCGGGGTCGACGTCACCACCGAGGTTTATCCGTACACCGCGGCATCCACCAACATCCGGGCGGCGATCCTCGATCCGGGTTGGCGCGAGCGGCTGGGCGGTGACTACTCCGACATCGAGTGGGTGGCCACGGGCGAGCGACTGGACTCGGCGTCCTTCCACGCGTACCGGGAGGAAGGAGGGATGATCATCGCGCATATCATTCCCAAGGACGAGATGGAGTACGCGATCGCACATCCCGAAGTGATGATCGCGAGCGACGGCGTAGGATTCGTGGACGGTAGAGCGCACCCTCGCGGAGCGGGTTCGTTCGCCCGCGTGCTTGGCCATTACGTCCGTGAAGAAGGCGTGCTCACGCTCATGGACGCGCTGCGGAAGATGACGCTCATGCCGGCCGTGCGGCTCGAGTCGGTGGTGCCTCTCATGAGCAGAAAGGGGCGAGTGTCGGTCGGAGCGGACGCAGACCTCACTATCTTCAACCCGGCCACGGTGATCGATCGCGCGACGTTTTCCGAGCCAGCGCACGCTTCGGCAGGCATCCCTCATGTCCTAGTCAACGGGCAGTTCGTAGTCCGCGAGGGTGAGCTGGTCGAGGGAGTCATGCCTGGCCAGCCGATCCGTCGACGCCCGATCAGCTAATCGGCAGCCACTCAGCCAAAAGGACTAGCGTCATGGAAACCAACAAACCGACATCGCTTTCACGGCGCAGCGCCATAGGCGGCATGGGGGCGGCAATGGCGCTTCCGCTCGTGGGCCCCACCATCTCTCCCACCGCAAAGCCGGTGGAGGGAAAAGTCGCTCTGGTCACCGGGTCCGGCCGCAATCTCGGCCGCGCGGCGGTGCTCGAGTTGGCCAGGCGCGGTGCGGACGTCGTGGTGAACGCGCGCTCCAATCGGGAGGAGGCCGAAGCCGTCGCAGGTGAGGCCGAGGCGCTCGGAGTGAGGGCGATCGCGCTGCTGGCCGACGTCGGAAATGAGCAGCAAGTGAATCAGATGGTGGCCGAGGCGCTGGGGACTTTCGGACGCATCGACATTCTGATCAACAACGCCGGCTTCCGAGGGTCCAGCTCTATTGCTGAGATGAGCACGGACGAGTGGCGAGCGGCCGCCGCGGTCAACTACGACGGCCCTTTCTTCTGCACCCGCGCCGTCGTGCCGACCATGATCTCCAACGGCTACGGCCGCATCATCACGGTGTCGGGCCTGAACTCCTTCCACGGAAGGCCCAACTGGTCCCACGTGTGCGCCTCGAAGATGGGGGCGATGGGCATGACCAAGGCGCTCGCGGTTGAGCTTGCGCGCTACAACATTCTGGTGAACCACGTGGTCCCGGGAGCCTATGTCGCGCACCCGGACCTCAACCGAATCCCGGTAGGACGTATCGGCCTCGCGCAGGAGCTCGCGAACACCTACGCGTTCCTTGCGTCCGAAGATGCCAGCTACATCACGGGGCAGACGTTCCACGTGAACGGCGGGGAGATTCGGTACTAGCTCGGATTGAAACGCAGGGCCTAACGAACACAGGCCAGAGCGCATCTTCTAGGGCATGCTAATACGATCACCGATATCTAGACGGAAGATGCTCCGGCTATCCGCAGCAGCAGCTGCAGGCGTGGCCCTGCCCACCATCGGCCTCTCCGCATGCTCCGAAGACAGCGTGGCGCCGCTCGACCCAGACAATTCCGATCCCACCGATACTGATCCGACGGTCGCCCCTACCCCGCTTCCCATTCCAGAGATGTTGGTCGCATCGACATTCAACCTCGAGATGCGCCCTGGGACGCGGGAATTCCTCACGGACAAGACGACTCCGACCAAGGGCTACAACGGCGACTATCTCGGTCCCACGCTGTTCCTGCGCACCGGCTCCGCCGTCACACTCAACGTGACCAACAACATCGGCGTGAATACGACGACGCACTGGCACGGCATGCACCTGCCCGCCGTCATGGACGGCGGACCGCATCAGCCTATCGCCCCGGGAGCTCTCTGGACCGCCTCATTCCCGGTCCTCAATCGCGCTTCGACATACTGGTACCATCCGCACCATCACGCCCCGGTTGGCCAGGGCGTGATCTTCGACCCGACGAGCACGGGCTATCAGGTCTACGAAGGTCTGGCGGGCATGATCATCGTTGAGGACGACGTATCGGACGCTCTGCCGCTACCGCGAACCTACGGTGTGGACGACATCCCGCTGATCATTCAGGACCGGCGATTCCACGATGACGGGGCGCTGCTGCACTTCCCCACGAACTTCAACCCCGCCACGGACCCGGCGCTGCGGAAGGGTGGCAACTTCCTGGTCAACGGCGTCGAGGCGGCGGTGCTGGAAGTGGGGGCTCAAGTGGTGCGCCTCCGGATCCTGAACGCGTCCAACGCCCGCATCTATAACTTCGGATTCAGCGACAACCGCACCTTCCACCAAGTGGCGTCGGACGGTGGCTTCCTGCGAGCGCCAGTACCGCTCTCGCGACGGATGCTCGCCCCCGCGGAGCGCGCTGAGATCCTCGTCGACTTCGGCTCCGACCAGGGCACCACGCTGATGCTGCGCAGTTTCAACGGCGGCATGAGCAATTCCCTAGTCCCGCCCCCACTCCAGGACACCTGGGACACCGCGGACTTCGATCTGCTCGAGATCTCGGTGGGCGCTGCGCGCTCCAATCCGGTCACCACGATCCCAGCCGGGCTCACAACGGTCGAGGCCATCCCCGACTCGGAGGCGGTGAACCTTGGAAGCGCCCGCCCCTTCGAGCTCAACGCGAATCCGTTCGGTATCAACGGCCTGCGCATGAACATCAACGTGATCAACGAAACCATCCGACTGGGCGATACCGAGGTCTGGGAAATCACCAACCCCTCGACCCAGGCGCACCCGTTTCATGTACACGGCGACTCGTTCCAGATCCTGACACGCGACGGCTTCCCGCCACCGGAAAACGAGCTCGGATGGAAGGACGTGGTGCTCGTGCGACCCCGCGAGACGGTCCGCATCGTCAAGCGATTCCTCGACTACTCGGATTCCACCAACCCCTACATGTTCCACTGTCACATCCTCGAGCACGAAGACGTCGGCATGATGGGCCAATGGGTCGTCGAGGCGGGAGCCCAGTGAGGTCCGGCTCGCGGTGGATTGGCGCGTGGTCCGTTCGCAGGTGGGCGATCGTCCTCATGCTCGGGGCGATCACCTCCTGCGGATCGCAGGACGCCATGGAACCCGTCATCGACGACGATGACACAACTCCCCCAGGCTTCGAGCCTGGCAATCCGCCACCCGAGTCCGGCGCCAATTTCCACCTGATGTTCGACGGCGTGGACGACCGCGTGCTCGTTCCCTGGAACGCGTCGTTCCCGACCGAAGTGTTCACCATCGCCGCTCAGGTCCGGCTGGCGACTCCGGGCTCACGCGCCGCCATCATCGCCAGAGGTGAAGACGACAACTCCTTCAACCTCAGTTGGCAGATGTACGTGGGACGCACGGGTTCGCTGGAGGTGATGCTCGAGGCGAGTAACGAGGACAACTACTGCTACCCGAATAACGACTGCGTACCTCAGGGCGTATGTGAGTCGGACGACATGTTCGTGGCCGACGGCATGTGGCATCACGTGGCCATCACTCGCGACGTGAGCGGCACCCTGGTGTTCTACGTGGACGGGGCTGAGCGAGCCCGCTGCACCGGGACCGGCACGCCCTCATCCAACAACCGCAAGTCCCTGAGCATTGGATCGACCCACGGCCAGATCGGACCGCTGCCGCCAGGGGGCGTAGAGCCCCCGATCTGGTTCTTCCCCGGCGAGATCGAGAATCCCGCGATGTGGTCGAGGAGCCTGTCGGCAGCAGACGTTCTGGCCGTTCACGAGGCCGGGGTCGATATCGGCTCGGCCGACCTAAAGGGCTATTGGAGCCTCAATGAGGGAGAGGGCCAAACGGTCTTCGACCGCTCCCCCGCGGCCAACCACGGATACCGTGGGGGTCAGCCAGCTGCGGACTCCGCCGATCCGACCTGGGTGAATTAGCCGCTAGCTACCGGCTACCGCCCGTAGATCGTCGTCTCAGGAAACGTCAGAGCGAAGCCATACCAACGCGAGAACAACTGAAGCGGTCGTGTGATCCCAATGCGCTCGCCGCTCGAGTCCCGCAGCACTCCGTTCTCCAGCACCGAATCCTCACCAACCGTGACCAAGGTGCCATCGGTGGAGGCCGTCTGCTCCTCCGTGAAGAAGGCATCCAGGCCGTAGATCCCCGGCTCCACGTAGACGACCAGACGCCTGCCGTCGAAGACGTCCACGATGGCGCCACCCCCCGCCTGCACGACCTCCATCGGATAATAGCGCTGCTCCGAATCGGTCCAGATGCCGAGCCCGATATCCATCGTGCCGAGCCGAGTGTCTTCTTTGACGATGGTGCTTCTGAAGCCGTCGCGCAGGAAGGGAATGCGGTCGGCGATGGGGGCGAACATGCCCCTGCGCCCACGCACTGGACGGTCCGATATGGCGACCGGCAAGCCCGGATACCGCTCCAATGCCTGCTCAGCGGTCACGTGCAGGAGGTTGAACACGGGCAGCACGGAGCCCTTCAGTGGTCCGTAGACAGCTCGGCCTGTGATGTGGTTCCAGATGGTCTCGGTCTCTTCGTCGCCGAGCATGGAGAGACCGTTGAAGATGCCGCGCGTGCTGAAGTGGTGAACTTCGCCGTCAACCGTGGGAGTCAGACCGACCCCTGTATTGCAGACCACTCAGAAGGACACCATCCAGGGCTCGCCATTGGTCTCGCCTTGAGCCACGTGGTGATACACCATCTGGTCCGTGAGAAACGCGAGGCGCCCAGCGGGATGCTCCATGACGAGTACGCGCGTGTCCCCCTGCAGCTTGTTCGCCGACATAGCGGCTTGTAGCGGCTCGGTTTCGGTAACTCGGAACGGCTCGAACCTGCCTCCGACCCCCACGCGCGCGATATCGATATCGAACTCGTCGCTCTGCGCGCTGACGGGCGATGCCCAGAACGGAAGCGGAAGCGCCAACAAGACAGCGGCTCGGAGAAGGCGGACGGGAAGCATGGACATGCTCGGACTCCTCGCGTTTTTCGTGCGACAACATTGTGCGTCGAGACTACTCGAACTCTTGATGTCTCGACAATACGATCTGTTAGCCGGACGCGCCCTCGAGCAGTCTAAAAATACGGCCGCCAAGCTCCCGGCTCCGGCGTCGCCATGATCTCGTACTCGATGGGCGCGACATCCGCTCTAAATTCCGTAGACATTGTGAAGAAGCCGGTCGCATGAATGGTCACCGTGACTGGGCGGTCACTCTCGTTGTGCCAGTACCAGCCATGGATGCCGGGGAATGGGGCGACGTAGCTACCGTGCCCTTGCAGCGCTTCCTCCAAGACCTCGAAGAACTCGGCCGTGCCCGCGGGCGCTCCGTCTCTCTCGCTGTGCATCTCGGAGCGGACCCAGAAGCTGGCAGTCCACGAATACAGCATCGAACGACCTTGCTCCAGTCGATACTTGTATTCCACGAACTCTCCCGGCGCGAGATCGAACGTCCTCTCATCGATGCGGTAGCTGCTGCGGTGCGCGATGATGCCATCCGACCGTACGGGAATGTCACCGACCATGGTGCCACCACTCCCGGATTCCGAGAGCACGACCAGCCCCAGCATTTCGCCGGTCCCCAACGGATCCATGTCGAACTCCGCGGGCAGAACGACGGTAACGAGCACGACGCCTGCCACGAGCAGGGCAGCCAGAGTCGCGCGCACGAGCTTGGCCTTCGAGGCAGCCTCGGGAACCGCAGTGTCCGACGTGCTCGCTTCTGTCATGGAGTCCTCACGAGGCATTCACGAGATATCCGACGATCTGATATCCCATGAGAATGAATCCGCCGGCCATGAGTAGCGCGTTGGCCATGAACGCGTGCTTTAAGAATCCGACCCGCGTTCGCCAGAAGCTCAACGCGATCAGAACGCCCATGAGCGCCAAGATCTGCCCGATC
Source organism: Gemmatimonadota bacterium (assembly GCA_015664885.1). GTDB lineage: Bacteria > Gemmatimonadota > Gemmatimonadetes > Longimicrobiales > Gaopeijiaceae > UBA1138. The sequence goes on from DQPL01000043.1 coordinate 13,297, forward strand.
TCCACGCCGACGTTGAAGCTGAGCATGTTCGTCACCAGGCCCTCCTGCGAGAGCGACAGTTCCTGGAGCGTCGTCGCCAAACCGAATCCGTGGAAAAGGCCGAACGTGAGCACCGCGAGCTTGGTATTGGGCTGGAAGCCGAGGAAGCGGCGAAATCCGTCCATGTTGTCGAACGCCTTGTAGACGACGGAAAGCCCGATGATGGCGTCGACGATGAACGGGTTCGCCTGCACCCCCCAGAGAACGCCCACGAGGAGCGTGACGCTGTGCCCCAGCGTGAAGAGGCTCACGTAGGTGACCACGTCCCGGAAGCGGTACAGGAAGAACAGAACGCCCACCAGGAAAAGCAGGTGGTCGTAGCCGGTGAACATGTGCTTCGCCCCGAGATACATGAACGGCCCGATGGCGGCACCTACGTTCGTCAGGAAGAAACCTTGGTCGCCCTGTGCCACGCCGTGGGCCGCTAGCAGGTCCACGTCCCAAGCCAGCAGGAGCGCGCACAGCAGGGCTACGGCGCCTGAACGAACCAAGACTGTTGGACGAATGACGACCTCTCGACGAAGAAAGCGATCAGCACAAGGTTCGGAAGCTTGCGGCCCGGCATCACAAAGCTCAAGTGGGCGGCTCGAATTGGCATCCAGCCACCTAGTCTCGGTTGGCACGGGGTGATGTCCGCCGTACTCTGTCCTCCTGGCTAGAAACTCCCTTCGGCACCGGTGACGAGCATGAGCAGATCCCACGGTTGGCTTCGCGCGGTCTTCGCAACTTCCCTTCTGGTCCTCGCCGTTTCGGCGTGCGCAATGGAGGACGCCGACACATCGTCTTCCTCGATGCAGAGCATGAACATGCCCGCGGATGCATCCGGAGCGAACGTGCCTGAAGGCGTGGCTCAGTTCGCTGTCGATCCTTTCTGGCCCAAGCCCCTACCCAACAACTGGATCATCGGGCAGGTCGCCGGGACCGCAGTCGGCCCCGACGACAACGTCTGGCTCATCCACAGACCGTGGACTGTTCAGGCGACGAACGCCGGATCGACCCCCTCGACGAGTACACGTGACCAGGCATGGGGCCACGATCCGCTGCAGTCGCTCTGCTGCACCACGGCGCCACCGGTGTTGGCGTTCGATCCTGATGGCAACGTGGTCCAGTCCTGGGGCGGCGACGATCCCGGCGGAGCGTACCCGTGGTTCAATAGCGAGCACGGAATCCACGTGGACCACCAGGGATTCGTATATGTCGCGGGGAACGGCGGCGGCGACCATCACCTCATGAAGTTCACCGCCGAGGGAGAGTTCGTGTGGAAGATCGGCGACGTTGGTGTGAGCCAGGGCAGCAACGACGTGAACTCGGTCAACCGAACCGCCACGATGGAGGTGGACCCCGCTACGAACGAGCTCTATGTGGCGGACGGGTACGGCAATCGGCGGGTGATCGTCTTTGATGCCGAGACCGGCGACTACCTGCGGCACTGGGGAGCGTACGGTAACCCTCCGATCGATGAGAATCCGGGCCCGTGGGATCACACCGCTCCCGCCAGCACTACCTGGCGCACGCCCGTACACGGACTAGCGTTGTCCACGGACGGACGAGTCTACGTGAGCGACAGGCCGAGCAACCGCTTCCAGGTCTTCGAAAAGGACGGGACCTACCTTATGGAGAACGTTCTCGCGCCGCTGACCTACGGGCCGGGATCAACCTGGGGCGCGGAGCTCGACCCCACCGACCCCGAGCAGCGCTTCCTGTATGTGCCCGATGGCACCAACAACAAGGTGTGGGCACTCGATCGGGCGACGCTCGAGCCGGTGTATTCCTGGGGTACCGGCGGGCGCCAGGCGGGCCAGTTCGATTGGCTCCACTACATGGGATTCGACTCCCAGGGCAATCTCTATACGGGTGAAGTGCAGACCGGGCACCGCATCCAGAAGTTCATTCGCTTGAACTAGCATTAGCAGGAGGAGGCAGCTGCCGCGGCCGCTCGTCGCCGCATTAGCGCTCGCCATTGGGGCGGCATGCGCGCCGCCGGATTCGGGGCGGCGCGCGGTGGACGCGTCCGCGTCCACCCCTATGCCCCGAGCCCTCTGGATCGACCAGACGGATCAGGTGCTCGACTCGACCGCGCAGTGGACCAATAAGGTCGAGCTCGCGGACCTCGACGGAGACGGCCGGCCGAAGGAAGCGATCATGAAGCGGTATCACTGCCGCGCGCGGCACGAGAGCCGGGTCCTGAAACTGAGACCCTGCCGCGCGGAGCTGGACGCTCGGAGTAGCCGGACTGCGCAGGCGAACTAGCGGGCATAATGGGTGACTAGCGGATCCCGACGAGCCCCCGGATCGAGTCGATCAGCTTAGCCGAGTCCCACCCGATCCCGTGCCGGAAGACGATCTTGGTTCCGTGCAGATTGCGGTCGACCTCCAGGTCACCCTCGATGACCACTAGATCGGCGACCTTGCTCGCCTCGATGGTACCCACGTCCGCGTCGATCCCGAGCACCTTGGCTCCGTTGGCACTCATGATTTGCACGACCTCCGGGGCGCTGAAGCCAGCCTCCAGCAACAACTCGTAGTTGCGCTGGTCACCCAGGCCCGGAGGGGCAGCCCCGTATCCGGTCGGGTCTACCCCGGCTCCGAGCAGGCCGCCGGCAGCCACGAAGGCGCGCTCGTACTCCATCGCCTTGGCAAGCATCTCCGGGGAGATCGAGCCGCGGCCCGCGCGACGCTCGATGGCGATCTCGCGAACCTCCGCGGCGATCTCGGGAGCCAGCACGTCGTACACACGCTCGTCAATCGGCGGACGGCCCGAGACTGACACCTCGTACACGACGAGCGTCGACGTCATCGCCACACCCGCCTCGATCATGTCCCGAAACGTCTTCTGCACCATTTCGCTGTTCACGTCGAGAGCCGGGTACCCGTCGCGGAAGCCTCGCGGGCACTCGTCTGGGCGCTTGTTGGGCGCGTATTCGCTGTTGGCGAAGAGGCCGTGCTCCACATTGTCGATGCCCAGCGCGACGGCTTCCTGGTATCCGACGGAACAGAGATGCGCTGTGAACTTCGCGCCGTGGCGGTGCGCCTCCTCGATGGCGGCCCCGAGCTCGGCCCGCGAGATCCAGGTGTAAGCCTTGAACCAGCTCACCCCCTCCTCTGCCCAGTAGCGCACCACTCTGCGCGCCTGCTCGGCGCTCTCTAGCAGCGTCATCGTCCGGGGGCCCTCCTCACCCGTCAGATAAGGGCCCGTCGTGAACATCGTGGGGCCGATCGTTCGTCCGGCCTCGATTTCCCGGGCGAGATTGAGCTCCTCGTACGGGGACCTGGCGCCGGTCGTGCGAATCGTGGTCACGCCCGACGCGAGGTATAACCTCGAGCCCGAGAACGAGAGTTGCGCCGCGCGCCCATTTCCGCCCGTGTAGTAGCTGTGGTTGTGCAGGCCGATGAGGCCTGGAATCACTGTGTGACCGGTTAGGTCGACGACCTCGAATCCTTCGGGCACCTCAACGGCACCGCTCGGATCGACCGCCGTGATCTGGTCGCCCTGAATGAGGATCGTCTGGTCCTCCAAGGCCGGGCCGCCGGAACCGTCGATCACTTTGACGTGCGTGAGCGCGATCGCGGGTCCCTCCACGGCGATGAAGTCCCGGAAGTCCTGGCCTGGCGCGGCAGCCGCCGAGAAGAACAGGGCGACACCAAGCGCGAGCGTGACGGTTCCTACCTTCATGTCAATTTCCTTCGACGTCGAAGACGAATTTCATTCCGGACTCCAGGTGCTCCGCAATGTGGCAGTGCAGCATCCACCGACCAGGGTTCGAGAGCTCCAACAGGATGTCCGTCGTGGAGCCGGACGGCAACAAGACGGTGTCCTTCCAGACGAGGTTGTCGTTGGGCACGCCGTTCTGCTCCAGCACGAGGAAGCGCTGTCCATGGATGTGCAGCGGGTGCTGCATGGCGTGGAACGCGCCGCGGTCGTTGTGAATGCGGATCTTCACCACGTCGCCGACGCGGAAGCGCCACTCGATCTGTTCGTTCTCCGCTCCCGTCACACCATCGCGCAGGATCCAGCCGATCTCGGCTCCCGTCGTCGCCCAGTTCATCACGGGCATGGTGCCGGTCCACTCGACAGGGTTGAAGTAGACCCAGTCGTAGAGCATCGACTGCTCGATCGCCAAGGGCAGACTGTCGACCTCCAGCGTGAGCACGAGCTCATGGTCCGGCGGACGACCGAAGTCGCCACGATACCGGCCTATGTCCGAGCGCACGTCGTGGTTCATCCGCAACGTCTCGAACGCATTGCTGTGGTCCGCACCGGTGCGTGCCCCGGACACAGCCACAGTCCCGAGTAGGCGAAGCTCCTCCCTGAACAAGCCCATGCGGTGGTTGATGCCCTGCACGTGATTCGTGAGCGCGTACGCCCCGGGCTGCTCGAAGAGAACCTCGACGACGTAGCGCTCGGCAGGCGCCAGTACGACGCTTTCGACCATGGATTCGCGCTCGAACTTGCCGACATCAGAGCCCACCACCTTCACAGGCACCGGTGGAGCATCGGGCTCGGCGGTCGACCGGAACGAGAGATTGAACGTCCTCGTATTCGAGATGTTCGTGAAGAAAAAGCGCACCACGTCCCCGGCATCGACCTCGAGGCCGTACTCGGGCTCGCCGTTCGTCAGGAAGACGTTGCCGAAGCGTCCCATCAGCATGTAGTTGGACGACTCGCGTCCGAAGGGGACCAAGCCCGATTCGTCGAGCAGCAGGTCGTCGAGCATGACGACCTCTTCGTGGTTCACCGGGCTGTAGTACGCGTCGTCGAGCGGCTGCACGAGCATGTTGCCGGCCAGGCCCATCTCCTGCTGCACGTCCTCGCGGTGATGGGGGTGATACCAGTAGATGCCGGCGTCGCGGAAGTAGATCTGGTAGCGGAACGACTTGCCTGGCTGCACCGGCTCTTGCGTCACGCCGGGTACGCCGTCGTAGCGGTTGTCGAGCCGCACACCGTGCCAGTGCACCGAGGTCGGCAACGGCGTGTCGTTCGTGAAGTCGACGAAGATCGTCGTCTTCTCGCCCACTTCGATGAGCGGGCCGGGGATCTGGCCATTGAACGCCAGCATGACCAGCGACCGTCCCTCGACCTCGCGTCGCACGAATCCGGCCCTCAGGTCCAGCGTGCCCCCATCCGGAAGGCGTACCACCTGTCGGGGCAGCGCTTCGGGAACGCCGGAGTCGGCATCAGGCAGGAAGGGCGAAGCGCGAGGGCGGCCTTCCATGATGCCCGCCAGCATGGGCACACCCTCGTACATGGGCGGCAAAGCCCACGGGGAGGCCCCTGGCCTGTTGGCTCCGCCCGCTTCGGCGGCCGGTGCGATCGCCAAGAGATCGTGCGCCTCCATGCGGCTCGAGGGCGAACGGCCGCGCAGGACGAGTGGGCCAGTGCGCTCGGTGACGTCGGCCGAGGCCTCCGCCGTGATGAGCACCATGTACTTGTTGAAAGCAACCTCGCCGAGCTCGTTCAGGCCGTTGCCGACCTCACCGAGGCGCAACACGGGGTCGAGCACGAGCGGGGTCGCCCAGGCCACATAAGTCGTGTACGGACCGAGCGTCGCGGGGTCCGGCAGGCCCGCGATCCAAGCGGTCAACTCATGCCGGTGCCGTCCCTCAGCAGTGACGGTGACACCGAACGGTGACCAGGGACGCGTGAGCGTCGCCACGCCGGTCGCGTCGCCCGCGCGCGCCGTGGAGAAGAGGTCGATACAGAACAGGTCGGAAGCGGCGCGCTCGGGCGCGCTTCCAGACCGCAACGGCGGTCCCGCGGCCGCACTGAAGATCGCCGGCCCCGTCGCCGCTGGGCGATCCGCGCAGAGTGCGGGGACGCCTGCGATCTGCGTGGACGCCTGATGCGGAAGCAGGGCGAGCAGGACGGCGGCCGCCACCGCGCTGAAAGTGCCCGAGCTAGAGGCAACAGCGTGCTGCATCGCCGTCGGGCGCTACGAGATCGGGCGCCGCCGTGGCAGCAGCTTCACGCTCCACAGCCCCGAGTTGGTATCGCTGAAGAAGACGTGGCCTTTGAATGGCTGCGTACCCCAGACCATGGTGGCGTTCGCGACGTAGCCGACCGGCGAGACCGGCTTGAAGACTGCGATCTCCCGGCCCTGCGTATAGAGGTTGCCCATCAGCTCTCCGCTAATGTCGACCACGCGCAGACCACCCTCGTAGTACGACTGGTAAAGCTTGTCGTCCTCGACCCAGAGATTGTGGGTGCCGAACTCGGGCATCTCGTAACGCGCCACCATCTCGGGGTTCTCCGGATGGGTGAAGTCCACGATCTGGATGAATCCACGGGTCACGAGGGGAAACCCACCCGTTCCGGTCTCGGGGTCGTACTGATTCTGGTACGAACCCCACGAGCGTGGATAGCCGGCCCAAGCCAACCCGCGACGATTCATGATCTCGTCACCCAGGAACAGGTACGTCTTCCCAGTCGATTCCTGGTAGTATGGGAACGTGGCGTGAGTGCGCCCGGTCGGCGTCGCGTACGACGTCACGAACACCGGATTCGCCGGTGAGCCTCCCCAGCGGCCATCCCCGACGTCGACCACAACGACGCCCGTGCCCCACTCCGAGGAGTACGCCAAACCGTTCTGGACCCATACGTCGTGCAAGCGACTATCCGGGTGGTTGTATTCGGAGAGGTACTTGGGGTCGTAGATGTCCGTGACATCGATGATGACGTACTTATCGCCGTTCGAGAGCGCATACAGGTAGTCGTTTTCCGCGAACATGTTGTGCACGCCCCCCGTGATGCCCTCGTCGTAGAGCGCCGCGACCCTGGGGTTCCTAGGGTCCGCCATGTCGAGAATGACGAGCCCGTCGCGCCGGTTCGTCGCTCCCTCGCGTGAGAGCACCGCGTAGCGACCGTCGGGAGACGCCTTCACGTCGTTTATGGTGCGCGCGTCGACCTGCAGAGAGTCGATCTTGGTGATCGCCGACGGGTCAGTGACATCGTAGAAGAACGCGAAGCCACCAGAGACCTTCGATCCAGTGATCGCGTAGTCGCGTCCGTCCACCCCTTCGAAGATCCAGATGTCGGTCGTGCGATACCAGTCCTCGAGCCCGTGCCCCACGATCTCCAGCTCCTGCACCACATCCCGTGGCTTGGCCTCGAACGATGCGCGCGCCGAAAGCGGCCCCGCGGTCGCCGTGACCGTGTGAATGCCGGGCACATCAGCTACGAAGGCACCCTGTTTCATCTGGCCGGTGGCTGGAACGCCGAGCATGCCCGCGGTCGCGGTATATCCGTGCGACCAGTTCACCGGAGCGTCCTCGAGGATCGCGCCTGATGCGTCCCGCACGACGGCCTCGAAGCGCACTACGTCGCCCGTTCTAACCGAGCCGTCGGGCGCGCCCCTCAGCTCGAGGGCCGCGCCAGGAAACGCGACGACCCCGTGCACGATCTGGCTGGTTACGCCCTCGAAGGACGCGCGGATCGTGACCGTTCCTTCGGCATGTGCGCTCACACCGCCAAACGCATCAACCGTGGCCACCGCTGCATCGGAGGTGGCCCAGGTGAGATCCGGATCCGGCCTCGCCGAACCGTCGACATTGAATGCTCGAGCGGAATGGGTCACGGTCGTCCCGGCATACAGCGTCGCAGCATGTAGGATGACCACTCGGTCCACAGCCGGCCAGGTTACCACCACCGGCACGCTCAGGGACGGCGGTGTCGCCGTCGAGCCCGCCGGCACGACCACGCTGACGTTGATGGTGTACTCACCCGGCTCGAGCCCGGTAACCACGCCGTCCCCGATCTGCAGCAAGCCTCGTGGGCCGGTGATGCGCAGCTCCACATGCACCAGCGCACCGCTCGCGTCCACTGCCTGGACCGTGAACGGGGTTTCGTCACCCCTGACGATGGTCAGCTGCGCTACGCTCGGCACCAGGCGCGTGACCAAACCCGCGTTCTGTTGCGCCGCAAGCGGCGCCGTCACGAAGGCTATCAGCAAAAATAGAGCGGGCCAAAAAAAGAAGTGGCGCTTCATGGTTCGATCATCGGTTGAAGGGGAACTCGTTGATCCAATGGTACCGTCGACCTGTGAGCAGTGCACCGTTCTCGTTTCGTCGCAGCAGGATGACGGTCTCGGCCCTCTCGAAGTGACCCTCCAACCGGAACAGCCCGGGCCCGACGCTAGACCGTCGGCTCATCGGCGTCCAGGAAGAGGGAGGCCAGCTCGGGAGTCGGACGCATACACGCGGCGCGGCGCCCGAACCATCGATATCGGTTGCGAGCCACGTACTTGTAGACCGCGTCACGAAGGGGTCGCGGGACCAGCAGCGTTACTTTGCCCAGACTGTAGGGAAAACCGAGCTTGGCGCCGATCCAGATGACGGCTGACGAGCGCACGTGCACGCCCGAGCCGTCCACGAAGACGATGCTGTCACCCAGTGCCACGGGGTCCTCCACCCCGGCCGCATGAAGTGCCGCGCGTGCGGCCTCAGACTGCAGAGACGCGTACCGCAGGCGAAGCTCAGAGTCCCGCGCGATGAGCCACTGGACCGCGGCGTTGCAAAGGTTGCACACGCCATCGAAGAGAACGAGCGATTGCGGCCCCGGTGGTTGTTTAGGCCCGGCGTCCGACATGCTCGGCGCTAGCGCGCCATCAACTCACTGATCTGACGGAGCGCGGCGTCCACCTTCATCTGGATGCCCACGCGGCCATACTCCGCTGACGCCTTGCTCGGGTCGCCGCGTACGCCTGACCCCTCGAAGCCGCCGAACGGCGCCAGCTTGTCGGTGCGGATGTGCCTCGCGTTCACAAAGAGCAGTTGTGAAGTGTCGACCATCCCTGCATGACTACCGACGTCCTGTACACTGTGGCCTTGCTCCTGTAGCCACTCGCGAAAGCCGTGACCGGAGTAGTACTCGCCGACGAAGTGCACGTGGGCCTCCCGCGCTGACCATTCCTCATTCAGCATCGCCGCGACAGACATCATTCCGCGTTGGTTGCCGCCGCTGTCGCCGATGAAGACGATGTCGCTGAAGCCACCGGCCACCAGGCTGCGCGCTGTATACTCGAGCAACTTCATGTAGTGCTCATTGGGCAGTGTGATCGTTCCGGTCCGCTGTCTGTTCCCCTCGGTTCGCTCGACGGTCCCCTCGGGCACGTAGGTGACGATCGGCGCGACGAGCGCGTTTCCCAGGGCCCGCGCGATACGTTCGGCAGTCTCCGTCACGATGAATTTGTGCTTGCCTAGCACCATGTGTGGACCATTCTGCTCGGTGCCGGCGGTCGCGACGATGATCGTGGTGGTACCTGCGTCGATCTTGTCGGCCACCTCCATCCAGGTCAGCTCATCGAGGAAGACGGTGTTGGGGGTCTGGGCGGAGGCGGATGCCGATATCACGAGTCCGGCTGCGACGGTGAGAATGAGCGCCTTCATGGGATCTCCGCGTATTGGGCTGTGCGTGAGGAACGAACTTGCCAAGCTACGCCAACACCCTCGGAGCGACGAGTGGATCGGGGACCGTCGGCCGCGCCACGTGAGCGAAATTGCTGGTCAGACAACCGGTGCCGCGGTACTGTGTGGGGTGTTAGCGGGTCGGATCCAGCCTGCGGCCACGGCTCCTTCCACCCATGACTTCGTCGAGGTGTCTCAAGGCCTCAGAAACGGACGCAGCCGCTCCGGCCCGGGGGTGGTCCCGTACCCCTCCCGCCCCAAAACTTGCCGGGCTTGTCTGAGAGAACTCATCTTGCCCCGGGCTGATGCGGCCCGGGAGGCTCTCCCGCTCCTCTCTGTTGTCGTCCCAAAACCGGAGGCCGGCTATGCGGTTCCTCCGCAGGAGCCACTGAGTCCATGAATCCGGCCCCTCTCTTCCGCCCCATCCACTTTCGTGGAATCTTCGCAGGCCTCGCCTGTTCCGCCGCACTCCTCTTCCCATCCCATCCCACTTGGGCGCAGGAGGCCAGTGAGACCCTTCGGTCCTCCGACCTGAGCGCCCTCGCCTGGCGCGAACTGGGTCCGACTATCACCAGTGGAAGGATCACCGCTTTCGCCGTGGACCCCCGGGACACCCGCGTCATCTTCGCGGCGTCGGCTTCGGGAGGCGCCTGGAAGACGGAGAACGCCGGCACCACTTGGAGGCCGGTATTCGAAAATCAGGGGAGCGTGTCCCTGGGCGCTATCGCCCTTGCTCCGTCCAACCCGGACATCGTCTGGGTGGGGACCGGCGAGCAGAACAGCGTCCGGAGTTCGTCCTACGGTGACGGCGTCTACCGGTCCGACGATGGAGGGACGACGTGGCGCAACATGGGACTGGAGGGAAGCCGCCACGTGGGGCGGATCCTTATCCATCCGCAAGACCCCGATGTGGTCTTCGTAGCGGCTATGGGCTCTCTCTGGGGCCCCAACCCGGAGCGGGGGCTTTTCCGCACCACCGATGGAGGCGCCAACTGGACGCAGGTGCTGGAGATCAGCGACCGGACGGGGGTCGTGGAGGTGCGCATGGACCCCAGGAACCCCGACGTGCTCTTTGCCGCGACTTTCCAACGGGAGCGGCGCCAGTGGAGCATGCTGGGGGGAGGACCCGAGGGCGGCCTCTTCCGGAGCGAGGACGGTGGAGAGAGCTGGAGCCGGGTTGGCGGCGGGTTCCCCACGGGTCCGGTTGGGCGCGTCGGGATCACCTTTTGCCCCGGCGCCCCGAACATCATGTACGCCAGCGCCGTGGGGCCCGACGGCGGCATCTTCCGATCCGACGACGACGGCGCCACCTGGGAACGGCGTAATTCCCAGATCCAGAGCCACTGGTACTACGGTGAGTTGATCTGTGACCCCGAGGACCCGGACCGCGTCTACGTACCCATGACGCCCATGTACGTCTCCGAGGATGGGGGCCGCACCTTCCGGAACCTGATCCGAACGGCGGTGCACGTGGATCATCACACTCTCTGGGTGAACCCGAGCGACCCGGAGCACCTCATGGTTGGGAACGACGGGGGGATCTACATCTCCCGGGACCGGGGCGAGAGCTGGCTGTGGCAGTCCAACGTCCCCGTCATGCAGCTCTATACGGTCTCCGTGGACATGCAGGAGCCCTTCTACCACGTCTACGGTGGAACCCAGGACAACGGGTCATGGGGCGGACCCGTGGGGACACGCTTCTCGTCGGGCATCTCGAACGAGGACTGGACCTACACAGCGGGTGGCGACGGCTTCCACTCCCAGGTGGACCCCACGGACCCGGACATCATCTACGCCGAGTCCCAGTACGGGGTCCTCTACCGCATGGACCGTGAGACGGGGGAGCGCCGGCGGATCCAGCCCTGGCAGCCCCAGGATGAAGAGGTTCCTGCGTACCGCTGGAACTGGAGCGCGCCCATTCTGATCTCACCCCATGATCCCCGCACCCTCTACTTCGCCGCCAATGTGGTTTTCCGGAGCCGAGACCGGGGGGACTCCTGGGAGGTCATCAGCCCGGACCTGACCAGGCAGATCAGCCGGGACTCCCTCCCTCTGCAGAGGCGTATCCAACCACCCGACGCCATCGACCTCCACGCCAGCACCGCCCTGTACGGCAACATCACCACCCTGGCGGCCTCGTCCATGCGCCCCGGGCTGGTGGCGGCGGGCACCGACGACGGCCTGGTGCAGGTGACCCGGGACGACGGGCAGAGTTGGCGCCGCACCTCCAGCTTCCCTGGCGTGCCGGAGATGACCAAGGTGGCCATGGTGGCTTGGTCCTCCGCGAGCGAAGGTACCCTCTTCACCGTCTTCGACGGCCACAAGGACAATACCTTCCGGCCCTTCGTGGTCCGGAGCGACGATTACGGCGCCACCTGGCGTGACGTCACCGGCGACCTCCCCGCCTTCGGGTCCACCCGAAGCGTGGCCGTGCACCCCCGCAGTGGTGAACTGGTCTTCGTGGGCACCGAGGTCGGCGTCTTCTTCTCCAACACGGGTGGCGGAAGGTGGCTCCCTCTGGGGGACGGCCTCCCGACGGTGGCGGTCCACGGGATGGCTGTGCACCCCCGGGAGAACGACTTGGTCATTGGGACACACGGCCGGGGCTTCTGGGTCCTGGACGATCTGGGGCTCCTGGAGGATCTCACGCCGGCGGTCGTGGCCGGCCACAGCCACTTGGCTGCTCCCCGGACGGCCACCCAGATCAGGGACGTGAACCGCGGGCGGGGCTCCGTAGGGGACAGCTACTGGACCGCCCGGAACCCACCCAGGGGCGCCGCACTGGACTACTGGATCGGGGACGCCGCCATAGGCGAGTCCGTGGTGCTGGAGATCCTCGATGGAGCGGGAAGTGTGGTGCGGAGGGTGGAGGAGTCCACCGCCGCCCGCGGGGCCCACAGGATCGTCTGGGACCTGCGCCACGAAGCTCCGATCGGGGCCGACGGCCAACCTTCCCGGCGCTTGCCGGGGCGGTTCGTGCTTCCGGGCTCGTATCAGGTGCGCCTAACTGTGGCTGAACAGGTGCAAGTTCGGCCGTTGCAAGTTCGGATGGATCCCGGGCTGTCGGTGGCCGACGGGGCTCGACGGGCCCTGGACGCTGCTCTGGCGCTACAGGCCGACCTGGTGGGCGCTGTCGCGCTGTTCGGATCGGCGGTGGACACCGTGCTTGCTCAGGCAGGGACCGTACTGGAGTCCCTGGCAGGACTCCCCGACGCCCCGGGTACGCTCACCGAGCGGGCTCGGGAGTTGGAGGCGGGGGCGCGGCGCCTGCGAGTCGTGTTGGAGGGCCCGGGCCAGGGAGGGATCGCGCAGCAGGAGACCGTCCTGCCCCTCTCCACCCTGGTCACCCGCCTCTACAGCACCACCGAGACGTGGACCAACCGGCCCACGGCCGACCAAAGCCGCCTCACGACTCGGGCCCACCGGGATTTGGTGGAACTCCTCTCCCGTCTGCGGCCGTTGCTGGAGCGGGATCTCCCGGAGCTCCGTCGAGCGATGGCCGAAGCCGGGATCCCATGGCCGGCCGGTGATGCCCCCGTACTTCCCGACGGACTTCTGCCCCCCTTCGAACCGTGAGCAATTCGCTCATCGCCCTCGGAGGAGCATCTCCGGCCGCACGAGGGGCTCCTCACGGCGGAGCGCTTCCACTTCGTCGATCTCGATCGGGATGAAGCGAGTGAGCCACTCGTAGCCGCTTTCCGTGACGAGCACGTCGTCCTCGAAGGCGACCCGCGTCCCGTCCACGATGGCGCCCTGTTCGATCGCGAGCACCATTCCCGGCTGCAGCGGACCGACGTAGTCCCCGTGTTCGTGGACCTCGAGTCCTATGAAGTGGCCGATCCCGTACGTGTAGCTCTCGTCCCATCCTCCTAGATCGCGCAGCATCGACACCGCGAGCTGGTGGAGTTCTTGCCACGTCACTCCGGGACGCACAGCGCCGATCACGGCCTTCTGGACCGCGAGCACGCCCTCGTACACCCTGCGCTGGTCGTCCGTAAAGCGCGGCCCGGCCGGGACCGTACGCTGGATGTCGGCCGAGTAGTGGTTCATCCGCGCGCCCGTATCGAAGTGCACGAGCATGCCCTCGCCGATCCGGGCGTCGCCCTTGCGGGCCGCTTCTTCCTCGGCGGTCGTCTCCCACTGGAGCTCCTCGTCGAGGTCGCTCGCGAGGGAGACACCCGTGGGGAATCCGAGATCAGCCCCACGCAGCCGGAAGACGTAGTCGACCGTCTCCATCACTTGGCGCGTGGTGAGCTCCGGCCGAGCCACTTTCATCCCCTCCATCAGCCCGGCACCGGTGATCTCGATTGCGGCGAGCAGGTTCTTCATCGCGAAGTCGTCGGCCACCATGCGCATCGGGTCGAGGAGATCACCCGCGTCGCGGAGGTCGAGTTCCGAGGTGGCGGCGCGTAGTCGCTCCACGAAGGCGAGACGAGGCGTGGGTGGCTCGTCGAGATTCGTGAAACGCGGGTAGTTCACGTAGAGCACCTTTTCCTCGTCTCCCCACCCGCGGGCCAGATCAGAGGGCACTTCCTTGAAGCGGAGCTGTGTGATCCGGAGGTTGCGGTGGTCGGTGAGCGCGCTGCTCAGGTGCTCGAGGAAGCGACCGCGCGGGAAGACGTGCTCGATCCCGGAGTGTCGCCGGGCCTCGTCCGGGTCGAGGTCGGTATAGAGGATCTCACGAAAGGTCTCGCCGCTCGGGTTGAGGACGAGGACCGATCCCGGAGGCTGGCTTTCGTAGATGCCGGTCAGGAAGACGAAGTCGTGGTTCTCCGTGTCGGGCACGAAGAACTCGTACAGGTTCGGCTGCGATCGGTCGGCGCTCGTGACAACGGCCAGGCCGCCCTCCATTCGGCGCATGAGTTCGGCTCGGCGCGTGATCGCGGCCTCGCGGTGCCCCTCCCGATTCTCGAGCGCGGCCAGCGATGTCTGCCCCTGAGCGACGGCGGGCTCGGGGCCCGCCAGAGCACCGAGCGCGAGGACGAGGGCGCCGGCCCGTGCTCCGAGCCCGGTCATCGGATTACCTCGATCACGGGACCGCCGAGGCGCTCGACCTCGACGTTCAGCGCCGCCAGATCCTCCACGAGCAGGTCAGCGAGAGACCCTGATAGTGCGCCCCACTGGGCGTCGAGGTCGCGCTTGCGTTGGAGCGCGCCCGCCGTGGGTGGGCCCTCGGTGGAACCGGCCCCATAGCCGCCGCCGCCGTTCAGGCTGCCGAGCAAGGAACCGTACTGCCGGTCGAGCCCGGCGATGGTGCGCACGCCCGACGGACCTTCGTCCGTCCGATACGACGTGAGGCGGCGCTGGAGCGCCTCTGTCGTCGTTTGGAACGCGCGTGCTCGCTCAGCCGCGTCGTCGGCCCTCGAGCCCGCCGACTCGGCCCACGCGATCAGCGAATCCACCTGCGCGTCGACTTCCTCCAGCCGATCGATCGCGCCGCGGAGCCGTGTGACGGTGTCCGCCACGGCCATCGAGACACGGAACTGCTCCTCGTAGTCGGCCGTCGTGACGTCCGGATCTCGTGGGTCGGGCACCACCCTCAGCTCCGCTTCGTTCATGCCGCCGTCCCACGCCAGGCGCACGGTGTACGCACCTGGCGGTGCCTTCACGTTGCCGCGGTCGTAGCGCAGGTCCCAGGCGAGGCGATGGAAGCCCCGTGTGGAGGGGAGCCCCCGGCCGCCACGCTCCCCGGTCGCCCACCACGTCACCTCACGATCTTCGGCGTCGAGGACAGTGAGGCGGAGTCCTCCGAGGTCTGCCGCAACCACGAAGTGGAGCAAGGCTCCTGCGGGGAGGCCCTCGGGAACAGTCAGATCGACCTCCTGGAGGGGAGGTGCGCTCGCCCCGCGCTGTGCGTCCCGGGGCGTGAAGAGGCGGGCCTCGGCCACGATCGGGTCGGCGGCCAGCTCGCGAAGGGCTGTCAGGTCGTCCAGAACCCAGAAGGAGCGGCCCTGCGTCGCAACCACCAGATCACCGCGATGCACTTCGAGATCCATGATCGGCGTGGCCGGCAGATTCATCCGCAGCGGCTGCCAGCGCGCTCCGTCGTCGAACGAGGCGAAGATACCGAATTCGGTGCCGGCGTAGAGGAGTCCACGTTGCTCTGGATCCTCGCGCACGACGCGAACCCAGTGGTCCGCGGGAATGCCGTTGGCGCCGTCCGTGAGACGCGTCCACGTGCGCCCGTAGTCGTCCGTTCGCCAGACGTAGGGACTCGCGTCCCCGAGGCGGTACGCATGGACCGCGAGAAAGGCGCGCCCCGGTTGGTGTGCGGAGACCTCGATCGCATTCACCGTGGCCAGCCGGGGGAGGTCAGGGGGTGTCACGTCCGTCCAAGTCACTCCGTCGTCCCGCGTCAGGTGGACGCGGCCGTCGTCCGTACCGGCCCAGAGCGTCGCGGCATCATGCGGCGACACGGTCAGCTCGAAGACAGTCGCGAAGACCTCCACACCCGTGTTGTCGGAGTGGATCGGCCCCCCGGGAAAGCGCAGCGTGCTGGGGTCGGCATAGCTGAGATCGGGCGAGATGGTCTCCCACGTCATGCCCCCGTCGCGGGTCCTGTGTACGAACTGCGACGCGTGGTACACCGTCTGTGCGTCGTGCGGCGAGACGACGATCGGCGCCACCCACTGAAAGCGGTAGCGGAGCTCCGACGGCGCCACTCCGGTCGAGGCCGGATACAGGTTCACGTTTCGCCGGGTGTCGCTCGAGACGACCATCCGGTTGATCACCCCAGAGTAGCACCCGCCCCATATCACGTCGGGATCGTCCGGATCGAATGCGACGGGACCGGTCTCGCAGCCCGCCGCGTAGCGCCTCCCCTCCTGGGGGCGGAGTTGGTTCCGGCCCGGCCGCGAGGGAACGATGATCGTGCTGTTGTCCTGCTGCGATCCGTAGAGCCGGTACGGCACGA
>DQPL01000100.1 GCA_015664885.1 Gemmatimonadota bacterium
AGGCACCGGGTCGAAGGGCCATGCCAACGGCAGAAAAAAGCTGGGATCGGTCCAACAGCGGCAATATCTTCCGCCTGCACACGATCCGCAACGTATCCACGGGCCGCCTAAGGAGAGGGCGCCCGCCGGCCGACCCGGCACTCAAGCCTCCGAACTCGTTGCACCTCATGACCATCGTGCCGTAGCGGGTATGTACGGCGGGAGGCTCCCAAAAGCAGGTGCGCTACCGAAGCGACAGGGATTCCTGCTCCCGCTCATGCAGCGTGCGGTCCCCAGGCTCCAAGGGCCGGTACGTGGAAGTGTTGCTGCAGGAGCAGCGTAGGGAACCTGGACGGGAAGTGCCTGTTGCCGCCGTGCCCTACCAGAAGCGGCCTTGGGAGGTGCGAGCGTCCCAACATTCGTCCCAACATCCCCTCCTCAGGACCCTCTCTCGTACCAGCTCCACACCCCCCTTTTGGGTACCAAGAAGCCCCCCAGGCCAGTGACCTGGAGGGCGAAGACGGAGCGCGAGGGATTCGAACCCCCAAGCCCTTTCGGGCGCTCGCTTTCGAGGCGAGTGCAATACCATTCTGCCAGCGCTCCAAACAGCAAAGCCCGGCTACCCGAGGGCAGACCGGGCGGAAGCCTCCGCGCCTCGAGCTCGAACAGTGCGTTCGAATCCGGGCGATATCAAGAAACCGCCGCCTCCGGCGGCACTACCAATCGGGGCGCCCGGATTCGAACCGGGGACCTCTGCGACCCGAACGCAGCGCTCTACCGGACTGAGCCACGCCCCGGAACCAACTCGGGTCAATCAATGTACGGACGGGTTGAATTGACCTCGCTTCGCTCGGTCGTCTCGCGGAAGTGCCTTCCCGGGCATCTCCCTACCCACTTTTGCCGCTCGACCCGAACCCACTTGGTGATCTTCTGCGAAGATCACGTGGGTTCGAACGCTTTCGGTTATCAATCAACGGACGGGGTGGGATTCGAACCCACGCGGGCGTGAGCCCACACGATTTCCAATCGTGCGCCTTAAGCCACTCGGCCACCCGTCCACGACCCTTGGTGCCGCGGAAAGGGCAGCAGACTACTTCAGCGGAGGGAGTGGAATGGACCTCGCTCCGCTCGGTCGTCTCGCGGAACAACCTCTTGGGATCATTCCGCTCCCGATCTGCCGCTCGACTCGAACCCACTCTGTGATCTTCTGCGAAGATCACGTGGGTTCGAACCCCATAATCATTCTTGCTTCGTGCTTTCAGCGGAGGGAGTGGGATTCGAACCCACGCGGTGTTGCCACCAACGCCTTAGCAGGGCGCCGCCATAAGCCACTCGGCCATCCCTCCAAGCGGAGGCAGGAGCCTCCTGTAATTGCCCCGCTAGGGATCGAACCTAGACTCTCCGGAACCAGAATCCGGCGTGTTGCCAATTACACCACGGGGCAATAAGAGCCACCAGTCGGATTTGAACCGACGACCCCGTCATTACGAGTGACGTGCTCTACCAACTGAGCTATGGTGGCGATCCCGTAAATGGAGCCGAGGGGAATCGAACCCCTGACCTCAGCGTTGCGAACGCTGCGCTCTCCCAACTGAGCTACGGCCCCCCTTGTTCTCCATGGGCGCGACAGGATTCGAACCTGTGACCTCTACGATGTCAACGTAGCGCTCTAACCAACTGAGCTACGCGCCCGATCCTTCGAAACCCAGAGTCCGTTAACGCGCCCGGAGGGATTCGAACCCCCGACCTCCTGGTCCGTAGCCAGGCACTCTATCCAGCTGAGCTACGGGCGCTCACAGCAAAACCAACCTGCATCCCTCGCCAGGTGCGGCGAAGAGTGCCCACGACAGGACTCGAACCTGTACGCCGTTTCCGACACTGGTCCCTCAAACCAGCCTGTCTACCAATTCCAGCACGTGGGCGACACCGAGACCGTCCAGACCGCGCAGACGGACCAGCAATGCTCGAGGAGGGACTCGAACCCTCACGGGGTTAACCCCCACAGGGTCCTGAACCCTGCGCGTCTACCAATTCCGCCACCCGAGCGCAGCACGGGCCTACCGACCCGGTCCAACATGGAGCCGAGGGGAATCGAACCCCTGACCTCTTGAATGCCATTCAAGCGCTCTCCCAACTGAGCTACGGCCCCCGCACACACGACCTGGAAGCCGACACCTTTACGGCACCTGCCGACTTCATATGTCAATCAACTCCAGCGGGGCTGACGAGACTCGAACTCGCGACCTCCGGTGTGACAGACCGGCACTCTAACCAACTGAGCTACAGCCCCTACGTGTCCTGCTGTTCTACATGACCTCCACCTGCGCATACCCCGGCGGGGAATTGAACCCCGATTACCAGGTTGAAAACCTGGCGTCCTGACCATTAGACGACCGGGGCTCTCATCCGATCGACAGGCCCGGAGGGAATCGAACCCCCAACCGCCGGTTTTGGAGACCGGTGCTCTACCAATTGAGCTACGGACCTATTCTTTAATCTCGCTCAAGTCAGCCTTGCCCACGAGCGAAAATGGCCAGGGGCAGAATCGAACTGCCGACACCATGATTTTCAGTCATGTGCTCTACCAACTGAGCTACCTGGCCCAGACAAAAAACCCGCCCAAGCCTTAGAGGGCGAGGGCGGGAAGCTGCGAGAGGAGCCGATGCTACGGCGCCCCCGCTCCCGCCCGCCTTCGCGGGCTCCACGTATCAGTGACCGTCCAGATACTCGATGTCAGCACTACATCTCCTGGGTCATCCTAACGTGGGAAACGCCGCCCGACGGCGGCGCTTCGCGAGCCTATAGCGGGGGCAGGATTCGAACCTGCGACCTTCGGGTTATGAGCCCGACGAGCTACCAGACTGCTCCACCCCGCAACAGAGATGAGGAAGTTATACGACCGCCCAACCGGCGGTCAACCCGCTTGTGCGGTCGCACAGGCAGTCATCGGATACGCCCTTTCACAGGACAACATCGGCGCATGGGGCCACTCTCCTTAGCACAACATTCGCGGTTCTCAAGACACTTCTCACGGGCTGGAGTTGAGGGCGCCCCGACCCGCGTATACCTTTGGCTCCCTTCGGGACGTGGCGCAGCCCGGTAGCGCACTGCAATGGGGTTGCAGGGGTCGCCGGTTCGAATCCGGCCGTCCCGATAGATGGAAGGTGAACTCCCTCAGCGCTTTAGGGCTCTGGGGGAGTTTTCTCTTTTTGGAGCTCCAATACGTAACTCCAATACCTTGGGCGGTAATTGGGCCGATTTCCCTCGGATTGGGGTGCCGGGATGGGCGGGTCGTGGGCCTGGGCAGGGCTATGGGGGATGCAGCCCCCGCCCGGGGGATCGAGTCAGCAGAGGCAGAGGGCTCTGTCTATCCAGACAAGCTGAGCCATTCGGCCGCCTCGGCCCGCCCGCCTGAACATCTCCGCGTCCCACTCCACCTTCGTGGCAGCACCCTCGCATCGCGCCGCCACCCACGATCGGACCCAGCCCAAGGCCCCCACCTCCGTGTCCCACCCACGACACGTCCCGCACCGATTCCTACGCCCAAAGGGTCGTTGGAATCGCTATCTGTACCGCATCAGACCAGTGTCAGTTGTCCGATCGAGTCGCTGTCCAGTTGATCGTAAACTGCTGCTGTCCCACCTCGAACGTGCCGGTCCCGGACGGACGTTGGATCGCGTATGCGTCAGAAGAAAGCGGCAGGGGTGAGATTTATGTGAGGTCGTTTCCGGATGGTGAGGGGGCGAGTTCGGTGTATGGAGACGTCGGCCTATACGGCTTCCGCCGAGAGATCGAACTCGGATTGGGTGCGTGATCTCAGCCGCGTCCCCTGATGGGCACGTTTCGGAGTAGCACTCGACTCACGGGCCTACTCCTCCCACCCGACACGACTACCTCACGGGTTCCTTGCTCTGCAAGCCGCTCGCCTGGAAGACCCGGTACCGGTACGCCACGAGCCCGCGCTTCAAGCACTGGCGCAAGGCGTTGCTCCCCAGATAGCTCTCGAGTATCGCGTTCATCGAGGCAAGAGGCCGTGTGAGGGCGATGAGTAGGCCAAGCGCCCGATCACGGGAGCGGTCGAGCTTGAGAAACGGCGTCAAATCTAAGTCTTCCACGAGCTCGAAACCGTTCTCCACAGCGAGGGCATCCAGGGCCTCGGGCCGCAGGAGCGAGCTCAAACGCCACCCTTTGCGGAACTCTCGCACCCACCGATCATCTTCGGCCCCCGCGAGAAAGTCATCGCACAGCACCAGGTACCCGTTCGCCGCAACCACCGTCGCGATGTTGGCAACCAAAGCTTCCGCGTCTGCAGCCTGGACGAAGGACTCGATCCCGAAAGCGAGATCCACTGGGCCGGGCAGAGGGTCCGAGCAGAAATCGAGCTCGAGGATCGTGGCCCGCGCTCCAAGTCGCGTACGCGCGAGCTCCGTGTGAACCCTGCTATTAGTGACTCCGATACCCGCGACCTCTGTCCCGTGGAGCACATGTTCCAGGCTCGCGCCGACGCCACAGCCGAGGTCGAGTATACGGCGGGCGCCGCTCTCGGCGATGCGGGCCCGCAGTAGATCGTGCACGAAGTGAAAGGCCTGTTCGCGGCTGCCGATGCCCTCACCCCAAACCGCTCGGTGAATGGTGCCTTGCGCACCGCCTTGGCCATGGGCGAGAAAGTTCGTGGTGTTCTGGTCATAATAGCGCGCCACGTCGGCGCTCTCGAACCTCACTAGGCGGACGCTAGGAACGGGGGACACATGGTGCAGACTCTCTCTGGATCGTTGGAAGGGCGGCCTGACATCTTTCGGTTCCTGCGCGGCCAATCTGGTCACCGAACCAGGCACGCGCGAGCCGCAAGGCGAGTCCTTCGGACCCACCCACCTCTTTCCGCGACTGCAGCAATCGCTTGTTAGATAGCTTGGAGGTACGCTGACTCGACATCGGCTCTGCCGTCGGCAGAGGACACGGACTAAGTGATAAAAAGCTCATGGGCCTGGCGGACTATCGGGAAAGCGAGGTGTACAGCGATCTCGAGAAGCTCGTCCTCGACTACACCGTCGCCCTGACCCGAACTCCAGCCGAGGTCCCCGACGCACTCGTGGAAGACCTGCGCGAGCACATCAGTGAAGAAGCGCTGGTAGAACTAAGCGCATCGATCGCCTGGAAGAATTTTCGCGCGCGGTTCAATCGCGGCTTCGACATCGAGGCCCAGGGATTCTCGCAAGGGGCGTGCTGTCCTTTGCCGGAGGGACCCAGGCAAGTCTGAATCGTTAGCGCACCCCCATCGCCGCCAGACCGCTCAAGAGCTGGATGAGGATGATTTGCTGGCCCTCGTGCACCCAGCTCGACATGCCGTAGCGGGTCGCACCAGGAAGCGGCACAGTCCCTATTCGCTCGCCAGTTCGCTTGTCGATCGAGAAGAGACTCTGCGCTCCGTCGGCCGTCTGGCCGGAGGCGATGAGCAGATCCGGTGTCACGACCATTGCCGCATGGCCGGGACGTCCGCGGTTCACCTCCACGCCCTCGACGCCCTGCAGCAGCGGGTGGTTTCGGATCATGTCTTGCTGCTGCTGCGGCGCGTCACCGTGGGGGATCGTCCATAGATGATCTCCCGTGTTCATGTCGATCGCGACCAGTCGACCATCCGGCCCCTTCCAGATCGGGAGACCGTCGAGCGTAGCCCGCCCTCCTCCACCCGCCGTCGTGCCGCGAGCCGCCCAATCGGAGTGGGTCGTTCCCGACTGGTTCGGGCCCTCGAGCGGCGCCTCGACACCGGGCACGACCACCAATCGGAAGCAGTTGCTATGGGACGTGAAGAACATGATGCCCTGCACAGGGTCCGCCACCGGAGGGCCGGTGATGTTGGTCCCGCCTGCACCACCCGGGCAGTTCCAAGCGGGTCCGGCCGGGTCACCGACGTGTGTCGGCGGATCGAACAGCGCGTTGAAGAAGTTGCCTTCTTGCGCGACCTGTAACGCCGCCTGGTAGATCTCGGGCGTGTAGTCGATCAGGTGATCCGGAGTACGGCCCTGGAGGTCGTATGGCGCAGGTCTCGTCGGGAAAGGCTGAGTGGGTGACAGCTGCTCGCCAGGCACCCTCGACGCGGGCACCGGTCGCTCCTCGATCGGCCAGATCGGCTCACCGTTCTCACGGTTGAGCGCGTACACGAATGCCTGTTTGCTCGCCTGGAAAAGGCCCTTGATCTCGCGACCGTCCACGGTCACGTCCATAAGGATGGGGGCGGTAGGCGTGTCGTAGTTCCAGATGTCGTGGTGCACCATCTGGTAGTGCCAAGCGCGTTCACCCGTCTCGACGTTCAGCGCGATGATGCTCGTGCTGAACAGGTTGTCCCCAGGATGGAAGCCGCCGTAATAGTCGATCGTCGTGCCGTTCGTCACGATATAGACGAGGCCGAGCTCCGGGTCCGCCGACATTGGGGCCCACGAGGAGATGTCGCCGGTCCACTGCCACGCATCGTTCTCCCACGTGTCGTGGCCGAACTCGCCCGGCCGCGGGATCACGTTGAACCTCCACTTCAAGTCACCCGTGCGCGCGTCGTAAGCCAGAATGTCGCCCGGCACGTTCTCCATGCGCGTCTGGTTGTAGCCCTGCTCGGCCGAGTTGCCGACGATCACGACATCGTTCACCACGATGGGGGGCGAGGAGGCCGTGATGTAGCCGATCTCCAACGGGATGCCCATATAAGGATCGTATTCCCGATTCAGGTCCTCCCAGGGGCCCCAACCCTCGATCAGGTCCGCCACCAGGTCCACGCTGCCAGACGACGGGAATCCAGGGATCGGCACGCCCTCACCCCAGCCCTCGAGCGGCAGGCCGGTGTCGGCGTCCAGCGCGTGCAGGAAGAACGCGGGCGTCGTGATGTAGACGACACCCCTGCCGTCGATTTCTCCGTACGCGATCCCCTTCCCGTAGCCCTGGCGCATCGAGTACTCCCACCGATGCGTGTTCGGCTCCGTAAAGCTCCACAGTACTTCACCAGACGCTGGATCGAGCGCGACCACGTGCCTGCGGTAGCCGGTCACCGTGATCAACTTGCCGTCGATCAGGCTCGGCGTCGCACGGTTGGTGCTCGGGCCGAAGCTCCCCGCGTCCCACTCCCACAGCACTTCGAGGTTCTCGAAGTTGGCCGCCGTGATCTGGGTTGAGGGGGTGTAGCGTGTGTGCCACGCGTCCCCACCCAGGAACGTCCACAGACCGTCTTCGGTGCCCGGTCCCTGCGCCATTAGCGCCAACGGCGCCGACATCAGCACGCCTAGCACGAGCGTAAGCCTAAAGATGGAAAACGGGCGCACGCGTGGACACGTGTTGTTCGTCATGATCGGCTTCTCTCTCGGGTTGCAACCGCTGGACTGCGGGTCAGCCCACATCGTGACCGCTCGGTCCGGCACGCGCAAGTTGCGGTATGGCCGACGGATCTAACCAGGCCAGGTGTCCCCCAAACGATACCCTTCCGGCCACGGGTCATCCGGATCTAGCGTGTGTTGGTGTGTCCCGGTGATCCACGCACGCCCGGTGATCGACGGAATGATCGCCGGTTTCTCACCGACCGTAGCCTCCGATTCGATCTGGCACTGGAACTCGGAACCGATGATCGAGCGCGCGATGTATCGGTCGCCGATGCCCATCTCGCCCCGCGCGTGGAGCACGGCCATGCGCGCCGAGCATCCGGTGCCGGTCGGCGAGCGGTCGATCTTGCCCGGCCGAATGGCGACCGCGTTACGCCCCCGGAGCTCTTCGCCCTCTCTGACCAAAGGCTGCGCGAATTGGCAGAACGAGATGTGGTCCCAATCCGGATTCGCAGGATGGTGGAACCCGAGTTGCTCGTTCGCCGCAGCCGTGATCCTCACGCCCAGCACCGACAGCTCGCGCGCATTGGCAGGTACGATTTCGAGCCCTGATGCCTCGGCATCGACGATCACAAAACTATCGCCTCCGTAGGCGGTATCGACGCTCAGCGTGCCAAGCCCCGCGACCTCGAGCGGCGCAGCGAGTCTGCCTGCAAACGAGGGCACGTTGGTGATGGTAATGCGCTCGACCCTGCCATCCTTACAAACAGCCCGCACCTCGACGAGCCCGCCGGGCGCCTCGAGCACCAGGCGCGTCTCGGGTTCTTCCATCGGGATGATGCCGGTCTCGAGCAGCACGTTCGCGACACAAATCGAATTCGATCCCGACATCGGCGGCGTATCGGCCGGCTCCATGATGATGAAGCCCATCTGTGCGCGCGCATCGATGGGTGGCACGAGCAAGTTCACGTGGCGAAAGACGCCACCGCGCGGCTCGTTGAGGACGAAATTGCGCAGGGTCTCGTCGGATGCGATCCAGGCGCGCTGTTCCCAGAGCGTCGCCCCCGGAGGAGGCGCAACGCCGTCCACAATGACATCGCCGACCTCGCCCTCGGCGTGGCAACTAACAACGTGGATGGTCTTGGAGCTACGCATCTTGGCCATCAACCGTTCCGCCTATAGCACCCGATACACCCGACCAGTTTGGGCGCCCTCGACGCTCTTGGCGAACGCAAGCGCGGCACGAGCGGCAGGCACGGGCTCAAAACCTCGGAAGAACGGCGCGTAGACCTCCATCGCTTCTTCGATAACTCCCGGACTGACGACGTTGATGCGTTGCCCCCGCGGCATCTCGATTGCCGCTGCGGCGACAAACGCGTTGATCGCGCCATTCACCATTGAGGCTGATGTGCCCTGACGAATCGGATCGCTGTCCAGAACGCCGGTAGTGAGCGTGAAGGACCCCCCGTCCGATAGGTAGTCGAGACCGATCAGGACGAGATTGACCTGTCCCATGAGCTTGTCCTGCAATCCGATCTCGTAGTCTTCTGCTTCCATGTCTTCGAAGGGAGCGAACTTGACCTTCCCGGTAGCGGAGACCAGAGCATCAACCGAGCCGGCCTTCTCGAACATCGTCCGAATCGCCTCGCGATCGGTGATGTCCGTCTGCAAATCGCCGGACGACCGGCCGGCCGTGACGACCTCATGACGCTGGCCTAGCTCCGCGACGATTGCGCGCCCGATCGTCCCCGATGCTCCCACAACCAAAACTCTCATCAGATCCCTCCAATCAATGCGTCCTTGATGCCCTCTCAGGGCAGAGGCTTGATGTCTCTCCCCGGTGTTGCACTTACCTTGTGAACCCGACCGCAGCAAGACGATCTCACATCGGATCAAGATGAAGAAACAGAACTGGAGCCTAGCCATTTCGACTGCGCTGCTGCTCGTCCCGCTGGCCGCCGAAGCACAAGAGCCGGTCTACTGGGACGTAGTCGATCGTATCCGGACCGAGGGGTTCGAAAACTCTCAGGTCATGGAAAACGCCGGCTACCTGGCCGATGTGATCGGTCCACGGTTCACCGGATCGCCCAACATGCGCGAGGCTCAGGATTGGGCTGTGTCCCGCATGAACGACTTCGCTTTGTCGCGGATCGAGACGGAGCCGTGGGGCGACCAGACGGTCGGCTGGGAGGTGCAGCGCGTCTCTGTTCACATGACCGCACCCGACTACCAAATGGTGATCGCCTACCCGCTAGCGCTCACCCCCGCTACTCCGGGCCCGGTCATCGCCAACGCCGTCATCGCCACGATCCAAACCCCGGACGACCTGGATCGTTACAGGGGCCTTCTCGATGGCGCGATCGTCTTGGCCACGCCACCCATGCTGACGAGTCCCCGCTTCGTGCAGGATGCTTTCCGGCACGGAGAGGAGTCGCTGCGTGTCTTCGAGACCGAAGGAAACGACCTCCTCATCGGTCGCTATGCTCGGGGCCAGCCGGAGCAATCGACGTTCCGGCGTCAGGAAATCTCCGCGGCCGAGGTGGAGGAGTTCTACAAGTCCGAGGGAGTCGCCGTCGTTCTAACGGCCAGCATCGGCAGTGACGGGACCGTCTATGCGACCGGCCACTCGACGACCAGCAGTGCGAGGACGAGAGAGAGTGTCGAGAATGCGCTTCCCACCCTCGCGGTGGCCAGCGAGCACTACAACCGCATTTATCGGATCCTCGAGCGAGGCGTCCCGGTGACGATGGACGTCGAAGTGCGCGTCGCGCTGGATGAGTCTGATCAGAGGGGATACAACGTCATAGCAGAGATCCCCGGGACCGATCTCGCGGATGAAGTAGTGATGATCGGGGCGCACATGGATTCCTGGCACAGTGGCACCGGGGCAACGGACAACGCGAGTGGTGTCTCGGTCATGCTCGAGGCGATGCGCATTCTCCAGGCGATCGATGCGAACCCACGGCGCACGATTCGGATCGCACTGTGGAGCCACGAGGAGGGCGGGCTGAGAGGGTCTCGCGGCTACGTGCGCAACCACTTCGGCAGCGCGCCAGAGGGAACCGCGACCGCGGCCCACGCCGCCTTCTCAGTGTACCTCAACATGGACAACGGAACAGGACAGTTCCGCGGCGTACATTTGCAGGGCAACCGCCAGGCGTCGCCGATCTTCGAGGCATGGATGAAGCCCTTCGCAGATCTCGGATTGCAGACGCTTTCCCAGTTCAGCAACCGGGGAACGGACCACCTGTCGTTCAATGAGGCCGGCCTCCCGGGCTTCCAGTTGCTCCAAGACAGGATCGACTATCGAGCGCGCTCGCATCACTTCAACATGGATACGTTCGACAGGCTTCTGCCAAGGGACCTGATGATCAACTCTGTGGTGATCGCCAGCTTCGCCTACCACGCGGCGATGAGAGACGGAACGTTCCCACGGCCACCGGCACCCGAGGGCTAGTCGGTCGCGCTCCACGTACATGTTCTCCAGGTCCTGGGCCCTCACCATGTAAGCGACCCAGGCCCCATCCGGGCTGACGCGTGGACCGCCCACGTTCTTCAGGGCGAAGTAGTCGTCGACCCGCAGTGGACGGAGCGCTGGGGCCTGCTGCGCCGAGACCTGCGTCCCCGAACCCGCACCGACCAGCAGCAACGCGAACAGAGTGAGCTCGATCCAAGAACATGTTCTCATGGCGACCTACCTCTCTGGCTAGCCTCTTCGTCGATGATCTGGTTCAGGCGGGACCGTTGGACCTCGAAGCGTTGCGAGAGATCCGCGAATACCGCGTACATCGCTTCCGTGGGTCTGGCGTCGGCCGCACCAACAGCGCCCGAGAGCGTGCTCAGCTTTTCGGTCAAACCCGGGGGACCCCACATCATGGGATGGGCCGGGGACCCCATCTCAATCGCGAGAACGCTCTCGATCTCCTTCAGCCGCTCCAGGACCCCGTCGGCCTCGGCCCTGGATCCCTCGGGCGACGCGGCGCGACGCTCCTCGAAGCGAGCTCGGACTTCTCTGCTTCTGATCAGGGCGTCGGCGACTTCGGAAAAACGATCCCGGAGGTCCACCATGAGCTCGAACTGGGCACGGAGATCGGCGTCGCTGGCTCGTACGCTCGGATCCTTTCGAATCTCGAAAGGCTGCTCGTAGTCCTGTCCGTCCACGGAGAGTCGGACCAGGTATCGCCCAGGAACCGCTGTCGGTGGTGCGGGCGGTGAGTGGTCGACGCTCTGGAAGCCGCCCAGCGCTCCGGCGGGCGGGGGTAACTCGGCACGCGGATAGCGCATGTCCCAAACGAATCGGCTGGCCCCTGCCTCGGCGGCGAGGCTAAGGCGGCCCTCCAACGCGCTCGAGAACCCCCGGACGACCTCGCCGGCCCCATCCATAATGGTGAGCGTGACATCACCGGCAGCTTCTTCGGCGAGGTAGTATTCGATCACCACGCCCCTCGGTGGGTTATTCGCAGCATCTCCTGGGCCCGGCTGCGTCCAACCCCTCCCGCCCCGCAGTTGACGGAAGGCGGGGGCTACCTCGAACAGATGCGCCGGGGCCGCGGCGACTTCGGGAGTGATGTTACGCAGGGACGAGATGTTGTCCATGATCCAGAAGCCCCGCCCATGGGTCGCGACCACCAAGTCGTCGTCCTTCACGAGCATCTGCATGACCATCACCGGCGGCAAGTTGCGCTGCAGGGGCTGCCAGGAGTCCCCGGCGTCGAAGGAGACATAGGCGCCGGTTTCTGTTCCTGCGTAGAGCAGACCCGGCCGCACCGGATCCTCCCGGATGACCCACGAGTAGTCGTTTTCCCGGATCCCCGATGTGATCCGCTGCCAGGTGCTGCCGTAGTCCGTGGTTTTGTAGAGATGCGGCGTGCGATCGCTCACCCTGTGCCCCTCGCCGGAGATATAGACCGTTCCGCGCCGGTGCGGAGATACGTCTATGGCCGTAATCGTCGTCCACTCCGGGAGGTCCGGCGGTGAGACGTCCAGCCAACTCCCGCCACCATCTCGCGAGAGTTGCACCGTACTGTCGTCGGTGCCAACCCAGAGCTCACCCTCCTCCAGAGGAGACTCGGCGAGGGTTCGGATGAGGCTCGAGTAGAAGAGCGAAGAAGCGTTGGAGCTGATGGGCCCTCCAGACAACTCGCCCATCACTTCCCGGCGGTTCCGCGTGAGGTCGGGACTGATCTGGTCCCAGGACCTGCCTTCGTCAGTAGACCTGAAGACGTATTGGGCGGCGGTGTAGAGAACGCCAGGATCGTGCGGCGAGAGCAGCACCGGGAAGGAGTAATAGAAGCGGTACTTCACGTCCTCGAGGGCCGTGCCAAACTCCACCTCGGGCCAAACGCTGACGTGCGAAGCCTGCCCGGTTTCGCGGTCGAACCGGACCGTCCTGGTCCTGTCATTCGCATAGACTACGCTGCCGTCGGGCTTCACCGCCGTCTGCCCGCCTTCGCCGGCTGGAAGGGGAACGTAGTGCGACCAACCGATCCCTGAATCGAGGGTTCGACTGGGAATCGCGATGTGACCGTTGTCGTTCTGAGCGCCGTAGATCCAGTAAGGCTCCTGGTCGTCCACCGCCAGACTGAGGAGGTCCGCAGTCGGTTGGTTATAGAGACTCGACCAGGACTCACCTCCGTTCAGCGTCACAGCAGCTCCCCCGTCCCCTCCGTTGATCATTCGGCGAGGGTCGTTCGGATCGATCCAAAACGCATGATGGTCCCAGTTCTCGTTGCGTTGGGATTCGAACGTCCGGCCCCCGTCCGTGGATTGGAAGAGGCCGCTGATGGG
This sequence comes from Gemmatimonadota bacterium, assembly GCA_015664885.1. Lineage (GTDB taxonomy): Bacteria > Gemmatimonadota > Gemmatimonadetes > Longimicrobiales > Gaopeijiaceae > UBA1138. Next base: position 13,065 of record DQPL01000100.1, read on the forward strand.
CAGGATATAGACGACGTCGGGATCCTGGGGGTGGGCGGTGATATGATTGTATGAATTCGGGATTTCCATCTTGCCCGGGTCTTGATGCGTCATCTGCCAGGTGGATGCGCCGTCATCGGAAACGTAGATGCCGCCTTCGCCTGCGTCGGCTTCGATGAACGCGTACACGCGGCTGGAGCGCGCTGGTGAGATGGATATGCCGATCTTTCCGATCAGCCCCCCTGGCATACCCGGGTTGCGCGTGATGTCCGTCCAGGTGTCCCCACCATCCGTGGTCTTGAAGAGGCCGGACGTGGGGCCGCCGCTCTCCTCGTCCCACGGGTACGTCACGTGGTGGTTCAGAGCAGCGATGAGCACCCTCGGGTTCGCGGGGTCAATCGTCAAGTCCACGGCGCCTGTGGTCTCGCCCCTATAGAGGATGCGTTGCCAGGTCTCGCCTCCATCCGTGGTTCGATAGATGCCGCGATCCGGATTGGGGCCGAACATGTCCCCCATCGCCGCTACATAGACGATGTCGGGATTGGTCGGATGAATCAGAAGTTTGGCGATGTGCCGGGTCTCTCGAAGTCCGACGTTGGTCCACGTCTCTCCAGAGTCCGTGGACTTGTAAACCCCATCTCCGGGCGAAATGAACTGCCGTTGCAGCGCCTCGCCCGTTCCCGCGAAGACTACATCGGGATCCGATCGGGACACATCGAGGGCACCCACCGCAGGGAATTCGAAGAAGCCGTCCGACACGTTCCGCCAATTCCCCCCGGCGTCGGTGGTCTTCCACACTCCGCCGTGGGCAGCCCCGAAATAGAAGACGAGGGGGTCGTCGGGATGTCCCGCCACCGCCACGACACGCCCTCCCCGATACGGCCCCACGAACCGCCACTCGACGGCCGCAAGAAAGCTGGCGTCCACCGTGGGATACGTGGCTGGGGCCATCTCGTTTGGGCCGCTGCATGCGTACCAGATGAGGAGGGCAACAACCACACTGGACAGCCTGCTCGGGCCGACACGGGTGACGATGCGAATCGCATTCATGGCCATCTCCATGGACAGTGGGCGGAGCCTCGGCTCAGCGTGCCACCTCAGCGCCGCAAACTCAGCGGCCCGCGGTCGAGCCGCCATCAATCGCAAGCGCGGCACCCGTAACGAAACGTGCCTCGGATGAGGCCAGATAGAGGACCGACTGGCTGCTCTCGGCCGGCATGGCGATGCGCTTCAGCGGCGCATACTCGATCATCCTCTGCTCTGCGGCAGTGGGGTCGTTACTCTTGTCGATGCTGTCACAGCGGATCATGTCGGTATCCACGTAACCCGGGCACACGCAGTTGACGCGCACGTCCGGCGCGACCTCCACGGCCATGGCGCGGGTCATGTTCACGACTCCGCCCTTCGAAGCGCAGTACACTGTGAGCCCCGGCACCCCCATCAGGCCCGCATCCGAAGCGATGGTGACGATATTGCCAGTGGATTTGCGCAGTTCGGATAGCGCCGCGCGGCTGCAGAAGAACGTCCCCTTGAGATTGACGTCGGTGTGGAGGTCCCACATCGCCTCGTCGGAGTCTTCGATTCGCCTGCCAGAACCGATGCCGGCGCTGTTCACCAGAATGTCGAGGCCACCAAAGGCGTCGGTGGCGGTCTCTACCGCGGACTCGCATCCGGAAACGGTTCCGATATCGCCGGGCGCCGCGACCCGGCAGTCACCCTCGCCGAGGGCGGCGATCGCGGCGGCGACGGAATCGTCCGTTCTGCCATTGATCGCAACGTGCGCGCCAGCGTCGATGAAGGCGTTTGCAACACTGAAGCCGATTCCCCGACTCCCGCCCGTAACCAGAACTCGCTTGTCAGTGAAATCCATGTCGTATCCTGTGACGGTCAATCGAAGAGCGGTCGCATTCGTGCGACACCCTCACGGATGTCGTCTTCGCCGTAGTGGGCAAAGGACAGGCGCAGGAAGTTGCTGAGCCCTCCGTCGCTGGAAAACTTGGATCCGGGCTGAAATCCCGTTTGCAGCTCCGCTGCCCTCACGCGAAAAGACCCGGTATCGACGTCGTCACCGAAGCGCAGCCAAAAAAAGTAGCCGCCGTCGGGCCGCTGCCAGGTCGCCAGGTCGCCGAAGTGTGCCTGTAGTGAATCCTGCATCGCCTCGACACGCTTCCGGTATTCGCGCTTCAGCTGCTCGACATGTGCGTGTTGCAGCCCGAGGTCAATCACGTGCCGGACGATATGCGATGAGTAGTGGTTGATGCTGCCACCACTAACGACGAAGCCGTTTTCGATGAGCCGGTCGCGCAACACCGGGCTTGTCTGAATCCAACCGAGACGGAGCCCCGGAGCGAGGATCTTCGAAAACGAGCCGAGCGATAAAACCGTGTCGCTCTCGATCATCGTGCCCAACGCCGGCGGCGGCCTGTCGTAGTAGTAGAGCAGCTGGTACACCTCGTCCGCGACGATCAGAAAGCTATGCTGTCGGCTTAGCTCTATCAGCCGCCCGCGACGCTCCGTTTTCATGCAGCATCCGGCCGGATTGTGGTAACCGGGGATCGTGTAGACGAAAGCCGGGCTGTGTTCGTCCAGCAGAGCCTCGAGCGCATCGATTCGCATGCCGTCGCCATCGATCGGTACGCCGACCACTTTCAATCCGTGATCGCGAAATATCTGAAAGGCCAGATAGTAGCTCGGCTCTTCGACGAACACGGTATCGCCCGCTTTGCTGAAGACCGTCGATATCAAGTCCAAAGCTTGCGAGTTACCTCCGGTAACGAACAGCGACTCGGGCCTGACCACAGCGTCGTATCCTTCGGCTAGATATCCCGCCAGCGATTCCAGAAATCGCTCGTCGCCCTCAAGAACGCCGTAGTTCAGCTCGAACGGGTGGGCCTCGTCGAGGAACGACTCGCTGGCTTGGCGAACCAGGTCTACGCTCAACAGGTCGGCTGAAGGCTGGCCTACGCCCATGTCGATCGTACCCGGTGGTGGCGCGCCGTCATAGGTCACGCTGCCGCTCATGGTGATGTCGCTGTCGTTTTCACTGGGTTACCTGGAGGTCTCTGATCGGGGAATCAATACCGGTATCAACCGCGAAGGATACGACTGCGGCACGGTCCCCTCGAACCCTGTGAACCTCTTCGACGCAATGGTGGCCCTGCGCGTCGGCATGGCCGACGCTGCAAGTATCATCTTCCTCGTATTTCTCATCGGCGGCGCCTTCACCGTCGTGGACGAGTCCAGAACTCCCTTGCCCCGAGATCACCATGTGTCGACTCGCTTGGTTTCCGTGCAGGGGAGTCTGGCCCCTCCCCGACATCGCCGTGCTGCGACGCGTAAGAATGCCGTAGTCAAATGCCGCGCGCGACCCTGAACGCAACACGATTGACGCAACTGGTAGAGTCTAGGTATTCTCGAAGAGGCTCGTCCCCAAGGAGTATTGCACGATGCGACGTCTAACGATGTGGAATTCCGTCGTCGGAACCGCGCTGGCCGCCTTTACAGCTGTCGCCTTTACCGTCCCCGCCCCCGTCACTGCCCAGGAAAGTGCCTCCATGGAGGTGACATTCACCAAGGACATCGCGCCGATTCTCCAGCGTAGCTGTCAGCAGTGCCATCGCCCGGGCGGCGTGGCTCCGATGCCGCTCGTCAGCTACGCGGACGTGCAGCCCCATGCGCTGAGGATCATGCGCCGCACCGGTATTCGGGACCGCCAGGGCACGATGCCGCCATGGTACATCGAGAAGGACGTCGGCATTCAGCACTATAAGGACGACCCGTCGCTGAGCGACGAAGAGGTCGCAGCCATCGCCTGGTGGGCCCGCAACGGCACTCCCGAGGGTGATGCGGCAGACATGCCACCGGCCTTGGTTTTCGATGAAGCGGTCGGCTGGAGGCTGGGTGAGCCGGACCTGATCGTATCGACGCCCGAAATGCTCGTGAAGGGTGACGCTCCCGATTGGTGGGGCGGCATCGAGAGCGTTGAGATACCCGGTCTCACGGAAGACCGGTACGTGGCCTCCGTCGAGATCAGGGAGATCAACAACGTCAAGGAGCAAGGCGGGCGCGACCGGGAGACGGTCGGCGGCCTCTACGTCTTCCACCACTTGCTCTTCAGCACGAGAGCGCCCGGCCAAAGACCTACGACCTGGCCGGTGCACGAAGTCGGTCGCAACCCCGACATCTTTGACAAGGACTCAGGTCGTCTGCTAAGGGCCGGCTCGACCCTCGAGTCCAATTCAATCCATCTGCACTCGAACGGCCAAGATACGCGAGGTCATCTCGAGATCGGGTTCAAGTTCCATCCCGTGGGCTACGCGCCGAAGTACAGGGAGGCGCCCTACATCGTAGCCAACGGTGCCGATATCGATATCAGGCCTGAGGAGAAGGATCAGGAGCTGCACGCTTACACGGTGCTGCAACAGCACACGAAGATCGTGACCTTCGAACCGCACCTGCACGCACCCGGGGACCGCATGTGCCTGGAAGCGATCTGGGGCTTCAACGTCGAGACGCTCGTCTGCTCCGGATACGACCACAACTGGGTCCGAGGCTACGCGTTCGCCGACAACTACCAGCCGTTGCTACCGAAGGGCACGATCCTGCACATCACCGGTTTCATGGACAACACGGCAGCGAACCGCAACATCCCCGACCCCAGGAACTGGCAGGGGGCCGGCAATCGCTCCGTGGCCAACATGTTCATCGACCTCGGCATGAAGCTCACGATGAACGACGAACAGTTCGTGGATGAGATGGCCGCGCGGCGTGAGGCTCTCCAGCTCGGGGTCAACGATCACGTGGTCGGATGTCCGCTATGCATGGTGATACCGGGGAACTAGTCATGCGCAAACAAAGCTCTCGGCGGCAGGGGTCGACTGGAGTCGTCTGGTTCGCATCACTCGCGCTGGCTGTCTTGGTGACGTGTCAGCCGGCCAGCGCCCAAGTCGCGTTCCAGACCGGTCAGAACGTTTCGCCCGCGTTCGAGGGATGGGAGGAGAATGACGACGGCTCCTTCAACCTCGTGTTCGGATATATGAACCGGAACTGGCGGGAGCAGCTCGACGTTCCTATCGGCCCCGGCAACAACATCTCGCCAGGATCAGCCGATCAGGGCCAGCCGACGCACCTGCTTCCGCGCCGTAACCGGTACGTGTTCAAGGTTCGAGTGCCGGCAGACTTCGGCGACAAGGAGCTGGTCTGGACGCTGACCACCGCGGGCAAGACCGAGGCGGCCTACGGGACACTCCGGCAAGACTATCGGCTCGACTACATGGTGATCGCGTCGGAGACTGGGGCACTCGGTATCGGTGTGAGCACCGAGGAGTCGCGGGCGAATGTTCCGCCAACCATCACTCTGGTGGGAGATCCGATGAGAAGGGCCATGGTCGGGCAGCCGGTGACGCTGGTGGCACGCATCACCGATGACGATCTGCCACGATTTCGCCCTCGCACTGCGCGCCCTCCGGGTGATGGGCCACCGAAGCTGAGCGCGATGCAGCTGCGGCCACCCATCCGCTTCACCGTCGCCAAGGTCAATGGGTTGCACTTGTCGTGGTTCGTTTTCAGGGGTGAAGGCGAAGTGGGGTTCGATCCGCCGCAGATCAAGACCTGGGAGGACACTCGGACCGGCGCCAATTCCCCGTGGTCCCCGCTTTTCAGCATGCCCGCTCCGCCGGAGGACGGCGAGTGGACGATTCAGGTCACGTTCGACCAGCCGGGGACGTACATGCTGCGCGGCCGCGCGGACGACGGTGGACTTTATCACGACACGGACGTGACGATCGTCGTGGCGCCGATTTCGTGACGAGGTGCAGGTAAGCTAAGAAACTGACAGTGGCTGAAACGTCGTCAGTGCAGGCGCGCTGGATCATGGTCTTCACTTTGGTCTAGCGAGCTTGCCGTGCTGCCGTGCGACAACACTGGTGGCCGCAAACGAAACTCGCGAGCCCGCGGCAGTGCCTCTTGCTGACCACCGGGGCCGAGGACGAACCTGTGGACCAGAGCACAGGCCACTAGAGTGACTCCGCCCATCAGGGCAAGCGTCCAGTTGCCTAACAGCACACCGGCCCCGCCAAGAACGATCGCCGGCCCCAACACACGACGCATCACTCGGCCTCGCAAGGCGCGTTGCACTTCAGCGGCGGCAGCGAGATCCGCCTCTCGAAGCAGGGCTTCAGCAGGGTCGTCGAGATCTGCTGCGCCAGGCAGCGCGACCGGTGCTCGTTTTACCGTGAACATCGTTCGAGACCGCCTGAACGAGAGCCAAAGCGTAGGCAGGATAAAGGCAGCGCCCACCCAGATCGCGTTGACCTCGCCCAGGAACGCGAACGCTGATGCGAACCCAGCGAGTCCAAGAAGAGGCGCGATCAGGCCGAGCACATTCCACCAGGAGGAGCCCTTTCTCCGTGCGAACACCGCCGCAAACGCGGCCCCAGCTACCGAAACGCCCAGCAACAACTCAAAAAATCCCATGTCACTCCATACAACCCATTCGCAGCGTAGGTCCGGCTTCTGGACTCGCTGCTAGGCTCCTTGCGGTCTCAACGCATCAGAAGCCGTCATCGTACAGATCGGCGAGCCGTTTGAGGGTATTCGTGTAGTCACCGGTCTCGTCCGCGACACCGAGCACTTGCTGCATATCCGGCGTTAGGCGGCTCCATCCAGCGAGGGTGTCGGCCAAGGTCTGGTTCGCCCTGGCCGCCGCAGGGAGCCGGGCCAGGTGCTCAGTGAGCGACGCGTCATCGGCTGCCTGTAAGCCGAGATCGACGACGCGATCCATGGGAAGCCCTGCCTCCACCGCAATGGCAAGCGCTCGGCAGAGGCGCGCGCGCACGACCTTGGGACGGTTTCGGTAGTGGCGAGCGACGATACGCAGCAGAGCCCCACCAAAGGCCATCGCCAGAACCAGCTCGATTCCAACGGTCGTGAAATACCGAACCGCGTCGCCGAAGAAGAGCACGGGGAATGGAGCGATGCCAATGCCGGCCAACACGTTCATCATGGGATACGACATCTTCTTCTTGACCCACAACATCCGCTTGTGCTCGGTCTCGAAGTAGCGGCCCAGCAGCCCCAGGTTCTCCTCCAGGCCACCCGACTCCTCGCCGAGCTTCAGGAAGCCCAGCTTCGAAGGGCACGAAGTGCTCCGGCGCGCGGTCGACGCCGTCGGACAATGCCTCGCGTTGCTCGGCCCCCTCGAGCAAGAGTCTTCGCATCCCCTCGACGGTCCGGGATCGATCGAAGGCCCCCATGCTGGCGAAGACCCGTCCGTGAGGGAGTCCCGCGCTGTAGCCGACCTGCCACATGCGGTAGAACTCCGTCTTGTGGCGGGCGACGTCCAACTCCATCCAAGCGCCGACGAGGGTGTAGCTCATGCGTGTAATCTAGCCTGAGGAAGTCGTGGCTCTTGGAGCGAAGCCAGTCGGAGTACAGACTCCAACGGAGCGGACCACAACCCAGAGGGAGCCACATTCATGCCCGACCTGCTAATCGACGTCGCCGACGGTGTCGCTACGCTCACCATGAACCGGCCCGAGGCGCGCAACGCCTTCTCACCGGAGATGCGCTCGGGGCTGGACGCAGCCTTCCACCGTTTCGAGAACGACGAGGAAGTGCGCTGCGTCGTGCTGCGCGGCGCTGGCGAGCATTTCATGGCCGGCGGCGACGTAAAGAGCTTCGCGGGCATCTTGGCCGACGAAGACGTCGACATTCGTGATCTCTTGCTACATCGGATCCACACGCTGCACAGTATCATGTTTGCTATGCGGAGGCTGCCGAAGCCGATCGTGGCATCGGTCCGGGGGGCCGCCGCAGGTGCTGGAGTCAGCCTGGCGGCGTGCTGCGACCTCATCATCGCCTCTGAAGACGCATTCTTCACGCTCGCCTACACGCGTATCGGCACGAGCCCGGACGGCGGATCGACCTACGCGCTGCCGCGCGCCCTCGGGGTCAAGAAGACGATGGAAATGGCGCTCTTGGGCGACCGCCTGGACGCCGAAGCCATGGCACGCTTCGGCCTCGTCAATTTCGTGGTGCCTACCGACGATCTCGACGCGGAGACGGCGAAGCTCGCGCAACGACTCGCGTCGGGCCCGACACGCGCACACGGACAGGCGAAACAGCTCATCTACGGCTCGCTCGAGAACCAGATGGAGCGACAACTGCAGATGGAAGCCGAGGCCTTCGCCGACTGCGCGACGACGGAGGACTTCCGGGAAGGCGTCACCGCCTTCGTCGAAAAGCGGCCCGCGGTGTTTCAGGGGAAGTGAGGGCTACGGCGCCTGGGACGTCAGTGAGAGGTGGAGCTTCAGGCCATCGTGGGTCGCCTTGAAACCGAGTCGTAGGTAGAACTTCAGGGCCTCCAGCCGGCGTCGATCGGTCGTGAGCTGCACTAAGTGACACCCCTTTCTCTTCGCTCGCGCGATCGCCTCGTCGAAGAGGGCCTGGCCAACTCCACGCGAGCGGACCTCTTCAGCAACGCGGACTCCCTCGATCTGAGCCCGCCACCCCCCTTTGTACGTGAGGTGCAGGATGAAGGACAGCTGGAGCACCTCTACCACATAGCCCTCGATGTCGGCCACGAGCAGATCCTGGTTGTCGTCGGCGGCGGCGATCGCTTGGAACGCGGTTCGATAGTCGGAAGCGAGTTCTTCACTGGCGTCCTCGCGACGGGCTCCCAGCGGGTCGTCAACCAAGAGCGCAACGATGGTCGGTAAATCCGCCTCCTCTGCCGAGCGAAGCTCGAGTTCCGTTTCTGCCAAGCCCTTGCCCTCCTACTGAAGCTTTGGGTGTTTGCGGCAGCTCTTGGCGATTCTTCCGCGCGACAAGAATGGTGATGGTCAGCGAAGCGCGCGACCTCTGGTCGCCTAACGACGCATACGACGATAGTCTCACCGCTTCGAAGCACTCGTGCAGATCGAATCCAGCGGCATACATGCGCAATCCGCCCTTTCGTTTAGGAAGCATCGTTCGGTCCCTCGGCGTTCTGATTTACCTGTTCGGATCTATCTCACCGCTCCAAGGGCAACGAAGTGAACCGAGGTCCGCGACCGATCTCTGTGGCCGGGCACCGTGGACGCCGGAGCAGAGCATCGAGCTTCGAGTCACGAGTCCACCCGGTGTGACGCCGTACGACGATGGTCCCGAGATCGTTTTACAGCCGGGCGATGAGCTGCATCTGCGCTGGACCGCGCGGGCGATGAACTTCTCGAGCGAGATCCTGCTCGAAGTCTCCTTCACCGAAGCAAACGGCGAGAGAACCGTGGTGCATTGGAGCGGGAACCCGCCCTACGAACGGTACATCCAGGACGACTATCAGGCGGAGTTCCTAGAGGTCGCGCAGGCACCAAGCTACATGGTACGCATGAGCGCGCGCACCGTCCGCCGCCCACGAGAAAATGAAGGCGTTTCGGGGGCGGCGACGGTCTGCTGGCACATCGTGAGAGGTGCGGCGTCCTTCTAGCTACCGACCAGCCGATCTAGTCGAGCGATCATCTCTGTGACCGCGGCCTCAGTCGCCCGCGCAGCGTCGTCTCCACCGGCATTGGTGACAGCGAACAGACCCAGGTCTCGCTCCGGGGCTAACCAAACCGAGGCATACCAGACCGTGTTGGTGCCGATGTGGGCCAGAACACGGCCGTCGGCACAAGTCTCTTCGAGCGTCTCCCATCCTAGGGCGTAGTCGGCCCCAGCCGGCGGTGTGTGCAGTCGGGAATATGTAGCGCTCGAGATCAGTCCTCCCGTGCCGCGCGCACCCGCGACGTGTGCCAGCATGTATCTGGGGTATCGTGAGTAGATCATCGTGTGCGCGCGAGCCGAACTGTGGGCAGGAACCACTATTGAGCCTCGGGAATCGGTACTCCCCTCCACATTTCGTCGATCGCCATGCGTGACTCACGCAGGGCTTCAAGACCCGCCGCCACCAACTCGATGTAGCGGCGTGCCTTCCCGCCCCGTTCCGGAGTCGGGTCACCCATCCAACTGGAGATGAGTCCCTTTTTCTCCAAGCGACGAATGGTCACGTAGACGGCCGTCCGGGACACGGTCCGGCCCATGCGCCTCCACGATGTCCTTCACGGCGTCGAGCGCTTCGAACGTGACATTGGAGCGCACCTCCGTCTTCTGCGGGCGCACATGCAAGTGTCAGCACCGCCAAAACGCCGCGAGTCTTCGTCCGCTCCCTCCACCCCACCCGTCCATGACTCACATCGACTTCTCCCCAATTCTCATGATCCCGACCCTGCGACGTACGCTCAGGCTACTGGCCCGCTTCCTTCTCCCGGAAACCGAAGCGGTAGTAAGGGTTCACCACGCTGGTCGCAACATTCTTGATATGGGCACTCACGCGCTTCAGGAAGCGCAGGTACAGCGCTACGGTGGCCGCTTGCCCGGAGCGCCCCACCAGCGCCTCTCCCAAGATCAGCGAGTGGATGTGCTTGTCGACCTTCTCGGCGATCACGCCGTGCGAGGAGATGATCGCGCGCGCGCGGGTCTCGTCGGACTCCTCGAGCGCCGGCACGATATCGCTGAACATCTTGCCGAGCATACCTTCGATCAAAAGCACCTCGTCGTGTAGTTCCAGTCCATCGAAGGGTCCTTCGACCGCTGACGCGAGCTCAACGATGTTCTTCGTGTAGTCGCCGATGCGCTCGATATCGATGACGATCGCCGTGAGCACCAGACCGAGGTTGATGTCGGGTTTCGACGAAACCGACATGTGCGTCACGATCTTCCGACGAACGCTGCGCTCGTACTTGTTGATGCGACGATCCCGACCGTAGATGTCCGTCTCCATTGTGCCCTCAGCGTGCAGCGCGGCCACGGAGTCGTCGAACATGCTGCGCGAGGCCACAAGCATCAGAATCGATTCGTCATAGGCTTCCTGCAGCGCGCCCTCCGACCTGAAGAGACTGACAATTTCCTTCCACATGGCTAGTTACCTCTTTGCCGACCAAATGATGTACATGAGGGGGATTACGTGAAGTGCTATGTAGACCGTGAGGACCCCCGCGGTGCTCGCCTTCGATCGCGCCGCCAGCCGTCCCCAACCCGTCGCCAACCACAACGGGAGGGCCTTGAGTGGATAGTAGATCGCGATGGCGAACAGATTGAACGACAGGTGTGCCAGGGCCACCGTGACCGCCGCGGGGTTGCCCGTCGTGAAGGAGGCCAAGATCGCAGTGATCGTGGTACCGATGTTGGCACCGAGCGTATACGGGAACACCTGACGGAGGCTGAGCACTCCGGTACCCGCCAGTGGCACGATGAGCGAGGTCGTTGCCGAGCTACTTTGTACCGCGGCCGTGGCCACTACACCCAGGGAGAAGCTGGCCGCGTCGTTGCGGAAGAGCACACGATCGAATAGGCCCTCCATTCGTTCGAGCACAGTCCCATGCATGATCTTCATCATGCCGCGCAGAGCCACGAAGAGCAGCGCAAGCGCAACCAGAACCAACGGGATCGTGCTCGGCACCCAACCTGTGACGAGGTCCGAGAGCGGGCGTGTGAGCGCCTTGAGTGGGCTCGCGAGGCCCATGCCACCGGCCCCGGCGAAAAGGCCCTGCAAGAAGACCGCGGCCCTCTCCACCGGATGGAATAGGATCTCCAGCGGGAGGATGGTGAACGCCGCAAGCAGGTTGAAGAAATCGTGCACGGTCGACGCTGCGAACGCCCGCTCGAACTCGGAGGGACGCGTCACGTGCCCGATCGCGACGATCGTGTTGGTCGTGGTCGTGCCGATATTCGTGCCCATGATGATGGGCACGGCCAGTTGAATCGTCAGAGCGTCCGAAGCGACGAGTCCCACGACGATGGTCGTCGTCGTGGACGAACTCTGGATCAGGCTCGTCGCGAGAAACCCGATCAAGAGACCCGCGACGGGATCGGACGCCATGGTGAGCAACTGCTGCGCCAAGCCGGCACCGCTCATCTTGAACGCGGCGCTCATCAGCTCGATGCTGGAAAAGAACAGGTACAGCATCACGAGGAAGGACACGACAGAGACAAGCGTCGCGAGTCGACTGGACTCGCTCTTAGCCATCAGTGGTGCCGAGTCGGTCACCGGGAGAGATCCTGTGCGGGTCATCACCGACGAGCGCGCAAACATACCGAACTCGAACAGATCGGAAAGACTTGCTACGAGGTGACCGGCCCTGCAAGGTCGAGTTTCAGTCTCCCGCGGTGATGCTGGCGATTTCCTGTTCGGAGTACCCTAGCTCCGCTAGCACCTCTACCGTGTGCTCTCCCGCCATGGGAGGCACGCTTCGCGTTCCCGGCCGCACCCCGTCGAACTGCAGAGGGAAGGCGACGTCCCGGTATCCGGGAATCCTGGGATGCTCGACAGGCTCCAGTAACTCGTTGGCGCGCACCTGCTCGTCATCGACGACCTCCGAGACATCCCTGATCGGAGCACACGGCACACGGTGCTCGTCCAGGAGCGCTCGCAACTCCTCTGTGCTCATTCGCGCTGTCTTCACCTCGATGAGTGCGTGCACCGCGTCCCGATTCGCGACTCGCGTCGGGTTGTCCCGAAATCGCTCGTCGTCGAGCAGTTCCGCGAGGCCGAGCGACTGGCAGAGCCTCGAAAAGATCCCGTCGTTGCCGGCCGAGATCATCAGCTCCCCGTCTTCGGTCCGAAACGCCTCATAGGGCGCGATCGAAGCGAGACCGGTGCCCATGCGTCCCGGAACCTCCCCGCTGGCCAGGTAACCCTGTATGTGATAGGAGACCCACCCCAGGGACGTAGCCAGCAGTGAGGCTTCGACGTGCGTGCCCTTCCCAGTTTTGTCTCTCTCCCGTAGCCCTGCCAGAATGCCGAGCGCCGTCAGGATGCCCGTGCCGACGTCCACCACGGAGCCGCCCACGCGCGCGGGTGGACCGTCGGGATGGCCCGTCAGCGACATCACGCCCGTGTACGCTTGGATGAGCGGATCGTACCCCGGGCGTTCTTTGAGCGGGCCCCGCGAGCCGTAGCCGGTCACCGACGCGTAGATGATGTCCGGTCGTCGCTCCCGCACCTGCTCGTAGGCGAAGCCGAGCTTCTCGATAACGCCCGCCCGGTAGGCCTGAACGAAGACGTCCGCCGAGTCGATGAGGCGCCATAGCACGTCGCGCCCGCCCTCGGATTTGAGATCCAATACGACGCTGCGCTTGTTACGGTTGTAAGACAGGAAGAGTGGCGGCTCACCCTCCCAGAACGGGGGGCCCCACGAACGCGTCGGATCTCCGCCGGGCGGTTCGATCTTGATGACGTCGGCGCCGAGGTCGCCCAACGTCTGCGTGCTGTGCGGGCCGGCAATGTTCTGAGTCACATCGATGACGCGGATCCCCTGTAGGACGTTCACGTCAGCGCCCGACCTTTTCACCAATGCCGAACACTTCGCCCTCCCAGAGGAACTCGGCACCGGTGCTCACGCCGTTCTCCACCAGGATGCGCAGCGTCATCTCGTCGGCGACGTCGAAGAGGTCACCATTTCTCAGGAACCCGATCATGAACTCGGCGGGCCCGGCGGGAACCAAGGCGATGGCGCCCCGGCCCCAACGGCCGACGATGCGGCCGTCCTCCTCTAGTACCGTGACGGTCAGCCTCATTGGGCCGCCCGTGGTAGGGTCGTTGGTATCGAAGGCATAAGAGCCCAGGTAGCTCGCCCGCTCGGCCGCCGGGAGCGGATCCCAGGTGTATGGCTCCGTCTCGATGTCGAGCTCGACGAAGGTCGGGCCCCAGTGCATGCGCAACGTGGCAGTGCGGGAGCTGATGGCCTCGACGTACCAGTTGAGCGCCTCCATGTGCGCGCCCTGCTCTGGGAAAACCGGGAACGTGAGCACGACATCGTCGGCGGGGAACGGGCTGTCGTGATAAAGGCGCCATTGGCCGTTCAGCAAGAAGGTCCAGAAGCCGTCCTCGCGCGGCTGCAGCCAAACGGAATACTTCCCGGGCTCAACGCGGTGTCCCTCCACCAAAATCGGACGGTCGACCTCGAGGGTGGTCGCCCAGTTCGCGCCAGGAGTCCAGGTCTCGCCCCAGTGGATGACGCCACCGAACAGGTTCTCGCGACCGCGTGCGACGGGACGGGCAAAGTCGAGGGTGAGCGTCGTGCCGTTCACGATCTGCGTCATCGTGCTGCGTTCGGAGCCACGAGGCTGAGCCGGCGCACCGGGCGCGAAGAGTAGTAGCGCGGCTGCCGCAGCGAGCAACGGACTGGACTTCAAGACGACCTCCCCTGAGTGGACGATCCGCCAAGATGTCAGAAGTGCGGATGATTCAACAGGACGAGAGGCGATCCCGGCCGCGGCTAGCGGCTGTGGCTGTCGAACCAGTCGAAAGCCTGCGCCATTACCTCGGCTACGATCCCTACGTGGCCCGTGCCCGGGTTCTCGACGTATTCCAGGTTAGCCATGCCCAGTTCCTGCGCGGCCTCGTAGAAGGCTCGGGCAGATTCGACGGGCACCAGCGCGTCCTCACCGCCCTGAGCCATGAACAGCGGCATCTCGGGCGCCTTGGCCAGGTCCTCGACCGAGCCGTATCCTGCGATGGTTGCCACCGCCGCAAATCGCTCGGCGTTCTCGAAACCGAGCCGGACCGTGCCCGCGCCTCCCATGGAATGGCCCATGAGGCACGTGCGGTTCTCGTCCACGGAGTAGACACGCTGGATGAGGCCGAGCACGTCCAACACGTCTCGGGCGCTGTCGCCACGATAACCCCCGTAGGGGCCCCGTCCGTTCACGGATGCAGCGATGTAGCCGCGTTCCGAGGCGTTTGCCTTGAACGTGCCGTCGAAGCTGTCCATAAAGGTGTTCTCGTCTCCCCCCGCACCGTGGAGCGCCACCACCAACGGATACCGCTCCCGCGGGTTGTAGCCCTCTGGCACCAGAATGCGGAACGGTACCAGCTCACGGTCGGCGCCTGAGCGGTACGCCAGGCGCAGGTCGCCTCGCATGGACCGGAGAGGGTCGCGCCCTCGACTGAGCGCGCTCACGAATTCCTCGGCCTGCTCGAGGCGACCGCCGAAGTCCATCGCCTCCACCATGAGCGTTCCCTGCTCGAAGATGGAGTTCAGGACGACGGGATACCCCATGTACGCGCCACCAATCCACTCGGACCGAGCTCGCTCGTATTGCTCCAAATACCAGAGCACGGTTGTGCTCGCCAACGCACGTGATTGGGACCTGGCGCCTCGCCGGTTCGCGGCGCGGCGGTTTTCGAACTGCAGCGCTGCCAAGCGTTCCTCCAACGCCTCGATCACATAGATCGACCGCCCGGTCGACACGATGGGCTCCGCCGCGTCGGCCCGAGACAGCGCATAGCGCACGACATACCGGCCTGGTGCCGCGTCACCCGGCACGACCACTTGCCCCGACATCGGCGCAAGCGAGTCGAATTGCATGGGCTCGGACTCGTAGATCGCGGCGCCGCCCGGATCGATCAGATCGAGCTGGATGGAGTAGAGAGCGGCCAGAGGCTCGTCCCGTTGGTACAACGGCGCGATACGCACCGGTACGCGGTCGCCCGGCTCGTACGTCTTGGCGGAAAGATCGACGTCGAGGATGGACGCCACCTCGGCACCTTCGTCCCACAACCCGAGGGACATGCGCGCCAGCCCCTCGATCATGGCCTTGTACCGCTCGACCGGATCGCCCTCAGGCCCCAGCTCCGAGACACGCAGCACGATGGATGCGAGCTCAGGGTTCCCCTGCGTCTCGCTGAACGGCACGAAACGGTTCCTAAAAACGAGGCCGAGCATGGTCAGGTCGCCGTCCGCGACCTGCGCGGCCGCGGGTGCCACGCCCAAGGGGATCACGTAGAGGGCGACGAAGAGCATCGCCACGAATCGCACTCTCATGCTCGCAGACTAGGACGACAGAGCGCGCCTGGCGAGTGCCAACCAGCTAGTCGGCCCGCAGGACCTCCACCGGGTTCACCCGAGTGGCGCGCCGGGTCGGCAAGAGCGTGGCCGCCACAGCGACTGCGAGCACGGAGAGGGAGATCAGACCGTATGTGAGCGGATCCGTCGCGGTCACTCCGAACATGAAGCCCTCCACCAAGCGGGATAGACTGTGCGCCGTAAGCACGCCCACGCCGAGCCCGAGCAACACCGGTAGCACCATGCCGCGGGAGATGCCGGTGAGCACGGAAACCTTCGTTGCCCCCAGCGCAACGCGCACGCCGATGTCGCGGGCCTGCCGGCTTACGGCGTACGCGACGACGCCCGCGATGCCGACCGCGGAAAGCACCAGTGCCAGCAACCCGAATACGCTCAGCAGCGCTGCACCTAAGCGCTGAGGCATGAGCACGTCCGCGACCATCGTCTCCATCGAACGCTGATAGCGCAGGGACAGTTCCGGCTCGATGGCTCGGACGATCTCGCGCACAGCAACAAATGACGCGTCTGTGTCTCCCACGGTCCGCACCCCGAGCGTCAGTGAGCTCCCGGCCACCCGGGGCGACTGCACGAGTGGCAGGTACAGATCGTTCGTTACCTCGTCGGAGAGTCCGAACCAGGTCACGTTCTCCACGATCCCGACGACGCGCACGGGCGCCCGGCTCATAATCACGGTTCCTCCCAGCGCCCGGCCCTCGGGCCGATAGCGCTCGGCCATCGACCGGTTGATGATGGTGACGCCCTCGCCACCAGCATGATCACTCGCGTGGAAGGAGCACCCCTCGAGCAAAGGTTGCCTGAGTGTCTCGACCAAGCCTGCCGTCGTGAACACCACATCGACCCGGAGCTCTTCGTCTTCTGCCGCTGCGTACCGTGTCCTCGTTCCCTGCGGGCAGCATGCTCGCGTTCGACTACTTCGCCCGGCAGCTGGTCAAGGCCGAGCCGCCGCTGCGCCTGATGGGCATGGTGGCCACGGTGAGCATTCGTTGGTTCTACGGCGACAACATGATATTCGGCTTCGACATGGAGCCCCCGGCGAAGGACAAGATCGCAGCGCGGTTGAGCGATCACGAGCTCGACCTACTCGACTACGAGATCCTGGGGGGCGAAGAGAAGGGCAAGATCGCGCTCTACGCCTTCGCGCTGGCCTCGCCGTCCTTCCCTAGCGCCACTCCGCCTGCAACTGATCCAGCGCCGCACTGCCGGGACATAGGGTCTCGTACGGTATATCGACCAGCGGCTGGTCCACCGTGCCTTGGAAGCCGTGCATGTCCGCACCCGCCGCCTCCAAGAAGAGAAGCCCCGTGGCGATTTCACCTCGCGACCTGGTCTCGGACAGATAGTCGACCACGCCGCTCCGGTCATTGGGGTCGTACTGCTCCGTGACCTTGCGCAGCTTGACCACGCTACCGTCATGCATCGTGATCGCCTGCACGGACCCGTCGGCATAGTCGGTCTTGATCTCGGCCCGCAGCGGAACGAAGTCGGTCTCGATCACCTCGTGCATGTTGTCGCGCGTGTAGGCATAGCTCTTGGTCGAGCCTTCGTGGTCGTTGAAGGTCACGCACGGGGAAATAACGTCGACGAATGCGAAGCCGTTATGCGCCAGGCCGGCTTTGAGAATGGGCAC
This sequence comes from Gemmatimonadota bacterium, assembly GCA_015664885.1. Lineage (GTDB taxonomy): Bacteria > Gemmatimonadota > Gemmatimonadetes > Longimicrobiales > Gaopeijiaceae > UBA1138. The sequence continues at coordinate 30,552 of DQPL01000100.1, forward strand.
GAGCTGCGCCTTGTCTCCCGAGAACGAGCGCGCCACGAAGGTCGCGCCTAGCGAGAGCGCCAGGTTGACCGGATCGATCGGTTCCTGCTCGTTCACCTCGCCACGCTTCGAGGTGGTGCCGATGTCGGCCGACGCCGAGAACTGGCCCTTGGTGAGGCCGTACACGCCGTTGTTCTCGAGTACGTAGAGCATATTCACGTTGCGACGGATCGCGTGGCAGAACTGGCCGAGCCCGATGGAAAGCGAATCGCCGTCTCCAGAGATGCCGACGTAGAGCAGGTCTCGGTTCGCCGCATTCGCACCTGCGGCGATCGCGGGCATGCGACCGTGCACGCTGTTGAATCCGTGTGCCTCGCTCACGAAATACGCCGGGGTTTTCGAAGAGCAGCCGATCCCTGAGAGCTTCGCGACCCGGTGCGGCTCGATGTCCAACTCGAAGAAGGCCTGAACCAGTGCGGCTGTGACTGAATCGTGACCGCAGCCGGCGCACAACGTCGACATGGAGCCTTCATAGTCCCGAACAGTGAGACCGACTGCGTTGCTCGGGAGCCTGGGGTGCCTGGCCGACGGCTTGGTGATATAGCTCATGAAACCTCCACGGCGAGCGCTTCCAGATAGGGCGCGAGACCCTCGAGAACCACTCCCTTGCTAAGGGGCTGCCCACCATAGTCGGTGATGGACTCCAGCTTCTGTTTCACGCAGTTCGTCTCCAGCAGCAGCAGCTTCCTGAGCTGCTCGTCCCGGTTCTGCTCCACCACGACGACGACATCGTGCTCGTCGATGAACCGCTCGACCGCTGAGCTGAAGGGAAAGCCCCGCACGCGCAGGTAGTCGACCTGCACCCCGTCCCGCAGGAGCTGGTCCCGGGCTTCGAGTACCGCCCAGTGGCAGCCACCGATCGAGATGAGCCCGAGCCGTGAGCCGCCCTCCACCGTGTGCAGCTCAGGAGCGGGCACGGCATCAGCGGCCGATTCGACCTTCTTCAGCAGGCGGTCCATCACCTCGACATACTCGTCCGAGTCTTCGGTGTAGCGCCCGTACTTGTCGTGGCCCGACCCGCGCGTGAAGTACGCCCCTTTCCCATGCACACCGGGAAGCGTGCGCGCCGCAACGTGGTCCCCGTCGACGTCCAGATACCTGTAGAAGCGCTCCGCCTGCTCGAGCTCCTCCGCGGAGAGCACCTTGCCTCGATCCGGCACGAAATCGTCGTCCCACTCGAGCTTTGGAATCATCCAATCGTTCATTCCGATGTCCAGATCCGAAACCACGAAGGTCGGGGTCTGAAAGCGCTCGGCGAGATCGAAGGCGGCGACCGCAAACTCGAAGCACTCTTTCGGATCCCCTGGAAAGAGCACGATGTGTTTGGTGTCCCCGTGCGATGCATAGACACACAGCAGCAGGTCGCCCTGCTGCGTACGCGTGGGCATGCCTGTCGACGGGCCTGCGCGCTGGATGTCGAAAAAGACGCTCGGGACCTCTGCGTAGTACGCGAGCCCGATGAACTCGGTCATGAGCGAGATGCCGGGTCCGGCGGTCGGCGTGAACGCCCGCGCTCCCATCCAGCTGGCACCGATCACCATACCGGCCGCGGCAAGCTCGTCCTCGGCCTGTATGATGCAGAAGTTCTTCTTGCCAGTCTCTGGATCGATCCGGAAGCGATTGCAGTATTCGGTGAAGCCGTCCATGACCGACGTCGCGGGCGTGATCGGGTACCAGGCACCGACCGTCGCGCCCGCGTAGACACAACCCAGAGCGGCCGCGGCATTGCCTGTGACCATGACGCTGTCCTTGGTCGCATCCACGGTCTCGAGCCGGATCGGCAGTGGGCAGTCGAAGTGCTCTAGCACGTAGTCGCGGCCGAGCTCGATCGCGATGAAGTTCGCTTCCATGAGGTGCTGCTTAGTCGCGAACTTCTCCTGCAGCATCCCCTTCACCACATCCATGTCGATGTCGAGCAGTGCGACCAGCGCCCCCACATACGTGATGTTCTTCATCAGGATGCGCGTGCGCGATCCGTCGAAACGAGTGACGCACAGGTCGGCGAAGGGCACACCGATGAAGGTGACGTCGTCGCGCTTGAACTCCTCAGACAACTCGCGACTGCTGTCATACAGAATCCAGCCGCCGGACACGACCTCCTCGATGTCGCGCGCGTAGCTCTCCGGGTTCATCGCCACCACGAGCTGGAAGTCGGGGCTGCGTGCGGTGTACCCGTCCGCGTTCACGCGGATCTCATACCAGGTGGGCAATCCCTGGATGTTCGACGGGAACACGTTCTTGCCCGACACGGGGACGCCCATACGGAACAGCGCCTGCAGCAGTAGTCCGTTCGCGCTGGCTGACCCGGTCCCGTTGACCGTGGCGATCTTTAGGCCGAAGTCGTTGACGCCGTGGCTGCTGTCGTGGGCCAAGGTTCCTGTCCCGCGTAGGGGTTGAGTAGGTCGAACTGCATCATGTCCCAAGCTGCGGTTGGGCACCGTTCCGCGCACAGGCCGCAGTGCACACAGAGGTCCTCGTCCTTGAACATGATGCGCGCAGTTTGCGGGAGGGCCTCGGAAGCAAAGAGCGCCTGCTCCGTATTCTCTGCCACCGCCGTGAGTCGCTGGCGGACCTCGTCTTCCTCACCGTTGTGGGTCATCGTGAGACAGTGCGTCGGACACACGTCGATGCACGCATCGCACTCGATGCACAAGTTGGCCGTGAAGTCGGTCTGAATATCGCAGTTGAGGCAGCGCTCGACCTCGCGCACCGTTTCCTTTAGGTCGAAGCCCAACTCCGCTTCCACGAACATGTCGGCGAGCCGCGCTTCCAGATCCTCGTAGCGCATCTCGGTCCGCAGATTCGCATCGTAGTCGTTCGAGTAGCGCCATTCGTGCAGGCCCATCTTGGTCGAAACAAGGTTCATACCCTGCGGGGGTCGATCGTTGACCGACTCGCCCTGGCAGTACTGGTGGATCGAGATCGCAGCTTGATGACCGTGCTCCACCGCCCAGATGATGTTCTCGGGGCCCCACGCCGCGTCTCCGCCGACGAAGACCCCCTCGAGGGTGGTCATGAACGTGGCGCGATCGACCACGGGCATGTCCCAATCGCCGAACTCGATGCCGATGTCTTTTTCGATCCACGGGAACGCGTTGTCCTGGCCAATCGCCAGGATGACATCGTCGGCCTCGATGAACTTCTCACCGAGCTTCTTGCTGACCAGCCGACCCTTCTCGTTCCCTTCCCACTCGACGAGGTCGAAGACCATGCCCATCAAACGGCCGCCCTCGACGACGAACTTCTGCGGCGAGTGGTTCACCAGAATCTCGATCTCCTCGCCCTCGGCGTCGTCGAGCTCCCAGGGTGACGCCTTGAAGTACGGTCGGGACTTGCGCGCCATGACCTTGATATCGTTGCCGCCCAAGCGCCTGGAGGACCTGCAACAGTCCATGGCGGTGTTGCCCACGCCGATAACCAGAACGCGCTCGCCCACCGAGTCGATGTGGCCGAAGTGGATGGACTCCAGCCAGTCGATGCCGATGTGTACGTTCGCGTCGGCCTCCTGGCGCCCCGGAATGTCGAGCTCCTTGCCCTTGGGAGCGCCGGTGCCGACGAAGACCGAGTCGAACCCCCCAGTGTCGAGCAGTTCCTTGAGAGATTCGATTCGGTGGTCGTAGTGGATCTCCACGCCCATGTGGAGGATCATGTCGATCTCTTCCTCGAGCACTCCGACCGGAAGGCGGAACGACGGGATATTGCTGCGCATGAGGCCACCGGCCTTGGGCAGCGCCTCGAAGATCACGCACTCATAACCAAGCGGCAGGAGGTCGTTGGCCACCGTGAGCGACGCGGGGCCAGAACCGATCAGCGCGATGCGCTTGCCGTTCTTGGTCTCGGCTGCCTTCGGAAGCAAATGATCGATGTCACCGCGCAGATCCGCCGCGACACGCTTCAGGCGACAGATCGCAACCGGTTCGTCTTCGATACGCGTGCGGCGGCACACCGGCTCACAAGGTCGGTCACACGTCCTGCCCAGGATGCCGGGAAAGACGTTCGATTCTCGGTTGAGCATGTACGATTCGGTGTACTTCCCGTCCGCGATCAGACGGATGTACTCCGGCACATTGGTGTGCGCAGGACAGCCCCACTGGCAGTCGACCACCTTGTGATAGTAGTCGGGGTTCCGCGTATTGGTCGGTTGCATCAACCTGTCTCATCCCCTGAAAAAGCTGTGCCATGGCACGCTCCACTCACTACCCGGTCGCGGGCGGAGTCGGCCCATCATGTCCGTAGCCTCCGCACTCCGCAAGAACCGCCTTTGGCCGTAAACCGTTGCGTCGGTCGGGTTCCGCTGGGATCATTGGCGCCATGGAATCTGCCAGCTCCCCGAACCACCTCGACGGCGACCTGATTCTCGGGTTGGACCCGGAGCGGATTGTCGACACGATCTCGAAGCTCGAGCGTCGCATCGGGGAGCGATTCCCCGGCGCCAGCCTGTCCAAGGTGTGCGGACGCCTCGCTGGTATCACAGAGCAGACCGTGAGCCGCCTGGACCAGGTGGCCAAGCCGATTCTTTAGCTGCGCGCCGGCAGTTGGATGATGGCCGGTCTCGTGGTCGTCGGCACCGAACTCGCGGCGGCCAACTTCGGGGTGGTAGAGCCCGAGGTCACGGGCCTTCTTCCCCTGCACGACTTTGTGCACATACGAGCTCATCTCGGCTACCGCATCGTGTACGGCGTCGAAGATCTCCCCCAGGTTGAGCCTGAACATCTACGCGGCGCAACACTCACCCTCTCGCTCTCGCTGGGGCCCTTCTAGACGCAAAAGCTGGTAAGGGCTACGAAAGGCGGTCGGCGAGCGCGGACAATTCGCGTGTTGTCACCGAGATCGCAGCGAATCCCGGTGCTTCTTCGCCCTGCAGCTCCTCGATGATGTCCATGAAGCGTTCGACGTCACGAGGGTGCGAGCGCAACAACTCGCTGGTAGCCTGGGACGGATCCGTCGCACCCGCGGTCTTCTTGAAGGCCGCGGAGACGAGGCGACTGTGAGCCCGGGACACGATCGCTGAGAGAACCTGTGCGGCGCGTTGTTCCCACTGATCGTCGCCCGCGGCAGCAAACGTACTGCGGCGTAACCAGGGCACGTGGAAGGCCGCGGAGATCTGGTAGTAGATTCGGCCGGTGTCGAGCGTGCTCGCGTCGGTGTCGCGCGCGATCTCGAGGATCTCGAGCAGTTGAACCAGAAAGCGAAGCGTGGTCAGCCGCTGGGAAAACGCCTCGTCGGCGCCGACCTCACGAACCTCATCCACGCGGGCCTCGAAAAGCACACGGTCTTCTCCGGTGACGATCTCACCAAACGAGTTACGCAGGATCGCCAGTCCTTCGAGATTCTGCTCGACGATGCGCGCAGGCGATACATCGGCATCGACGTTGCCCAAGACCCATCGAGATGTGCGCTCCAGCACCCGTGCCAAGCCGAGCAGCCAGCGATACATGACACGTGAGTTCATGCCCTGGGCGCTCATTTCGCTCAGCAACGCCCGATGGTCGGCCAGCCGCGAGGCGACCAACCAAGCACGCGCGATCTGCTCGGAGCTGCGGCCGGTATCCCGGACCAGACGGTGCATGAAGGTGGCCCCCATCAGGTCCACGAGATCGTTGGTGAGCTGGCTCGCGATGATCTCGCGACGCAGTCGGTGCGACGCGAGATGGTCGCCGCCGGCGGCGACCATCGCAGCCGGGGGGAAGTAGCCGAGCAGATAGCTCTCGGTCACCGGGTCGTCCGGAAGGCCGCTGCGCAGCAGCCCGCTCATCAAGGACAGCTTGGAATAGGCGAGCAAGACGCACAGCTCAGGACGCGCCAGCGTCTGCCCAACTTCTCGCCGCTCGTCGAGAACGTCGCCGGTCGGCAGGCACTCAGAGCCTCGGTCCAACTCTCCGGTCTTCTCGAGCGCGAACATGAGGTCGCGGAAGTCATCGGCCCCTTCCTTCGCCCTCCGTGCATCCAGAGAGATCGCGAGACTCTGCGTCCGGTTGTTGGCGAGCACGAGGTCCGCAACGTCCTCGGTCAGTTCTTGCAGTAGCTCGTTGCGGCCATCGTCGCTCATGCTGCCGTTCGCTACGGCAGGCGCCAACAGGATCTTGAGATTGACCTCGTGGTCGGACATGTCGACGCCGGCCGAGTTGTCGAGGGCGTCGGTGTTGATGCGGCCGCCCTTGAGGGCATACTCGATACGTGCTCGCTGGGTGAAGCCTAGGTTGCCGCCCTCGCCCACGACTTCGCAGCGGAGGTCGGGAACGTCGATTCGCACTTCATCGTTCGAGGAATCGCTGACATCGGCGTGGCTCTCGGAGCTCGACTTTACGTAGGTGCCGACGCCACCGTTCCAGAGTAGCTCGGCGGGTGCCTTGAGCACCGCACGGACGAGGGCCTCCCCCTCCATGACGTCCGGAGCATCGTCCGGCAAAGCGAGCGAGCGGCGGACCTGAGGAGTCAGCTCAACCTCCTTTGAGCCGCGCGGCACGATCATACCACCTTCGCTGAGCAGGCTAGTGTCATAGTCCTCCCAGCTCGACCGTCCGAGCTCGAACACGCGCCTCCGCTCGGCAAACGTCGTGGCGGGATCGGGGTCCGGATCGATGAAGATGTGCCGGTGGTCGAACGCCGCGATCAAGCGGACTTGCTCTGAGAGCAGCATGCCGTTTCCGAAGACATCGCCGCTCATGTCACCGATGCCCACCGCGCTGAACGGCTCGCTCTGGATATCCTTCCCTTTCTCGTGGAAGTGACGCTTTACGCACTCCCACGCACCACGTGCCGTTATGCCGACGACCTTATGGTCATAGCCGTTCGAACCACCTGATGCGAACGCATCGTCGAGCCAGAAACCGTACTCCGCCGAGATTGAGTTGGCGAGGTCCGAGAAGGTCGCGGTGCCCTTGTCCGCGGCCACCACGAGGTACGGATCCGACGCGTCGTAAGCGAGGACACCGTCCGGCGGTACCGGCTTGCCGTCCTCGAGGTTATCGGTGAGGTCTAAGAGTCCACGCATGAGCGTCTGGTACTGAGCGCGTCCCTCGTCCCACCGCTGTTCGGAGTCGGACGGCACGAAGCGCGTCACGAAGCCTCCCTTCGAGCCGCCGGGAACGATCACCGCGTTCTTCACCACCTGCGTCTTCACCAGGCCGAGCACTTCCGCGCGGAAGTCGTCGGGCCGGTCACTCCAGCGGATACCTCCTCGGGCGACGCTCGAGCCACGCAAGTGAACGCCTTCCATGCGGGGCGAGTGCACCCACACCTCGTAGCGGAGCCTTGAGCGGCGCAAGAATTCCATCTCTCTGCAGTCGAACTTGTAGGAGATGTAGGGCACGCCGCCGGAACGGAACGTCGGCTCCTTGCCACCGTGTTTGTAGAAGTTCGTACGCACCGTCGCGCCAATGAGCTCCTCGACCCGGCGTAGCGCCCGGTCGTCCGGCAACGCGCCCACGCTCCGCAACGAACCGTTGAAGAGGGCCCGGATGTCACCGATCGCGGAAATCCGTTCCTCTTTCGAAACGCCAGTCGACGGATCGAACTTGGTTGAGAAAAGGTCGAGCAGTTCCTTGGCGATACCGGGGTATTTCACGAGCGCCGAGGGGATCGACTTACGACTCGGGACGACTCCGATCTGGAACGCCGACGCCGCGTATGCGCGCAGGACAGCGACCTCTCTCCAGTGCAGTCCCGCACTCACGACCAGTGCGTTCAATGGGTCGCTGAGGGCATCGCCGGAACGCACTGCAAGGATGGTCTCCGACAGGGTTGCGCCCCGATTCTCCACGTCGAGCAGCTCTTGCTCGGAGTTCTGAACGGCGAAGACGTAGATCGTCGCACCGTCCGACACCGACCCGCCTACCTCGAAGGGCTTCACCGCGATCACCCGCAGCCCCGTGTGCTCCAGGATGGGCATGAAGTCCGACAGAATGAGGCGCTCGCCCTGCAGAAAGACCTTGAGTTCAGTCGCTCCTTGCACGCCCGCGACCGAGACCTCCTGGCCCCGGTTTGCGAGCGCGATCGATATCGTATGCCCGTTGGCGGCCAACGCCTCGAGCTCGAGCACATCGACGACCGCGATGTCCGGGTCGGTCGCCGCCTGGTACTCGGCCGTGAGCATCGAGCCGTAGAGGGCAGCCAGCCTGCGCGCCTCGTCCGCCGACTCCAGCACGGTCTCGAGCCCCTCTTGCAGGCGATCGACCCAAGTACGTGTGAGCAGGGCCACCCGGCGCTCGATCTGCTTCGCGTCGATCTGTTCGAGCCGCTCACTCTTGGCGCCAATGTAGAAATGGAGGCGGGCCTGATCCCCCTCGCCCATCGCGAGATGGTAATTCAGGACCTCGCCCTGAAGCTCCTCCACCAGCGCGGCTTCGATCTCCTTGCGGACGGTCCCCGAGAAGCGATCTCGAGGGATGATGACCATGACCGCGGCACCGCGCTTGAGTGGGTCCTCGCGCAACGTGGCACGCACGCCGGACGTCTGATAAGCGTTGAGCACGGTCCGGATGTCGCCGCCGATCTCCGCAGCCGAAGTGAGGAAGAGCTCCTCCTTGGGCAGCGAGTTGAAGATCGTGATGATCTCCTTGTAGTCGTACGACCCCTCGACTGCCTCGGCCGCGATCAGGATCTGCGCGAGCTTCTGACGCAGGATCGGGATGTTCTCTGCGTCCTCGGAAGAAGCCTTGGAAGTGAACAGGCCCACGAAACGATGCTCGCCGGTGGCGGTTCCGTCGGGCCTGAGTTTTTTGACCCCGACGTAGTCCATGCGCACACGGCGGTGGACCGTCGACTCCGAGTTCGTCTTGTTGATGATCAGGACCGGGCCGTTCACCACCAGATCGCGAACGCCATCATCCAGTTCGGACAGCGGGACGGGCCCGGCATAGCGCGACTGGCCTTCATTACGAAGAACGCCGAGTCCGGAGCCGGGCTCCACCAACACGCAGCGCTCTCCACCGGCGTCGTCGATCAGGTCATATGCGCGATACCCAAGGAATACGAGCCCGCCATCCCTCAGCCAGTGCAGGAAATCCTGGATCTCTTCGATTTCCTCGCGTCGGTCCTCGAGCTCCCGACCGTGTTCCGTGAGTTCTGCCACTACAGAGTTCACCGCGTCGATCATGGGACCGAAATCGTCGGTCACCCGCACCACGTCCTGGAGACGGCTGCTCAACTCCCGCTGGATATAGTCGAGCCTTTCCGGATCATCGACTCGAGCTACTTCGCAGTGTACGAGCGACTCCTTCGACGCGCCGTCTCCCGGCGGCCGCACCGCAGTCATATGTCCGTGCTCGTCGCGGTCGATCTCGAAGAGAGGATACACGATCTGCGAGATCAAGAGTTGCTGCGAGTGCAGGAACTCGCGGATCGTGTCAACGATGAAAGGGCGCTCGCTGACGTTGGTTCGCACCGTCGTGACCGGAGCACGGTCGCCATTGCCGTCGGGGTCGGCATTCGACACGACGACGTCAACACGGTCCGGCCGCGCCTCAGCGAAGAAGCGGTATGCCCCCACAACCATGTGCGTCAAATCGAGGGTACTGCGCTCCTGCAGCAACTCCTGCGGGGCTCTGGAGAGGAAGATCTCGGCGAAGTCGACCGCCAGGTCGGTCTCGGGGCCGCCGATGATCTGCTCGACCTGCTCGCAGACGGCACGGACAGCGGGGGAATCCTCTCGGAGTCGGCGATCAGCCGTTTCCGTCGTATCGCTCATGAGGAAGGGGGTGTGCGCTTGGGCACGACGCTCCGGTAACCGACGGTGAGCGCGAAGTGGATATTGAGTCAAGGATACCCGTGAACCTGTTGGCGGGGAACCCGCATTGGCGAGGGACTGCCTATCACCATGCAAGTATCGGAAGCGACACCTAGGGCCTAAACGAGCAAAGACCTCCACCCTGGTTCCTCACCGCCACAACGACCCGCAAGAAACCGAGGCTCGCGAGGTGCTCCGGGACCGACTCTGACGGGTATTCGCCGCATTCACCCTCGAACTCGTCAGGAACGTTGAACCAGACCGCTACGTGCCCCGCGCCCCGCGCTTCGAAGAACACATCGGGGTCCAGGTCCGAGAACGCCTGCACGTACGCGGCGCGCGCCGATTCTGCCGCCAGGGTCTCTTCCTCGGTAACGGGTGGGTCCACGAACAAGGTGGCGACAATGAGTGACAGGACGCTGCCGACCACCACGGTCCCGATCGTCGAAAAGTTCTAATAGCGGCGGATCACCGACGACAGGCCGCCGGCCAGGGCGATGAAGAGCCCTATCCTGAAGGTCGAGCCGATCGCCGTCAACGGGCCACCCAAGATCAGCCCCACGAGGAAAATGCTGTCGGAGCGAGCCTTCTCCCACCAGATGCGCCTAAACCTGTCGTCGACGCCGCGGTTTGCGTCTTCAGCGGCTTCGTGCAGCAGGGTGCCGCACTGCCCGCAGACGTTCGGACGGCCGTAATACGTAAAGCTGCAAAACGCACAAGTGCCGAATCCCGGGTCGTTCTTGGCGCGCTCAGTCATCGTCCCATCATAGCCAATCGCAGGCCCACGGAGCGAATTCCCAGGCATGGGAGTTTGCTCTAGCTTCTGCCATGCGTTTCGTCCACCTGGCCGACGTCCATCTCGACACCTCCTTCGCCGGCCGTTCAGCGACCGTGCGACGTCGACTCCGGGAGGCGTCACGGGAGGCCTTCCGCCGCACCGCTGACCTCGCGATACGAGAGGACGCCAACGCGCTCCTGATCGCTGGCGACCTCTTCGACGGCGATCGGCTCTCCTTTCAGACCGAGCGTTTTCTCCTGGAGCAGATGCGACGCCTGGAGCAACATGGTGTCGCCGTGGTATACGCGACGGGCAACCACGACCCGGGGTCGCCGCTCTCGGGCCCGCGCGCCCTGGATTGGCCGGGCAACGTGCATGTCGCCTGGGACGCCACCCCCAAGCGTATCCTCATTCACGACCGGGAAGGCGAGCCCGTGGGTTATGTGTCGGCCGCGGGCCACGCCAGCGACCAGGAGAAGAGGGACCTCTCTCGACTTATTCCCGCGCCCAAGGGCGACCTACCAGAAGTGGCGCTGCTGCACACTCAGGTGCATTCATCCCTCGGTGCAGAAGAGCATCACGCCTACGCGCCTTCGGAGCTCACGTATCTCATCCGTTCCGGCTTCGACTACTGGGCGTTAGGCCACGTGCATGTCCGGCAGGAGCTCAGCCTGGACCCTCCCGTCGTGTATGCAGGAAGCCTCCTGGGCCGTACGCACACCGACACGGGAGCGCGTGGAGCGCTCTTGGTCGACGTCACCGACCGGGAGGCTCCGGAGATCTCTTTCCGGGCGCTGACGCCGATCCGGTGGGAGACGATCACGGTCGACCACCTGGAGGGGGCCGACTCCCTCGACCGGCTCGAACAACGCGTCGCAATCGTGTGGCGCTCCTTCCGCGACGGTCAGGCGGCTGCACCTGAAGTCGAGTGGATGCTTCGTGTACAGCTGGCCGGTCCTTGCCCTCTGTGGAAGGAGCTCCAGGACGACGAGAACCGGGACGTATTGGCTCGGGAGTTGGCAGAGGTGCTGGCTTGTCTCGACGTCGTGATCATGGCGGAACGGGTGCACCCGGTCATTCCCATCCACGAGCATCGCATCCGCACCGACGTGCTGGGCGAGACCCTACGTCTCAGCGAATCGATCCGTCGGGGTGAAGCGCGGCTGACCGCACTCGAGGCCGGCACGCTCGCGGGCGTCACCTCCGAGGACCCGGCGGCCGTCGACGCATACGTGCGCGAATTGCTGCGAGACGCGGACGGAGAGCTCGCTGCGCGGCTGCTCGGCTCCGAGGGCGACGCGCCGTGAGGATCGAGCGCGTCCAAGTGCGCGCATTCGGGCGACTCAACAACTTCGACTCGGGCGCAGCTGCCCTGCCCGGACTCGTCGTGGTGCTGGGCCCGAACGAAGCCGGCAAGTCGACGCTCTTCCACTTCCTCACCACGATACTCTACGGGTTTCACCCTGCTTCCAGCGAGGGGAACCCCTACCTGCCCTGGAACGGTGAAGACGCAGGTGGCAGCGCACGCCTGCGCCTGGACGGAGAGGGTTACGCCGAGGTCGAGCGCCATTTGCGTTCCCAGCCGGGGGGAAGCCTCACGATCGACGGGCGGATCGATGAGCTACGCAACCGTGCCCTCCCCTGGGTCGATCACGTGCCGCGCTCGGTCTTCCGGCAGGTCTTCGCTGTCACGCTCCGGGATCTCGCGGGCCTGGACTCCGAGACGTGGGCGCGCATTCAGGATCGTATCCTCGGCTCGATGGGAGCCACCGACCTATTGCCCGCACGCAGCGTCGCGGACGGGCTCGAACAGGAGGCCGGCGCGCTGTGGCGCCCGCACCGACGCGGGAATCAGCGTGTCAGAAAACTGCAGGACCAGATGCGCGCCCTGCGTTCGCAGGGCCGGCAAGCACTCGAGCGCGACAGGGACATCAGGGCGCTCGCCGAGGAGCTCGAGCGCACCAGGACCGAGCTGTACGCAGCTCGTGAGACAAGAGAGCGAGAGCGCGTTGCGGTGGAGCGCGTGCAGACCCTGGCTCCCGTCCGAGCCCAGCTAGTGCGCATCGCGACGCTTAGGGAGGAGGGAGGGGCACGGGCGGCACTAGAATCGCTGCCGTCCGACCCTGTGGCACACCTCCGGGCGCTCGAGGCCCGAGTCGCCGAGTTGGCGGATCGGACGGCGGAGATCGACCGGGACCTGCAAGAACCGGAAGCCGGCGTCGCGATGTACGACGAGCGAGCCCGGTCGCTGCTCGAGTGCTCAGAGGAGGTCGAGTCCTTCCTGGCCCTCGCGAGCGGCACGCTCTCGGATCGCGCGCGCCGCCAGGAGCTGCAGCAAGAGACGAGCGACCTCACGCGTCGGATCGAGGAGTTGGGCGGGGAACTACTGGCGGCTCCTCTCGCCGAGGCTGCGCAGGCAGCGATCTCGGTGCTGTCCGCGCGGGCGCTGCGCGCCCGAGTCCGAGATGCTCACCGCGCCCGCGACGAGCGACGCTTGCTCGATGGCGTCGATCCCAAAACCGCAGACGCCGGGAGGAGCACGCCCGCCGTAGCCATGCTGATGACGTTGTTGGGGATCGCCCTGGTGGTGTCAGGCTCGCTCTCGGACCTCGACACGTTGACGGCGCTCGGCGCGGCAGGAGCTGCAATCGGGCTCACCCTGTTGATTCAGTGGCAGAGAGCCCGAACCGCCGCCGCGGCGGCAGGGGCTGGTGCCAATCCCGACTCGGCACTCGCTCGGGCGCGGCATCACCAACGGGAAACCAAGGAACTCGTTCTCGAGCTTCTGAAAGACATCCCCACTGAGCCCGCTTTGCTCGACGAGCCGTCGGAGGGCCTCGCCTCCGACTTCGAACGACTTCAAGGGCTCCTGAGGGATCAAACCGAGCGGTCCCGTGAGAGAGATGAGCTAGAGCAGCGCGTCGACCGCGTAGATGCGGAGGCGACTGCTCTCGCCCGGAGTCTCGGGCTGGAAGCGCCGCTCGGCGCCGAGGCCCTGACCCACCTTCTCGACAGAGAGCTGCGCCGCGCGGAGCGACTCCGGGAGGGCGCAGCGGCGGCCGACCGCGAACTGCGACGTCTGCGCCGCGAGCAGGTGCGACTCGCGACGGAGCTGGAGGAAACGGATGCCGCGCTGGCGGCGTTCGCCGACTCCATGGTCGCTCTGGGAGGAGGCGAACTGCAGCGGGGGGTCGATGCCACCACCGCACGACTCGCCGCACACACGCGAGCCGACGAACTCGAGGACGAGCTGGAGCGCTCACATCCGGATCTTGGCGACCTGCGCGGCCGCATCGCAGCCTCTGAGGAGGCCGACGAGTCGTGGACTATGGACGAAGACGACCTCGCAATCCGCCGCGCAGGCGTCGAGCAGCTGAGTGAGCAAATAGAGCTCCTGGCCACCGGCGCAAAGGGGCTCGACCGCGACATCGCACACCTTCAGGAAGAGGAGACCGTGGACGCCGTCGACGGCGAAATCGCCAGCCTCCAGGATGAGGAGGCGCGACTCGTGCGAGAGCGCGACCGGCGCTGGGTGCTAGCCCAAGTCATCCGTGACGCCGATCGGCGCTTCCGTGAGGAGCACCAGCCAGACCTGATCCGGCGAGCCGGTGCGTATCTGAAGCACCTCACGGGGGGACGCTACGACCGCATCCTCGTCAACGAGGCAAGCGCCGGTGACGTATTCCAGGTGCTCGGGCCGGGCCTTCCGGCGCCGGTAGCGCTCACTCCGCCCGTCTCCACCGGCACGCTCGAGCAAGCGTACCTCTCGCTACGACTCGCAATCGTCGACCATCTCGATCAGGGAGGCGAGCGACTTCCCCTTTTCGTCGACGAGGTCTTCGTCAACTGGGACCGGGAGCGCCGCAGCAGAGGCATCGAGGTTCTGGGCAGCCTCTCGCGCAGCCGGCAGCTATTCGTCTTCACCTGCCATCCGGAGCTGGCTGAGCAGTTCAGCGGCTGCGGGGCGGTAGTGCTCGAGTTAGAAGCCTGAAGACCCAGGAGCTTCCCCTTCACGTAGAGGCGCTCGGCCTGGAGCCCGCGCCCGACGTGGACGCGGTGCTCATGATCCACGGTTATGGGGCTTCCGCCTTTTCTTGGCGCTATTGGGCACCTCGGCTCGCGCAGCGTGCCCACGTGGTGCTCGTCGACCTCAAGGGGTCGGGAGCGGCACCCAAGCCGGACGACGGGGAGTATCGACCAGAGGACCAGGCCGAGTTGCTCCACCGACTGGTCGTGCAAAGAGATCTCCGGCGACTCACGATCGTTGGCCATTCGCTCGGCGGCGGAATCGCTCTACTGTTGGCTCTGCGACTTCAAGACGAGGACGAGGGGAGACTTTCGCGACTCGTGCTCGTGGCCAGCGCTGCGTACGAACAACGACTGCCACCCTTCGTTGGCCTGGCGCGGTTTCGCTGGCTCGGAGTAGCGCTATTCCGACTCTTCGGCGCACGCCTCGTGATCGAGAAGGTCTTGCGCTCCATCATGTACGATCCGCGGGCAGTCTCCGCCGAGCAGGTCGAAGGGTACGCGGCTCCGCTCGATGACGCCCCGGCGCGGCGTGCATTGATCGACTCGGCGCTCAACCTCGTGCCCGAGGAAATCGACGCACTAAACGCGCGCTTCTCTGAACTTGCCGTGCCCGCACTAATCCTCTGGGGACGACACGATCGCGTGGTCCCGCTGTGGGTCGGAGAGCGGCTGTGCGAAGCATTGCCCAAAGCGACCCTACACGTCTTCGAAGCGTGCGGACACCTGCCCGCTGAGGAGATCCCTGAAGAATCGCTTGCGCGCCTCACTGCCTTCCTGGACGAGACCGTGGCGAGATGAGGGCTACCTGAGCCGCTCGCGAGCGAGCGTATAGAACATCTTCGCTCCGACCTGGAGCGAGGTCGCGAGATTTCCTGAAATCTTCGAAACGCCCTCGCTTCGACGCCGGTGGCTCACCTCGACCTCGACGATGCGCAGCCCCGCGCGCACCGCCCTGATCTGCATCTGCAACGTCCAGCCCCAGTTGCGGTCGTCCATGCGCAGCGCCAACAGCTCGGGGAACGCGACAGCACGAAACGGGGGCAGGTCGGTGAAGAAGTGGCCGAACAACGCGCGGGTAAGCCCGAGTACGAGATGGTTGCCAAAACGAGCGTGCGGTAGGATCGTCCCCAGGTCACCATCGATGCCACGGCGAACGCCGAGCACCATGTCGGCCTCGCCCTTCCGGATCGGAGCGACCACATCGGCTATCTCGTTCGGATCGTCGGCTCCGGCCGGACAGCAGGAGCAGCAGCGTCCGGTGAAACGCAAACGGGACCAGGAACGCCAGAACCCCCAACATGAGGACGATGACGAGCAGTGCGACGGTATCTGACATGCGACCCCCCAATCCCCCTTCACAGCAGGCGGTTCCGAGCTTCTAGATCGAGCACTCCGCTCGAGCTTCACCATACTCGAATTCGTGGACAGGTAGCCCGCTCGGCACCGACAGCGGAATCAGGCTTCGCAGCTGATCGGGATGCGCATCCGGGTCCGCCAACGACTTCGCCACAAAAGCGATGATTTGGCTGATCTCCAGCTCGGAGAGGATCTGCGGCTGAGCGATGAGTCCCGTCGCCCGGTCCAGCATCGCTGCGTACGGACCAGGCGAACCCTGCAAGCCCACATCCAGGGCCTCTTGCGAATAGCCCTCCACCATCTTGTATACATTGAGGTGGTGTCGGACCGCCTCGCTCAAGCAGACGTAGGCGCCATTATGCATGAACGTCGGCTGGTAGGCCACGTTGCGCAGCGGCGACGTCCGGAACTTGTACCGGTCCGACGACCTTCCCGTGTGCTGCTCCAGCCCGTAGTCCTCATCGCCTGCGCCATCGAACGGCTTGTTCCCGAATGCTGGCACGACCTGAGGCACCGCGAGCACGTGGGCCTCGAAGTCACTGAACATCTGGTTTGCATACCCGCGCACGATGTGGCACTCCGCGCACATCGCCTCGTCGAAGAACAACCTTCCGCCGGCTTTTTCGTCGTAGCTCAAGGCACTCAGGTCACCACGCACGTACCTGTCGAGCGGAGCATCGGCCCGTACCAGCGTGAACTCGAACTCGGCAATCGCCGCAGCTAGGTGCTCATACCGAATCTCGCCTCCCGCCTCGATGACCTCGAAAGCATCGGCAAAGCGCGAGCGATACTGGACAACATCGACGACCCTGCGGAGGACCTCCGCCCTCATGGCATCGTGGTCGCCCACGAACTCGAACCCGGCCATCTCGACCCGGGCGACCACCGGTGTGAACGCCTGCGCGCCCAGCAGGTGGTCCATTCCCGACAAGGACAGCCCCTCCGGATCGGGAAATGCGAACCCGCCGGAATTGTCGAATGGATCCAGCGAGAGCGCCTCGAAGCGCGAGTCCCACATCAGGCTCGGATAGAACACCGCGTTCACCACGGTCGGGGCCCGTCGTTGATTGTGCGGGCCACGGCGTCCGAGCCCCACCACTCCGTTGTTCTGCACACCGATGGCGATCGAGTTTCCATCGTTGAACGCCGAATTGGGTCCGTGGCAGCCCGAGCAGCTATTGTCGCCCGTCAGAGAGATGATGGGGTCGAAAAAGAGCAGGCGTCCTAGCTCCGCGCGCGCCTGATGGATCGGCCGTCCGAGACGCTCCAGCAGCCTCTCTTCGATCCTGCCGTCGAACTCGCGCTCCTTGAGGTCCGCTTGAAGCCACCAGTCGATGTACGCTTCGCTCAGCGTCTCGGGTTCCGTGGATGCGTCCGGGCGCAGCAATGCGTCGTCGCAGCCTGTAAGCAGGACGCCGAATCCGGCAATGAAGACAGCGGTGCGGATTTCGATCATGGACCGAAACTCGTGCCCACAATCTGACGCCGCAACGGCCCTATCGCGTCAGCGGACGAAGACCGGGAGCAACTCGTCCTCCACGAGTTGCTTGCGGGACGGGCGGTTCTCGAAATTGCCCGCTGTCATTACGGCGACGATGCCGAGCGATGGCATCAATACGATCTCCTGACCGCCCTATCCGGTAGCGAACGTAACGGTGACAGCCTCACCGCCCGCCCGGTACTCGTCGATCCACCAGAGGTACCCGTAGTCGCGGCCATTGCTCGTCGAGATGTGCGACGTCGTGGACGCCCGGATCCAATCCTCGTCGAAGACGCAACGCTCGCCCCAAAGCCCTTCGTTGAGCATCGCCTGGCCCAGCTTGATCATGCCGCGCGGTGTCATGAAGAACCCACCCGCCGTATTGAGACGGCCATCGCTTTGATAGACCGGCTGGATGTCATCGTTCGTAAGCAAGCCGTCCATCACCTCTGCGATCAGGTTCTCGGCGTCGAGGCCCATCGCGTTCAAGGCGATCTCGCCGAGCACCGTGACCCCGCCGCCGTTGTAGACCCACCGTTCGCGAGGAGTGTGCTCGAGCCCCCGGCCCAGTACGAAGGCGACGCCGTCGTCACTGTCGATCTCCTGCCGGCGAAGGTTGGCGGGGTCCGTGTGGGGAGGATCCGACTCGTTCCAGTCGAGACCAGAGCTCTTGGTGAGTAGGTGTTCGATCGTAATCTGCTCCTTGCCACCGACCAAGAGGTGCTCGTATCCGGGTAGGTACCTGGAGATCGGGTCGCGTACGCTGCCAATCCATCCCTGTGCGATCGCATGACCGACGAGCAGAGACGTGATGCTCTTGCTCACAAATTGCACCTCGTGGAGATCGGTGCCGGCCCATCCCTCGAAGTACTCCTCCAGCACCAGCAGGCCGTCCTTCATGATGAGCAGGCTGTGCTGGTCGCCCCATGACCCTGCCAGGAACTGGCCGACCAGTCGCTCTGTCTGAACGCGGTCCCCTCCCACCTGCTCGACTCTTGCTGTCGAAATCCCGTCCGCAAGGGCCACCGGCATCCGATAGTCGTAGTCCGCCACCGCGAGGCTCCCGCACGCCGTAGCGGCGAGCAGGGTGGCGAACACGACAGTGAGCGCCGGTCGAATGGATGTTCTTCTCATCGAACACACATCCGCATTTCCTGGTGGGCCCAACTGAGTGCGAGCGCGCAGTCATACACGATTGGGGCGCCGATGATCACGAACCCTCCGCTGCCCACGATGAAGCCTCCGAGATCGAGCTCGCGCATGAAGACCGGCACGTCGGTGAGCGTCGTGTCGCCGAAGCGCAGCGTGGTGCGATCGTCATCGTCGAGGCCGGTGTCGGCTTGTACGCGCTGGTTGGCCACCACTGTCGGCGTACCGAGATCCAGAATCGCCTGGTACGCGTTGCCGTCCAACTCGACGCTCAGCCAGACCTCCACTCCGTGCATGATTCGCAGGTCAATAGGCTCGGACAGGGTCATGCCCTCCCACTCGACGACTCGCGCGGTCGGCTTCAACACGAGTCTTCCGCCCGGAACATCGATGAGCACGTCGAACCGACTGAGCGTGTTTGGGCCGACCACACCGGCCAATGTCGTGCCATCGATGGTGAGCATGGAGTCGGGGTACGTCGACAACTCATCGGGCGGAATCGCGATGCCACCCAAAGTGAGCTCGGGATCGTCGCCAAGCCGGGTCGCCGTGGACGCCGTGAGGCCGGTGGGCCAGCCCGTGCCCAGCAGGAACTCCATGGAAGTGCTGTCGTCCGCCTCGATGGGGACGAACAGGCGACCGCGATGCACGTGAAGCTCGACCTCGACGGGCTGCACCGCGGCCGTCTGAGCCGCGGCGGATGATGCCACCGCCGCCATCAACGCGGCCGCAGCCATTGTCAGGCGCCTCGCCATAGTGCTCTCCTAGTTTTCCCTCTGCCGCCACGAATATCGCATGGACTTCATTCTCAGGCCTGGCGAATCTGTTCTAGGACGTAGAACGTACGGGCTGGAGTCATGGACGATCCCCGGAGGAATACCGAGTGGACTGGGACGGAATCGGCAGGTTGCCGTGAATGTCGTAGATCGCAGCGACGCGCCCGGCGGTAGCGACCGAGTCGCTCATCTACGATAGGCCTTGGTGAATCCGTTTCTGCCATTGGATACGGTGAACAAGCCGTCGGCCTGTGCCGATACCTTGATCCAGTACGCCTGACCGTTGTGGACCGGCCGCGCCGGGGCGCCCTGTCCACGAGTGTTGGTCAGCGGGGCGATCGGCATGGCGGCCTGCACATCGTCCACAGTGTTCGCGATGAACAGACCGGGCACTGTGTACTCCTGGCCGCTCAGCTGCGAGAAATGGAGCTGCCAAAGGTCCTCCAGGCCCGGAGCGGAAAAGAGAACCTGCATCGCCTCGGGCTGTCCGCCTTTGCGCGTGCCGTTGTTCATGATCGCCACACGCGCTTCGATGGCATGAACGAGGACCTCCGCATTCGACGTCGGCTGCCCATGATGGGAGACGACGGACAGATCGACGGTGCCAATCGGATTGTTCGGGCACATGAGCTCGTACTCGGTGTTCGCCGTCAGATCGCCCAGGTGGATGACGCGGAAGTCACCGAACTCTACGACGATGCCCACCGACTGGGCGTTTTCACCGTTGTCTTCGCGCTGTGCTACGAAATCGGCGCAGTAGCGGTTGCGTACGCCTCTGCCCCTCAACGGCCGGCGCAGGACCTGCTTCGCGGACGTAACGATCGTGACGTCGATGCCGGCCAGGGCAATGCGATCCCCGGGTGTTACAACCGTGTGGCGAGCGCCTCGGTGCAGCGCAGCGTACGTCGTGTTGAGAAACTCGGTCACCCCGGCATTCGATTCGATGCTGGGACCGTGGTCGATGAAGTGGCGCACCGGAACCCGTCCGGCGAGTTCCTCCATCGCTCCCCAGTGGTCGCCGTGCCAGTGCGTCGTGATCAAGTGGTCGATCTCGGCGACTGATGCGTCCCTCATGGCAGCCATGATGCGACCTGCATCTCGCGCGGCGTTCTGTCCGCCGTTCCCGGTATCGATCAGCAGTGATTCACCGGCCGGTGAGACGAACAGGGTGGCGCCCCCGCCTTCCACGTCGATCAGGTAGATCTCGAGCGTCTCCTGCGCCTGCGCAGTGGCTGCGGAGACGCCCAGCAAGAGGGCTAGCGAGATGGCCGAGAAGAGCTTCGAATGGGCCGACGATTCGCGCTGCGTCATGGCACGGTCCTCCCTGGTACGTCCGGTGTCCTTTGCTTGTGGGCGAAACGTAGGCGAGTGATAGGATCGGGGCATGTGGCGAGAACTCGTTCCACCTAGGCCTTGGTTGCTCGCAGCCGGACACCCCACCTACGATGCGTCGGTGAGCTATTGGCTCAACCATGATCTGCGCTCAGGAGACCGCATGAATCCGCGTGCCCTTCCGGTTGTTTTGCTCCCGATGGTTCTCGCGGCCTGTGGCGACAGGACGTCCCCCATCCTGGAGGAGCTCGCGATCACCGCAAACGCCAACCCCTCCGCACCTTTGGCGGCATCGGTCCTCGTCCGCACCAACGAACCGGCGACCGTGACCTTCCGTATCGAGGGCGACGGCGCGCAATGGGACGTCGATCCGGGGGTCGACTTGGCTACCGAGCACCGCATTCCTATGCTCGGACTCCGGGCCGGTACGAATCACCAAATCGTGGTCGTCGCCACCGACGAAGCGGGCAACGAGACCGCATCCGATGCAATCGAGCTCGGTACCGATCCCCTGCCTGAGGACTTCCCGCGCTTCGTGCTCAAGCAATCCAACCCCGAGCGTATGGAACCGGGCGCGACTCTGTTCAACCTGATAAGGTGGCCCGAGGAGGGAGCCGACAATGATTTCGGGGCGATCGTCATTGTCGATGCACAGGGTGAGGTCGTCTGGTACTACGTGGCGGACCACGACATCCTGGATGCGCGACTACTGGCCAGCGGAAACGTGCTCTACCAGTCCGGCCGTGAGCGCGGTGTGGAGATCGACATGCTCGGCAATGTCGTCGCGCAATGGCACGCCACCGGCACACCGGAGGAGATGCCCGAAGGCAGCGTCGGAGTCGAGACGGAGACGTTCCACCACGAACTTCTTGAGATGCCCTCCGGACATCTGCTCACCGTGAGCACCGAGGTGCGCGACTACGAGGAGTATCCATCGAGCACCTTCGATCCTGAGGCACCAACACAAGTCGCGAGCGTCGTTGGGGACGTGATCGTCGAATTCTCACGTGATGGTCGAGTGCAGCGAGAACTCAAGCTGCTCGACATTCTGGACCCCTTCCGCACGGGCACGGGAACAGGGCTCGGCGGCGGGTTTTGGCAGGAGCTCTACGGAGAGCGTGTCGAGGGGACGTTGATCGACTGGGCCCACGTCAACGCCGTCTTTTTCGACCCGGCGACCAGCGCGTTCATCGTCTCTTCGCGTGTGCAGGACGCCGTAGTGAAGATCGACGCGGAGTCGGGAGAGCTCGTCTGGATTCTCGGGCAACACGACCGGTGGTCGGGTGCCTGGAGCGAGTACCTGCTCTCGCCGCAGGGTGAACTCGAATGGCAGAACCATCAGCACGCGCCCATGGTCACGCCGCAAGGGACCGTGCTGATGTTCGACAACGGCACCAACCGAGATGGGCCGGCCGAAGAAGGAGCGCCGGCGTCGGAGAAATACAGTCGAGCTGTCGAATACGAGATCGATGAGGAAGTGATGGAGGTGCGCCAGGTCTGGGAGTATCGCGGTGGCGCCGACGAACCGTTCTACTCTTTCTTCGTCAGCGATGCGGATTGGTTGCCGGTGACGGAGAATGTGTTGATCACCGCCGGAGGGCTTATCGCCGATACCTCAGGAGTCGCGACCGCTGCAGCGGCCGGACGCAGGTCGGCTCGAATCATGGAGGTCACCCATGAGTCGCCGGCAGAAAAGGTCTTCGAGTTACTCGTGGAAGCCGACTGGGACGCAGGCGGTTGGCATGTGTTCCGGGCTCAGAGGATCCCGAGCCTGTATGGAGGCGGAGGCTAGCTGCGGACTCTCAGACGATGAGAACACTGCTCGTGGGCGGAAGGCCGTCGGCGAGACGATCCCAAGTACGGCCGCCGTCTGTCGACACATAGACGTTCCCAGCCTTGTCGGCGATGGCGAGCGCTGAGGCGCGAGTGGCGATGCAGCCTGTGTCGGCGATGCCGTCGAGCCATCTCGGCAGAGCGCCACCCAAGTGCACAAGCGGATCACCAGCATCCAGCGGGCGTCGATACACCGCGCCTTTCGTAGCAAAGTGGTCGGTGGCGGCGGAAACAAGAATGTCGTCGCCTGAAAACGCTACCGCGGAGCAATACGACGCATGCAGGCCGGCATGCTCGACCGTCCAAGTGGCGCCAGCATCCACGCTCACGCAGAGGCCGATCGCCGCTGCCGCAGTCACGACGCCCGGACGTGTGGGGTGCGCGCGCGCACCTCGTGCACGTCACTCTCGACGTCGATGGTGGGTTGCCACGTCTCACTGCCGTCCGTGGACCTCGAAATACCCCCGACGTGAACGTTGGCAAGCAACACGCCCCCGTCCGAAGTCGCGGTCATCGAGCGCATCGCCAGCGGCGGACCGAGCAGTTGACCGTCCACGAGTACCGAACCCGCGTAGCACGATTCTCGGCCCGGCGCGGCGTCGAAGCCGGCGAGCCGCTCAACCTCACCGCTCCCGTGGATGCGCAGGAGGTGTGCATCCTCGGTGCCGACGTAGATGACGTCCCCCACGGCCACCGAGCATTCCAGTTGAAGCTCGCTCGTGGCGACGCAACTCCACTCGCCTTCGGAGTTGCGACGATAAAGAGAGTGGCCACCAACGATGGCGAGCGCGCCTCCCCGTCCGTCGGCCGCGAGCTCTCCGACTGCTTCACCAGCTAACTCGTGGCGGCGGCCCCCTTCCGTGAGCACGAACACGCCATGGTCCTAGGTCGCTGCAAGTACTGTCGGGGGCGTCATCATGGACCATGTGATACGAAGGACGGCCACGCTTGGCTATGCCCTCAATGGATTGCAGACGTGCACAGCGTCGACGATCCGTGGCACGTCATCCCCAGGCAATCTCCACAGGACTACATAATGGACAAATACCCGCTTACCCCCCCATGTACCTTTGGCGTTCGTGATAGGTCGTTCAGCAAGAGAGCACCAACGTTTCGATAGCAGGGAAGGGTATCGCCTAGGCCGCCACGATATCCGCCGTCCACGTAATCTCCACCGAATCCTTGATGCTCTGCGCCGTCGGACACTTGCTCACGTGCGTCTCCAGAGCACGATCCACCTTGTCCCGCGGTGCATCTGCGGGCAGACGCAGCGTGTAATACACATGGATCTTCGTCAGCAAGATGATGCGGTCTACGACCTCATTCGTGCCCTCCGCTGTACAGCTGATGGCGTCGTTCGCTACCTGAATCCCGCGCACTTCCAGTGCGCCGTTGAGAGTCCCGAGTAGTCAGCCGGCTGCGGCTGCGACCAGGTAGTCAACCGGAAGCGGTAGGTCGGGCTGCGAGTCGAGTCCGTAGTGGGCCTTGATCGGCCCATGCACGCCCATCTCAAGGGCGGTTCCGTCCTCGAGCGTCGCCCGCCGATGGAGGCCGTCGATCTTCGCGACCGTCGACCGAGTGGTGTACAGCGCCTCACTCATGGCATCTCCTCAGTCTGTGTCTTCAGCATATCGCGTCCAAGGATCGGCCCCACCGGGCTCATAGCCCTTGCAGTCGATCACCGGGAGCGGTGGGTACTTCGGGAACTGTGCATCGTCCTTTGCTCGGCCACAAAGATAGAAGCGCGATCGTTTTCTGTTTCCGGTCACCCTGTGATGCAGGCAGTCCCGGCATTGGCCGACCGAGTCGAAGTCGCTGATGTCACCGGGCTTCATGCGCGGATTCCTATGTATCCAACCTGCCGTTCACGGTCGCCGCCGCGATGCGAGAACAGCCCGCTCTCGCCGCAGCGAGTGCAGTGTTCGGACACCGTGATCTGGTCCTGCGCAACGCCAGCATCCACCGCTCTCTGAGCGAGCACGGCGCGCAGGTCGATCGGCGCGGGATTGGCGGGCACTGGTTGCTCCAGTGCCTCGAACACTTCGCTTCCTACTTCGTAGCAGTCCCCGCAGATCGCTGGGCCCAGATGCAGGTGAATACGAGCCGGGTCCGAGCCGACACTCTCCTGCATGACCTCCAGACCCCGTTCGAGCACGCCTGATGCGGCTCCGCGCCAACCCGCGTGCAACGCGGCCACCGCGCGCTTCTTCGGGTCGACGACGAAGATCGGCACGCAGTCAGCGGTGCTCACGCCGACGAGTACGCCGGCCTCAGCAGTCACGTGCCCGTCACAAGTCTCGCATATGTGCAGACCCGGCGGCCCCGGTAGGTGGAAGCGCACGTTAGCACCATGTACTTGCTGCGCGTGCACGACGCGCGTCTGGCCAGTGGCTGCGCGGAGGCGCTGCCAATGCTCGAGCACGTGTCGGGCCGGTGAAGCGTCGCTGAAGAGACCCAGGTCGAACGGCCGCTCCGGTTCGGGCCCCCGGGTAGTGCACCCCTGGATCAGCCAAGGAAAAGCCGCCCTCCAAGGCGCATGCACGAGGGCGGGCGGCGCGTCGATAGAGACCTCGCGGACCTTCATACTCGCACTCCTACGCGCCCGCCATTTACGGTAGTTTCTGGGTCCCCGACTAGAGCGGATTACCTGACGATGGACAACCCACTCTTCGACAGTCTGAACACCGCCTACGCTCAGGCGATGTTCGAGGAGTACGCGCGTAACCCTGAAGGGGTCCCGCCGGAGTGGCGCACGCTTTTTGAGACGCAAGGCACGCAGGCGGTCGCGGAAGGGCTATTCGTACCCGACGAATTGAACGGCCACCGGGCCAGCGCCGTCGAGGACTCCGCGACGCCTCAGACGTCCCCGACTTCGAGTGCGGCCGACCACCTTCGCAATGCGTTGCCGGTCGTGTCTCGCGCGACCGCGTTGGTTCAGGCCTTCAGGGACCACGGACACCAGCTCGCTCGTATCGACCCGCTGGGCAGCGAACCCGTCGGACACCCCCAGCTGACGCCAGCCTTCTTCGGGACCTCGATGGAGGAACTAGCCGAGCTACCCGCCTCGCTCGTGATGGACGAGAGCGATGAGGGCCGCTCGGTCGCGGATGCGCTTTCCGACCTCAAGCACATCTACGCGGGCAGCATCGGCTACGAGTTCGAGCATCTCGACGACCACGTGAAGGTGGACTGGCTTTGGCAGCAGGTGGAATCACGGAGCCACCTGCCGGAGATGAGCCCCGAGGAAAAGCGCGCGCTGCTCCGTCGTACCTGGGAGACGGAAGGCATGGAGCAGTTCCTTCACCGCGCCTACCTGGGCCAGAAGCGCTTCTCCCTGGAGGGGAACGACGCGCTGGTGCCCATGTTGGACCTGGCTATCGAGCTGGCCGCGCGTAAGGGCGGCCGTGAGGTCGTGCTCGGCATGGCGCACCGGGGCCGCCTCAACGTGCTCACACACACGGTCGGCGTCTCTTACGGCGAACTGCTCGCGGAGTTCGAGGGCCCGTCCTACAAGGGCGGACAACTAGACATCGCAGGCACAGGCGACGTGAAATACCACCATGGCGCCCAGAACGAGAGAGAGATCGACGGGGTCGGTACCATCCTGGTTCGTTTGGCTCCGAACCCGAGCCATCTCGAATTCGTGAACCCCGTTGTCGCGGGAATGGCACGCTCGCAGCAGTTCGAGAGCGGCAGCAAGGACGCCGAGCCCGACTTCCACGCTGTGCTCCCGATCCTGATACACGGAGACGCGGCCTTCGCCGCCGAGGGCGTAGTCGCTGAGACGCTGAACATGGCGCGGCTCAAGGGATACAGCGTGGGCGGCACGCTCCACATCATCGTAAACAACCAGGTCGGCTTCACTACTGACCCGCATGATAGTCGCTCGACTGTCTACTCGAGCGACCTGGCCAAGGGCTACGGAATCCCCGTCGTACACGTGAACGCCGATGATGCCGAGGCGTGTCTCGCAACGATCCGGCTCGCCATGATGTACCGCGCCCACTTCCAGGATGACTTCCTGATCGACCTCGTCGGGTATCGCCGGCACGGCCACAACGAAGGCGACGAGCCAGCGTATACGCAGCCGCTCCAGTACAAGAGGATCGCCGCGCACCCAACCGCTGGAACGATCTACGCGGACCAGCTGGAGGCGGAAGGAGTCTGCAGCGCGGCGCAGACGCAGACCATGCACGAAGAAATCGCCAGTCGTCTGCGCGAAGCTCAAGATCAGGTGCGCGATTACGAACCGGTCGGCGACGACGGGCCCGACGACGAACGTGAAGTGCCCGTGCTGCCAAAGAGCACAGGCGTCGACCTGGAACTGCTCTCGCGAATCAACGACACGACGGTGGAGCTGCCCGAGGGCTTCACGCCCCATCCGAAGCTGTGGAGGCAGCTGGAGCGCCGCGCCAAGGACTTCGGACTCGAGCGCACGCTCGACTGGGGCCACGCGGAGACTCTGGCGTTCGGTTCTCTGCTCGCAGCGGGGATACCGATTCGCTTCACGGGCCAGGACATCCAGCGCGGCACGTTCAGCCATCGGCATCTGGTGCTGCACGACGTGGAGACCGGCGAGCAGTTCACCCCGCTGCAACAGGTCTCGGACGCGCGACTAGAGCTCTACAATTCGCCGCTGACCGAGACCGCAGTTATAGGCTTCGAGTATGGCTATTCTGTCGCAGCAGACACCGACGTCGTCCTGTGGGAGGCCCAGTTCGGGGACTTCGTGAACGTCGCCCAAGTCATGATCGATCAGTTCCTGTCGTCCGGGCGTGCGAAATGGGGACAGTACTCGCGGCTTACACTGCTTCTGCCGCACGGGTACGAAGGCCAAGGACCAGAGCATTCGAGCGCGCGCCTAGAGAGATTTCTGCAGATGTGCGCCGAGGAAAACATGCGGGTCACCTACCCGACGACTCCGGCCCAGTACTTCCACCTTCTCCGCCGCCAAGCGCTGCGACGCCCCGAGCGCCCGATGATCGTCATGACTCCGAAGAGTCTCCTGCGACACCCCATGGCATCCTCGACCGTCGCTGAGCTCACGGAGGGTGGATTCCAGCACGTCCTGGACGATCCGACCGTGGCGGACCCGAATGCCATCGAGCGGGTCGTGCTCTGTAGCGGGAAGATCTACTACGATATCGAATCCCACGAGCGCCGCGCCGAAGCGACCTCGACAGCGGTGACTCGGCTGGAGCTGCTCTACCCGTTCCCGGAAGACCCTCTCACGGAGCTGCTCGCGCGCTACCCTGGTCTCAAAGAGGTGATCTGGACCCAAGAGGAGCCCCGCAACATGGGCGGACTCACCTTCGTTGGCCCACGGCTGCGAGCGGTGGTCCCGCGCAAAGTGCCGCTCAACTACGTCGCCCGCCCCGAACGAGCCAGCCCCGCCGGAGGAAAAGCCAAGGACCACGCTTCGGAACAAGCCACCCTGGTATTGGACGCCCTAGGGTTAAGCGAGAAATAGCCAACCCGCGCCCCAGGCGAAGCCAACGGGCGAAACACCCCCACAGCAATCCAGGCAGTGACCACCCGCATACCCGCCCCACATGGCACACGAACGTCCAGGGACGACCACAACAGGCACTCCAACCCAGTGCCACAAGTCCCGGGGGGACACGCGGCGTTCCCCATCGTGGGTATCCGGCGTCGGCATAGTTCGTCCGGCCCGACGCCGCTAAGCGCAGCCTCAGCCCGCCTGTAGCCAAGAACGGCACTGGCGGAGCGGCCCACGAAGGGGAACGCCGCGCGTCTCCCCGGGAACCTCACCCCCACTCCAGCAGGATCTTCCCGAAGTTCCGGTTCGACTCCATGTAGCGATGGGCGTTGGAGGCCTTGGCGGCCGGGAACACCGTGTCGATGACGGGCTGCAGCGCACCGTCGTCGAAGCCTGGCAGCACCTGCGTCTCGAAGGCTCGGGCGAGAGCGGCTTTCTCTTCCACGGGGCGGGCGCGTAGCACGGTGCCTCGGATCGACCCACGACGGCCCATGAGTGCTCTCAGGTCGATCTCGGCCTTGAGGCCACCCGGGACGCCCACCACGATGTGCCGGCCGCGCTGCGCGAGTACTCGCTGGTTCCCAGCCAGGTAGGGTCCTCCGACCAAATCCAAGATGACGTCCACGCCCCGGCCGCCGGTGAGCTTCATGATGAGTTCCGGCCAGCCCGGCTCGGCCACGACCCCGTGCGTGAGACCGAGCTCTGCCGCGCGCTCGAGCTTCGCGGGTGTCCGGGACGTGCCGATTACGGTGACCCCGGCCCGAGAGCCTAGCTGCAGCGCCGCAGTGCCCACGCCGCTTCCCACCGCGTGCACGAGCAGGGTCTCATCCTTGAGCAGGCCCTCCTGAACGAAGGCGGCGTCGAAGGCGGTCATGAAGACCTCGGGAACGGCGCCTACTTGAACAAGATCCAGGTTTGCGGGCGCCGCGACCGCGGTGCTCGCGCTCTCGACGACGAACTCGGCGTACCCACCCCCGCCGGTGATGCCCATGACCGCATCGCCGACCGCGAAGCGATCGACCCCATGCCCCACAGCCTCGACCGTGCCCGCGTACTCCAGGCCGAGGACCTGCTCGCTGTAGCCAGCGGGTGCCGGGTAGCGGCCTTCGCGTTGCAGCAAGTCTGCGCGGTTCACGCCTGACGAAGCGACGCGTACGAGCAAATCTCCATCGCCCGGTGCGGGTCGCTCGACCTCTTGCATCTCGAGAACGTCTGCGTCGCCTGGTTCGCGCATGACGATCGCGCGCATGGAGTCACTCATGGAAACACTGTAGTCCTTACCAGGCCGGCCGACTACCTTGGCGGTCCCATGAAACTGCCCTTCGAGCTAGTCCAGCCCCTCGTCTTCTTCGATCTCGAGACCACGGGTCTCGACGTGAAGAACGACCGAATCGTCGAGCTCGCGCTCATCAAGGTCACGCCCCAGGGAGACGTGCTCGAGCGCGTGAGACGGTACAATCCGGGCCTACCGATTCCCCCCGAAGCCACCGCCGTACACGGCATCACCGACGCCGATGTAGCCGACGAGCACCCGTTTTGCCGAACCTCCAGGAGCCTCAACGACGAGCTGCTCGCTGGCTGCGACCTGTGCGGGTTCAACATTCGACGCTTCGATCTGCACATGCTCATCGCTGAGTTCAAGCGCTGTGACATTCGCTTCACCCTGGACGGCCGTCGCGTGCTCGACATGCAAAACATCTTCCACCGAGAGGAGCCACGAGACCTCTCCGCCGCAGCCCGATTCTATCTGGGCCGCGAGCACGAAGAAGCGCACAGCGCTCTGGGCGATATCCGGACGTCGGCAGCGGTGCTCGGTGCCCAGCTCGAGAGGTATCCGCACCTACCGCAGGACCTGGACGCGCTGCACGCCTATTGCGACGAGTTCTCTCCCTTCCGCACGGAGCTCGACCGCTGGTTCGGCACCGCCGAGGAGGGACATGTCTTTCGGCGTGGCAAGTACAAAGGCGAACCACTGGCGCAGGTCGCGGCCAAGTCGGCGGACTACTTACGCTGGATGCTCGGCGTCGACGACATGGACGAGGACGTGCTGTCGCTCGTCCAGGAAGCAGTCGCAGCCCGCGCCCCACCCGAATTGCCGCTTTCAGACCCGACGAACGGGAGTGAATCAGCATGACCGAAATGAGCCGTCTCCCCAGCACCCTGCTAGCCTGCGTCGCGCTCGCTTCCACCTCTCCATCGCTATCGGCCCAGACACCGATCACGAGCGAGGACATGGTCAACTTCCACCCGCGCTCGATAGGTCCGGCGGTAACCGGGGGACGTGTGCACGACGTGGAGGCAATCCCGGACGACCCCTCTACGATCTACGTGGCGTCCGCCTCGGGTGGCCTCTGGAAGAGCGTCAACCGCGGTCAGACATGGATCAACGTCTTCGAAGACAAGCCGGTGAGCACGTTCGGAGACGTGGCACTCGCTCCCTCCAATCCCGAGATCATTTACGTAGGGACCGGCGAGCAGCAGAACCGGCAGAGCACGTCGTACGGAAACGGCGTGTACCGCTCAGACGACGGCGGCGACTCTTGGCGGCACCTCGGGCTCGAGGAAACGCGGCACATCGGAAAGGTGCGCATCCACCCCACCAACCCCGACGTCGCTTACGTGGCCGCTCTAGGCAACCTGTGGGCGCCGTCCACGGAGCGTGGCGTCTTCAAGACCACCGACGGCGGTCGCTCGTGGAACAAGGTCTTGTACATCGACGAGCACACGGGTGCGGTGGACCTCGTGATGGACGCCTCCGACCCCAACATACTGTACGCCGCGACCTATCAGCGTCAGCGGCGTGCGTGGGGCTTCAACGGTGGCGGGCCTGGCAGCGGCATTTACAAGACGATCGACGGTGGAGCCAACTGGAACGAGCTCGGCGGCGGTCTGCCCGCGGGTGACAAGGGTCGCATCGGCATCGCGATCTCGGAGTCGAACCCGCGCGTGCTCAACGCGCTCATCGAGCACGCCGACAGGGATCTTCAAGGCACCTACCGCACGGAGAATGGCGGACTCACCTGGGACCGCGTGAACGCTCTCAACGGCCGCCCCATGTACTACTCGCACATCTTCATCGACCCCAACGACGAAGACCGAGTCTACGAGCTCGCGACGGACTCCTATGTGAGCCGTGACGGCGGCCGCACCTTCACGGAGATCGCCCGACGACCCACCTACGATGTCGGTATGCACGCCGACCACCACTCGCTTTGGATCGATCCGAACGACTCGGAACACCTCTACCTGGCCGGCGACGCAGGCCTGCACGAGAGCTACGACGGAGGCACCAACTTCCAGCGGATCAACAATTTCCCCATCGCCCAGTTCTACGCACTCGCGGTCGACATGCGTGATCCGTATTGGGTGTATGGTGGGCTCCAGGACAACCACTCGTTCATGGGACCTTCGCAGACGCGCCGTTGGGCCGGCATCCTCAACGACGACTGGATGCAGTCCGGCTTCGGCGACGGCATGTACTGGGCAGCCGACCCACGGGACTCCCGATACTCCTACGGCAGCTCCAACGGCGGCAGCTACTTCCGCTACGATACCAGGACCGGCGACATACTCGACATCTCGCCCATCGAGCCGCCCGGAGAGAACTACCGCTTCGACTGGACGTCGCCGATGATGCTCTCCCAGCATGATCCGGACGTGCTCTACGTGGCCGGCAACCGGCTCTTCATCTCGCACAACCGCGGCTCTTCGTGGCAGCGCACGGAGGACCTGAGCCGCCAGATCGACCGCGACGAGCTCGACATAATGGGGGTCAAGGGTCGCGACATCACGATCTCGAGAAACGACGGCACCGGCAGCTTCGGAGAAGCCGTGACCTTGGACGAATCACCCATCGACCCGAGCGTGCTGTGGGTGGGGTTCGACGACGGCAATCTGCAGGTGAGCCGCGACGGGGGAGCGACTTGGAGCGAAGTCTCCCGCAACGTTATCGGAATCACCGACGGCACCTACGTGAGTCGTATCACGGCCTCGTATCGTTCGCCGGGCACCGCGTATGCCGCGTTCGACGGCCACCGCGACGGGGACTTCGCTCCCTATGTGTTCCGCACCGAGGACTTCGGCGGATCGTGGCAGCCGATTCAGTCGACGCTGCCCGAACTCGGCGTCGTGAACGTGATCGTCGAGCACCCCGACAACCCCGACGTGCTCTTCCTCGGCACCGAGCACCACGCGTTCGCGAGCACGGACGCCGGCGCGAGCTGGGCGCAGATCCCCAACCTACCGACCACCCACTACGACGACATGCTCATCCACCCGCGCGAGAAGGACCTGGTGCTCGGTACTCACGGTCGGTCCTTCTGGATCTTGGACGACACGCGTGCGCTCGCCGAGTGGGGCAACGCCTCCGGACCCGTGACGGTCTTCTCGGCGGACCGGAGCACGATCCAGGTCTACCGCAAGGACACCTCGTACCGCGGCCAGGCCGCGTTCGCAGGCACGAATCCGGTCGATGGCGTCGAGATCACGTACAAGTTGGGCGCCGGTGGCGGTGACGCCACGCTGAGCGTCACCAACGCCATGGGCACGACCGTGCGCGAGATGCGCGTCCCGTCCTCGGCGGGCACACACAGGGTCAACTGGGACCTGCGTCACCCCGCTCCCGGCAGCGCCGACACCTGGCAGCGCTTCATGAACCCCGAGCTCGCGCGTTCGATTGCGGATCGCGGTCCGTGGGTCTCACCCGGTACCTACGTGGTCACGGTGAACGCCCGTGGCGCCACCGCCTCCACTCAAGTGGTAGTACGAGGCGACCCGGAAATGCCCATTACGGTAGCGATGTACGAGTCCCGTGAACGCTTCATGCTCGAGGCGCTGGCACTCACGGACGAAATCAACACGTACAGGAGCGAGAACGGCTTCGGCGGCGGCGGCAGGGGCCGAGGGGGCCGAGGTGCGCGTCTTCCGATCGATACACCGGCGGGCAAGCTGGCAGCGGCGGCCCGGACGGTTCAACAGGTATACAGCGCGCTCAACGGCGGTGGTGTACGACCTGGGACCCTGTATCCGCCAACGGAGAGCCAACGTGCGGCCGTCCAGAATGCGAGGGCGCTGTTCGAAGAAGTGCGGGGAGGCTAGCCCGGCGCAACCGCTACCGGCGTCTCCCGGAAGGCCGCTTGGTCACGACCTCGACCGCTCCCAAGCGACCAGCATCTCCGTAACGGAAGAACGCATCGGTCGGCGTGAGCACGCGAATGCTCTCGATCTCGTTCGGATTCTGGTTGAGTAGCATATCCGCTACGTCAGCCGGAAGCGTCGGCGCCACGTCGGCAACGAAATCGCTGGTGGAGGGGGGCGCATAGATCACCACGCCATCCATCACCAGCAATGCCGGGTGACACCCGCTGCCGAGGTCCCTGAGTTCCTGGATCGATGGGCGCCGCCGGCTCGATTGGATGCAGAACTGCATGCCGCCCCTGCCGTTCTGCTGGCGGATCTGGAGCCTCGGCGGCGCCTTTGTGCGCAGGACTTCGAGCATGCGGCTATTGCGCTGCGCGAGCCTCTCAATCGCCTCGGGCCCGATGAAGTCAGAGCCGCGGCCCGCGGTGAGCGCCTCGATTTCTCCGCGGGGTCGAACGTCGACGGCTACACCACGCAGCTCAATGGGACGCGGCGTGAGGTTGAGCGCCAGAACATCGCCGAGCACGATCGGCGTAACCGCCGCTAGCGCGTCGTACGCGAAGTGGTACGTGCTGATGATCTGAGAGCCGCGCGGCACAGCGTCGAATCGGAAGTAGCCCATGGAGTCCGTCAGCACCGCGATGCCGAGATCCGGGAACTGGACGATCACGCCCTGAACCGGAAGCCCGGAATGGCCGTCGAGCACCTCGCCCTCGACCCTGATCTGGGCCTGCGCTGGTACGGCGCAAACCAGCGCCGCGACCACGGCCACTCCCCGCCACGCGCGCATGCCGCGCTTCGTCATGGTCCCACCTCCACACGTGTCCTAGCTGTCCCTAACAGTGCACCGTCTCCGCCCAGGCCGAAGGAGTGACCTCCGTACAAACATACGCGCTGGCTCGTGTTCGGTGACGACGCAGCGTCCCCGCCGGCACCATGCAAAAACCGCCCCCTGGCGCGAAGGCCAGGGGGCGGCATGCCCTGTTACCGCCAGTCGACTACGACGTGAAGCACTTCGACGTGCTGTCGATGTTTTCGTTGACCTGGCACTCGTCATCGGAGATCGGGAAGCACGAAGCGCGGCGTGCAACCGTCGCAAAGTACACCACGCCGCCACCATCCAGATGCGGGTGGTTCCACCGGTGCAAGTCCCAAAGCCTCCGCCCTTCCAGCCAGTTCGTCAGGTGCCGCTCACGGTCGAGAATATCCCAACCGGTCATCGACGTCGGGTGTGCCCCGCCGCCGTCACCACCTGTAATCGAACCGATCGTCGTCGCGACGAGCGCGCCGAGACCGAAGAACGCACGGACGTCGTTGATCTTCGCCATGGCGCCCACCAGGTCAGCGTTGAGCAGCGCGTTCTCAGCCTCGAGAAGACGCATGTCCGTACCTTTCACCACAGGAATGTCATCGTCCTTGGTGGGGTACTTTTCCTGACGGTAGTGAATCGTCTGACCGTCGGCGCCGTTCCCTGACGGGCAGCCGCTGGATGCGGCACCGCAATCGGTCCACGGAGTACGCGGGTCGCCTGCGCCGTACGTACCGGCGAGCGTTCCCCATGCCGAGATCTCGTGACGGCCATGCGTCTCCGCCCAGATCTGGCTCTCCTCACGACCGGAATTGGACGAATACTCCGCGCCATACACGAAGCTCGTCGGCACCTGCGCCGCCTCCGTCATCGCGTTGGCCCACTGCCCGAGGCCGACGTACGCTCCGGCCATCGCACCATGCGCGGCCGTTACGATGTCCGACGCTCCGGAAGACGAGCCGTGCGACACCGCCTGCTGCAACGCGGGGATGGCCCGTTGGAACGCGGCCGTCCTCGGAAGCGCTACGCCCTCGTCGATCTCCCCGCCCGGCCCTGGAAAATCTGCCGAGTACGGGTTGCTGAAGACGACCTCGCAGAAGGCCTCACCGAACCAACGGTTGGCGAGACCCGCGAACAGGTACGCACGTGCCGTCAGCTTGTTGCCTGAAAAGGTGAACCCTTCGATGTCAGCCATCCGCTGCAGGCCACCCTCGGCCACCCAGCGCGCACGCTGGACGTCCGCCCAGCGACCGTTCGAGTCTTCCGAATCGAACAGACCCCGACGGTACCGTCCCGTCGAGAAGTAACTGCCCGAGCCGACGATCTCGTCAGACAGGATCGCACTCGTGAATGACATGTTGTCATAACCGACGGAGAAGTCGGCGGACATCCCGGTCACCAGGGCGTTGATGCCCTTCAAGGTATTCAGGTCCGCATCGAGAATCCGACCGGGATTCTTGACGTTGAACAGATCGTCGCTACAGCCGGTCATCCCGAACGTGGCCACGAGGGCCACGACGGGGAGCCAGCGGATCTTCATCAGTGATCTCATGATGTGTTTTCCTTATGGCTCTAGAAGTCGATTTTGACGGAGAACTGGAAGCTCCTGATCGGCGGTAGGTTGTAGTACTCCTGCCGGAACAGCACCTCAGCCGACCCGTCCTCGAACGCCTCCGGATCTACACCCTCGTAGTCCGTCCACGTGCCGAGATTGCGACCCTGCAAGCGAACCGTCGCCGCGCGAATGCTCGACGGCAGCCACGCTTCCGGCACACGGTAGCTCAGCGAAGCCGACCGGATCTTGAAGAAGTCCGCCCGCTGCGTCCACATGCCGTAGCGCGTAACGGAACGGTCGCACTGCGCCCGCTCACCAGCGGTCAACGTTTCGCGGTTGCCGGCTGCGATCGCGTCCACCGTGCCGCGGCACATCGGCCACACTTCACGACGAGCGTTCTGGTACGCGGTACCGGAGGACAGCCAGTGTCCACCCATGCCCTCGCCCAGGATGTCGAACGTCAGGCGCTGCCTGAACGTGATCGACGTGTTGAGGCCGAAAGTCCGCGTCGGCGTCGTCGACCCGAGGCACTGCTCCATGTAGTCGGGAGCCCCAACCTCGTCCGGGTTCTGCACACGGTCGTGGCAGAACGCCGGAAGCGGGAACTTCACCATCTCGCCGACCGTGCAGCCCTGCCCGATGAAGCCATTACCGTCGAAGTCGGCAGCGCCCGACAACGCCGCTGTGCACTCGATCGGAGCCCGCACGTAGTTCCGCCATCCGATGCTGATGCTCGTGAGTTGACCGAGCGTGTTGACCACCGAAGTGTTCGTCGACAGACGACCACCGATGTCCCACGAGAGGTTGTCCGACGCGACCACGACCGCGTTGATGTAGATCTCGTGGCCCTTGTTGGTGATCTCGCCCACGTTACTGAGCTGGCGGCCCACGAAGCCGGCCGAAGGCAGCTGAGTGACGTTGACCAGCGCGTCGGAGGTGGTCTGGTCGTAGTAGGTGTACTCGAACGTGACTCTGTCGTTCAGCGTCGAACCCTCGAAACCGAACTCGTACTCGAGCGTGCGCTCGGGACCGAGATCAGGTTCTCCGAGGTTATCCGGTGTAACGGCGGGCTGCCCGTTGTCACCAGCAACTGAGCGCCATGTCCGCGCAGCGTCGAACAGGCCCGGAGCTTTTCCGGACTCGCCGACCGCAGCGCGAAGCTTCAGCGTACCGAAGTTCTCGGGGAAGAAGCCTTCGTCGGAGATCATGTAGGCCGCCGAAGCCTTCGGGTACGGCTCGAGTCCGAAGTCCGAACCGAACGCCGAGTGACCGTCGATGCGCAGGCCAGCCGTCAAGAACAGCCTGTCGCCCAGGCCGATCTGCTCCTGAAGGAAGAATCCGCCGGTGGTCACTGTGGCGTTGTACTCACTGAAAATCTCCGTGATCGCGCCGGAGGTCAGAACCTTGTCACCCGGGCCGGCGAAGTCCTCACCGTTGCCGTTGATGCCCGAGCTGAAGTCGTTGTAGAGCTGACCACCCCACGAGAACGACGAGGCCATGCCCATAAGGTCGGCCTGCCAGGTGCCCGCGTAATCCAGCGTCAGCTTGCGGAACGTGCGGTCGTCGACTTCACGCGTCCCGAGTTGCTTATAGAAGAAGCCCCACGGCCGGGTTTCCCGGTAGGTGTTGCGGGTCCAGTCGATCCCGGTGTTCAGGCGATGGCTCATGCCGTTGCCGGGATTGTACAGAATGTTCAGACCCGTAACGAAGTGGTCGTTCAGGTTGTTGAGCTCCATGACGAGCGTCTTGCCGTCCTCGTCGTTCGTATAATCCGAACCGCCACGGAACACGTTCAACAGCAGACCCTCGGCGTTGTTGCCGTCGGGCAGCCAGTCGATGTTCTTGTGGGAGTAGAACGAGTTGAAGCGGATGTCGAGCTCGTCACTCGGCGAGAACGAGAAGTTGCCGCGTAGGCTGTGGTCAGCCTGGCCCTGGGCGGGGTTGGTGAAGCCGCCGGCCTCGCCACATGCCTTGAGGCCTTCCTCGTTCAGGGAGCACGCATTCGGGTTCATGACACCGCGCTCGTCACCCCAGGACGCCGACATGAAGTAGTTCATGCGCTCGGCACCACCACGTACCGAGAGGTTGTAGCGCTGCTTGTAGCCGTCCTTGAACCAGGAGCCGTTCTCGGGGCAGGACGGGTCGGCCGGGAACATCGAGTCTCCACCGCCCTCGGTGTAGTTACAGTTGTTCAGCCCGAGACCCGTGGGGTTCACATCTGCGTCGGGACCGATGTGGCCGATCGTGTTCATACCCTGATCGATGCTCAGGCTCCACGCCGCTGCGCCGGCGACGCCACGCTTGGTGAAGATCTGAATCACACCACCCGCGGCCTCCGTGCCATAAAGCGTCGTGGCTGCGGCGCCCTTGATGACTTCGATACGCTCGATGTCGTTCGGGTTGATGTCGTCGAACGGATTCGACTGCTGGTTGGCCTCGTCCGAGTGGATGAGCCCCGTTGCGCGCATGCGCACGCCGTCGATGTAGACGAGCGGCGAGTTGCCCTGCGAGATCGAGTTGTTACCCCGCAGCTTGATCGTGCTGCCGGCGCCGATCATGCCGCCGTTTTGCAGCACGGTCGCACCTGTGGTGCGACCCTGTAGAATATCGGCGACATTCGACACCGGAAGCGCTTCGATCTGGGACTCGTTGATCTGCGTGATCGAGTTACCGATCTCGCGGCGCCTCGCGGACCCCGCGGTCCCGGTCACGACGACACCTTCCAGGCTGATCGCCTCCGAGCGGAGTCGTGCGTCAGAGGTAGCCGTCTGGCCGGCTGCGACCGTGACTTCAATCGTCTCACTGCCATAACCGATGTACTGGAACTGCACTGAATGCGTACCTACCGGCACGTTCAGCAGCAGGAACCGGCCAACGTTGTTGGCCAGCGCACCGATGTTCAGCGACGGGATGCTAACCTGGGCGCCAGCGATCGGCTGCCCGTTGGTGCCGTCCCGCACCGAACCCGTCACGGTGCCAGTCTGCGCTTGGGCCGGAGCCCAGCCGACCATCACCGCAAACGCCGCGACGGTCAGAGTGCGCAATGTCCTGCGGAGGATCCCTTTGCAAACAACGCTTCGGGACATGTTGCCTCCTCACCATAGAATGAATTTGGCCCGCCGCGGACCTCCGCAGCGAGCGGCTCCAATAGAGCGACGTGAATCTAGGCCCGGGAAACGCTAAAACACAATGGTTTTCCAGGCCGATCCACCCCACGATATCGATACGGCTGGATCCAAAAAAGATTGCACCGCCCCCGTCCACTGAGACACAAGCTTGAAATATCGACGCAACACGCGCACTTTGCCGGACTTTTCGACATCTTAGCTGGCAAACTGACCCCAATCAGGACCGATCGTCATGCTCTTTTACGCCCACTCAGGCCTTCGCTACCTGGTGCTCTTCGCCGGCATTCTCGTTCTGGGCTACGCCGTGTACGGACAGGCCACGAAACGTGAATACGACAAGACCATGAGGATTCTGGCGGCTGTCTTCACGGGTTCGATCGACCTCACGGTGCTCTTTGGGTTCGCTCATTTGATGAGCGGCGTGTTCTACCCGCAGCTCAGCGGACACATCGCGTCGATGGTGCTCGCCGCGGTGGTGGCCCATCTGGTCTCGGCGGTGATGAAACGCCGCCCAATCGCGGAGCGGACGTTCATGCCCTACATCGTCAGCACATTGATCGTGCTGGGGCTCATCGCGACAGGCATCATGGCGATCGGTCGCCCGATCGTAGGCTGATTGCTAGAGACGATGTCTGATCACTAGACTATCGGTCAGCGTCCAAACGAGAAGCTGAACGGAATCCGGAAACCGAGCAGCGGGATCCATGTCTCGTCCACTCCGTCGTCGTCCCCTATGGAATCCCTACCACCGCCCTCGAAGCCCATCACCGCCAGCGCCGCCGCTCCGCCCACGACCAGCGCCGAAAAGAAGAAGCTCTTCCGGTTGTCGATCTCGCGTCGGCTCGTCTGCACGATCGAGCTGCGCGGCACGGAGACCTGCATGAAGGTGGAGGGTGTCTCGACAACGAGGGTCACCGAGTCGCCCATTTGGTTCACGAAGCGACCGCTGACCGAGTTGGTCGACGTGTTCGCGAAGGCGAGCAGTCGCGCCAACTCCGTCTGATCCAGCTCGAGTCGGACCTGATCAGTCGGCTGCAAAGTCGAGAGTTCAGTCGGCTGATAGGAGGCACAGCCCGCCAAGACAAAGGGAACCACGAAGAGAAGCGGACGGAATTTGACCATGTTTCGCGATCACCTTTTGGGTGAACAATGAAGGAAGGGCGGCTACATGAGTAAACGATCTGAATGCGAAAACGTGTCGCGCTGATGCCAACGCGACAAGCCATCCGCCCCTTGACTCGGGTAGGCACCCACCTCGACCATGGCATCGCGCTCGCCGTCCAGAAGGCTCTATGACTCCTGTTCCACCACTCGGTCCTCTCGAGCAACTCCCCACCGCTACCCGCGCCGCTGGTCCACGTGACCTCGGGCTCGTGATGGGTGGTGGTGGCGCTCGAGCGGCGTACCAGGTGGGTTTTTTGAGGTACGTTGCTCGCAACTTTCCCGAGCTGAGAGTCCCGTACGTCACCGGCGCCTCCGCCGGGGCGATCAACGCCGCGCTGCTCGCGTCACATCACGGAAGTTTCCTGCAGTCGGTACGGGAATTGAGTCAGTTGTGGGGCAACCTCACCGTTGCGGACGTCTTCAATGTCGATGTTCGTTCGCTGACGCTGAACGGCTTTCGCTGGCTATGCCAGCTAGCCTCCGGGGGCATGGGAGGTGCACCGCGCGTGAGAGGGCTGGTCGACACACAGCCACTGCGTAATTACCTGACCGAGGTGCTTCATGCGGTCGACGGCGAGCTCACGGGCGTGCGCTACAACCTGGAGCGCGGCCGACTGAAGGCTGTCGCGATCAGCACGTCGTGTTACTCGACCGGACGGTCGGTTACCTGGGTGCAAGGATCCGACATCCGCGCGTGGCAGCGCCCCAGGCGAAGGTCGTTGGCTGCGGTGATGACCGTCGAGCACGTGATGGCGTCCGCCGCGCTGCCACTCATCTTCCCCGCGGTACAGCTCGAAAACGCGTGGTACGGCGACGGTAGCATCCGTCTGACGGCACCGCTCTCGCCGGTACTGCACTTGGGAGCCCGTAGGATTCTGGCAATCTCGACTCGCTATGACGGAAACCAGGATGAGGCCGGGCAGCCGACGATCTACGGGTACCCGCCCCCGGCTCAGGTCGCCGGCACACTTATGAACTCGATCTTCCTGGACCTGTTGGACCACGATGCGCTACGGCTCGAGCGGCTCAACCGGCTACTAGAGAGCCTGCCCCCCGAAAAACGAGACGGCCTCAAGCCGATCCGGCTGTTGACCCTCCGACCCTCACAGGACCTGGGCAGGCTCGCCTACGAGTACGAGCCCCAGCTGCCGAAAGCGTTCCGCTTCCTCATGCGCGGATTGGGAACCAAACAGACGCGCAGCCCTGATTTCTTGAGCCTGATACTCTTCCAACCGGACTATCTCCAGAAGCTCATGGAGGTCGGAGAGGCTGACGCCGAAGCCCGGGGTGCGGAGATCTTGGAGTTCTTGCGGGAGGACGCATAGCACGCCCGCCGAAGCCACGCGTACCTGCCCCGTATTAGACTTACAACCATGGCAGACGACACGAAGCTCGCCACCGAACTCGAAGCCCGAGAGGTCGCCGAGTACGCTCGCGAGCAGGACTGGGAACGGCGCAGCTTCGCGCGTTCGATCTTCGAAGGACGATTCGAGCTGGATCTGATCCACCCCCACCCGGTTCCTGATCCGGAGGAGCAGGAGCGGGCGGCGGAGTTTCACGCGAAGCTGGAAGCGTTCTCCCGGGATCACATCGACGGCGACCAGATCGACCGCGACCGCCACGTCCCCCAGGAGGTTCTGGACGGACTCGCAGAGCTGGGCGCGTTCGGGATCAAGATTCCACGCAAGTATGGTGGACTCGAGCTGTCCCAGCTCTCCTACAATCGATCACTCGAGATCGTCGCCTCTCGATGCGGCTCGACCGGGGCGTTTCTTTCGGCCCACCAGAGCATTGGAGTACCGGGGCC
The DNA here is from genome assembly GCA_015664885.1 of Gemmatimonadota bacterium. Lineage (GTDB taxonomy): Bacteria > Gemmatimonadota > Gemmatimonadetes > Longimicrobiales > Gaopeijiaceae > UBA1138. The sequence continues at coordinate 72,152 of DQPL01000100.1, forward strand.
ACTCCTGAAGTTCGGTACTGACGAGCAGAAGGAACGGTACCTGCCCCGGCTCGCCGGGGGAGCCCTCTCAGCGTTCGCGCTCACCGAGCCCAACGTGGGATCGGACCCCGCCAACATGTCCACGACCGCGACGCTCTCCGAGGATGGATCGCATTGGATCCTGAACGGCGAGAAGCTGTGGACGACGAACGGGCCACGCGCCGACATCATCGTAGTCATGGCGCGCACGCCAACGCCCGAAGGATCTCGCCGCAAGCCGATCACCGCGTTGATCGTGGAGACCGAGTGGGAGGGCGTCGAGACCGTACGCGAGTGCACCTTTATGGGGCTCAACGGACTCTCCAACGGAGTCCTTCGCTTCACCAATGTGAAGGTGCCACGCGAGAATCTGTTGTGGGCAGAGGGCAAGGGACTGAAGCTCGCGCTCATCACGCTGAACACCGGACGCCTGGCGCTGCCCGCGTTCTGCGCCGCGGCGGGCAAAGGCGCGCTCGAGATGTGCCGAGATTGGGCCGGGTCCCGCGTTCAATGGGGCCGTCAGGTAGGCAAGCACGACGCCATCGCACAGATGCTCGGCAGGATGACCGCTGAAACCTTCGCAATGGAGGCGGTGGTCGAGCTCACATCGGGAATGGCCGACGCGAAGACCTTCGACATTCGACTCGAAGCCGCGATCGCCAAGCTGTGGGCATCTGAAACCGGCCTGCGCATCGTAGACGACGCGCTGCAGGTCCGAGGAGGCCGCGGCTACGAAACGCACGCCTCGCTGCTCGCGCGCGGAGACACGCCGTACCCCGTCGAGCGATATCTGCGTGACATGCGCATCAACACGATCTTCGAGGGCTCCTCCGAAATCATGCGCTTGTTCATCGCCCGCGAGGCCGTGGACACCCACTTAAGCGTCGCTGGTGACATCATCGACCCGAAAGCGTCGGCGGGTCAGAAGCTGGCCGCACTCTTACGGGCGGGCGTGCATTACGCCTGGTGGTATCCGTCGCGCTTCCTCGGCTGGGGCTTTTGGCCGCGCTACGCATCCTTCGGCACACTCGCAGGACATCTTCGTTTTGTCGAGCGGGCTTCTCGCAGGCTCGCCCGTTCGACCTTCCACGCCATGGTTCGATTCGGGCCCGGGCTCGAGAAGCACCAGGCGGTGCTCGGCAGGATCGTCGACATCGGCGCGGACCTGTTCGTCATGACGGCGTCCATCGTGCGTGCGAGAATGCTCACCGACCGGGGCAGTGACGAGACCGGTGCGACCGCGCTCTCAGACCTGTACTGCCGGCACGCCCGACGCCGGATCGCGGCGCGCTTCGACGCCCTCTTCATCAACGACGACGATGCCACCTACAGCATCGCCAGACGCTTCCTGGCGGGCGAGTTCGAGTGGCTCGAGCGCGGCATCGTCTCGCTCGAAACTTACCGTCAGCAGGTCGAGGCGGCCCTGGCCGCCGAAGCCGAGGCCGAGCCTTCCGTCCGGGAACCGGTGCACACGGGTTAGTCCGATGCTTCACAGACGCGCATTCACTGTGTCCGTCGTGTGGACCCTCCTCCTGTTGTACCTGGGGAGCGTGGTGCACGCGACGGAGTCGAGCCTGGCCTGCCCCGACTGGCCCACTTGTTTCGGAACCCTGTTTCCCGAGATGTCGGGCGGCGTGTTCTGGGAGCACCTCCACCGCCTCGTGGCGGGTGGACTCCTTCTCATGTTCGCTCTCGCGACATGGCTGGCCAGAAAGGAAACCGCCGACCGCCCATGGGTCTTCAGGACCTGCTTGGCCGGAATGGCTCTGCTCGTCGTCCAGGCGCTGGTCGGGGGACTCACCGTCATCTATCGGCTGCCTGACCTCGTATCGACCACTCACCTCGCCTTGGCGTTGCTCTTCCTGGTATTGGCCACCCACGTCGCGTCAGCGACGAGCTGGTCGAGGGAAGCCTCGGCACCGGACGCCGGGGCCGCGCGCCGGGTGAGCAAATTCGCGACGGCAGCGGCCGTCCTCGTCTTTCTCCAGTCCGTGCTCGGCGGCCTTGTTCGCCACACGGACGCGGGCATGGCGTGTCCTGACGCACCACTCTGTCTCGGCCGACTCGTTCCGCCACTGGTGAACACGCCCATTATTCTCCACTTCGGACACCGCGTGGTTGGCATGCTCGCGCTGGTGGCGATCGTGTGGCTCGCGATCTGGGTCGTGCGCCAGGGCACAACCGACGCCATACGGACGTGGGCGCTACTCGCCGCCGGTCTAGTCGTCGCGCAGGTGTCGCTAGGATTTCTCTCGGTACTCACCGTGCTGGCGGTGCTCCCAGTGTCCTTCCACACGCTGGGCGCTGCCGCCCTTCTCACCGCGCTTGTGCATTTGGCTACGCTCGCGCGTGTCTCCGCCGGATCGCCAACGCAGGCTCCAGAAACCCAGGCGGCCTGAGCTTCTCATGGATCGTACGCAGCTCGGGGACATGCTCGCGCTCGTCAACGCTAGCCTGAACACCACCAGCGCCGTGGCTCTCTTCACGGGCTTCTACTTCGTGAAGCGGAGATCCCTGCACATGCACCGCAGAGCGATGCTGACCGCGCTCACTGCGTCGGCGCTCTTCCTGGTCTTCTACGTGACGCGCGTCGTGATTACGGGCACGCACGAGTTCGCCGGCGAGGGAGCGGCACGCGCGGTGTACCTCTCCATTCTGTTCTCCCACATCGTGCTCGCTGTGCTACTCGTCCCACTCGTGCTTCGGCTCGTGTATCTCGTCAGGCGACGCCGGTTCCGCATGCACGCCAGGCTCGCACGCTGGACGTTCCCCATCTGGGCCTACGTTTCCGTGACCGGTCTGGTCGTCTATCTGCTGCTCTACCAGGTGTACGGATACCGGTGAACGCGAGGCCTGCCGGGGTTCGCTGGATGGGTTACCTGGAGGCAATCGCCGCGGCTTGCTTGTGGGGATCCTCCGGCATCTTCTCCGTGCATCTTTTTCGCATGGGCGTGCCGCCGGAGACCGTGGCCCTGCTTCGACCCGTGGTCGGCGCCCTGGTCCTGGTCGCGGTGTTCGGCGTCCTACGCCCCGCGTCGCTGCGCGTAAGCCGCCGCACGATTGTAATACTCGGGCTCGGAGGCGGCGTCACGGTAGCGATCTTCCAGTTGGCATACCAATTGTCGACCGACGCAGTCGGCGTACCCACTACGGTCGCACTCCTGTACTTGGCGCCGGCACTCGTGGTCGCCGCCGCGGGGCCTCTCCTGGACGAGTGGCCTACCCGCACTCGGGTAGCACTCGTGGTCGTGACGCTCGTCGGTGTCTGGCTCTCCGTGGCCGGCGCTGAACACGTTCCTGCGGCTTTTGGTTCCGCAGGACTGGCCTGGGGAGCACTGGCCGGACTGAGCTACGCCACGTATACGCTCTTCGGCCGCTTCGCCAGCGCGCGTTACGGGGCTACGCCGACCGTGGTCTACAGCACAGTCGGCGCGTGCGTCGTGCTTACCGTGATCCTCCTGTCGGTCGAGGGCACAATCGCGCTACCGGACACCGTCAGCGCGTGGGCGCTACTCGTGGTTTTCGGCGCCACCACGATCGCGCTGGCGCAGTTCCTGTTCTTCGATGCCTTGGCGAGGATCGAAGCGAGCCGAGCCTCCCTTGCGACAGCGATCGAACCCGTCGTGGCCGCGATCCTCGCAACTCTACTTCTGGACCAGGGTCTACGGTCCCTGGGTTGGATCGGAATCGTGCTCGTGGTGGCCGGTGTTGTCGGCGTGGGCGTGGCAGGACGCCGCACGGCTCCCTAAACCCCGTCAACTACGCGAACCGGTCAGCTACGCGCGAACGATACCTCAACCTCAGCGCCACCATCTGGCACGTTGCTCAGCTCCACGCGGCCTCCCATCCCCTCGATCAGCATGCGCGCGTGAGGCAGGCCCAGGCCGAGCCCCTCCTTCGACGTGGAGTAGAAGGGGTCGAACGCACGCTTGAAGGCCTCCTCGGTAAAGCCCTCGCCGCGGTCGCGCACTGTGACCAGGGCACGACCGTCGACGGCCTGCACGGTCACGTCGACCGTCGCTCCACCGCCAAAGCGGCCGGCATTGTGCAGGACCAGGTACAGGCTGTCCATGAGCACCTGCGCATTGACCGTGGCACGCACCGAAGCCTCGGCCAGTTGGATGCGGACACCCACGTCCTGATCCGCGGCAAACTCGCGCGCCACATGCTGCACGAGCGGTACGATGTCGCAGTCTTGGCTCTCTCCAGCGGGATCCTCCAGAAAGAAGTTCAGGTCTTCGAGGGCACCGAGCGCGCGCTCGATGCGCTCGCGCAGCTCGCCAGCGCGCGCTTCACGACCTGCGCCCGTGAGCGGAGCACGCACGCTCGCGTCCAGGAACGCGCTCACGCGTCCGATCGCCTCTTTCAGGGCTGCCTGGCGCTCCGTCTCCCTGGGCGCCCAGCCTTGTTCCAGCGCGGCGTATAGATCGTGCTCCGGCGACCCGGCGTCGGCCTGAGGGCGTCGACCCCGACCGATGGCCTCAGCTGCGGCGGCGAGGCGCCGCTCTGCTTCGGCGCGCCCCTCCCCGACCCCGGCCGCATGCGCCCCGGAGCGTCCCAGCAAGAAGCCAGCAACAGCCAGCACGACTCCAATAGCGATTCCGATCCCGATTTCCATACTGCTCCAGTACGGTTGAAACGGACCCCGTCAGGCCCCCAGTAGCTCCGCGAGCATCACCATATGACCCTGCGGGGTCACGTTCCGCCACACCTCTCCCACCGTGCCGTCCTGCTCGATGAGGAATGTGCTGCGCTCGATGCCGATCCCCCACTTCGTCTCACCCCACACGCCGTAGGCCTCAGCGATCGAATGATCCTCATCGGCCAGAAGCGGAAAATTCAGCCCGAACTTGGCCCGGAACTCGGCGTGGGACTCCACCGAGTCGGGCGATACACCGAGCACGACGGCATCAACGCCCTCGAACCGCGGCATGGCATCGCGGAAATCACACGCCTGAATCGTGCATCCCGGTGTGTCATCCCTGGGGTAGAAGTAGAGCAGAACTCGCTTCCCTCTCAAGCCCAGTAGCGAGACCTGCTCGCCCTGGTCCGAGGAAAGCGTGAAGTCTGGTGCGAAGGCGCCCTTCTCTACCATCAACCAGCCTCGACGCGCTCGGCCGAGTCCGCCCCTGACGGAATCTCCACGCCCGGCTCATCGATGAACCTGCCCTCCCAACGACATTGCTCGTCGCCCCGGCCCTGGCACAGGGAGTGTTTTACCTGGACGGCACCTCCTCCGGTGTGTTCGAGGATCTCCTGGCAGAAACCGGACAGAAATGCACAAGCCTCTCCTCCCGGATCACTCTCGATGAAGACCAGCCCTCGGCCTTCCACCGTAAATGGACCTCGGCCGAAACCACCCAGGCGCCGCCCGAAGAGCCGCTTGAGCCGCCGCTTCACCCTCCCGCGGGCCAACGCATATTGGATGCGCTGGGGCATAATCCGGGTCCACTGGCTCGGACGGTCCATCGAAGCCAACAACCGTCCGGCACCGTAGAAGACCTCGTCGCCGTCCGGTCGCCGGATGACCAGGCGGAAGAGATCCATGACCTCCGAGTCCGCGAGGCGGACCCCCTTCTTCACGTCTTTCTGATACGTGCGGATCTGACGGTCGACCACGTCGCTCAGGCCCAGCCGACGAGGCATGGTCTGCGTAGGATCCTCAGCATCCAGGATCTCGGCGGGAAGATCCTGATCTCGGACCATCTCGAGCAGACGCAAGCCGACAATGGCCTGGACGCGTCGGGGAGGGATGGAGTCGGTCAACTCGCTAACGACCTGATGGGGGGGACTCGCAACCAATCTTACAGCGCTCGAGGTTCGCTGCAACGCACGACTTTCTACGAGTTCGAAGTTTTCTTAAAGAACGTACTAATTTGAGTGTGACGCCCCGAGCCGTGTGCGGTATATACGGGTGCGTTCGGAACCTTGGTTCTGGGCGGATTCGTAAGCGGGGCGAGTGTAGAGGCTCTCGTGGCCCACCCTGGGGGGCTGGTTCTTCATGCCATGAGAGTCTTTGCCTCCCCCGCTTTCGTTTGTGCGACAACTCCGGCCCGTACCGCGTCATCTGCGCTTCCGGTAGCTTAGCGGCATGAAGCGCTATCCAGCATTCGATCCCCCCGAGTACGTCGACTGGGCCCCCGATTCGGCATTGGTCCGCTCGTTCGCGGAACGCATCAACGGCGACCCCGATCGCAGCCGCATCGTCGAGCAACTGAGCCAGGATGACCTGCTCGCGATGTACCGAAATCTGCTGCGCACGCGACTTCACGACATCGGGCTCAAGCGATGGGTCCACACTGGCATCATTTCCAAGGCGTGGCTCGGCACCGGGGAAGAAGCGGTCACAGTAGGCTCCGTGAGCGCGCTCGCTCCGGACAAGGATGTGGTGAGCCCGATGATTCGCAACGCTGGCGCCCTGCACATGATGGGCATGCCGTTGGCGGATATGTTCCGCGGTTACCTGTCCACCACCGACTCCCCGAGTCGCGGGCGCGACCTGCACATCGGCGACCTGTCCAACGGCATCATCCAGCCGATCAGCCACATGGGGACAAGTGTCACGATCGTGGCCGGCGTCGCGCTGGCCGCGGTCAACCGAGGGGAAGACCGAGTGGCGCTTACCTGGGTCGGTGATGGTGCCACCAAAACCGCGGCCTGTCACGAAGGCATGAACTTCGCTGCGGTGCAGAATCTCCCAGTCATCTTCGTTATTCAGAACAACCGGGTGGCACTCGGGACCCCTGTAGAGCGGCATGGCGCCGGCGACCTGCACGACTGGCCCGCGATGTACGGGATCGAGCATTGGATCTGTGACGGCAATAACGTGCTCGACGTGTACGCGGCCACCAGGATCGCCGCACACCGGTGCCGGACAGGCCTGGGCCCCGCGGTTATCGTGGCCGACACCTTCCGAATGGGGGGCCATGCCACGCACGATGAACGAGAAGCGAGGGACACCTTCGCGCCCGAGCTGTTCGCGGAGTGGGGCCGACGGGATCCTATCGGCCTCTTCGAGGCTTACTTGGAGGAACAGGGCGTCGGAACCGAGACGCTGCGGACCGTCGAAGCCGAGGTGGCGGACGAGGTCGAACGCGCGGCGGAGGAGGCTCTCGCCTCGCGTGACCGGATTCCGGCACCGGAGCAGGCCCTCTACGAGGGCTTCTCCGAGGGCGGGGTCTTGATCGGCCTGGAAAACAGGCCGATCTGAGGTATCTTCAGTACAGAAATGAGAATGATTCTCGACTAGGGACTGAGAAGCTCCGGGACATGGTCAACGCCAACCCCAAACAGCTCCGTGAATCCCTCCAGGCCACACCGCTGGAGGATCTCACCGACGAGCAGCTAGTCACCGCGCATCTGGACGGCCGTCCGGGCGCGTTCCAGCGCCTATACGATCGGTATCGGGACCGGCTCATCCACTTCATCACCCGGAAGACCGGGGATGGCGATCGCGCGCAGGACCTGGTGCAGGAAGCGTTCATCCGGGTGACGAGGCACCTGCACCGCTTCGACACGTCGAAGAAGTTCTCGACCTGGGTCTATACGATTGCGAGCAATCTCTCCAAGAATGAGCTGCGCAACCGTTCCCGGAGCCCACTAGTGCTCTTCCAGAGACTCACGAGCAATTGGGACGACGACCACCGCCCGCTGCAGTTCGAGGACTACTCGATGCGCCCGGACGATCTGTACCGGAAGCGATTCCTACGGCGACTCGTCGAGGACACGGTTAAGGAGTTGCCGGAGCACCACCGTCTCGTGTTCCACCTTCGCGAACTGGAAGGGAAGAGCTACGAGGAGATCTCCGAGATCACGGGTGTGAACCTCGGAACGGTGAAGAGCCGCTTGCACCGCGCACGGAATTCGTTCGCCCAGCGCATCGAGCCCTTCCTCAACTGAAGCGCCCCCACCTGACAGGGCAATGTTCGAAGACCTGAGATCCGCGTTCCGCGAAGCGTACGTGAACTTCAACAAGGAGCTCAACCGGGAGCATGTCCCGGAAACGGTCAATCGCCTGATTGGTGGCATGGTCGACGAGATCGCCGACGTGAAGGCCGAGGTCGCGCACCTCGAGACCCAAATCGCAAAGGCCGTGGCTGGGGCGGAGAACGAAAAGGGCCAGGCCGCGACCTGCCGGCGACGAGAGCAAATGGCCCGCGAGATCGGCGACTCCGAAACAGCCGACGTTGCCGCCCAGTTCGCGGAGAAACACGAAGAACACCAGCAGTTGCTCGAGCAGAAGGCCAAGGCGCTCAAGGCCGAGTTCGACTTCCGCGGTGAGGAAGTCGAAGAGATGATGGCGAAGGTCAAGGAGGCGCAGGCCAAACGCGACTCGCTGTCGGCTACTGCAGGCCGGTCTGGCGCACGCGAGACTATCTCGGCGGCAGACGACCTCTTCAGCGAACTCGACCGCATGGCGGGGAAGATCGAGGATGAGCAGGCCGAGGGTGACGCGGCTGAAGCGTTCTCAAATCTGGATCTGGGTCCAGAGAAGTCGGACTACACCATCGACCTGAACGAGCCGCCGCCGCCAGAGCCGGACTACGACACGCGCTTGGCGGAGCTCAAACGCCGTATGGGTGAAGACTGACAGCAGCCGGGGGACGAGACACGCCGCTCTTCGCTCTGGGGATCGGTAGTGGGGCCTCGGGGGTGCGCCTTCGTTGTGGTTCGTTGGGTACTTTGTTATTCGCGGGTTTCTTCGGCCGATCCAACGCCGCTACGAGCGGCGTGCCTCGCCCTCCGCTGCTGCTTAGGGCACTTTTTGGGCGAAGTCCCTCTGACGGCGCTGCGAGCGGCGTGGCTCGTCCACCCTTAGGGCACTTTTCCGGCGAAGTCTCTTAGGAAGAGTAGGCCTGCGCACTCGCCGGCCAGGAAGAGGATGTCTTCCCGGCTCTTCGCGGAGAGTTCGCCGGTCCTAGTGCCGCCGCCATCGACCACCAAGTGCCAGATGCGGCCGCCTCGCTCACCGAGAAAGATGGTGACGCCGTCAGAACCGTGGTCGTGCAAGGCGGGTGGCTCTCCGTCCTCCGAAACCGGAATCGCATTCTGATCGACCTCCAACCGCGCGGGGTCCTGACCTCGGTCGAGCACGAGAAACGCGTGAGGAACATCGTCCCCAGTGGTGTCACGCCACACGATCGCTCCGCGCTCAGCTTGCGCCAGATAGATCGTCCGCCACAGCGGCAAAGCGAACCGGGACCGTTCACCATCCGCCCCCCAAAGCGCGAACGCGCCCCGCGCGGGCTCCTCCTCCTTCGATTCCCGGTTAAGATACTGGGTCAGGTCAATGATCTCATCGCTCATTGGACCAATGAAAGGGCGACTCGCTACGCGCGTCAACGATTGCGTTGACACGCCACCGAGTCTGGTTCTCCCGCGGGCCTTCTCATAGATTTTTTGGGCCTGCGAAATCATGTAAAAGAGCACCCATTCCTGGGATCAGTGGCACGACATGCAGAACTGGATCGGCGTAGCGATTTGGATCGTGATGGGGGCCGTGATCGGCCTTACCATGAGAGCGGTCATCAAGCGGCCCGAGGAAACGCCGGGGCACGCCGTGGTCATCGCCGTGCTCGGCTCGTTCGCGGCGGTCATCGGAGGCATGCTCGGCGTCGGCATCTTCCACCTCTACGACGGGTTGGCCCTGAGTCCAGGCGGGATGGGGGGCGGAGCGGTCTTCGCCGCAATGATGACCTTCGTCTACCGTTGGGGCATCCGGGGACTGATCTAGACTAGCAGCCCGTGGTAGAAGTACACGGGCTGCTAAAACAGAGAAGGCGCCGGCCCGCGAGGACCGACGCCCATTCCCAATCCCGCTACGGAGAGGCACCCGCCGTAGCGTTTGATTTCTAGAGAGGTGACCAAGCCTCCCCGTCCGGATTCTTGCCGGACGCCACTTGTGGATTTCCGGTATGGCAGATCATTCACTCCTCCACCCGTCCGTCGCCCCACGTAAATAACGACGCATGGGAAAGCGAAAGCGTTGCAGACATGTCTGACGCCCTGACTTTTATCGACACCAACCTCGGACGTTTTCGGGAGGAGCTCAACGAGTTCCTGCGCATTCCGTCCATCAGCGCGAAGTCGGAATACGACGACGAAACGAGTCGGTCGGCGGAGTGGCTGGCCTCGCGCATGCGCGAGGCGGGACTAGAGGTCGAGGTTCTGGCCACCGAGGGTCACCCAATCGTTCTGGGCGAGTGGCGCGGTGCCGGCGCCAACGCCCCGACCGTGCTCGTGTACGGGCACTACGACGTACAGCCTCCGGAGCCGCTGGAGCTCTGGACGTCGCCTCCTTTCGAGCCCACCGAACGTGAGGGCCGCATCTACGCGCGCGGTTCGGCCGACGACAAGGGCCAGCTCTACATGCACGTGAAAGCGCTAGAAGCCCACCTCGCGACGAGCGGTTCGTTGCCCGTGAACGTCGTCGTGCTCGCCGAAGGTGAGGAGGAGGTCGGCTCGCCGAACCTGGTTCCGTTCGTCGATGCTCACCTGGAGCGTCTCGCGTGTGACGTCGTGGTTATCTCGGACACGGGCATGTTCGCCGAGGGTCTGCCTTCCATTCTCTTCTCGCTCAGGGGCCTCGCGTATTTCGAGATCCACGTGCACGGCGCGCGCAGCGACCTGCACTCCGGCGAGTTCGGCGGCTCGGTGATGAATCCGGGCAACGCGCTCTCCCAGATCATCGCGTCTCTGCACGATGATCAAGGCCGCATCGCGCTGCCCGGCTTCTACGACGACGTTGTCGAATGGGATGCCGAGACCCGCGCGCAGATCGCCGCGCTTCCCCACTCGGACGACGAAACCCGGGAAGAGCTCGGCGTCGCCGCTCTCGCGGGCGAGCAGGGCTTCAGTACGCTCGAGCGTCTGTGGATCCGGCCCACCTGCGACGTCAACGGCATGCTGTGCGGCTATACCGATGAAGGCGCTAAGACAGTCCTGCCGAACCATGCGATGGCCAAAGTGAGCTTTCGCCTGGTTCCGGATCAATCGGGCGCCAAGGTGAAAGAGCTACTCGAAGCGCATCTCCGCAACGTCACCCCTGCCGGCGTAACCTGGGAGCTCAAAGAGCTTCACGGAGGCCGACCTTGGAAGGCTCGCATCGAGGGCCCTTATTTCGACGCCGCCGCCGAAGCGCTGGAGGAAGCATTCGGTACCAAGCCCGTACCCATGGGTGGCGGCGGTTCGATACCGATCGTCGTGGAATTCGAAGAGCGCCTGCATGCTCCCGCGCTCCTGCTGGGTTTTTCGCTCCCGGGGTGCAATCTGCACGCTCCCAACGAATGGCTTTCTGTGGAGAACTTCGAGAAGGGAATCGGTGCCCTGGCGCTGCTTTACGACAAACTGGGCGCACACGCCGCAGACTGAGAGCCGAGCGGGTATCGACTACCCGCCGCTCACCATCGCCACCGCTTGCAATAGCGCTTGCGCCTTGTTCAGTGTCTCCTCGTACTCTCGCGACGGATCGCTATCGGCAACGATGCCGGCGCCTGCTTGCACGTAGGCCTTCCCACCCGTCGCGACCAGCGTGCGGATGGTTATCGCCGTGTCCATGCTCATCCCGCCGTAGTTGAAGTGGCCGACCGCGCCGCCGTACGGACCGCGCCGCACCGGCTCCAGCTCGTCGATGATCTCCATGGCGCGTACCTTGGGCGCGCCCGACAACGTCCCGGCCGGGAAACACGCACGGAACACGTCGATCGCGCCGAGACCCTCCCGCAGCTTGCCCTCGACCTGACTCACGAGGTGCATCACATGCGAGTACCGCTCCACGACCATCAGCTCGGGCACGGTCACGGAGCCATACTCGGCGACGCGGCCGACATCGTTGCGCCCCAGATCCAAAAGCATGCGGTGCTCTGCGAGCTCCTTTTCGTCATGCAGCAGGTCATCCGCCAGAGCGCGTTCTTCGTCCGGCGTTCGACCTCGCGGTCGTGTCCCCGCAATGGGTCGAACGGTGACAGTCGAGTCCTCTACCCTCACGAGCACCTCAGGGGACGCGCCCACGAGGCTCACCCCGTCGAGCTCCAGAAAATACAGATAGGGCGAGGGATTCAGGCTGCGCAGTCCCCGGTAGACGTCGAAGGGAGTCGACCGCAGTCCGATGCCGAGTCTTTGGCTGAGCACAACCTGGAAGGCATCTCCGGCCCGGATATACTCACGGATCCGCTGCACCCCCTGCTCGTACTCCTCCCGCGTCGAAGCACTCTCGAACGGGGGATCCGCATGGGGTTCGTCGGCCAACGCAAGCGGTGCGGGTGAGGGCCGCGTGCCAAGGCGGTCGATCACGTCCTTGGTCTTGTTGGACGCTTCTTCGTAGCGGTTTCTCAGCTCGCTGTCGGAGAGACCACTCTCGACTGGCACCGCCGCGATCGCCATCGCTCGACCGTGCAGATTGTCGATCGCCAGAACGACGTCGGTAAAGAGGAACACTCCGTCCGGAAGCGCCAAGTCGTCCTCCGGCGGGTTCGGAAGATGCTCGATCTCGCGAACGACGTCGTAGGAGAAATACCCAACCGCGCCGCCCCAAAAGCGCGGCAGGCCGGGTACCTCGGCAGGGACCCGCGCCCGCAAGCGGGCATCCAAGTCGTCGAGCGGATCGTCCGCTTCGACCGTGCTCCATCCCTCACCGGGGGTCCACCACGACACCTCGCCGCGGCAAAGTCTCCATGCGCCCGCCGGACGGGTTCCCAGAAAGGAATATCGGGCCCATTGTTCGCCGCCCACTACAGACTCGAGCAGGAAGCCGAAGGGCGGCTCGACGAGCTTCGAGTAGGCGGTCACCGCGGTGTCGACGTCGAATAGGAACTCGCGCCAGACGGGCACCAGGCCGGCCGCACCGGCTAGGGCTTTGAACCGATCGAAGGAAGGAAGAATCTGCATGAGCGCCCCAATGTCCACACAGTCCTCGACAGCGTCAACGGCGCTCTTGGCGGTCGACACCGGCGGCACATTCACCGACCTGGTGCTGCTCCGTGAGGGTCGGATCAAGACGCTCAAAATACCGTCGACGCCGGATGATCCCGCTCAAGCCGTTCTCGACGGCATCGCAAGCATCCTTTCTGCGGACAACGCCTTCACGCTCCTCCATGGATCCACGGTCGCGACCAACGCGCTGCTCGAACGCCGGGGGGCTAAGGTGGTGCTCGTCACGAACCGGGGTTTCGAAGACGTCATCGAGATCGGCCGTCAAAATCGTCCGCAGCTGTACGCGCTGGTAGGTCACAGACTTCCGCCGCTCGTCGACAGGCACGACCGACTGGGCGTCGCCGGTCGCCTCGGCCCACGAGGTGAGTTGATCGATGCGCTCGACGACTCCGAGCTGGGCGAGCTCGCGGGTCGTATCCTCGCGCGCGGGGCTGACGCTATCGCGATATCGCTGCTGCACTCGTATGCGAACCCGGACCATGAAGAGGCGGTCGCACGCGCCGTCGAGGCGACCGGGCTGCCTGTCTCGGTCTCGTGCCATCTGGTCCCGGAATTCCGCGAGTACGAGCGCACCTCCACGACGGTCGTGAATGCTTACGTCGCGCCGATCATGAACCGATACCTCGGTCGCCTGTCCGACGAAGCCGGCGCCGAGCGCGTGACCATCATGGGCTCGAACGGCGGTACGATTCCCGTCGATCGGGCTCGCAAGGAACCGGTGCATACCATCCTATCTGGCCCCGCCGGCGGTGTCGTCGGGGCACTGACCTGGGCCCGTCTCTCAGGTCACGACCATGTGATGTCCTTCGACATGGGGGGCACCTCGACCGACGTGTCTCTGTGTCCGGGTCGACCACTCCGGACCCGCGAATTCGAGATCGCCGGACAGCCGACCGCGATTCCCGTCATCGACATTCACACCGTGGGTGCCGGGGGGGGATCCCTGGCACGGCTCGATGCTGGTGGCGCGCTTCGCGTCGGTCCGCAGAGCGCGGGCGCGCAGCCTGGCCCCATCTGCTATGGACGCGGCGGGTCCGGCGTCACTGTGACCGACGCCCACGTATGGCTCGGCCGTCTGCCTGCCGACGCCTTCCTGGGCGGCGATGACGCATTGGATCGAGAGTCGATCCGGTCACCACTAGAAGCGATGGCGCTTCGACTGGGCAAGAACGCGGACGACGCCGCCGAGGGCATCCTGGCGGTCGCTGATACGGCGATGGAGCGCGCGCTGCGCGTGATCTCCGTGGAACGTGGCTACGACCCGGCGGACTTCGCCATTGTGGCCTTCGGCGGCGCGGGAGGCCTTCACGTGGCCGAGTTGACTCGAAGACTCAGAGCCTTCAAGGCAATCGTGCCGCCGGATCCAGGACTACTGTCCGCTTACGGCATGCTGGCATCACCCATGAGTCGCGAGACTTCGCGCACGGTCCTGCTCTCGGCGGACGTTGATGACGCGCAGGCGTCCCTCGACGCAACCCTCGCAGAGCTCGAAAGCCAAGCGCGCTCGGAGATGCTCGACGAGGGCGCCTCGAAGGAGGATCTCACGGCAGAACTCTGGGTGGACGCCCGCTATGCCGGGCAGAGCTTCGAGCTCAGGGTGCCTGCGTCGAATTGGATCCAGCGTTTTCACGACGCCCACGAGGAGCGCTACGGACACCGACGGGAGACCGCTCCGGTCGAGGCCGTCACACTCCGGGCGATCGTCACCGCGCCGCCACCGCCCCTGCGCGTGACTCGCCTGCGTGAAGCGCACGGGCCTGTCCAGGGCACGTCGATGCAGGTCGCCTTCGCCGGAGCCCGCATCGAAGCCTCGCGCATATGGAGGAGCGACCTGGCAGCCGGCCACGAGTTCGTCGGTCCGTTCGTGGTGCAGGAGTACAGTGGTACGACGTGGGTGCCGCCAGGGTGGCAAGTCGCGGTGGATGAGTGGGGGTGTCTACACCTCACGCCTCCCTTCGAGTAGCGAACGACACGTAGAGCGCCGGTTGCACCCCCCGCAAGACGGCCAGTCCCTGGTTATCGTTAGGGCTGCATGCAACGCAGCCGGCCCGTGGGCGCGACAGATAAGATGTGATGAACGATGAGACAGCGACTGTGACTTCTGTGGCCAACGCCGCCCGAAACGGCGACGAGTTGCGCCCACCGTACCGGGAGGCCGCACTCGCTGGCTTGTTCGTATTCGCGCTCTACGCGCTGACTCTCGCGCGAACGACCGCGTTTTGGGACACCAGCGAGTACATCGCGACAGGGTATATCCTCGGCGTCCCACACCCCCCCGGCAATCCACTTTTCGTCGTGTTCGCGCGCGCGTGGTCCGTGCTTCTGGCTCCGCTGGGCATGTCGGTAGCCGTACGTATCAACCTGTTCAGCGCGCTCATGAGCGCCGGCGCGCACGCAATGTGGTTCCTCGTGGTGCACCACATCCTGCGCTTCTTCTCAGAGGATCGGCGCTTCCGAATCATCGGTGCATCTGCGGCTGTGCTCGTCAGCGCGACCGCCTTCACGGTGTGGAACCAATCCAACGTGAACGAGAAAGTGTACACCGTCTCACTGCTCACAATTGCTGTCCTGTCGTGGTTGGCGTTGCGGTGGCAGGAGCGGCTCGGGCGCGGCAAGGATGACAACCTGCTTGTCCTGATGGCCTTCATTCTGGCGCTGAGCGTCGGCAACCACCTCATGGCGTTCTTGGCGGCGCCAGCGATCGGATTGTTCATACTCTTCGTGCGCCCCAAGGCGCTGCTCAATTGGCGCCTGTACGCCGCCGGCGTCGCGGTGATTGTGCTCGGGCTCTCGATCCATCTCTTTTTGCCGATTCGCGCCGGATTGGATCCCGTCATCAACGAGGCTGCTCCGACTTGTCCCAACATCGGTTCAGCGCTCGGCGCGGTCGTCACCTACGGGAAGGCGGGCTGCGCAGCGCTCGCTGAGGCGCTCAATCGTACTCAGTACGACAAACCAGGACTGTTGCCTCGCCTCGCGCCGCTGACCTCTCAGCTAGCCAACTACCTACAGTACTTCGACTGGCAGTGGGCGCGCTCGCTCGACGGTAACTCGACCGTCTTCGCGAACTTGCGCCTTCCCTTCACGATGCTCTTCGTCGGCCTCGGGATGTGGGGTGCGATCGAGCACGCGCGCCGTGACCGCGCGAGCTTCGTGTTCATCGCCACGCTCTTCGCGACGCTGTCATTCGCGCTGTTGTTCTACCTCAATTTCAAGTACGGCTACTCGATGCAGGCGCCGGTCCAGGATCGCTCCCTGCACGAAGTGCGGGAACGTGACTACTTCTTCATCGTGAGCTTCTCGGTCTGGGGGCTCTGGGCCGGCATCGGTATCGCAACCCTCTGGCGCGAATCGGCACGAGAGATGGGGGTCGGCCTCGCCAAAGCGAGCCCCATCTTGAGCCTCGCGTTGATCCCACTCGTGTTCAACTTCTCCTGGGCGAGCCGGGCAAACGACTACGCGGCGAGGGACTGGTCCCACAACCTGCTGATGAGCGTCGAGCCGTACGGGGTGCTCTTCACGAACGGGGACAACGACACCTTCCCGTTGTGGTACCTGCAGGAGGTCGAGGGCATTCGCCGAGACGTGACCGTGATCGTGACGTCGTACCTCAACACCGAGTGGTACACGGGTCAACTAAAGAGACTCACCGCGCCCTGTCCCGACGGAGTCGATCCGTCTTCGGACTGGTCCCGCATCCAATGCCAGCGACCGTACACAGCGGAGAATACCGCCGCCGTGTACGTGTCGGACCCCAGTGAGGCACAGGGCAAGATCCCGCTCGTGGTCGACAGGCCGATCCGAGCCCCGACCAAGTCGATCATGCCGCTGTCCGATGAGGACATCAGCCGCGTCGCCCGCGTGGTCGTACCGATCGAGAACGACAGCGAAATTAGGCTGGGCAACGTGGTCGCCACGCTACCGGGAGGCACGACGCTCCTGCCGTGGCAGCAATACGCCCTCACGCTGATCAACGAAGTCATCGACGAACGCCCGATCTATTTCGCGTCGAGCGGCAACGCCGCGGCGGCGCTGGGCGTGAGCCGCTACCTAGTGCGCCAAGGGCTCGCGTTCCGGCTCCACAACGGGCCCCTCGATGACCAAGCGCCTGAGGGGTTCATGCAGATGGATCGAACACCCTACTCCAACGTAATTGGTGCGTGGATGGACCTTCCGCGTACTCGTACACTGCTCGACGATGTCTTCATGCACCGCACAGGGATCCCGGACGATTGGGGCCATTGGCCCGACCTCGCCACCATCGGGATTCCGAACTACTACGCTTGGACCTACCTCGCGATGGCACAGGCCGCGGTCCAGAACTCCGACGAAGAGGCGCTCGCGACCTACCAGGCTCGGGCGGAGGCCTGGACGGTACTGGGCAGCTAGCGGCCGCACGATCGACGGCTAGCGCCCGGTGCTCGGCGGTTCGCGCCCCCCGCTCCTAGAGGTCGACGACCAGGCCGTGCCCCTCGGACTCGGCCGCCGCGAGCACCCGGGCTGCCACGGCCACGTCTTGAACCGCATTGCCGACCGACTTGAAGAACGTGATCTCGGAGTCTGCGGTCCTGCCCGGCACGCGCCCGAGCACTACTTCGCCGATCTCGGCGATGATCACCGTCTCGTCGACCACGCCGTCACGGATCGGGCCCACGATGTCACCTGCCTCCTCCATCACCGCCTCACGTTGATCGACGATGATGCGGGCGCGTTGCACGAGGGCGGTGTCGACTTCTCGCATGTCGAGCGTGTACGAGCCGACCCCGGTAACGTGCGTGCCGGGCTCCACGCGGGCGCCGTCGAAGACGGGTGTGGAGCTGCTGGTCGCGGCGATGATGATGTCCGCTCCCTCGATGGCCTCGTTCGCATCATCGACGCGCACAGCGCGCACGCCCACTACCTCCCCAGCTAGGCGATCCGCGGACGCTCCGCTCCGCGAAACCACCCGTACCTCCGTGATCTCGCGCACGCACCGGACCGCCTCGAGCTGCGTCCGAGCTTGCACGCCCGCCCCGAAAAGCGCCACGGTCTTGGCGTCCGAACGTGCCAACAGATCCGCCGCGAGCCCGCCCACTGCCCCGGTGCGTAGGGCCGTGAGCCACGTGCCGTCCATGAGCGCTGTAGGACGACCCGTCAGCACGTCGAGCACCAGCACCACGGCGTGAATCGCGGGCAGGCCCCGGGCGGCGTTGCCAGGGTTCACCGAAACCACTTTAGCCCCGGCGTTCCCGCTTTCTCGAAGATGGGCAGGCATGAAGAGACTGACCCCGTGCTCGGTCTCGAGCGCCAGACGCATCGGCACGGTCGCCTCTTGCGCTGAGAGCGCGGCGAACGCCTCACGCATCGCGTCGATCGCGGCGGGCATGTCTACGCATGCCCGGACGTCGTCAGCGGACAGGATTCTGATTTGCATGGCGGTCTGGAGAGATGCAGGATCTAACAGGCCAACCTATCCACACGCTCCTCGAGCCGCTCGTGACGACACCGTGAAAGCCGCCCCAGGACGGGTCCTGGTCGTCGGGGGCGGCATCTTCGGAATCACCGCCGCGCTCGAGTTGAGGCGCCGGGGGTGGCTGGTGACCGTGCTCGACCCGGGGCCGATTCCCCATGAGGGAGCATCCTCGACCGACGTCAGCAAGGTCGTGCGCATGGACTATGGGTCCGACCGCTTCTACCACGAGCTGGCGGAACTCGCGCTCGAGGGCTGGGACCGCTGGAATCATGACTGGCCCGTGCCGTTCTACCACGAGGACGGGTTTCTGATTCTTTCGCCAACCCCGATGGCCCCGGGAGGGTACGAGTACGAGAGCTTCGAGGTACTGAGGGCTCGGGGCTACGCCCCCGAGCGACTGGATGCCAACAGCGCTTCGGGACGCTACCCCGAGTGGGACTTCACGCGGTATCCCGACGGCTATCTCAATACGAGGGCGGGCTGGGCGGAGAGCGGCGCGGTCGTCGAGCGACTCTCTTCACTTTGCCGAGCTGCGGGCGTGACCTTCCTTACCGGCTCGATGCGCAGCCTCATGTCACATGGGTCCCGGGTGAGCGGCGTCGTCACCACGGGGGCAGATCGCATCGAGGCTGACCGAGTGCTGGTCGCAGCCGGGGCTTGGACCCCCGGCTTGGTGCCGTGGCTCTCCCATGTCCTCTGGCCCACCGCTCATCCCGTTCTCCACTTCCAGCCGGATGATCCGGACGCCTTCCGCGGTAGCGGCTTTCCTCCATGGGCCGCGGACATCTCGGGTACCGGGTGGTACGGATTTCCCGCTCTGCCCGACGGCCGTGTGAAAGTGGCACACCACGGACCGGGCGCTCGCGCGCGCCCTGACGACCGCGGGGCTGTCTCCGCCGAGCACGAGGCTCGCACGAGGGACTTCTTGCGTTACTCGATCCCCGCCCTGGCCGATGCGCCCGTAGTCCATCGACGCGTCTGCATGTACTGCGACAGCTTCGATGGCGACCTGTTCGCGGCCGCGGACCCCAGCCGGGAAGGTCTCGTGGTCGCTAGCGGCGGCAGCGGTCATGGGTTCAAGTTCGCGCCGGCGCTGGGCGCCATCTTCGCGGATGTCCTGGAAGGACGCGACAATCGATTCGCTTTTCGCTTTGCCTGGCGCAGTCTTGGGCAGGTAGCGACTGAAGAAGCCCGTTTTACAGGAGGCCTCAGTGAGTAGTTACCACCACTGTTCGAAATGCGCATCGGATCAAATGATGGACGGTGCCTACTTCGCCGACCCCGGCGGCCAGCGCGTCGTAGTGGGCATCGACCGACACCCGCACGTCGGACCTCTCGCGCGCAGCGCGAGCACCCAGGTCCACGCGAGACTCTGCGGCTCGTGCGGATTCGTCGAGCTGTACGCCAATCAGCCGGCCGAACTCTACGAAGCGTACTGCAACGCGGGGCGGGCCACGGAGCCGCGAGCTTGAGCTTCTACGTGCTGAGCCGCGGAATGGTCATGTTGTCCGGGAACAGCCGGTCTCTTGGAGGCAGCGCGTGAATGCCGTCGGCGTCCACCACCAGAAACAGGCGGTGAGCCTTCTCCTGATTGAGAGGATGGAGGCTGGGCAGGGTGATGCCGCCCCAGCGCTCGCGGTCCTCCTGGTTCCGCACGCCCGCCGAGCTATAGTGGGAGTTCGGAGCCTCAACGCGCCGGGCGGCCGCGATCTTCCTCGCACGCCAATGGCGGTACCAGAGCCGGCAAGCAACCCCGCCGATGACCAGCGCAACGGCGGCTTCAATCCAAAGAATCATCACACCAACATCGTTTAGATCCACTACTCGGCGTCGTCACGGACGCGCCGTGGTCCACTCTATCTACGACGAGAGCTCGTTACGAAAGGTTGCAGTGCCACGGGCGGGCTTCGCAGGCGCCCTCAGCAGAGTCCTTCCGGGACCGGCCGCGGCCGGCCGCAAAGCCGGTCCCACGCCCGATGCCTCGTCTCGAACCTCGAGTATAGAATCGAACAACTCGGGGCGTGCGTCTACCGCCTCGCCACCGCTGAACAGGATGACGCGGGGGATCTCGCTCAGCAGCTCTTTGGTGAGCACGAGCGTCCGAATACGGGCCTCGAGGTCGAGTCGGTCGAAGGGCTCGGCAAGCACGAGGGAAGCCATCAATTTCCCGTTCGCCGCCACCAGCGAAGCCGCTGCGAGTCGCACCGCGATGCGAGCCGTCGCTCGATCTTCCTCCGAAACTAGAGCCAGCACAGAGCGGTCTCCGTTCAGGACCGCCCGGCCCGCCACCATCGACACCGTCAGAATCCGGCCGCCAGAGATTCGGCAAAGAAACCTCGAAGAGCGGTCGAGCAGCATGTCAGTGGCCCTTACCGACCGTGCTGAGCGTACCCGTCGCAGCGCATCTACAACCGCGCTCAGCGCGCCGCGAGCCTGAGTGGGCGGTACGGAAACGACCTCTCTCTCAGAAAGCTCAGAGAGGCGTGCGCGCAGCAGCTCGGCTCCCTCGGAGCCGGCCTCGAGCGCCGCATGGAAGCGAAGAGATTCTCCTTCGAGCTCCTGCAAATGCGACGGCTTGAGTTCGAGCTGCTCCCAGCGGCTCTTCCACCAGCTCCCGTCCTGGACGATGGACTCCCAGTCTTCGTTCAGCTCTGCCAGCACCTCTTGGTAGTGACTCTCGAGCACGCGACCGCACGTGGGACACGGCGCGTCCGGTCCAGCCGCCTCCAATTTCTTGAGGCGGGCCCGGACCTCGCGTGCGCGGTCCCGATAGGCGTTGAGAGTGGTCTCCGCGTCCTGGCGTTCACGCAACCAACCCATGGTCGCGACTTCGAGATCTCCGTCGACCTCCACTACATCGGCCCTTAGCCCACGTAGGTCTCTTTCCGCGGCTCGGAACTCCGCCGCCACCTGTTCCAAGTGGACGCGGACCGCGCCGCGCCCGCTGCGCTCAACGAGCCTCACCGGTGCCGCTGATGGCACCGGCTCGACGGCCGCGGTCTCACCAGCTCTCAACAGCGCCGCATCCACAATGGCGAGGCCCCGGCTCGCCGCGACTGCTTCCGTGGCGAGCGAGATGGTCTCGTCGAGGGTATCGGCGCCCTGCCCGCTCCAAAGCCGGCGAAGGGGTCCGGGAGGCCCATCACCACCTACCTGCACGAGCAATGCCTCGACGGCCTGCCGCGCGTGGCCTGCCCCTCCGATCACTGCCGTCAGCCCCTTGGGGAGGGAAGTACTGACCCGGCCGACCCCCGGCACGTCTCCGTCCAGGGAGTCGAGAAGTCCGATGGGCTCACGCTCCAACGTGCCCACGAGATCGTCCGGAACGAGCTCTATGATCACTTTCTGCGTGGTCTCGGTCAGCAGGCCATCCCGCTCGAGCTCGCCTTCCAGCGCGTCGCGCAGAAGCCCGGGTGCATCGACCGGAAGCCAGGCCGCCGGGGGCACGCGCGGCTCCCTGCCGACCTCAACGGCCAGGTGTAGTGCGCGGCGCCTCAACCCCGTGAGCTCGTCTCCTTGCAAGGCCAACAGGTCTTCGGGGGATGCTCCTTCCAGCCTCAAACGCACGATCTTGCCGTCGATACCACCGGGGACTTCCGCCACGACCTCCCGCACACGACGCCGCAGTCGGTCGGCGTTGCCTGAAACGACCTTGATGGGGGCCAGCGCGACTACGGGCCGGCCGGGAATGGGATGGAAGACGACTTCGTCCCGCTCCAGATCGACGGTTAGGAATCCCTTCTCGTCCGCGGCTTCGTCCCATGGGTCGAGAGCGACGCGCTCCAGCGATCCGGGGTATCGCGCGTTGGCAACCACGTTGCTACGTCGGTGCTCACCTCCCAGCGCGATGTAGTCCCACTCGTCGGGATCGACATGCACGCCCCGCTCGCCGGCAGGGTCCGTAGATCCGTGAATCACGAGTAGGTTCCAACGCATCTTAGGGTCGGATTCTGGCAGCGCGGCAGGGTGTCGCACGGTAGCCCGGTAGGGGACCAGGCAAGCATGGAGGTCGAGGCGCTCCATGAGGATGGATCGCGTCAGGCCTGTTGCCGCTTCGACGTTGGGAAAGGTGTCGAGCACCGCGAGCGCACCCGGGTCAGCGGGTCGGCGCGGCGTGTCCCTCGGACCCGCGACCATGAGCACCGGAGCCTCCGGCAGCGAAGAGCGAAGCGACTCGAGGCCTCGTGCGAGGGCGACGACGGCACCCGCCGGCGGGTCGGGACGGTCGAAGACGTCTCCAGCTACGACGACGACATCAGGTGCGATGCGAACGAGCTCCTGCACCGCTCGCTCGAATGCAGCGGCGACATCGCGTTCACGCAGGTTCGCGCCCCGCTCTACGCGACCGTACGCGCGAAACCCCAAATGGAGGTCGGAGAGGTGCGCGACGATCACGTGGCGGCGACGCCTCCCCCCAGGGCTCGGAATCCCTCGATGAGATCGGTTGGTGGCAGGGCCGCTTGGCGTCCCGCTACGAGCAGAACCTCATCCTCGTCGCCCACGCACGGGCGAGTGAGCGCGACCATCGACCAACCGTCGACCGCCTCGGTGGCAGGGTCGGAGTGGGGGCCCCAGACCAACACTCCCCTCGCGGAGACCCGCTGCCTCAGCGCTGCTTTCGCCCGAACGGACAGTCCTCCCGCGCCGCCCAAGGACTCGAGCGCCGCACCGTCCACCACGACCAGGTCGTAGCTCCCGGAAAGTCCTTCGATGAGATCGTCGAGGTTGCCTACTGCGACGAAAGAGCGCTCGGTGCTACCCACCTCCAACCCAGTCTCGAAGTGGTCTCTCCCGAGCTCCACAACATCCCCCAGTCGCTCCAGCACGTGGACTGATCCGGTCGGGTGTTCTCTCATGACCATGCGAGGCAGAGGTGACGCGCCGCCACCAACCACGAGTACGCGCCAAGATGCTTCTAGCGGAGGCATGAACCTGCGACCCACCGCGACGTCCCACGGAATCACCGCGCTCACGTCCGAGAGTCCGATCGCTCGCCTCACGTGTCCAGCTTCGAGCAACACGCGCGACGCTAGGCCATCTTCCGAAAGCCGCCGGTCCTCCACTCGTACCGGAAGGGCCGTCGCCGCGCGGACCGCCTTCACTTCGATGTGGGGGCGAGCGCCCAGCACGACCCCATACATCATGCCGCCCAACGAGAGCAGCGCGAGGCATCCGATGAGCAGAAACGAAGGCACCGGCGATCTAGGAAGCATGAGCCCGGTGACAGCGAAACCCATCGCCGCGCCTACCGCGGCCGCGGCGCCCGGGCCCGCCCTGGCACCCCTGCCATCGGTCAACGAGGCAGTGCTCATGCCGCCGAGCACGGTCCCGCACGTGTACAACGGCAATGCAGCCATGATGGCGAGGCCGAATCCCTGACCGATGGCGGTATCACCGAGCTCGCCAAGCGCACTCCACGACGTGGCGTACGAAGCTGCCGCGAGGAACGAGGCCAGGCAGAGGATCCAGCGGAGGCGAATGCGGCTCACGAGACGCGGACCGGGACCGGGCGCACTCCACAGGCCGATCGCGAGCGCCGCCGCTTCCACCACCAAGACGGTGCTGAGCGACCGCATGAGGCCGGTGCCAGCATACAACAGCACGCCGATGGCGATCTCCGCCGCAGTCGCACACGCGACTCCCACGAGCAGAGCGGGCAGCCATTCGGCTCGGCGGCGCAAGCTACTCAAGTCACCACCCTCCCGTACGCTCCGGCGAAGAAGAGCAGTGCTCCACGGTCCGAGCAACCGGATGCGATCACCCGGCCCAGCACGATGGAGTGGTCCCCTCCCGGCATCACTCCGTTGGTCTCGCATTCCAACCAGGCCGCGGCGCCCTCGAGAACCGGGCTCCCGTCCGATGCGCCGCGCCAGGCAACGTCATCGAAACGTGTCTCCGGTGGCTCCAATGCGAATCGCTTGGCGATGTCGGCCTGATCCTCGGCCAACACACTGACCGCGAACGTCTGTGCGGTAGTCAGCTTGTCGTGCGAGGCTGCTGCTCTGTCGATACAGACCAGGATGAGCGGAGGGTCGAGCGACACGGAAGTGAACGAATTCACCGTAACGCCCCAAACCGCGGACCCGTGCGCGCGCGCGCAAACCACTGCGACGCCCGTGGGGAATCGGCCCATGACCTCCCTGAACTGAAGCGAATCCAGTTGGTTCATCATTGCCCTAGAACACTTCGCGGCGGCGACCGGGAAATGGCACGCCACCGCGTTTTCAGCTTGCCCCCAGGGGGGTCCGCACTAGCTTTCGAGGCCCTTGAGCCGTACTTGAACCGAAGGCCCTATGCGTAGGAAATCCCTAGCGATTGCGGTGATCTTAACCGTGGCCTCGGGCTGCGACAACGTTGGTTGGGGCGGGGTCGACGTGAACTTGAAGCCCCCTCGCACCAAGGCCGAGCTGGCAGCGGAGACTCCGGGTCCTGCTGCCTTCGCGGCAGAGGAATCGGAGGCTCTGCCCGAGCTCCCGAACGGACCCATTCTTCTTGCGGGCAGGCGTAGCGGCTCCGAAGCAACCCTGACTGTGGTGGGCGAGATACAGGGCGATGCAATCGGCGCATTCGTGAGCGATTCCGAGGTCCGGGGATTCCGCGACCGTTTCACCGCCGAGCTGCTCGCACCCGGCTCCGAGTGGGTGCTCTTTGCACAGGGCGTTAGAGTCGGCCGCTTGACCGCCACATCGGCAGGCCTCAATGAGGAGTATTGCGTACCACGACCGACCATTTCCGGGGTGGTCGAATTGGTGCCGAGCGCCATCGGCGTCGAGTTGCTGATGGCTCTGCCTGCGCAAGCGGCGTCCGCACGCGCCTACAACGCGTATCGGGTCCACCGGCACAACTACGACCAGCGGGTCGCCTCCCTGACCCTCGCTGACGAGGCGATTCCCCGGCTGGGCGCCGCGTGGCCCCCCGACGGAACCCTCTCGATACGTGCCGATATCCAGGCGTTCCAGATGGTGGGCGCGCCCCGAGAGGCAATCGCGGCAACCTTTTTGTATCGCGACCAGTTCGGAGCCTCCGCCGACAGCGCTGGCGCATACTCGCTTTTCGTGATGGGAAATGCGTCGGCAGAGGAGTACCAGCGCGCCTACACGTGGTACCGTCCGGTCGATAGTGAGGGCAAGGGCGCACCGCGCTATTTCGATCATCTGGACTGGGACGGTGACGGCACCGAAGAGGTTCTGCTGGAGGTCTTCGGGTCCGAGCGACGCTGGTTCGCGGGACTAGCCCAGCGGAGCGGAACCTGGGTTCGTACATTTGAGGACTCCTGCCTGCGATCCGAAGCCGCGGGCGGCTGATGCCGCGCTGCGCGTCGAGCACTTTTCTTCGTCGGACGCTGGCGGTGGTCAGCTTCGTCACCGCCGCGTGCGCAGGCGAGACTCCGGCCGACGAACACCCTGAGCAGGCCCTTCCTGAAGGCATCAGCGTCGTGGACGCGTCAGGGTCGCAGCGATTCTTCGCGACTCCCGCCAGGCGTGTGATTTCACTGGTGCCGTCCGCCACCCAGACGCTGCGGGCCCTGAGGACCGACTCCCTGCTGGTCGGGCGCACCGATTTCGACGTGCAGGACTGGTTGGCGCACCTCCCGTCCGTAGGTGGTGGCCTGCAGCCCAACCTCGAGGAGATCGTGGCGCTGAGTCCCGATCTGGTCATCCGTTTCCACGGCGAGCAAGACTCGCGCACACCCGCGCGGCTCGACGATCTGGGTATCATGCACATCGCTGTCCGCCCGGACCGCCTCCAAGACTTATACGCTGGTGCGATTCTCTTGGGTCGCGTAACCGGTGCCGACTCTGCCGCCGACTCGCTGGTCCGTGCGCTCGAGGCCGGCCTCGCCGAGTTGTCGCAACGGGTCGAGCAGCTCCCGCGCCTGCGCGCGGTGTACGTGCTTGGCGGCACGCCGCCATGGGTAGCGGGTCCGGACACCTACATCGACGAAATCATCCGACTGGTGGGCGGAGACAACGCCTTCCAGGATCTCGGGGCGCTGTATTCCGCGGTGAGCCCCGAGGAACTGCGCGCGAGGGAGATCGATGTCGTCTTGGTGAGCGATGCGTCACAGTTCGATGCGACACTCACGCCGCAGGCGCGCATCGTCGAGATCGGTGACGCGCTCGAGATCCCGGGTCCGCATGTGGTCGACGCCGCGTGGCGCGTTGCTGAGTTGCTGCACGGCACTTCCTTACGATGAACCGGCTCACCCTGGCGACACTCCTCGGAGTGACGCTGACGATCAGCGTCCTGGCCGGCGTGCGCTTCGGTTCGGTGCCGCTGACCACCTCTCAGGTGTTCGCGGCCCTAACGGCAGGAGATGTCGAGATGCATCGCGACATCGTGCTGCAACTTCGCCTCCCTCGGATACTGCTTGGGGTGCTCGTCGGGGGAGGTCTCGCGCTCGCCGGGGCCACCTTCCAGGCGCTGTTACGCAATCCGTTGGCGGAGCCATACATCCTCGGCATTTCCGGCGGTGCGTCGGTCGGTGCGGTCACGGTGCTCGCCTTGGGCTGGGCGGGACTGGGATCGTGGAGTCTTCCCTTGGCCGCCTTCGCCGGAGCGCTCCTTGCGATCGTGCTGGTATTCCGAGTGGCCACCGCCACGGGGCAAGCGATGGACGTGCGCGTCCTGTTGCTCGCAGGCGTTGTCGTGGCGGCGTTTTTCTCCGCCTGCATCGCCTTCATACTGTCGGTCTCCTCGGCGCGCACGGTTCAGAGCGTGGTTCTCTGGATCATGGGTAGCCTCGCCAACGCGAGCTGGCAGAGCGTGCTGCTCGCGGCCGTTTACACCGTGCCAGCCGCGGTCGTCCTGATCGCGCTTGCTCGCCCGCTCAACCTCATGGCGATCGGCGAGGAGACCGCCCACTACCTGGGCGCCGATGTCGAAGGCGTGAAGCGCACCGCCCTCGTCATCGCCGCGCTGATCACCGCCGCCGGTGTCGCGGTGGCCGGCGTGATCGGCTTTGTAGGTCTCGTCGTGCCACACGCCATCCGCCTGCTCATCGGGTCCGATCACCGGGCGCTATTGCCGCTCTCCTTCTTGGGTGGCGCGGCGTTTCTTACGCTCGCGGACCTGATCGCGCGCTTGGCGCTGGCGCCGACCGAGATCCCGATCGGTGTGATCACCGCCTTCGTGGGCGTCCCGATCTTCCTCGTGCTGCTGCGCCGCAGTCTGGCTGGGACATGAGATTCGAGGCGCGTGACCTGGTGGTACGGTATCCCGGCGCGCAACGACCGGCGCTCGACGGCATCTCCATGACGGTACCGGACGGATGCCTCTACGCGGTACTAGGGCCCAACGGATCGGGCAAGTCCACGCTCATGCGCTCGCTGATGGGGGCGCTCGAGCCGACCTCTGGCGGTAGCTATATCGACGACCGCGAGGTGGGCACGTGGGACCGTCGGGAGCTCGCGCGCGCGGTCGGAGCAGTCGCGCAGTCGGAGACTCTGGCCTTTCCGCTCACGGTTCGTGAGATGGTCGGCATGGGACGCTATCCTCACCTCGGGCCTCTCGCGGGGGAAGGCGACGCGGACCGGGAAGCCATTGCGACGGCCCTAGCCGAGTGTGATGTGACGGAGTTCACCGCCCGAGACGTGACAACGCTCTCAGGCGGAGAGCGCCAACGCGTGCGCATCGCACGAGCCCTCGCACAGCAGCCGCGAGCACTCGTGCTGGACGAACCGACCAATAGCCTCGACATCCGTCACGAGATGGCGATCCTGGAGTTGCTGCGCCGTTCGGCGGACGCGGGACTCACCGTCATCGTCGTTACGCACGGCCTCGATCTCGCAGCTCGGTTCGCCGACCGCATGTTGCTACTCTCGCAAGGTACGGTGGCCGCCGAGGGCACACCCGCGGAGGTCGTGACAGAACAGACGCTAGCCGGCGTCTATTCGTGGCCGGTATCGGTCACGACCGATCCCGCGACGGGGACGCCGAGAGTCACACCCCTACGGGACGGACAGACCTAGCAGCCCTATCGGGCTTCTTCGGCCTCGACTCGCGCGGTCAGGTAGCTCTGGTACCGGGAGTCGAAGATGTCGCCCGCCTCCAGTGCAGCCCTCACCCCGCAATCTGGTTCGTGGACGTGCGTGCATCCGCGAAAGCGGCACAACTCGGAAGGGCCCGCAAACTCCGGGAAACAAGCAGCGATCTCCTCTGGCGCCACCCCCCACAGGGCGACGTCGCCGAATCCGGGTGTGTCCGCCACCAGACCGCCGCAAGCGAGCGAGATGATACGCGAACTCACCGTCGTGTGCCGCCCGGTCTGGGTTTTCCGGGAAAGTTCGCCCGTGCGCAGTTCGAGCTCAGGATCGACGGCGTTGAGCAACGACGACTTCCCCACACCGGACGGTCCGATCAAGGTCGACGTGCCCTCACACATCCTCTGGCACAGCAACTCGACGCCCACGCCCGTCTCGGCACTGACGGAAAGCACCTCATAACCAACCGTCTGGTACATAGGCGCGAAGATCGCTTCGACTTCGGGCGCACCCGGGGCGTCGAGCTTGTTGATGACCAGGATCGATTGCATCCCGCTCGCCTCGCCCAGCATCAGCAGACGATCGATCAACTGGACGGTGGCGTCCGGATTCTTGGCGGAGACCACCATGAAGGCCTTATCAAGGTTGGCCGCGAGCAGCTTGGGCGCTCGCCCCCCCCTACCCCTGCGCACCAGCTCTGTCGAGCGCTCCTCCACGCTCTCGATCGTCCAAGCATCACCCGAGCTGCCCACCGTCACGATGTCCCCGATGACAACGCGGCTGCCCGTGCGCCGTTGCTGCTTGAGACGTCCGCGCAACGACGCTTCGATCTCCCGGTCGTCCTGCAAACGGATGCGGTACACCCCTCCACCCGCCTCGTGTACCCTACCCCTCACGCGCACGGCTCCCGGATACACGAAGCCCCCCGCCGGAACCAGTTCCGGCGGGGGGCCAAAGAGTCCGACCGCGTCACGGCCGGCTCAATCATCACGCAGCAAAAGACTCCAGCGCGTTGCCCTTCACACCATCGCGCAACCGTCGCAACGCACGATCGCGCAGTTGACGAATCCGTTCGCGAGTCACGCCCAGCATGTTCCCGATCTCTTCGAGCGTGTGCTCACGCTCACCTTCGAGACCGAAGTACAGACGGAGAACCTTCGCGTCGCGTGTTTCGAGAGTGGATAGAGCCTCCGTGATGGTCTCGGTCAGCAAACGACTCTCGACCTCGAGTTCGGGCTCGGCCGCTTCTTCTGTGATGAAGCGCTCAACGAGCTGCGAGTCCTCCGAATCACCGATGGGCGCGTCGAGACGGATCTCGGCGGCGTTCAGCGTCTGCAAGGATTCGACCAACTCAGGCGTCAAGAATGTCGCCTCGGCCAACTCCTCCGTCGTCGGCTCGCGCCCTTTCTCCTGCTTCAGGCGCTCTTTCTCGCGAAATATCCGAGCCAGATCGCTCGCCCGGTTGAGGGGAACACGAACCGCCCTGCCGTGGTTGGCTAGCGACGCCAAAATGGCCTGACGAATCCACCAGACGGCATAACTAATGAACTTCACGCCCTGCTCGGGATCGAATTTCCGCGCAGCGGTAACGAGTCCGACGTTCCCCTCTTGGATCAAGTCCGTGAGAGAGACGCCGCGATTCTGATATTTCTTAGCAACACTGATCACGAAGCGTAGGTTCGCTCGCGCCAGCTCTTGGATCGCCTCCTGGTCACCCTTTTGGGCCAGAGCGCCGAGTTCTTTCTCCTTGTCAGGAGTAATGAGCTCGTGGCGACTCACGTCTCGGAGGTACTGATCAAGGGCGCTCTGCTCCTCCACGCTCGCGTCGAAGCCCGAGAGAAGATTTCCCTTCCCCCGACGCTTGCGCTTGCTAGTAGTGGCAGCGGCCATCGTGTCTATTCTCCTTCAAGTCCTGGTTCACCGATCCTCGTCGAGAGGATCTGTGAGTGGGGGGGGGCGAAAGTTCGCTGAATCTTCAGCCGTTTAAGGTGTCCGCCGGAGCCCGAACTGTCAACAAAACTCTAGCACTTTTGTTACTTCTCAGATGGTTCAATGGTTTCCGCCTGGGCGCCCCAGGAGTATGACGACCCACAAGGGTCGAACAGCACTCGACCTGGGCCAGGGGGCTCGACCTCTGCTAACCCCTGTCCTTCGAAGGGGTTCCTCGCTTTACACCCGTATGTCACACCTGGTTGCCGCACCCGCAACGGTGTTTCTACTTTGGGACAATGACCACCTTCGTCGGCGTCGGCCTCAGCGACATCGGGCGAGCTCGGACGCGAAACGAGGACAGCCTCGCGCTGCTCCTGTCCGGCGGCATCGCTGTGATCGCGGACGGGATGGGTGGGCACCCGGGGGGTGACGTCGCAAGTCGGATCGCGGCCACCCACACCGCGAAGATGCTGAACGCACAGCTCGGATCCGAGGCTCCGCCTCAGAGCGTGTTGGATGAAATGCACTCTACCATGCTTGAATCGGTGATGTCGGCTCACCAGGCGATTCGGGAGGCTGTGGCGCAAGACGAGGAGCTGGAAGGAATGGGCACGACGCTCACGGCCGTCGCCCTCGATCTCGCTACGCGGGAGTACGTGTTCGGGCACGTGGGCGACTCGCGCGCCTATCGTCTCAGAGCTGGCGAGCTCGTCCAGCTGACACGGGATGACACCTGGGTCCAAGAGCGAGTCGACGCGAACGAGCTGACACTCGAGCAGGCGCGAAACCACCCCTATGGCCACATCCTGACACAGTGCGTGGGGCTGGAGGAACCGCCGGTCCCCCACCTACACGATGGCACCGCGCTCGCTGGGGATGTGTTTCTGCTTTGCTCCGACGGGCTGGTCGGCATGCTAGAGGACGAGGACATCGCGCTCATTCTTCGGGAGCAATTGGGCGACGCCGGTGATCCCGAAGTCTTAGAGCCGGCAGCCCACGCTCTCGTGGCGGCGGCGAATGAGGCGGGTGGCTACGACAACATCACTCTCATAATACTTCTGATTGCGTGATCGGACCGTCCAGAAGACTTTAACAGCGTTCTAGGCGCTGCCCACAGGATGCGTAATCCGCTCCAGCACCTGCTCCGCGGGCACCTCTCGGCGCTCGAAGGTGAAGACCCTCAGCACTCGCGCGGTCGCGTAGAGCTGTTGCGCGAGTCTGGGCAGGTCCAGCAAGCCCGGCAGTCCCGCCAATCCGAGGCGGCTTATCTCTCCCCCTCGCCGCTCGACGAGCACGTCGAGCTGAAACATTTCGGGCTTCGCCGGGAAGTCGATCACGACTTCACCCGATTCGAGTCCCAGTTCCGCGGCGAGGTCGTCTTCAACCACCCGTTTCCACGGGGAGTCGCCAACGGCCCAGTCCTCGACTTGGCGTCCGGCGAGGTCAGCCGCGGTGAGCTCGAGCGCGCGTTTCGGGAGACGCCGATGCCTCAGGGCCGGCAACCACCGAGTGGCAATCCTTTCCGCGATCTCTCCATCGTCCTCGCGTGCGCGCCGACCGATTTCGTGCAGCAGCTCTTCGTCGGTAGGGCCGATCAGCTCTTCTGGATCGAGAAGACCCGCCCTGACCGACTCCTCGACGATGCGCTTGTATAGACCTGTGGCCGCGCGCACCCCGTGGTGCC
Organism: Gemmatimonadota bacterium; assembly: GCA_015664885.1. Taxonomy (GTDB): domain Bacteria; phylum Gemmatimonadota; class Gemmatimonadetes; order Longimicrobiales; family Gaopeijiaceae; genus UBA1138. The sequence goes on from DQPL01000100.1 coordinate 104,151, forward strand.
AATAGACGTTCCTGAACATCTGGTACTTGGCGAACAGAAGCGACTCGAGCGCGGCGATCGCCTTTTCGTGCACACCGACTTCGAACGCACCGGTTTCCGGATCCTCGAGCAACGCGAGTCCCTGCAGCAGCCGTGAGACATCGACCTCACCGTAGGGCACACCGCAGAAGCGGGCGTCGCGGCGCAAGTACTCCATCTTGTCGAGGTCGAGACTGCCGCTCACAAGCCCCCGAAGCGGAAGCCCGCTCTCGCCAGAGATGATCTCATGGATCCGATCCGGGGCGCTGAGGCCAAGAGGTGCGAGCGCGTCACGCAGCGTCTGCGATGCGAAAAAACGCTGACTGACCTCCTCGTGATGCACCGGCACGTGCTCGGCCTCCAACTCCTCCAGGGCGTGAGAGAACGCGTAGTGCCCGATGTCGTGCAAGAGACCTGCATAGGGCACCAGCTCCTCGCCCTCCCATGCCTCCGGCGCCACACCGCCGCGATCTCGCAAATGGCGCAACGCGACCGACGTCAGGTGATAGACCCCGAGCGCATGATCGAAGCGCGTATGCGTGGCGCCCGGATAGACGAGGTGCGCCAGTCCTAGCTGACGGATGTACCTGAGTCTCTGGAACTCGGGGGTATCCACGATGCGAACGGCTGTGGCATCGAGGTGGATCGTGTTCCAGAGAGGATCCCTGATCGTTTTTCCGGGGACCGTAGTGCTCATGGGCTAAATATCGGGATGCCGCAGGGAGTAGCGAATAGGTGAACGGGACGACCCTCGGCGACGCTGCCGTCGTCGATGGCGGGGTCCATGAAGATCCAGTTGAACTCGCCGTTCGGGCCAGCGATATAGCCGTCGAGGCTCATCGCCATGGAGTATCGCAAGAGCCGCATGTCACCCTCCTACCGGCCCGGCCGCAGGTCGATCTTCAGCGACGTCGCCGCTTCGATCTTGTCGCGTGAATAGAAGATCGGGTGGAATTGGTCGTTGGCCCACATCTCGAAGAGGTTGCGGTAGAACGGCGAGTCGGGATCGCCGCTTTGGCCGGGCGTGTTCATGCCGACCGCGCGGTCCCAGTCCCCGGTATCGACGATGATGCGGAAGGATGCACCGCTCGTCTGGTTGTTGCCGTTGCCGGTCTGGTTCACGGTCGAACCGTAGCCGCCCCGCGGCAGCGGCCCCACCTCGAGGCGAGCTCTCGTACTAGCGTCGACCGAGGTGCCGAGTGGGTGCCGTAGGAGAACGTGATGGTAGTCCGGCAGGCCATAGATCCAGCCACCCGAATCGGGCCCGAGCCGCTCGGTGAGGCTCGCCATGGCTCGCACCAGAGCATCCATGAGCAACTCGTCACGCGCGGCCATGGGATCGACACCCAACTCGCCCGGCGGTACCATGATCGTCTCGATCGACTTCTTGAGTCCGACGTTTATCGACACTCCAGCGGGCACGAGCGCCTGCGTGATACCACGACGGATTTCTCCTTCCCACGCAGCGTACAGCCCTGCCGCGGCGGAGCGCTTGTCCATCACGTAGTCCCAGTCGAGCAACAGACCAGCCGCCCTCTTGGTGCGGTTGTCGGGGGGCTCGATCTCCTCGAGCATCGGCACGAGCTGCCGCGCAGGAATGGAGAGCTCGTCGGTCTGCAGCCGCATCATGTCGGCCATTGAGAAGCGCGTGCCGTTTCCCAGCACCTCGACGACGCGCAGCCAGCGATACGGATCGGTCCACGTGAAGCCGACGGCGTCCATGTACTGGTAGTCGCGGGGCACGAGGTCGTTGTTCGCCGTCGCAAAGTATCCTTCAGGCGGATTCGAAACGTGTGGCTTGGCCTGGATCGGCAGGTATCCGTCCCACTCGTAGCGGCCGTCACCCGGTACTGGCACGAGCCCGCTCCAGTTCCGGCGCACCGGCGCGATGCCCACCGACTGCCACCCGATGTTTCCGGCTCGATCGGCCCACACCATGTTCTCGCCGGGAATGTTCGAGTACGAGCACGCCTCGCGGAACTCTTCCCACGTCGTCGCCTGATCCATGCGCAACGACGCGAGGTAGGGCGCTCCCCCGACCTCCATCCAACCGGCGCGGACGGCATAAGCGAGGTGGCGATCTTCGTCCTCAAAGACGACCGGCCCGTGGCGCGTGTATTTGAGATCAACACTGTGCGGGCCCTGACCCTTCACCGGAATCTGCTCCGTGATGACGGTCATCGCCTCCCACTCACCACGATACGAGTACTCGTTCGGGTTCGAGGGATTGGTCTCGTAGACGTAGAGGTCTTCCGCATCGGTCGCAAAGACCGTCAGGCCCCACGCGCCGTACTGGTTGTGTCCGATCGATACACCCGGCAGACTAGGCTCACCACCGCCGATGACGTCCCACCCGGGCGCGACGAGGTGCACCCAATAGCGCAGGGAGGGCGCAGCCTGGGCCCGGTGCGGATCGTTCGCCATGAGGGGATATCCGCTCTCGCTACGGCTCCCCGCGACGACCCAATTGTTCGAGCCCACGTCCTGCTCCACATCGTATGCAACCGTCCGGGACGCCAGCTCGGCCGCCTGTTCGAGCATCGCGAAGCCGTCTGCGTCGGCGCGACGCTCGGGCGCGATGTCCTCTGGCCGGAACCGAACGGAAGCACGGAAGGCGTTATAGAGGCCGAGGATGTCCTCCGAGAGCGCTGCCCCGTCGAGTGCAGGGTCGAGCTCGAGCAGGGGATCGCCTGGCCCGTACGTGTTCAGGTCCTTGACGGTCTGAGCGCCTACCTGAGCCACCAACCGCCCAGTCCGCAGCTCCGCGCCGATATTGCCCAACAGCCCCTGATGCCGAGAGATCACCACCTCGGGCGTCCATAGGCCGGGTACGATCCCCAGCAGCTGGAACTCAAGGGGCAGCAGGCTGGGATCGCTTCGCGTCCGCCTAACATATGCGTTGATGCCCTCGACGTAGGCGCCGATGATCTCGACGCCGTTGTCGTGATAATGACTCAGCTCTTGCTTCAGATCTCGCCTGAACTTGAAGAGCCGAGTTCCGATGTCCCTCTGTAGTTCCCTGGGCCCGAGGATCTCCGACACCGTACCTGTCGCCTGACGGCGCCAGAGCTCGAGTTGGAAGAGCCGGTCGCGCGCGGCGTTCCACCCCTGCGCATAGAAGAGGTCGTGCTCGGTTTCGGCATATATGTGGCTGATTCCCCAGCGATCGACCAAGATCTCGACAGGTTGCTCGAGGCCATCAGCTTCGAGGCGTGTTGTCTCCTGAGCGCGAGCGACTGGGCTGAACGCGAGCACCAGGCAAACCGTGAGCGTCGAGCAGTAGAACCGACCGGTGATTGTCATTGGACCTCCAACCTCTGTGTGCTTTTGGGACAGGACCCTGCGGACACCCTACGCGGTTGATAGACCCGCACGCAATCTCACTCCTCGACGATCGTGAACGTGCCAGTCGCGCGACGCTGTGCGAGCAGACGCTCGACCTGGCGATGCCCCTCGAGAAGGCCCTTCAAGCCCTTACGCCTCGTGCATCGTGGTGCCGCCCACCACCGTGCGAACGACCTGGATTTCCTTGATGCGATCGGGGTCCACGTCGTGCGGATCCTCGGCCAGGATTACGAAGTCGCCGAGCTTACCCGCGGTTATCGTGCCCTTCTCGTTCTCCTCAAAGGACGCGTAGGCGCCGTTCACGGTGCACACCTTGAGCGCCTGATCGACAGTGATGCGCTGACTCGGGCCCCACACCCGCCCAGAGAAATCTTTCCGAGTCACCATCGACTGGATGGCCATCAGCGGCTCATAGGGGCCGGGGCTGTGGTCCGACGCCGGGGCGACTGGGATCCCGTAGTCGAGGAACGACTTGTGGGCGAACATCCACTCCATCTTCTCCTCACCGTACTCGATCCACTTTTCACCGTGGTAGTGGGCGTACGTGTAGAACGGAGCTGGGATGACGCCGCCATCCGCGATCCTCTGCAGCAGCGACGGATTGACGAGCGAACAATGTTCGATGCGATGGCGAGCGTCCGCACGCGGCCACTCGCGCTGCACGCGCTCGTAGGCATTCAAGACCATGTCGATGGTCACGTCGCCGTTCGCGTGAATGGCCACCTGCCAGCCAGAGCGGTGCGCCTCTTCGACGACTTCATGCACCTGCTCCTGCGTCATCGTCATGATGCCGAAGTCGTCCGGCCGTCCAGCGTAGGCAGTGCTCATGGCCATCGTGCGCTCCGACGCCGACCCGTCCGCGACGTATTTCACAGCGCCAATCCTCAGCCATTCGTCGCCGAAGCCAGTCCGGATCCCGCCACCGTTGAGCGACGGGAACGAACCGCCGCTAGCCAGGGCATGCATCCGGAACGTGAGATCACCCGCTTCGCGCGCGTCCTGGTACGCCGTGAAAGCAGCGGAGCCCGTGCTCGCCTGATGCACCGACGTCAGGCCTTGTGCGTTCATTTGCCTGCAGATGAGCGCGACCCCTGCAGCCCGCTCCGCTCGCGTTGAGGTCGACACGACATTGAAGGCGCCGCGCGCGCGCTCGGCGACCTTCCCCGTCAGTTCGCCATTCTCCCTATAGAAATGCCCGCCGAACGGGTCCGGCGTATCGACGGTAACGCCGGCGGTGGCGAAGGCCATCGAGTTGTAGACGCCGGTATGGCCGCCCCGGTGCCCCACGACAATCGGGTGATTCGTACTCACTGCGTCGAGGTCGAGTCGATTCACTGGGCGACCCTCCTCCTGCTTGGTATCGTCATACATGTAACCCACGATCCATGCTCCGGGCGGCGTCTCGCCGGCTCGTGCCCGGAGCGCCTCCTGCATGAGAGCGATACTGCCCAGGTTGGTGTCGACGTTCTTGAGCGCGTTGAGCCCAGCGCCTGAGGGGTGCGAATGGGCGTCGATGAAGCCAGGAACGACCGTGCCGCCGGCAGCGTCGACGATCGCGGTACCGGGACTCACGAGGTTTTGCACGTCGTCATTGGATCCGACCGCCACAAATCGGCCGTCCTTGATGGCAAATGCCTCCGCAACAGGCTGAGCATCGTCCTGGGTGAGCACGTTGCCGTTGACCACCACCAGGGCGGGCGCAAGTCCGCTTTCATCCGCTTCTGGAACGCACCCTGAGGCCAATCCGGCGGCCGCAACCGTGCCGAGACCAAGGAAGCCTTTCCGACTAATCTCACTCATTCTACCCCCTAGGGCCTCAGGAAAGCGATGCGCACGGACCGCACAGGATCATCGTACGGGGCTTTCAGAGATGCGGCCAGCATATTGGCCAACGTGCGGGACTGTTGCATCGGGGCCCGTTCGGCTTCAGCGTTCTCTCATGAATCGCGCGATCCCCCCACTAGCCATCGCCGTTCTGACGGCTGCGTTCGCCTCTTGCAATCAGGACAGCCCTATCGATCCGGCCGGCTGACGCGATGCGGAACTGAATGACTACAAGGACCTCTAGTCCTAGCCCACTCGATCGCAGGCAGCGGCGAACTTCTGCACGCCCTCGGCGATATCCTCTTCGCTGATCAGCATCGAGGGCCCGAGTCGGATACAGGTGCCGTGCAGCCCACCCTGCCCGACGAGAACGCCCTCGTCGCGGGTGGCCTCGAGCAACTTGGAGGTACGCTCGATGTCTGGCGCCTTGCTGGTCGGGTCCTTCACGATCTCGAGCGCCTGCATGAGGCCCATGCCCCGAACGTCTCCAATCCAGGCGTGGCGGCTCTGGATCTGCTCGAGACCTGCACGCAACTGAGCCCCGCGGGCCTCACAATTAGCGGGCGCATTCTGCTCGCGTAGCACGTCCTGCGTAGCACACAACGCCGCCATGGAGACGGGCGTGCCGCCAAATGTCGAGATCGTCTTGCCTTTCCAACCGTGCGCGACCTCGTCCGTGGTGATCGTGGCACCCACCGGAGCGCCGTTGGCGATGCCCTTGGCCATGACCATGATGTCGGGCACGACCCCCCAATGGTCGATGCCGAACCAGTGGGTTCCGCACCGTCCGAACCCGGTTTGTACTTCGTCGATGATGAGTAGACCACCATAGCTCCGGATGACCTCCGCGGCCTTCTGGAAATACCCTGCAGGAGGTACGACGTAGCCCGCCACACCCTGGATGGTCTCAGCGATGAAGGCAGCGGGGCGGCCGTTGGTCGTCGTGTAAATCACCTCTTCGAGGTCGTCGATGAACTTGTCGACACAGGTGTCGTCGCACGGCTGCTTGAACGGGCATCGATACGTGTTGGGTGACATCGCGTGCTTGATACCCGCGACCGGTGTCGCAAGTGGCCGCCATCCGGAGTGCGCCGTCACACTCGTCGCCATGAACGAGCGGCCATGATAGCCGACTCGGAGAGCGACGATCTCGCTGCGGCCCGTGGCGAGGCAGGCCATCATGAGCGCGGTCTCGATCGCCTCCGTGCCCGAGTTGCTGAAGAACGTGCGCTTTAGCTCCCCAGGGGCGATATCCGCAAGGCGCTTCGCGGCCTCCACCTGCGGCTCGTTCGCGTACAACGTCGAGATATGCCCGAGCTTGTTCATCTGCGACGTCATCGCGTCGACGACCCGCGGATGGCAGTGGCCCACGGAAGTAGTGAGGATGCCGCTGAACAGATCCAGGTATTCGCGCCCTTCGGCGTCCCTGACGCGGACACCCTCGCCTTCCACGAGGGTGAGCGGCTCCGAGTACATGTGCAACAACGAAGGCAGCAGGTACTCCTTCTGCGCCTGAACGATCTCGGCGCCCGTCGCGCCCGCGCTCGCAGTCGAAACTGTCATGGTCTTCTCGCGGTCCGTGACGCGGATTCACTCACCAGCGTGAGATGACAACCCGCTGATCGGTGTAGAAGAAGATGCCGTCACGCCCCTGCGCTTTCAGGTCTCCGTAGAACGAGCCCTTGGAGCCGCCGAACGGGAAAAACGCCATCGGAGCAGCGACGCCGATGTTCACTCCGATCATGCTGATGCCGGCCTGATATCGGAATTCGCGCGCCGCCTTGCCACTCGTGGTGAAAATCGAACACGCGTTGCCGTAGCGACTGGCGTGCATCATGCGGATCGCCTCGTCGATGTCCTTGGCACGGTTGATTCCGGCGACCGGACCAAAGACCTCCTCGGTAGCGATGGACACGTCTGGCGGCACGTCCGCGAAGACCGTAGCGCCTACCCAGTAGCCGCCTTCGAGCCCCTCGACTGTCGCGCCGCGCCCATCCAGCGAGAGCTTGGCCCCGTCGGACACCCCTTGATCGATGAACGCGTTCACCCGGTCACGGTGTGCCGCCGAGATCAGCGGACCCATGTCGGTGCCGGGCTGAAGGCCGTCACCCAATCGGATCGATGCGGCTGAATCGAGCATGCGGTCCCTGATCTGAGCATGCGCATCGCCCACCCCCACGATCACGCTGCCCGCTAGGCAGCGCTGTCCTGTCGAGCCGAAGATAGACCCGGAGCACGCTTCGAGAGCCACGTCCATGTCCGCGTCGGGCAGCACAATCATGTAGTTCTTCGCCCCGCCGAGCGCCTGCACACGCTTGCCAGAGGCCGATGCGCGCGTATGCACGATCTTCGCAACATGGCTCGAGCCCACGAAGGACACGCCGACGATGTCCGGGTGGTCGCACATCGCCTCGACCGTCTCCCGCCCCCCATGAACGACGTTGAGCACTCCGGGCGGCAGACCGGCCTGCTCGGCGAGCTCGACGATCTTCTGGTGCGTGAGCGGATCCTGCTCGCTTGGCTTGAGCACGACGCTGTTGCCGGTCGCTACGGCGTAGGGCCAGAACCAGAGCGGGATCATGACCGGGAAGTTGTACGGCGTGATGATGCCGAACACGCCCAACGGCTGGCGCCACGACGCGCTGTCGATTCCCGCCGCGATCTGCTCAACGGTGTCGCCCATCATGAGCGTCGGCACGCCGCAGGCGTGCTCGACGTTCTCGATGCCGCGTTGCACCTCCCCGCGCGTCTCCGGCAGCACCTTGCCGTGCTCGGTCACCAACAGTCGAGCCAGCTCCTCCTTATGCTCCTCCAACAGTGACTTGAGCCGAAAGAGAACGCGTGCGCGTTCGGGTGCCGGCGTGTCGCGCCACGCCGGGTACGCCGCCTTCGCAGCTTGAACCGCTGCGTCCATGTCGGCCGCGGTGGAGAGCGGCACCCGCCCGATCTCTTCGCCGGAGGCGGGGTTCATGACGGCCAAGGAATCTGTCCCCGAAGCCTCGCGCCAGGCGCCGCCTACGTAGTTCTTGATCATCGATTCCGTGCTCTTCAACGGTCCAACAAAGGGCGATGGGCTCGGACGCTACATGCGCGGGCTGGCACCCGAACTGCGCACAGCCGGGGAACACGTGGGCCACTGTCCGGGACCACCGCCACGCCCCGTGATCACCGTACGCCGCTCGCGGCTCACGCGAACCGGGTCCTCCGAAGCCAAGTAGATCAGCGACGCGGCGAGTACCGCGTTGTTCTTGAGATCGTCGATTACGAGCTTGTCGAAGGTGTCGCGGTGGGTGTGCCAGGTGTGGGAGCCGTAATCCCAGGAGAGCGCCCCCAGATTGAAGCCCGGTGCCCCGTGGCATACGAACGAGGCGTAGTCGGAGCCGCCGCCGCCGGGGTTCCCGGGGAGCTGCAAGTTGATGCCGGCGGAAACCTCGGCCGGCACCTGTGCCAGCCAACCAGCGAGCGAGCCCGCGGCCTTTGTGAGGCCCTGCGCGCTCATGTTCACGATACGGCCCGTGCCGTTGTCCTGGTTGAAGAGCACCTGCAGACCCTCGACCACTTCAGGATGGTCTTCGGTGAAGGCCCGTGAGCCGTTGAGGCCCTGCTCCTCACCGCTCCACAGTCCCACCAGGATCGTGCGCCGTGGGTTCGGATACACGTCCTTGAGGATGCGCATGGTCTCCATCATGAGCAGCGACCCGGAACCGTTGTCCGTCGCACCGGAGCCGCCCTCCCAGGAGTCGAAATGCGCGGAGAGCATCACGTACTCGTCGGGCAACTCCGTGCCGGGGATCGCGGCGAGCACGTTATAGACAGGGACCTCGCCTCGGTTCTCGGCCTCCGCGGTAACGCGCAGAACGGGGTGGCTTCCCTCCTTCGCCAGCCGGTGCACGAGACCGTAGTCCTCGCACCCGAGTTCGAAGGTGGGTGTTTCGCGGTTGTACGCGTTGAAGACACGCGTAGTCCCGTACGACCCCGGCCAGTTCGATGTGATGATTCCCGCCGCTCCGGCCCCTTCGAGGGCCGCGTGCAGGTCGCGCCTGCGACCATCGGTCGAACCGGTAGCGCGCAGGCTCACATTCCAAGCCTGTTCAGCCTGTTGGCGTGCCTGCGCCATGGCCTGCACGGACGCCCGCGTGCCGAACTCGGTCCACTGCTCGTCCGCGCGACAGGTCGGCTCGGGGTACGACATCATGACCCAGGTGCCACTCACCGTGCCCAGGAAAGCCTGCCAGTCGGCCGGCGAATCGATCGTCGGCAGGTACGTGACCGCTCCCTCTACCGGCTCACCGCCGGTACCGGGGCTCCACGCGAGAATGCGCCCTTCCAGCGAACGGACGCGAGGCTCGACCAGGTCGATGTGGCTCACGCCGCGGTCCCAGCCCTCCCAGGTGCCGTACTGCTCCGTTCGGGCCTCGATGCCCCAGCCCTGGAACGTCTTCACGGCCCAGTCCTGGGCGCGCTCGATGCCAGGCGACGCCGTCAGGCGCGGTCCGATGGAGTCGAGCAGAGCGGTCCCGAGCGTCTCGAACTGCGAATTGTTCATGGCCTGATCCCAAATCTGCTGCAGCACGGGATCGTCCGTAACCATGCGCTGGGCGTCGACCGCGCGGGGGGTCGCGACCAGGAGGGTCGCCAAAGCCACTACGAAGGGAATCGGACGAAGTCTGATGTGCATGGTCTTCACCTGGATGATCTGGTTCTGGTTACCGTGAATTGCCCAGTGCCGGCGCCGCTCGCTCCATGATCTCCCGGAGACGGTCCTGCGGTAGCGCCGGCACTGTATAACCGTTGATGCCTGTCAGGGTTTCCGCCGCCAACATCGCGTTCAGTATGGCCTCCTCCGTCGCATGCACGGACGCGGTGATCAAGCCGTTCATCCTGTCGTTTGGCAGCATCTCCAGAGCGACCACGTCGGCGCGCTCGGCCGCGGCGCGTCGGTTGGCTGTACTGAACCCGATGAAGATGTCACCGGATCCGTTGTGGCCCATGCCCCCGATGCGTGCGAGCCCGAGCGCCGTCCGGGTGACGAGTCTCTTGATCTGAGTCGGGAGCAGCGGCGCGTCGGTCGCCAACACGATAATGATGGAGCCGGCGCTTTCGGGGATCGGCTCCAGTTCTCCACCAGCATCCGATGGCACCGCGCCGGCTTCGCCTGCAGTGTCGCACCACGGCACCCCACGACGCCTGATCCGCGCGGGGACCGACCGGTCCGCATAGCAGGCCCCTGGCGTCGGCATCATCTCGCCAACGGGCAGCCCCGCGATGCGCAGGTCCCCGCGCGCGCCTTGGTTACACTGGACCAGGATGCCGATCGTGTAGTCACCGACGATGCGAGACGAGCTGCCGATGCCGCCTTTGAAGCTGTGACAGCGCATTCCCGTTCCGCCACCGACGGCCCCCTGCTGCACCGGCCCCGAGCTCGCGCCGTTCAGCGCCTCGAACGCGTGCTCCGGCTTCACGTGAAAGCCGTTGATATCGTTGAGACTTCCGTCGTAGGTCTCCGCAACGACCGGGAGCGCCCACAAGAAGTCCGGGTCTCGCTGCCGCATCCAATCGATGACCGCATCCCGCACGACACCCACGCTGTGCGTGTTGGTGATCAGGATCGGGCCCTCCAGGATCCCGGAGTGCTCGATCCAGGTCGTGCCCGTCATCTCGCCGTTCCCGTTCAAACTGAACCAGGCAGCGAACGTCGAGTCACCGGCATTACGGCCTCGCGGCAGGATTGCCGTTACACCTGTGCGCACCGGACCCTCGCCTACCACGAGCGTCCCCTGCCCGCGAATGATCGTGCTGTGGCCGACCTCCACACCCGCGACATCCGTGATCGCGTTGTTCGACCCGGGAGTGCCCGTCAGCGGGATGCCGAGAGCCCGCGCGTCGGGGACTCCCTGCGCGCCGCCAAGAGTCGGCGCGCAGAGCACGAGCAAGACAACGAGCGCGCACCTCACCCCTTGTAGCCCGCCATCTTCTTCACGTGGGCGAACTCCTTCTTCGTCACCGCCTGCACCGAGAGACGCCCGTAGCGGATGAGCTCCATCTGCGCGAGCGCGGGGTCCGCCTTGAGTTCCGGCAGTCCCACCTGTTCGTGGAACTTGGCGACGAACTCGACGTCGACCATCCACCAGCGCGGGTTGTCAGGATCGGACTTGGCGTCGAAGTACTTCTCATTCTTGTCGAAGGCGTAGTGATCCGGGTAGGCCTCCTTACAGACGCGTGCGAGGCCAACCACTCCGGGTGGCTTGTCGTTGGAGTGGTAATACAACACTTCGTCCCCCACGCTCATGGCCCGCATGTTATTGCGGGCCATGTAGTTACGTACGCCCTCCCAACAGGTAGACCCGTCCTTCTCCAGGTCGTCGATGGAGTAGACGTAGGGCTCCGACTTCATGAGCCAATACTGATTCGCCATACACGGTGTCGCTGTCTGATCGAGGGACGCCAAGGTGCCCAAACGAGGGGCCCTATAATGGGGGCCCGCCCGCTTCGGGTCGAGTCAGGCTTCCGCTTTCCCCAAGATCGACCTTGATGTCCCGCCACTTCTCTCGCCGGAAGACGAAGACGCTCAGCGTCGCGCGAGTAAAGTGCGCTAGCACGATCGCGAGCCAGATGTCGCGCGGATCGAGTGTCGAGAACGTCTGGATGATGAAGCACATCCCAAGCGGGACGACGATCTGTGATGCCATTGAGATGTACATCGGGCTCTTGGTATCGCCGGTGCCCTGAAGGCCGCCGGTATACGCCAAAGCGACCGTGATGAAGAGGCCCGACACCGCAAGATACCGAAGCAACTCGACGCCCAGCCCCAGCACCACCGGGTCGTCCATGCCGAATATGCCGAGCAGCATACTCGGTATCAGCAAGAACAATACGCCAATGGACGCTGCGAGCATGAGCCCGATACCGGCGGCAGTGCGGACCCCCTGACTGGCCCGTTCGGGCTTTCCCGCACCAAGATTCTGCCCAGCGACCGCGGCCGTCGCGCCCATGATGCCGACCGACGTCCACGTGATGAACGAGAAGAGCTGGGTATAGCTCACGACATACGCGGCCTGGGCTTGTCCGCTCATCGCTAGCGACCCGATAAACGCGAGCAAGAATACTCCGCCGATGTTCATCGCCACGCCTTGAATGCCCGTGGGCAACCCGAACTTGAAGAGTTGGCGGATGATGTTCCAATCGGGCATCAAGTTCATGCCCCTGTGGAAGGTCACAACCCATTTGCCACTGAACAGCCGTACCATCGCGAAGCCGCTCACGAGGGCACCGGCGATTACGGTGCCCATCGCCGCGCCCTTGGTGCCGAAGGCTGGGATCGGACCCAGACCTCGGATGAAGATCACGTTGAGGGCGATGTTCAGAATCGTGAGCGCGATGCCGAGTCGCAGCGGAGTCTTGGCGTCACCCGCCGAACGAAGCGCGCCTCCGAGCATGAAGAAAAGCAGCATGCCGAACGAAAAGACGAACATGATGCGCAGGTACGGCAGCGCTTCGATCTGCACTTCGGGGGCCGCGTTGACGAGGTCGAGCAGCACGGGTGACAAGAGGTACCCGATGGGCGCCATGATCACCAAGACGAGCAAGACCGCGGTCAGGAACGCCTGGTAGACCGTGCGATTCACCTTGTCGGGTTCGTTCGCACCCGTGAAGCGCGCGACCAGCACACCCATGCCCGTGAAGAGCGAGCTGATGAAGACGATGACGACGAGAAAGATCTGCCAGGACACGCCAATCGCGGCATTGCCGGTATAGCCGACGTAGTTGCCCACCATGACATGATCGACGATTCCCTGCATGCCGCCGATGATGTTCTGGAGCATCGTGGGCCACGCGAGCTTCCACACGGCTCCGCGGATCGGTCCCTCCACGATCGAGCGGTCGAACGCCTTCCCCGTCTTGGGCGCGCTCACAGGTTCGAGAGGGTCAGCTTGGGCCTACCAAACCAGGTGGAATCGGTCCTGGCGACGGAACACCCAATGGCGCTCGCCTTCTTCGTCCAAGTACGCCTCCTCCTCCTGACGGCACGAGGCCGGCTTGCCGCCCCACTCGGGGATCGGCGTCGTCGCTTGCAGCTCGATGGAGTGCCAGGTCGAGGCCAGCAGCACCGCGTCCCCACGGACCGGGACACCTTCCTGCCCGTCCCAACGCCCGATGAGCGGCCCCGCCCCGTGACCGTGATCCCCGATCGGATGTGTGTATACGGTTCCGTTGATACCCTCGGAGCGCATCTGCGCGAGTGTGCTCGCGAGAATCTGATTTCCGGTCAGGCCCGGCTCCATATGTGAGAGCAAGATGTCCTGGAGCCGGTTCGAGTTGGCTAGGCACTGCTCCAGCCCGGCTGGAACGTTAGTCTCGCCGTCCTTCAGGACGTAGCCGAGGTGTTGCGTGTCCGTGTGCAGATTCAGGCCCACGACGCCGTAATCGGTCCAGAGTAGATCTCCCTTCTGGATGACCTCGCTTCCGCTCCCGACTTCCCCGGCCCGCTGCACGCCGACGGAGGTCTGGAACCAAGTCGTGTATCCGAGGTCGCGCAGCTTCTGGCGCATCCACCAAACGACGTCGTCGGTGGTCGTCACTCCGGGTGTGATGACGGAGTTCGAGAAAGCCTCGCTGATGATCGCGTGCACGGTCTCTTCGATCTTGCGATAACGCGGCATCATCTCGGGAAGTCGCAGCGCGATGTAGTTCATGGCGAGGCGCGACTCACGCTTGACGCGCCCGACGTACTTGTCACCGAGGGCCTCGAGCAGCTCTTCGGCCTCGCCTGAGTGTAGCCCGTCCGAAAAGGCCCAAACGGGGTCGATATTGAGCACGATATTGTCGGGGTCACGATCCTCGACCAGCTCGCGCAGCAGGTCCCACTGCTCGCTCCCCACCAATTCGGCGGTAGGTTGCGTGGGCGCGGGCCGCGTGGACCGGAAGGCTTCGAATACGCCCCCTTGGCTCGTGCCACCTAGCGCGAGTCGCTCGAGCGACCCGTCATCGCGGCGGGTGATGACGTAGATCGAACGACGACGGGCGGCAAACGTCGTCGGCGAGGTGATGGACCAGAACACTGGGTCCTCAGCATACTCGCGCATCGATAGAATCCACATGCCCACGTCGTACTCGGCCATGAGCCCCGGAAGAATCCGCTGCATGCGCGTGTCGAGCCATGCCTGCTGCTCCTGGGCCTGGTCCCTTAGCGAGGGCAGGGGATGGATGCGGGCCGGCGCGTTCTCAGGGACGTGCGCGGGAGCCTGCGCCGACGCGGCAAACGGAACGACTGTCGGCACCAAGCAGCACGCAATAAGAACCAGCTTCGACTTCATGGAGTCGTCCCCTCAGGCCGTCTTCGTTGGATGAAGCGAAGCAAGCTACCGGCGTGCCGCATCGTCCGCCATCGGCCGTCACCGCTCGCGGCATGATGGGGCTGAACCGCCGTTGGCGTGCTTGCCTCCCGATACCCGACTGAGGTAGTGTGGCCAAATGGACACTTCTCTCCTGATCTCGGCGGGTGAGTTTGAATAACCGATGTCAGTACATAGAGGGGGGGATATCGGAGTGAAAGTGCCTAAAAAGGGGCTCAGATATGCCAAGTTCTAGGGGTGGCCATCCCCGGAAGCCCGATGCGTTGAAGAAACTTCACGGAACGGCTCGCAAAGACCGCACGGTTGGGCCAAATGCCACGGCCACCGGGATGCCCACTCGCCCCACGGGGTTGAATCCCCAGGCAGTCCGAGTGTGGAAATTACTCGGTCCTAACATCACCCGGCGGACTGGTTCGACAAGTACGTGAAAGGCGAGCAGGGCTCCCCGTGACCAAGAGCCGCTTCAAGGTCCCACATACGTTGGTCATCCTCTTCGGGATGGTGGTCCTGGCCCAGATTCTCTCGTACGCGCTTCCCGCCGGGGAATTCGACCGCGTGGAGAATGCCGCCGGACGACTCCAGGTGGTGCCGGGCAGCTTCCACTTCACGCCGGACGCACCGGCGGTGTCGCCCCTGGCCAGCCTGACCGCCATTCCCAGGGGTCTCAGCGGAGCGCACGAGATCATCTTCTTCGTCTTCCTCATCGGCGGAGCCTTCGCCGTACTGCGGGCGACGGGGGCGGTGGATGCCGCGGTGGGTGCCATTCTCAGACACTGGGGGGATCAACCCTTCTGGTTGGTAGCCGGCGGAACCACCCTGTTCGCGGTCGGGTCGAGCACGATCGGGTTCGGGGAGGAGTACTTTCCCTTCGTCCCCGTCCTCGTCACCCTGGCCCTCGCCCTCGGATACGACAGGATCACGGCAGTGGGGATCATCATGGTCGGGTACGGGGTCGGGTACGGCGCTGCACTCATCAACCCCTTCACGGTGCTGCTCGCCCAGGACGTCGCGGGACTCCCACCCGCTTCAGGTCTCTGGTACCGCGCGGTGCTCATGGTCGTCTTCCTCCCCATCGGCATCCACCACCTCTGGTCGTACGCGAAGAAGGTGAAGCGCGACCCGTCGGCGAGCCTGGTGGCCGACATCGATGTGCCCGAAGGCATGTCGATTTCCAGCGGCCAGGATGGGGTGGCCGCGGCAGACCATCACCCGATGACCACCTCGCACAAGCTCGTACTCGTCGCGGTGGGCGTGGCTCTGGCCCTCCTCGTCTACGGGCTGAGTGAGTGGCAGTGGTATCTGGTCGAAATGGGTGCCGTCTTCGTGGCGCTCACTGTGGTCATGGCCATCATCGCCCGCCTGAGCCCGGACCGCACAGCCGTGGAGTTCGGCGAGGGCGCGGCGTCGCTCACGAGTGTCGCCCTGATGATCGGCGTGGCCCGGAGTATCCAGGTCGTGTTGAACGACGGTGGCATCGTGGACACCCTGGTCCACGGCATCAGCCTTCCCCTGCAGCAGCTTCCGGGGTCCCTTGCCGCCATGGGCATGTTCGTCGTCCAGAGCCTCGCCAACTTCTTCATCCCCTCGGGAAGCGGTCAGGCCTATGTCACCATGCCGATCATGGCGCCGCTTGCCGACCTCGTGGGCGTGAGCCGACAGGTGGCCGTTTTGGCCTTCCAGTTCGGCGACGGGTTCACCAACATCCTCGTTCCCACCCAAGCCGTGATCGTAGGTGCCCTGGCGATGGCAGCGATTCCCTATGACCGTTGGCTGCGCTTCATCATGCCCTTCATGGTGAAGATCTGGATCGTGGGCTCGATCGCATTGGCCGTCGCGGTTTTGATCGGGTACGCCTGAGACAACCCCTCGAAGAGCGGAGAGAAATACGTGGACTTCACGGGCAAGCGGGTATTGGTCACGGGCGGTAGTCGGGGCATCGGCTATGCGGTGGCGGAGGCCTTTCTCGCCGCCGGTGCACGCGTCGCCGTTAACGGCACGACCGGGCAATCTGTGAACACCGCCCTCGAGAGGCTGGGCGGTGGCCCGAACCTGGTTGCGGCGCCCGGCGATATTGGAACCGTGGCCGGTTGCGAGTCGGCAGTACAGACCGCAGTCGACGCCTTTGGCGGGCTCGACATTCTCGTCAACAGCGCCGGGATCGGTTCCGGGAGACCCATCGAAGATTCCGACGAGGCGATGTGGGACGCGCACGTCGACGTCAACCTGAAGGGCACATTCTTCTGTTGCCGTGCGGCGTTGCCTGCCTTGCGCGAGTCCAAGGGCAATATCGTGAACATCGCCTCGGATGCCGGCTTGATCGGGGTGCCGGGCATTACCGTGTACTGCGCGTCGAAGGGCGGGGTCGTGAACATGACCCGTGCCATGGCGCTGGAAGTCGCGCCGGACGTACGGGTCAATACCGTTTGCCCTGGTTATGTCGATACCGACATGATCCGCCGCGACCATATCGACAAGAAGGACGACCCGGAGGCGGCAGAGCAGAGGATGATCGACTACGCGCCGCTGAAACGCATTGCCACGCCGGCCGAAATCAGCCAGTCGGTGCTCTATCTGGCTTCGTTCGACGCACGGTTCATTACGGGTGCCGCGTTGGCCATCGACGGGGGCTCGACCGCGGGCCATTGACCTCCACGCGGATCAGGCTCCGACGCTGACGTTACCACCGATCGGAACGACACGTCTGTAGTCTTCGAAGGCGAACCAGATCGTAACGAGCGTTCCTACTACGGCGATCACCAAGAACAGCTGGATCATGCTCTGCCAACCCCAGTTCACGACCATCCTGCCGCCTGCGATGAGGTACAGCATGGAGGCGGAGTAGCCCGCCATGTCGACCAGCCCAACCAGGAATCCACAGTGTCTTCCGCCGAATTCATTCGAGAAGATACTCACCGGCAGATAATACGCCGGCGCTAGCGTGAGCCCGTAGAAGAACAGGATCACGATCGTGAGTGGGAACTTGACGGGGCTCGGAACGATGGGTAGCGCGTTCAGGGCCCAAAGCGCCGCAACGCAAACGCAGGTCCCCCCCAACATTCCGCCGAGGAGGCCGATTCGTCCCTTTCTCGAGACTCCGTCGTAGAGGAAGCCACCGGCAATCAAGGCCAGCACACACCCGATGGGAAACGCGGCGGACCAAGCACTGGCCTGGGAGGATGAGACCCCCTCGAAGGAGCTGAGATAGAGCGGAAGAAAAAGGATGAACTCCATGAGGACGGTCGTGCACATGATACTCAGGCAGATCAACCAGACCCGTCCGCTCTTCGCGAATGCCCACAGTGCTTCGGCCGGATTCTTGTCCTCCAAGAAATGGAGCGTGCCTGCTTGGGGAACCGCTTCCGGCTCGTGACGGGATGCCTCGGGCTCGGCCTTCGCGTTCCGCGATGGCAGCCCCGCATCCTCTGGACGCGCTTTCAGATAGAAGGTGATGAGCGCCGCGCCACACAATGCGATGACCCCGGCGATGCGGAAGACGTTCTGCCAGGAGAAGAGCGTGAGAAGTGCTCCCAGGAACACCATGGAAATGGAAGCGCTTAGACGAGAACTGGTGGAGATCATTCCCCACACCCTCCCGTACTTCGCAGGGGGGTACCAGACCCTGATGATGCCTGCCATGGCAGGCCAGCTCGCTGCCACGGCGAATAGCATCACGAAGTTCAAGCCGGCGAAGATGGTCTCTGAGCTTCCCCAGCCAAAAGCGAAGGTGAGGAGCGCCGAGACGACGAGAGCCACTAGGAATACCCTGCGCCCGCCGAGCCAATCTGCGATCACTCCGGTGAGGAGTTTCCCGGTGATCATGCCCGCGGTTCCCCAAGCAGCGATATCCCCGTAGCTCGCTTCGTCGAGGCCGAGGCTCAGGTCCTTCACCATTTCCGGGCTCGCGACCGGGAGCGCGGTCCTGGAGAAGATGAAAGCCATGTACCCGGTGAACATGCACCCGAGGGTGATGAGTTCCCAACGCGACCTGCTCGGAGCCGGATCGCTGTTCGCGATCATCGTATCACGTGAGCCGGGCAAGGCGGGTCAGCCTTCTGCGACGAAGTCGATCAGACTACTCAGCAGGTTCTGCTCGACCTCGATCTCGTCATGGTCGAGGATTTTCGATCTGATTCTGTCTCCCCGCTCCCCAGGGACCAGAACCTCGTCCACCCCTTCGAGTTTCTTCGCGCCCCGGATCGCCTCGGTCATCTTGGTGGTCTCTTCCAAGAACCTCTTCATACCGATCATGGCTTCCGGGTCGATCGCGATGACGACGTTGCCGTCGTGATCACTCTCGTTCAGGAAATCCCCGCCGACCAGAGCACCTCCGATGATCTGTACCATCAACGCCAATCCTGCACCCTTGACCCCTTGATCGAACGGGCGAATGGCGCCTTCCATGATCGCTGCCGGATCCGTCGTTTCCTTCCCGTCTTTGTCATATCCGAGTCCGTCGGCAACCTGGTCCCCCCGTGTCTTCGCCTCCACCAGTCCGTAGTAGGAGATGCCGGACGAGGACATGTCGAGCACGATGGGGTCACCCTCGGTCGGGATGCCCCAGGCTATGGGGTTCGTACAAAACAGAGGCTCATGAGACCCATGCGGAGGCACCATCCCGAAGGGATAGCTCGACATTGAAATCCCGATCAGACCTGCGTCCGCGATCTTTCGTGACCAGTAGCCCATGGCTCCCGAGGACCCATCCCCGGTATGCGTCCCCACGATGGCGATGCCCGTCTCTTTGGCCTTCCCGATGACCATCGTGACGGCCTGTTCCAGAGCGACCGCTTCCATGGAGAGGTTCGCGTTGATGATTGCCGTAGTGGGGTCTCCTTTTCGACGGTCGGCTGCTGCGCTTTTTCATGCTTTGGCATGCCTTTGCCGATCAGCTTCACGATACCCTGGTCGTTCCCGCGTAACTGGGCATACATGAGCATGTCCCGGATGATCTCGGCCTCTTCCTCGGAGTACCCGTACTTTAGAATCGCCTTCGTGGTCAACTCGGACAGTTCCTGGCATGAGATCTTCATTGGATGGCCTTTGGGGTCCTTCTCAAGTGAACCTCGAGGCCAGGCATGCACTGGCCGTCTCTTCGTCTCGCTCGTCACAGACAAAGGTGCGCCTCTCGAAAACGCAAGTCACTCCGCCCACTAAGATCGAAAGAAGTCTTGGGCGCTTTATTACGATTCAATCGCCGTATTGCCCACGCCGAGCCCGCTGGGTAGACTCCGCGCCAGGCTGAGGGCCACCCCCTTCCACGCGCGTACATCGCCCCTGAGCCAGGCCCAGAATTGGCGTCGCTGGTCGGGGCATCTCGCGGTGAGCTCATACGAGCTTCATCACGATCGCGAGTACTGGGCCATCCGCAATTCTGCGGCTCTGATCGACGTGTGCGCGTCTCGGTACCGCACCCCCATCGCGGGCCTGTACCTCTGTGGAGCGGGCACACACCCCGGCGGCGGAGTGACGGGCATGCCGGGCTTCAACGCGGCGGGAGAGATTCTCCGGGACTAGGGGACTTCTCCTCCTGGCTTCGGGAGGCTTCTTGCCAGGATCGCCAGGAGTTGGTAAGCCTGTATTTCCAGGTTGATCGGGATCTGAAGTCTCTCGATTCGGCAACCGATCGCTGCGGCATTTCGCGCCAATGGAGAAAGCAATGAAGATCCGTTCCTCTGTCGTTTCAATCTTGATTCTCGCTTTCTCGGTTGCCTGGTCGCCTCCGTCAGCTCAAGGAGCTCAAGACGTTCAGGACAATGAGAGCCGGATGAACGCTGAGACGTTCGAGGGTCTCGAGTTGCGCAACATCGGGCCGGCGTTCAAGTCCGGACGGATCGCCGATCTGATCATTCATCCCGAGGAGGCACAGTCCGAGGCGGCAGCCCTAGGCGTAGATCTCGTTCGAGCGGGTGCTCCTTGGGTTGGCGGGAACCCTTTGCCGAGGGGACCGGGTGGCTGAGCATGAGTGACGTGCAGGCGTACATCGGAGATGGACTGCAGCGCTTTACAGACGAGATTTTCGAGTTCTTACAGATCCCCTCCGTAAGCGCCAAGTCGGACCACGACGCCGACACGCGCCGCACGGCCGAGTGGCTACACGCGAGGCTGGTCGACGCTGGACTTGAGGCCGAGGTCATCGATACGCCCGGTCATCCGATCGTCTTGGGTGAGTGGCGAGGGGCGGGTGAAGGCGCTCCTACGGTCCTCGTGTATGGTCACTACGACGTGCAGCCTGCCGAGCCCGTTGAGCTCTGGCATTCTCCGCCCTTCTCACCGGAATTCCGCGAGGGCCGTCTCTACGCTCGTGGCTCCGCCGACGACAAGGGGCAACTGTACCTTCACGTGAAAGCAGCCGAGGCGCATCTGAAGGCCGGCGACGGACTCCCGGTGAACCTCATCATACTGGCGGAGGGGGAAGAAGAGGTGGGCTCGCCGAACCTGGTGCCCTTCCTCGAGGAGAACTGCGACCGGTTGGCATGCGACGCCATTGTCATTTCGGATTCGGCCATGTTTGCACCGGGGCTGCCGTGTCTCCTCTTTTCGCTACGGGGCCTGGCCTACTGTGAGATCCACGTGGACGGCCCATCCAGCGATCTGCATTCCGGCAGCTACGGCGGTCCGGTCGTGAACCCCGCCATGGCTCTCTCGCAGATACTGGCCAGCCTCTTTGATGACGACGGCCGCATCGACATCGACGGCTTCTACGACGACGTGCTCGATTGGGACGACGAAACGCGCGATAGCATCCGAAACTTGCCGTTCGATGAAGAGGAGTTCGCGACGTCGATCGGAACTACCCTCGCGGGAGCCGAGAAGGCGTATTCGGTCAACGAGAGGCTCTGGACCCGACCGGCCTGCGACGTGAATGGCATCCTTTCGGGCTACACTGGCGAAGGTGCGAAGACCGTGCTTCCGGCAAATGCCATGGCCAAAGTGAGCTTCCGCCTGGTGGCGGACCAGAATCCCCAGCGTGTCTTCGATCTGATGCGAGCGCATGTGGCCAAGGTCGCGCCTGAGGGCGTCACGGTGCGGGTCGAGGAGCTGCACAGTGGTATGCCCTGGCGAGCTCAGCTGAGCGGCAAGCTCAAGGAGGCCGCGACGACCGCCTTGATCAAGGCCTTCGGTGCGGCACCGGTGCTGGCCGGCGAGGGCGGTAGCATACCGATCGTCTGTGACTTCGAGCGGGTTCTGGGTGCGCCCGCACTGCTCGTCGGCTTTTCGCTGCCCGGGGCGAATGAGCATGCACCGAACGAGTGGTTCCCCCAGGAGAACATCGAGAAGGGGATCCGAGCCCTGGCCTATCTCTACGAGGAGCTCCGCTAGCACCATGCGAGAGTCGGAGCTGGACATCCGGAGTGAGACCTCGGCGGCTGCCGAGCGGATCCATCCGCACATTCGGGAGACGCCCGTGGAGCGCTCGGTCTGGTTGAGCGGAGTCGGGAAGTGCGATGCCCACCTCAAGCTGGAGAACCTTCAGGCGACCGGTTCCTTCAAGCTTCGGGGTGCCGCCAACAAGCTCCTGTCCTTGAGTGAGGCGGAACGCCAGAGGGGCATCGTGACCGCCTCCTCGGGGAACCATGCGGGGGCTATTGCCCATCTGCTGCACGGCTTCGGCTGGCCCGGTACCATCTTCGTGCCCGAGGACGCATCGGAAAGCAAGGTCGCGATGCTGCGGCAGCTCGGTGCCGACCTGCGCTTCCATGGCCTGGACTGCCTCGAGACCGAGCGATTCGCGAAGCTGAATGCCGAGCAGAGCGACCGGCTGTTCATCTCCGCCTGCGACGACCCGAAGATCATCGGCGGGCAGGGCACGATCGGGCTGGAGTTGGAACGTCAGATCGACGGAATCGACAGCGTCTTCGTCCCGGTGGGCGGCGGCGGTCTGATCGCGGGAATCGCGGGATGTCTGAAGTCCAAGAACCCAGATATTGAGATCGTGGGCTGCCAGCCGGAAGCTTCGGCCGTGATGTACGAGTCGGTCAAGGCGGGGAGAATCGTGAAGCTGGATTCGCTACCCACACTCTCGGACGGGACCGCGGGAGGAATCGAGGAGGGCGCGATTACCCTGCCGATCTGCCGAGACCTCGTCGATCGTTTCGTGCTGGTGAGCGAGGACGAGATCAAGGCGGCGATTCGGCTCGTGCTGCTGAGGCACCACACGCTGGTGGAGGGGGCTGCGGCTCTTTCGGTCGCTTCCTTCCTGAAGACGGCGGACCGCTACGAGGGCAAAACGGTGGTGCTCATTCTGAGCGGCGCAAAGATCAGCCTAGAGACGTTGCGGCAGGTGCTGGCGTGACTCGTCACCCCACCCTCTGGAGACGTCGGCGGTCTACCCCCCGCCCCGGAGGCGGTCAAACCATCGTCTTGGTTCCTTAGAATGGCCCAGCTCCAGGGACCGCCGATGGCTCAACGTCTAACATAGGGAGTGGTACCACACTTGGGGGCACGTCAGTACTGGGGTCTCCCCTATAACCTTGTTACGGTAGCAAGCTAATCCGGCCCATCACCTCCCCCCGCATTGTAGGTGCGCTTCATCTTTAACTGACCGTTCTCGTAATACTCCTCCCACCCTCCAGCCCGGTCACCGTCCTTGTAGGTGCCCTTGGTCTTTAACCGACCGTTCTCGTA
>DQPL01000124.1 GCA_015664885.1 Gemmatimonadota bacterium
CGAGGCCGACGCCGAACCAGAGCACCACACTGACGACGAGCGAGGCGATCATCGCGCTGATCTCCGACCACGCATTGATGCGCCACCAATACCATCGGAGGATAAGCACGAGGCCGGTACCTGCGCCGATGGCTAGCAAGAAGCGCCAGGTGCCCTCGATGCTGGTGAGGAAGTACGTCACCACGAGCGATGCGACCATCGAAGTCCCCGCCAGCCACCAGGGCAGCGAGCGCCCACCGATGAAGAATTCGGTGATGGAAGATCCGGCGCGACGCGACATCGCGACGCCGATCCCGGTTGCGAACACGAAGTAGAGTGCGATGATCGCCCAGTCGAGGAGCGTCACGGAGCTCGCTTTCTGATGGGCTGGTCGGTGATGGCGAGCACCGCGGCGTCGTGCACGGCTCGTCTCATGGGGATGTGCTTTTGATTCTCACGCGTCGGGTGGACGCGGTTCGTGAGTAAGACCACCCAAAGGTCCAGCTGGGGGTCGAGCCAGATCGATGTGCCGGTGTAGCCGGTGTGACCGTACGCATCAGACGTCACGTAATCGCCACCGGATGAGCGCGCCGACGGCGTGTCCCAGCCGAGCGCCCGCGAGGAGGACTCGTCGAAGCGCGTCGTGAACATCTCGAGCACGTCCTGCTCCACCAAGCGCTGCGCGCTGGCCCTGGCGACCGGGCAGGGCTCACCTGCAACCTCCTCCGGTCGGCACGCCGGAGAGACGCCACCATTGAGCATCATACGCGCGAAGACGGAGAGGTCGACCGCGGTACTGAAGAGCCCGGCGTGCCCCGCGACCCCGCCCATGGCGTCGGCGTTCTCGTCGTGCACACGTCCCCAAACCAGCTCGTGCCGCCACGTCGTATCCATCTCGGTCGCCGCGATGCGGGGTCGCAGCGTCGCGCTGGGCCGATATCGCGACTCGAGCATTCCCAGCGGCTGCCATAGCCGATCATTCAGGAAGCTGTCCAGTGATTGCTGCGCGGCCTCTTCGATGACCCAGGCCAGCGTCATGATGCCGATGTCGGAGTACACCGTTTCGACGCCGGGCTCGAGATCGAGCGGTTCATCGGCGGCAGCGGCCTTATATGCCTCGAGACCCGCGATATCGAAAAACCAGCGCCGGAACGGCGGCAGGCCGGTGCGATGAAGCAGGAGCTGACGCACGGTGACTCGGCTCTTGCGATCGTCTCCTCTCGACCAATGCGGCAGGTAGGACACCACAGGTGCGTCCAGGTCGAGCAGGCCATCTCCGACAAGCATCATAGCCGCGGTAGTCGTGCCCACGACCTTGGAGACCGACGCCATGTCCCAGATCGACGTGGGGGTGACCGGCCGGCCGCTTCCGTACGCGAGCTCGCCGAACGCTTTGAGCGATACGAGCTGGCCGCGCCGTCCGATCGCCAACGCGGCCCCTGAAGCCGCCGAGTCGGTGAGTGCAGCCTCGATGATCGAGTCGACCCGCGCTAGGCCTTCGGCGGACATGCCCACAGACGCGGGGTCGGCCACGGATTGATCCTGCCCGAACACACGGCGACCTGCTCGGTCGACGATCCCGGCCGCGACCAGCGGGTCATCGACCGTGCGCGTATCGATTCGTGTCGTAACCTGGGCCCGGTCGAGTCCGTCTCCGATCGCAGCCAGCGGCGGAATCGGGATCGGAAGCCGGCCCGTGATCGCTTGCTCGCCGAACAGCGCACCGAGCGCGGCACGCTGGGAGACCTCACGGTCGCCCCACGCCACCACGTAGCTGCTCACGTCGGGCAACGCTCTCACCAAGTACGGGCTCGCGAACGAGAGCAGTACGGTCGGCTTTTCGGTCGCGGCTTCGTTCACCAGCGCTCGCAAGGGCTCAGGCAGCGCCTCCTCGCCAGAGCCGACGGAAGGCGGCACGTACACACTCACGATGACCCGGCCAGCGCTCGCCACCGCCTCGGCCGCCGATGCGTATGCCGCAGCGTCGCTGCGCTCGTCCAGGCGCACCTCGCGCGCTCCGGGCACGCGCGCCAGGAGGCCCTGCGAGAAGGCCCGGCTCGCCCACAACCAGCTCGAGCGCGCATAGAGCAAGTGAACAGTCTCAACCGGAGCTTCCGCGCGCATCGGGACCAGACCGCCAGCATCGCCTACGAGTGTGATGGAGCGCACCGCGGCCGAGTCGGCGAGCGCGAGATGGGCTCCAGACCCAACCACCGCATCGACTGCGTCGAGCGATACGAAGCGATTCCGATGGAGACCGAGCTCGGCTTTCATCTCCAGCAGCCGACGTACCGAGTTCTCGAGACGCGTACGCGTGAGTCGGCCGTCGCGCGTGGCCTGCACGACCGCGCTGATCGCCGCGCTTACGTCCTTGGGCGACAGGATCACGTCGGCGCCAGCCTCGACGGCGCGCACAGAGGCCTCGCCGATCCCGTAGGCGTCGGTGATCGCACGCATGGTGAGCGCGTCGGTGAAGAGCACGCCGTCGAACGCCAGGTCCGCCCTCAGCAATCCCGTGAGGATCTCTGACGAGAGTGTCGCGGGTGGTCCGGCGGCACCGAGCAGGTTGGGAAGCGCGACATGCGCCGTCATGATCGCATCGACGCCTTCCTGGATCGCCCGGTCGAAGGGAATCAACTCGAGGGAGTCCAGGCGCGCGCGGTCCGCGAGGATCACAGGAAGGCCGATGTGAGAATCGACCGACGTGTCCCCGTGGCCGGGGAAGTGCTTGCCAGTGGTATATGCCCCGCCCTCCTTGGCGCCACGAATGAAAGCGGCGCCCAAGCGAGCGACCAGCTCGGGATCTGCGCCGAAGGACCGGCTCGCGATGACCGGGTTGTCGGCGTTGTTGTTCACGTCGAGCACGGGCGCGAAGAGCAGGTGCACGCCGCTCGCTCGCGCCTCGACCGCTGTGATACGCCCGTATTCGTACGCGAAGCGCTCATCACCGATCGCACCGAACGCCATCGTAGGCGGAAAAGAGGTGCCACCGCCCTGCGGCAGCATGGACGGCAACGCGTAGGAGCCGTTGATGCGCATGCCCGGGCCGCCGTTCTCGAAGTCGGCGGTCACCAGCAGCGGAATCTCGGCCCTAGCCTGTAGCGCGTTTAGCTTGGCCACATAGGCATGAGGAGTGCCGATCGAGGGAGATACGCCACCAATCTTGTCCTCCACGACCCAACGCTCGAGCGGCTCGAAGTCGGGGCTGCTGGGCGATACGTACCCGCCCGGGATCCACTCGATGACGAGCTGACCTACGAGTTCCTCCAGCGTGAGACTCTCGAGCGTCTGCTCGACCCACAGGCGGGCTTCGGCTTCCAGTCCGAGCACGCGACCGAACGGCGCCGGCACGGCAGCCGGCGGCGGAGCGCCGCACGCGGTGATGAGCGCGAGGGCCGCGATCGTCGCTACACGCCGCAAAACGACAGCAGTCCGCCGCGGGCCCATCGGGGCGTTCCTCTCCCCGATCGGCTCCCCGTCAACGACGGCCACTGGCGCTTCCCCTCCCCGGAATCGTCATGCCAGCACCGATATCGAAGAGCGGCGGAATGCTCGCCGGAGTGCGCCCTGTGATGTCGAACTCTCCGAAGAGCGCTCGTGCGGCCGCCGATTGGCTCGCCTCGGAGCCGCTCCAGGCCAGCATGTACGCCTGCACGTCCGGGAAAGACGTGATCAAGTAGGGATTACCGAACGAGACCAGAAGGTGCGGGACACCAATCCGGTCCAGACCTTCGATGAAGTCAACCACCTCTTCGGGCAACGCAAGTGAGCCCTGGTACGAGACCGCAGTCACATAAGTGCTCACGATGACGAGCGCCTGTCGGCGGGCGGTGCGCAGCAAGCCCTCGTATACGGAAGGACTCACGTCACGATCGAGCTCCGCGGTCGACAGCCGAGGGTACGTCGCTCGCAGCCGCCGGTTGAAGTACCGCCCGGCGAGCACGTCCGACGAGCGACGGAACGATACCGATAGGACGCGGGCACTGCGGGTCCCGAGCAGGGGCAGCAGATTGCGGCCATTCCTCAGCACGGTGATCGAGCGCTCGGCGACTTCGGCAGCAACGTCGGTGTGGCTCGGGATGCCGACCGATCCTTGCAGGTCTTCGAGGCTGACCTTTCGGTTCTGATGCAGCCCGATCGCCTGCTTGGTCTCGAGCAGGCGGCGCACGGACACATCGATGCGTGCCTCGGAGATGCGCCCGGACTCGACCGCGGCCACAATGCCGTCGACCGCTCGCTTGGGGGAAGGCGGCATGAGGATCACGTCGGCCCCAGCTTCCACCGCGAGAACCGCAGCTTCTTCGGCGCTGTGTAGCCGCGCGATCGCGCTCATATCCATCGCGTCGGTGAAGAGCAGACCGTCGAACCCCATGGCCTCACGAAGCAGCTCGGTCAAAATCGCGGCATTCAGCGTGGAGGGGGCGCGGTCGCCGTTCGAGATGCCGGGCACCGAGATGTGCGCGGTCATCACCGCGCCCATGCCCGCTTCGATCGCCGCCTGGAACGGCCTCAACTCGACGGAGTCCATGCGGGCCCGATCGTAGGGGATCAAAGGCAACGCCAGGTGTGAGTCCGTCCCGGTATCGCCGTGACCTGGAAAATGCTTTCCTGTGGCGATGCCGCCGTTTTCCTGAATGCCTCGAACGAAAGCGGCGCCAAGCCGAGCGACCTGCTCCGGATCCGCCCCGAAGGAACGCACGTTGATGATCGGGTTGTCGGGATTGTTGTTCACGTCCAGCACCGGCGCGAACGGCACATGGATGCCGACCGCGCGCGCCTCCACCGCCGTGACCCGACCCATCTCGTAGGCCAGCCGGGTATCTCCGGAAGCGCCGAGCGCCATCAAGGAGGGGAAGTCCGTGGCACCGCCCAGCTCGATCGTGCCTGGCATCTGGACCGCTCCACGCATTCGAAAACCGGCGCCGGTCTCGAGGTCGGCAGCGACCAGTAGCGGCCACTGCGAGTGCTCCTGGAAGTCGTTCAGTTTCGCCGCTACTTCGGTCGGGGAGCCCACCGACATGATCACGCCACCGATCTGCTGGTCGCGGATGTAGCCGAGCATGCGCTCGTGGCTGGCGGTCCCGTCCGGCGCGAAGTCGCCGAGCACCCACGGCATGATGAGTTGCCCGACCTTCTGACGTAGCGTCATGCCTTCGAGCGTGCTCTCCGACCACGGTAGCGTCAGCGGCGATTCCTCCCTGGGCGCCTCCGGATGAATCTCCGGCTCAGCCGGTGGGGTTCGCGGTCGGCCTCCCTCGAGGTTGTCCCTCACCTGGGCCGTGGAGTCGCGAACCGGCGGGGGAGGCGTCACGGCGGCGGGAGAGCCACAGGCGACCAGCGCCGCCATGACGACGAGCGCAGGCAGGGACCTAGTCACCCCTCGCGGCTCGAGCTTGGCGAGTAGCGGCGTCGCCAGGGCCCGAGCCACGGTGCGGGGTCTGGCGGCGGCTGGCGGCATCAAGTAGGGCGGACTTGGTCAGGGGTCGTTGACGGCGTCAGGCGCGACCCCGAAGCTTGCCACATGATACGGACAAGACGAGGGCACCCCCTCCACCGAAGCTCTGATGGACGGGAAGGTACCGGCTCCTGGAAAACGTCACAATCCTGTATTCCCACCCTGTTCCTGGGTGTTACCCTCTACGCCTGCGGCGTTCCTGACGGCGACGCCTCCGTCGGTGCCGGCGCGCAGACGCCGGCGACGGTGCGCGCGGGAGTCGAGGTGCTTCTTTCCGACTCTATGCACCTCGTGCGGGGGAAGCGTGTTGGCCTCGTAACAAACCACACGGGCATCTACTGGCGGGCGGTGGGCCAGGAGGCGGGAGCCTCCCGGGAGGTCGGCAGCACGATCGACGCGCTGCACGAAGCACGCGAGGTCGAGCTGGTCGCGCTCTTCAGCCCCGAGCACGGGATTCGCGGAGAGGCGGAAGCGGGTGCACGGGTCGAGGGAGGAGTCGACGAGCAGACCGGAATACCGATTCACTCGCTCTATGGCCGGACCCTGCGACCGACGCCGGAGATGCTCGAGGGCGTGGAGGTTCTCCTCTTCGACATGCAGGACATTGGAGCACGCTACTACACCTATGTTTCCACGATGGCGTACGCGATGGAAGCCGCCGAAGAGCACGGAATTCCGTTCGTCGTGCTCGACCGTCCGAACCCGATCCGTGGCGATGCCGTGCACGGAAACGTACTCGACCCGGAGTACTCCACCTTCGTCGGGCTCTATCCCGTGCCCATGCGTCATGGTATGACCGTGGGCGAGCTGGCTCGTTTGTACGTGGGCGAGTTCGGCATCGATGTCGAGCTGCACGTCGTGCCCATGGACGGGTGGCGGCGCGACATGACCTTCCCCGATACCGGGCTACCGTGGGTGGCTCCGTCCCCGAACATGCCGACGCTCGAGAGCGCGCTCGCATATCCCGGCACGTGCTTGTTCGAGGGCACGCCGCTTTCCGTGGGCCGAGGCACCGACCGTGCTTTTCAGTGGGTTGGCGCGCCATGGCTGGACGGGCCTGGGCTGGCCGAGTCTCTGAACGCTCACGGCCTACAGGGCGTGCGCTTCGAGGCTGTGACCTTCACACCATTCAACCCCGGCGACGGCAAGTTCGACGGCCAGGAGATCCAGGGCGTTCGGCTGATCCACGAAGCCACCAACTACGACGCGCCGAAAACTGCGGTCGCGATGCTGCTCGAGGCCCATAGCATGTCGGGCGACAACTGGTCATGGCGCGAAGCCCACTTCGATCGTCTGGCGGGGACAGACGCCCTGCGCCTGGGTATCGAAGCGGGCCAAGACTTCGCCGCGCTGACGGCAGCGTGGGACGAAAGCGTGAGAGCGTTCGAGCAGCTGCGGCGCCCCTACCTCATCTACTGACTAAGGCGCTCGGATCCGCAATGCAACGTCAGCCCATTCTTGTGTTCGCGCCGCTGCTCGCTCTGGTGGTGTGCGGCGGGTCACCGCTAGCGGGCCCAGCCGGCCCGGGGTCGGCGCCTGAGGAATCCGCCTCATCGGTCTCCTCCGATGCGGCCGCCATCAGCGCCGACCTGATCGATGTCTACGACGACGTGCGCGTAGCGGGGCTGGAAGACCGCCGCTTCAACCACCAGACGTACTGGAGAGCGGTCGCGCCGTACTTGGGCGGAAACGTCATCTCCAACCGCGCGGGTGAGAGCGTCGAGGGCCGTGAGATCAGGGATCTCACGTTCGGGTCGGGTCCCACGACCGTCCTGCTCTGGTCGCAGATGCACGGCAACGAGAGTACTGCGTCGATGGCGCTCGCCGACATCACCCGGTTTTTCCACGAACGCGGCGATCGGCGAGGTCGATCACGGATATGTCGTGGCTGGCGGTGTTGTTCACGAACGCCAGACGCCCGTTCGGCGTGACCACGATGGAGAACGGCGAGTCGCCGATTCCGTCACTCAGTTGGCCAACTTCGGAGCGCGACGCGGTGTTGATGAACTCGACACGGTTCTCGCCGCGAACTACGACGGCGTACTCCATGTCGCCCGGCAGCACGGCACCCCCGCTGGGGCGCTCGCCAACCGACACGGTCTCGAGCACGCGACGGTTGAAGAGGTCGATGACGGTCACGGTGCCATCGGCGTATCCGGGTACGAAGGCCAGCCGACCATCCGAGGTGGCCGCGCCGGGGAATGGCCGGTCGCCGGTCGGGTAGCTGGCCACGAAGGTGAAGGCCCGTGCGTCGAAGACGTGAACCGAGTCCGCTGCTTCGACCGAGACGAGGTAGCGATCGCCGGGATAAGGACCAGTGATCAGCGACGCGCCAGAGCTTGTGCCGCGATCACCGCCGAGCGGGCTGCCGCTACGCGCGTAGCGGGCAACACCGCCCGCCTCAAAACGTGCAACGGCCAGGTCCTTGCCATTGGGCAGCGCTATTACGCCGAGTGGCGTTCCGGGCACTGAGATCATGCCGGCGATCTCGTGGCGAGCGGCGTCGATGACGGTGATGCGGTCTTCGCCCGCGGTCGCGACGTAGGCCGTCCGTCCGTCCTCAGAGAAGGAGATCTGGTGAGGGTTCTGTCCCACGTCGAGCTGAGCGATCAGCTCGAAGTCGTCGGGTGATGCGCTCGACGCCCCGCCGCACGCGGCTAGCGCCAGACACAGCGGTGCAACACCGGGGGCCCGTCACAGCACTACCATACCGGAAACCGGAATTCGGTCCACAAGTCCGGGCGCCACCACCCTCCGTCGTGCACGCGGGCGAGTCGCGCTTCGAAATGGCCGAGGTCGGTGAGCAATACCGACTTGGTCGGCGCCTCGATTGGGACGAAAAAATTCTCCCAGTGACCGAGCAGCACATGTTTGGGACGCAGGTTCTCGACGAAGGCCTCCGGATGCCAGTCGACTTGATCGAACGTGGCCGGCACGAAGATGGCCATGTCTACCGGGTGTTGCTCTATGAGCTCCTCCGGTGCAAATCCCGCAGGTGCCGGCGAGACCGCGTCCTGGTAGTACACCCGGAAGGCGACGGAGCCGTCGGCATTCATGAAGTCGACCAAGTAGGCGTGGCTGCGCCCTTCCAGCCACTCGGTCGCCCACCGGGGCTCGGCCGTCAGGGGGCGGTCACGCGTCCCACGGTACAGCGTGTAGCCGTTGAAGTGCGCTGCATGCTTGGAGCGGAGCCCCATGACTCGCACGCCCTCACCGTAGTGAAGCCACTCGCCTACGGTGTGCTGATCGCCGGCGATGTCGTTGACCACGTCCACGCGATCCCCGACTCCGGACCAGGTCCCGAGCGTATTCTTCACGGTCGTCGTGCCGACGATGCGTGCCGTGGGCGCATGCACGAGGATGACGCGCGGCACGTCCATCAGATGGTCGTAGTGCGCGTGCCCGACCAGGATCGCCTTGGCCGCGCTAACGTCGTAGCGGGACATGTAGCGGTCTACGAGCACGGTGTCCGACCGAATTGGAAGCAGTCCGGTCGTCAACAGGCCCGGGTTCGAGAAGAGCGGCGCGGCCAACACCTGATCTTCCCCGCGTTCGATGATCCAACCACCACTGCCCAAATAGACGAAACGAACGACGTCGACATCCCCCGGGGCCGTCAGATCGACGTTGGTCGTCGTGCCGGGTCCTACCGCGCCAGCGAGGCACCCCGCGAGCGAGATCGCGGTGGCCCCAGCGCATATCAGCCGCCGAGCCCTGAGCACGTCAGGCG
The DNA here is from genome assembly GCA_015664885.1 of Gemmatimonadota bacterium. Classification (GTDB taxonomy): domain Bacteria; phylum Gemmatimonadota; class Gemmatimonadetes; order Longimicrobiales; family Gaopeijiaceae; genus UBA1138. The sequence continues at coordinate 9,165 of DQPL01000124.1, forward strand.
ACTGGCGTGCCGGCCGCTGCCTCCTTCGCAGCCTCGACCTCGGCCCGGAAGAGCTGCGAGAGCCGTTTGGTGATGGTCCCGACACGCCCGTCGCCCACGGGAGTGCCGTCCACCCCCACGCAAGGCCTCACCTCGCCGGTCGTACCCGTGAAGAAGAGCTCTTCGGCCGCACCGAGCTCCTCGACCTGGATGGGTCGTTGCTCCACGGGGATGCCGTCCGCAGCGGCTAAGTCCAGGACGACACCGCGCGTGATACCGGGAAGTATTTGGTTGGTCGTCGGATGCGTGACGAGCACGCCGTCGAAGACGCCCCAGAAGTTCATGTGCGCACCTTCGATCGCGACGCCGTCGCGAACCAGCAGGGCGTCGTCGGCGCCGGCTTCGATGGCGTCCTGAAACGCAAGTACGTTGGGAAGCAGGCAGATGGTCTTCACGTCGACGCGGCTCCACCGCTGGTCGGGCACGGTCGCCACGGTGAAGCCCTTCGACCAGCGCTCGGGGGAGGGACGGTCCCACGCCTTCGCATACGCGTACACCGTCGCCTCTACGGGGTCCACCGGGAAATAGTGCGTGCGTGGCGCGGCGCCGCGCGTGATCTGAATGTAGGTGAGCGACGTTGCCGCGCTCTCTAGACCGTTTTCCAGGATGAGCCGGCGTTGCACGTCTTCCAGCCCGTCGACCGGCTGCTGAATCCGCATCCAACTGAGACCCTGCTCGAGACGGGTGAGGTGGCGGTCGAGGCAGAACGGAGCGCCCTCGTAGAAAGGCGTCACTTCGTAGACTCCGTCCGCGAGCAGGAAGCCGCGGTCGTCTGGAGAGATCTTCGCTTCGTCCTTGGGGAGGAACTGGCCGTTCAAATAGACGATGCTCATGTGGGCTCCAACGGCTTGGTCTCGAAGATCTGCCCAAAGATGAGCCGGCGACACCAAAACAACAGGGGGAGCGCCCTGAGAGCGCTCCCCCTGCCGGCCTACCGGACCCTAGGAATCAGGCAGTCTCAGGAACCACCTTCGTCCAACGGCACTTCTTGTGCCTCTGCCTGCTTCTCCTCGAGCTCTTCGAACTCGGAGAGCAACTGCGCTTCTGGAATCGAGTCAGCTTCGGCTTCGGAAACCTCCTCGACCACGGCATCCTTAACCACAGGAGCGGGAGCCGCGGGCGCTGCCGCAGCCGGAGCTGCCGGTTCGTCGCCCGCTTCGAGCTGCTTCGGTTCCTCGCTGCCATCGCCCAGTAGGCCCATCTGGCTCTTGAGCGCGAGAAGCTTGTCCTCCACGTCAGCACCGCCCGGGCCGCCGGCCTCCTCGAGACGAACGAAGTCCTGCTCGAGCGAGTCGCCCCCGAGCGCCTCGCTGACCTCAGCTTGCGCGATACTCTGGCGCTCCTGCTCCTCGATCTTCTCGGCCATCCGGTTGAACGCCTCGAACGCCGAGCTGTCGCTGAGACCGGACATCGTCTCGTGGATGCGTCGCTGCGCCTGTGCCCGCTTCTGCTTGGCGATGAGCAGATTCCGCTTGCGCTTCGCCTCTTCGATCTTGTCGTTGAGCTGACGTAGGGAGCCCTTGAGGTTCTCCGTCTCAGCGGACTGCTCGTGCCAGGTCTGCTGGATCACCCGGGCTCGCTCCGCGTGCTCCTGTTGGCGGATCAGCGCCTGCTTCGCAAGGTCGTCGCGACCTTCCTTGACCGCTAGCATCGCCCGATGCTCCCAGTCGTGTGCCTGCTTGACCTCGTCATCGAGCTGTGACTTCAGCTTGCGCTCGTCCGCGATCGCCGCCGCCACCTCGCGCTTGGCTTTCGCAAACTGGTCGCGCATGTCGATGATGATCTGGTTCAACATCTTTTCGGGGTCTTCAGCCCTCGAGATGAGATCGTTGATGTTGGATTTGATGAGTGTCGACAACTTCGTAAACATGCCCATTCTCGTCAGCCCTCCGCCTCTTCCGCACCCGTATCGTCGGCGACACCCTCTTGGGCGACGCCGGCCAGGGCGCGGATCCGCTCCATATGACTGGTAGCGGCTAGTTCAATCGATTCCGTCGAGGCCCGAAGCTCGTGGAAGTCGAGCGTCTCCAGCTCGAGAGTGTCGCTGATGATCAGCTCACCGTTCTCGAGACCGTAGGCCCCATGGACCACATCAGTGGCGTTCAACTCCAGGAGGGCGCGATAGAACGCGAGTTCGTCGTCCATCGACTCGGGAAGGTCCATGACCTTCATGCGAATCAGGAGAAGAGCGTCTGCGTGATGCACCACGACCGGAAGACCGCTGTTGCGGCCCTGGACGAGGTACATGCCCTCATCGACCTCATCGTACTCGAGATCCATTCGAATCAAGAAGCTCTCGAGATCCTCTCGGGTTACCATGACCGTCTCCGTTATCTGAGTCTCCGCTGGGCGGAGGTTGGGCTTTCTAACCTGAAGTCGACCCTACGACCCTGCGCGAGCCCGGTTTCTCCCCGGGCTCCCCCCGGCTGTAACCGGGCCCCAAAGGTAAAGCGTATGCGCCACGGGTGCAGGGGCTTACCTCAACTCCCGAGCATTGGCGCCAGGTACTGCCCCGTGTAGGAGGCCTTCGTCGCCGCCACCTCTTCGGGTGTGCCCTCTACGATGATACGACCGCCGCCCGATCCACCTTCCGGACCAAGGTCGATGATCCAGTCGGCGGTCTTCACGACGTGAAGGTTGTGTTCGATCACGATCACCGTGTTACCAAGCTCTACCAGCCGGTGTAGGACCCCCAGGAGAACGCGTACGTCCTCGAAGTGCAGGCCAGTCGTCGGCTCATCGAGGATGTAGAGCGTCTGGCCGGTCGCGCGCTTGGAAAGCTCCGTCGCGAGCTTCACGCGCTGCGCTTCGCCGCCCGACAGGGTCGTGGCCGACTGTCCAAGATGCACGTAGCCCAAACCCACCTCGAACAACGTCTCCAGCTTCACCTTGATGCGAGGCACGGCGCCGAAGAAGTCGAGCGCGTCTTCGACGGTCATCTCCAGGACGTCGGCGATGTTGTTGCCCTTGTAAAAGACGTCCAGCGTCTCCCGGTTGTAGCGCCGGCCACGGCAGACGTCGCACGGGACGTAAACGTCTGGCAGAAAATGCATCTCGATTTTCACGAGTCCGTCGCCCTGGCAAGACTCGCAACGTCCCCCCTTCACGTTGAACGAGAATCGCCCAGGCCCGTACCCCCGCATTTGCGACTCGGGCAGGTTGGCGAAGAGCTCCCGAATAGGGGTAAACAGACCTGCGTACGTCGCGGGGTTCGAGCGCGGCGTTCGCCCGATCGGCGATTGGTCGACGTCGATGACCTTGTCGATCAACTCGAGACCCTCAATGGAATCGTGGCTCGCCGGCACCAGCTTGCTCCGGTATAGATGGCGAGCCAGCACGTGGTAGAGCGTCTCGTTGACGAGCGTGGATTTTCCGGAGCCGCTCACGCCGGTCACGCAGGTGAACACACCCAGCGGGAAGCTCACGTCGAGCTTCTGCAAGTTATGGCCGCGGGCGCCCTTCACCGTGAGGGTGCGTGCAGTGTCGATCGGTCGGCGCTCTTCTGGAATCTCGATGCGACGCTCCCCGCGCAGATAAGCGCCCGTGAGCGACCGCTCTTCGGCCAGTAGAGCCTCGATCGGACCGCTGGCGACGACCTCCCCGCCGTGGCGCCCTGCTCCCGGCCCCAGGTCGACGACGTAGTCAGCGTGGCGAATCGTCTCCTCGTCGTGCTCGACAACGAGAACTGTATTGCCCAAGTCGCGTAGGTGTTCGAGCGTGCCCAGCAGACGCGCGTTGTCCCGCTGGTGAAGGCCGATCGATGGCTCGTCGAGGATGTATAGGACACCCACGAGCTGACTCCCGATCTGGGTGGCGAGTCGGATCCTTTGGGCCTCGCCGCTGGAGAGCGAGCCGGACGCTCGGCCTAGCGTGAGGTAGTCGAGCCCTACGTCGCTGAGGAAACGTAGGCGTTCGCCCACTTCCTTCAGGATCGGTCCCGCGATCTCCGCAGAAAGCGGCGGGCCGGGAGCTACTTTGTCCTTCCCGTTGCTGCTGCTCTGTCGGCCCTGCACGGGCAAGGAATCGATGAAGGCCACAGCTTCCGCAATGGGAAGATCCACGATGTCGCCCAGCGAGCGTCCACCGACCGTGACCGACCGCGATGCGGGCTTCAAGCGACTCCCGCCACATGCCCCGCACGGTAGCGTCGACATATAGTCGTCGAGCTGGTTGCGAATCGTCTCTGAGGTGGTTTCCCCGTATCTGCGCTCGATATTGGTGAGGATGCCTTCCCAGCGATCCTCGTAGTGGCCTTTGAATTTCCCGCTGCCGGACTTGTACGGAAAGCGGATCTTCATCGTGCCCGAACCATGGATTACAGCGTGGCGGACCGACTCGTCGAGCTCTCCCCACGGCGTGTTGGCATCGAATTCGTACGCTTCGGCCAACCCCGGGATCACGGAGCGCCGCAAGTGCCCCGATGGATCACCCCACGGCAGGATGACCCCTTCGAGGATCGAGACGCTCGGATCCGCGAGCAGTAGGTCTGCGTTCACCTCCTTCCGGGTACCGAGGCCGCCGCACTCCTCGCAGGCGCCATACGGGGAGTTGAAGGAGAACTGCCTGGGCTCGAGCTCTGCGAGGTTGGTGCCGCAGTTTCCGCACGCGTAGTGCTCGCTGAACACATGTTCGACTGCTTCGCTCTTTTTCCGGTGCTGAATGACCTCGAGGATGCCGTCGCCCGTGCCCAGCGCGGTTTCCACCGAGTCGGCCAACCGATCGCGGTCCTGCTCGCGGATCACCAGGCGATCGACCACCACCGCGATGTCATGGTTTTCGTACCGATTGAGCGAGGGGGGCTCGCGTAGGTCGTGCGTTTCTCCGTTCACCCGGACGCGAACGAACCCCTCCCTGCGGGCGCGCTCGAAAAGAGCGGCGAACTCCCCCTTCCTGCCGCGCACCAGCGGGGCCAACACTTCGACACGCGTGCCCGCCTTCATCCTGAGCAGAGCGTCGACGATTTGACTGGCCGACTGTCGCACCACCGGTTCGCCGCAACTCGGACAGTGCGGCGTGCCCACTCGGGCCCAGAGCAGGCGCAAGTAGTCGTAAATCTCAGTGACTGTGCCGACGGTGGAGCGCGGATTCCGGCTCACCGTCTTCTGCTCGATGGAAATCGCCGGCGAAAGCCCCTCGATGGAATCGACGTCGGGCTTTTCCATCAATCCCAAGAACTGACGCGCATAAGCGGACAGCGACTCGACGTACCGACGTTGCCCCTCGGCGTAGATCGTATCGAACGCGAGCGAGGACTTCCCCGAACCCGAGAGCCCGGTGATCACGATGAGCCGCTCCCTCGGCAGCTCAACGTTGATGTTCCTCAAGTTGTGCTCGCGCGCGCCGCGGACAATGAGCTTCTCGTGGCTGCGCGACTCGGCGGACTTAGATCGTACCATAGCCCGAAAACCTAACCACGCGCACAAGTCGCGCTCAATCCTGGGGGTGCGGCGCAAAGACGCGCGCCGCGAGACGAAAACGGGGCGGCTGAACTCGCCGTCAGCGGCCCCACTCTCGGAAGATAAACACGCCCACGACCTTCGGTGGTGGCACCCCGAAACGCGCAAAACCTCCGCCGCCACCGCGCAAGAACCGGTCCTCGAAGAATCCCTCGACGGTGTAGTCGTCGGAGAGCGCCCACTCGATCCGAGCTCCTCCCAGGAAACTGCCTCCCGCCGCCTGCCCGAACAGGGGCCGGAAGACGATCACGATAAACGTGTTCGGTCCCACGTACTGGCCGATCTCCACTTGCGTATTGGCGAGCGAACTCGTGAGGCCCGTGGCGAAGGCGAAGTCGCCGGCCTGTGTGATCGACAGGTAGTCGACACCGATACCTTGAGCGAGTGCAGCCCCGATCTGGGACGCGACCGCTCCAGAAAAGAGTGTCACGACGGAGCCCGCGGCCCCCTCGAGGAAGGCGGTCTGGCCCGTGGCCAGCTCCGCGCTGGAGCGCCCGAAGACCAGGTAGCTCACCAGGTCGGACTGTACGAGCCCCGCCTCCTCCGTCGAAAGCGTCACCCGGGGGACCGTGAGCGTTCCTCCGACGTTGGCATTGATCTCCAGAGGGTCACCGTCGATGCGGCGAATCCGGCTCACCGCCTGAATGTCGAGCGTCGGGTTCATGCCCGGGGTCCCGGAGAAGCCAACGGTGCCGCCGGCCACCTGAAAGCGACGCCCCATCACCGAATACGAGCCGCGTAAGGCTTGCAGCTCTCCGATCATGACGAGGTCCCTGTCGCGCCGCGAGTATCGCACCTGGAGCTCCCCGCCGATCTCCACGTCCATATCGCTGGAGCGAAGCCAGGTGGCCCTCGGAACCGCGAGCGTCACTTCGGCTCGCAAATAGTCGAGAAAGGGGAGGTCGCGAACCAAAGGCTGGGTCAAAAAGACCAAAGTGTCCGCATCGAACAGGCCCAGGTTGGAGAGATCTACGATCCCCGCATTCCTCACGAATTCGTCTACGAAGATCGCGGCCTCATCCACGGTGAGCTCACCTTGTACGAACGGGCGGGCGTAGCGGCCGGTCAGCGTCAGCGCTCCACTGACCCGGCTCTCTATGTCCGTCCGTTGCACGGTTTGGAAGCCGTCCAGCTCGAACTGTAGGTCCAGGCCCGGGTCTGAGATGGAATCCAGCGTCACCGTGCCCGTGACCACCACACGGCCTGTCGCACTCAACGACAGGTCGAGCTCGGCGGTTCGGTCGGGCTTGAGGGTCACGGTACCCTCGACGTCCTCGTGGCGGACTCCGAGCACGTCGATCGACCAGCCCGCGGCGGAAAGCTCGACAATCCCATCCGGCTCCGGCGATTCGGAGGTGCCACCAACGCGTACTTGCCCGGACACAGTACCGACCACATCCTCGAGCGTCCCGAAGTATGCGAGTGCTACCGCGGCATCGAGGGAATCCGCCACCAGACGCAGGTCCATCGGCCGCGCGACCTGCCGACGTTGGACCTCGGCCAGAGACAGATCGATGGGTACTGAACCGATGGCGCTCAGCACCTGTCGATCACCCTGCCAAGCCTGGAGGCTCGCATCCGCTTCCTTGGCCCGATACGCCAGCTCGCCCTCGACGCGCGTGAGCAGTACGTCCGCGAGGCTAGGATCCTCGAGTTCGAAGTGTCCTTCGATGACGGGGTTCGCGGCCGGCCCTTCCACAGACAGCGTGAGGTCGAGGTGCCCGCTCACGGCTACGTCATCGAACTCGACAACGCGTGCCACGCGCTCCAAGTGCAGGCCTTCGATGTCCAGGTCGAAGTCCGAGACGTCCGAGCGCGAAAGCGTGCCGTCGGCGGTGATCCGCATGTGGTCGTGGTCGTCACGGCGAATCTCGAGACCCTCGATGGAGACCGATCGCTGGTCCCAAGAAACTCGGCTCGGGTGCGCGAGCGAATATACGAGGGAGTCCAGTGTGGCCGTCGCTTCTTCCAGCCGGACCGAGCCCCCCAACGAGTCGAAGGCGAACTGGCCCCTGGTGTCGATCCGCTCGCCGAGGCCCCGTTCGATTTCGAGCACAGCGCGTCCCTGCCGCCGAGTCATGTCGGCGTCCAGGTGAGCTCTCTCGAACGAGCGGCCTTGATACTGCACGCCGAACGCGTCCAGCAACACGTCCCAGTCTCCCGAGAAATCGGGAAGCTCGTCCGCGGTCAATTGCACGCTGGCGCTGTCGACCCGGTTGTGACCATACACCGCCCCGCGCACGTCCATGTCGAGCTGGATATTGAGCGCGTCGACGGACCCTACCAGGCGTATGGTGCCGTCCACCGACCCGTGCATACGTACGTCGGCGGTATCGGGCAAAGACGCGACATCGACGCCCTCGAACGTCAGGCGCCCAGACTCCATAGCGCTGAGGGTGTCCTTGGCGATGACCGTGTCGCCGAGCAAGAGCGGACGCAGGCCCCCGAGCGAGTCCGTGGAGAACGTGAGCCGAGCTTCCCCGTCGAGCGGTGCGGCCATGCCGAGGCGCCCGTTGCCCGCAACCACAACGCCTCCGAGCACGGCATCGATGCTGTCGACCGTCAAGATTCCCGCCGAGGCCCTCAGATGAGCCGTCACAGTGTCGACGTGCAGGCCCCCGATGCGGGACCTGGATACGAACAGCGTCGCGGCCGCATCCATGGAATCGAGGCGGACACCGCGACCCTCCACCGAGAGCGAGCCGTTCCAGACGGAACTAGGCGGCAAGCGGGCGCTGAACTGATCGAGCGGGACGGATTCGAAGGAAACGTCGAATCGATAGAACGATCCGAGGCGTCGCATGTCCGCCACGCCGTCCAGGGTGACGGTTCCGCCACCGGCATCGAACTCAGCCGACAGCTGAAGGTCGCGCAAGCGACCGACACCGCGCACACTGCCCGTGACCTCCCCGACCAACTGGAGATCCGGCTGTAACCGGCCCAAGATTCGCAGCGACAGCGGCGCCAGGTCCGCATCCACGTCCGCGGTCCACGGGCCCGCCTCCGTTCGCGTCAAAGAGCCGCTCAATCGCAACGAGTCTCCTTCGTGGGACACGTCGGCCAGGAATCGCAGTCCGTCGTCCGCCCGGCCAGAAACCTCGAACGCGAGCCAACCCGTTCCATCCAGGGGGGAATTCGGGGCAATGATGCCTAGCAGCTGATAGTTCAGCGGCTCCAAGCGCGCTACGAAGGTCGTCGCACCAGGGTTCGGCCCTCCGTGCAAGGTTCCGCTGAAGTCCGCGGTGGTCTGAACTCCGCCATACCCAGTCGGCACGAACGTCATGCGACCGCTCGACACCACATCGGTCAGCGTCCCGGACAGGCGCACTTGCCCGCTGAGCCAACCGTCGAGCGGAAGATCCCGACCTAGCCAGGGCTCGAGACGATAGAGCGCAAGCGGGTTGGTGGTCACATCGATGGCATCAAACGAGATCTGTTCGCCGAACACGACCCGCCCTGCCACCGCGATGCTGCTCGCCTCCAAGTCGATGTCCACGTCCTGCAGAACGACCTCGGTCGACTCCGCCACCGAGATCCGAACACTGCCTCGGAACGAGCCGGACGGGATGCGGTCGTCCAGCCACCTCAGGTCCTCGAGCTCGCCGTCCCCTTCGGTACTCAGCGTAGCAGTGAGCGACCAGGGACCATCCGGCTCGCTTGGACCCGCTGACATCTCGCCTCGCAGCGCTGAGCCCGGCAGACGCAAGCGAAGCTCGGAAACGGCGATGCCCGCTGAACCGACCACGATCTCTCCCGACGCCTCTGCGACTCTGACCGGCTCCACTAGGACGAAGGCGTCCGTGGATAGCGACGACAGCCGGCCTACGAATATCTGAGCAGGGTCGGACGAATCGAGGACGCCGTCTTCGAGCTCGAGGTCGATCTGCTCGAAAGCGAACCGCCTCAGACGCCCTTGTCCGTCGGGAGACGGCACGCTGGCGTAGGTATTGTCGTTTCCGGCCGGTATAAGCAATTGGACGGTCCCGCCGCGCACCTCGAGGTGGTCCACCCTGAGCAGAGCGAGCGGTTCCTTGGCGTCCGATCCCTCCGCCATGACCGGATCGAGGCGCGTCTGGATCACACCCTGCAAGTTCGTGAACTGCTGCGAAGGATATTGGGAGATTTCCAGATCGAGGCCCCAAACGGTGACCGAAACGATGCGTCGCAACTCACGGTCGAAAACGTCGAGCAGCGAGAATCGAAGCTGGACCGAGTCAGCGCGCAGGAAGGGTCGACCGCCTTCGGCGTCGAGCCGAAGGCCCGTCAGTGTGGCGTGGGTCAACAAGTTCCCACTTCGGATTCCGTCTACTACAAGGTCGCCGGCGAGCGACTCGCTGATGCGGCCCAGTATCTGGTTCAGCACGACGCGGTGGCCACGACCCGTTTTCACGAGCGCCGCCGAGACGCCGGCCAAAGCGAGAACCAACGCCAGCGCAAATCCGAAGAGGAGCCGGCCCCACTTCCTCCGCGGAGCTGGGTCCGCGGGCGATTCGCCGGACGCGGGTTGGGTCGATAGCCGGATCCAATCGCTCATCAGAACGCCTGGCCGATCGAGATGTGGAGTTGGAAACGACGCCATGACAGCGCGGACGACTCCCCAAACAAGACGGTCGGGGCAAGCACGGCAAGTTCGTTGGACTCAACAAATGGAATGCGCTCAACACCAACTAGGATTCGATCATTAGGGTCGTCCTCCCCGTCCACAAACGGCCGCAACTGCGAGGTAACGACCGATAGCGCCTGCCCGCCTCTGAAGCGATAGGCGACATCCACCCGAAGCGGTCCGATCGGGCTCAGGAAACGAATTCCAGTGCCGGGGGTGACCTCGAGCTCGCCGAGGTCGACCGATTGGGTCGCCCCCCAAAGCTGTCCTGCGTCGACGAACGCGACACCTTGCAGGCTAGAGCCAAGCCTGAACCGGAGCTCGAGGTTGGCCTCGAGCACCCTTGTACCGCCGGTCGGGCGGGACAAGAAGCGTCCCTCTGGCAGCCCACGCGCGTCGCAGCTGAGGTCGATCACCTGTTCAGGCCTGCACGCGCTCCAGCTGCTTCTCCGCTCCAGCAGTTCCTCCGGACCGACCTGCAGGACCCTCGGCCCTAGGCGGCTTTGAGCGAATCCGCGTACCGAGTTTGCACCACCCGCGTAAAACCGCTTTTGGGGATGCACCACGTCGACGCCCGCGCCCGCGCCGACGAGCTCGCTGAACGGGCCAGCTCCGACCCACCCGCCTCGCAGTCGAGTCGCTAGCACGCTCGACCCTTGGCTCGAATACCAAGTGCCTTCGGCGACGACGCGATCGTAGCGGAAGTTGGAGCCCGTCCAAAAAGCCGCATGCTCGATGTCCACGACGAGGTTATAGCCGCGCGTCGGATTAAGCGGATTATTCGCGAGAAGACGGGAGAAGTTGATGCCCAAAGGAGCGAGCCGATTGGAACTCTCCAGAATCTCGATGTCGTCTGGCGTACATACCAGGAATCCCGTACAGAACAGCACGTCCGCGGCGTCGAGACGCGATAACTCAGGTCGGTAGGAGACCGTCAGCGGCGTCTGCGGCCCGATGTGGCGGGTCAGAGCGAGGTCGAGACCAACGGCGCGCCGTACAAAGACATCGGGCAGACTCTGCCGCTCACTGAACACCGAAGCCACGAGCGCGTTGCGCGTCGAGAAGATCCAGGGCTGAGCAAAGTCGAGCGCGACCAGCCAGTTCAACTTGGCAAATGATCCGCTTCCGCTGGAAGGACAGAGGATGTCGTGGAAGTCCGCGGCGAGCAGGTTCGCGACCCGACCCCGCAGCTGCAGAATACGACCGCCGCCCATGAAGTTACGGGCCGTGCCGCGTGCCTCCAAGTCGAAACACTCCGCCGTGCTCCACCCGGCTCCGGGGCGGAGCCGGTACTTGTCCCCCTCCTGAACGCGCAGCGTCATTGGGATAACCGAATCGGGGGCGGAGAGCTCCTGACGCCTGAGCTCCCATTCGGCGATCGGAATCTCGAACGCTTCGACGCGCGCACTGCTCACGATGTCGAGACCGAACAAGCGGGTCTGCGACTCCACGAGTTGGTCCCTGCGGAAGAGGCGACCGGTCTGGATCTGCGCGGTCCGCAGTATCGTCGACTCGCTGAGGTCCTGTCGGCCCGCGACCTCGATCACGCCGTACTCGGAGAGCGGCCCGGCCTCGACGTCGAACGTCACCGCTGAGCGGTACGGGGTGTCCGCAGGCAGCATGGATCGTATCAACACCTCCGCGTACGCGTATCCGCGATTCTGAAGTCGTCGCGCGATAGCGTTGCGGGTTGCATTGAGCGCGTAGGAGCTCATTCGGTCACCAACCGCGAGCGGCAGGTCCTCCAGAAGACCTGCCTCCTCCAGACCCTCGACGCCCAATATTTCGATACTACCCACCACGATCGGTTGACCCTCGACGATCGTGAACGACACATGCCCTCGTCCGTCCAGCGTGTCCACGACTGGAGGCTCGACATTCACCGCACGAAATCCGCGAACGCGATACCATGCGATTAGACGAATCCTGTCAATCGGAATCTGGGTGTCGTTCAGGTAGAAACGCTGTAGGGAGAAGCCTGCGCCGAAGAGACAAAAGGGGCTGAGTACCGACGATCGGCACTCGCTCTCCCTGGTCACGATGGCACGGGCCAAAGAGTCGTCTGGGAACAACTCGTTTCCATGGAAGCTGACGGAGGCGATCTCGGTGCGCCCCACCTGCGCTGAGGCGAGAGAAGGTACGAGAGACGCCGCGATGAGTGCCCAGGCTAGGGCGCACCGGCGCACGTCTACGTGTCTCCTTGCTGCTCGCCCGATCGCCCGTCGACCTCCGTGGCTAGTGCCTCTCGCGCGAGCAGAAGCCGAGTGAAGTAGAACGTGACGATACCGATGCTCGCCGCCACCGCGGAAGAAATAACAAGCGCACGCATGTCTTCTCCACGATCGGGGCGATTCCGTAGGTAACGCACGCCTAGGTCCCGCCCAGTCCCATGGGTGACTCCAGGGCGGGCATGCCGGGCCGAGCGAGCGAAATCGTCTCGCTTGGTTCGAACGCGGTGCCCCGCGACTCGAAGTAATAGGGGGTTACGTTGACGTAGTCGTCGAGCACTTCAATGACGTTCGTGCTATTCCGCCGTGTCTCGTGCCCTCTGCCCCGGCGCGAGGTCGTGGTACCCGCGGTGATCAATGGGACGCCGGCTCCCTCTCCCTCGATCAAGTCCCGCGACGTCGCGAGGTGCGTCACGTGCATATGTCCGCCCAAGACCACGTCCACCTCCATGTCCTCGATCTGCTGCAATATACGCCTGGCACCCGGCAACGGAGCTCCGAATTCCCCGCCCGGAGGGACGATCAGAGGGTGGTGGATGACCAGCACGCGCACCCCGCCGGGCGCAGCCTCCTCGAAGTTCTTCCTAGCAAACGCGAGTTGCCTCGTCGTGATGCGGCCGTTCACAACAGCGCGAAGCGGAGACGCAGAGTTCAGTCCGATAATCATCGCACCCGCGACACGCGCCACCGAGTCTCGATCGCGCGGGATCTCACGGCTCCAATGCCAATAGGGCAGGAGTACGCGCTCCCAGACGCGGTACAGGGGCACGTCGTGGTTGCCGAGCGTCACCACGAGGGGCACGGTGGGCAAGCGCTGTAGGAACTCCCAGGCAGCGCGAAACTCGCGTTGCTTGGCGCGTTGCGTCAGGTCTCCGGATACGACGATGAGGTGCGGCTCCACCTCGAAGGCAAGTCGCCGAAACGCCTCGGCCGCCCTGGGCCGGAACGGTTTCCCTACCTGCAGGTCCGAACCGTGCAGGATCTTCAGCGTGCTGGTTCTCATGCAGCAGAAGCCGCCACTGGCTCACGGCTCACGCGAGTCATACCGATGACCCCGGCCGCTACAATGGCGAGGCTGATGACCTGCGCAAGTGTGAGGACTCCGAAGAAGCGATCGTCCTTCGCCCTCAAGAACTCGACTGCGAAGCGCTCGGCGCCCGCGAGCGCCAACCAGAGCATGAAAATCCATCCGCTGGCGCGCGCGTCGCCGCGCATCTTCCAGAGGAAGAAAAAGATCAGCGTGCTCAGACCAACCTCGTACAGCTGCGTCGGGTGCACGGGCACGATCTGACCGTACTTTTCGATAAGCTCGGGATCCACCGCGATGCCGAGACGCTCGATGTTGATCACGCTGGTCGCCGGAGTCCCCCGCGGGAACGCGATGCCGAGCCAAGAGTCGGTGGGACGACCCCAGTCGTCGCCGACGAGGAAGCATCCCATGCGCCCGACGGCATACGCGAGCGCGAGTGCGGGCGCAATAATGTCCGCCATCTTGGGCAAGGACATCTTCTGGCGCCTGATTTCCCACACGACCAACGCAGTCGCGAGCAAGAAGCCGCCGTACCAAACGAGGCCGCCGCGCGACAGGATCAAGGCGCCCGGATCGGTAGTGAGCCGCTCGTAGTTGAGCAATATGTAGTAGAGCTTGGCGCCCGCGATGCCCCCAATGACGCCCATGAACACCAGGTCCCATGCCTTGTCCGGATCCTCACCTATGCGGCGCATGCCCGCACGGATGACGTAGCCACCGGTGAGGAAGGCGAAAAGCATGAAGACCCCGAACGAGGTGATCGCTTCGCCCCCAAGCAGCGGGAACCAGTCCGGAAGATTGAAAATGACGGGATACATGTGCCTAACTGGGCGAAAAGGGGTGCCGGCCGGCAAAGGCTAGCCACGCAGAGCCGCTCACGCGACACCCCGCACGAGGCCGGGGAAGACGAAGCCAGCCGAAGCCGACAGATCTGGGGGTGTCGCACCGCCCTCGTCGAAACGGAAGCGAGCGGCGCGGGCTACCATGGCGCCATTGTCCGCCGCGAGTCTTGGAGACGAGAAGAAGAGCGTTCCCTCTCCCTTGAGCCTAAGTTCGAGTTCGTCGCGAAGGCGCTGATTGGCGCTCACCCCGCCGCCGATCAGCACACGACGGCAACCGGTGTCCGCGACCGCGCGCAATGTCTTCGTGGCGAGCACATCGATTGCCGCCTCCTGAAAAGCCGCCGCGACGTTCGGTCTTTGGGGCGCGAGCACCCCGTCGGCCTTCAATCCACGGACGAGCTCGACGGTAGCAGTCTTCAGACCACTGAACGAGAAATCGTAATAACCGGGGTCGCCAGGTCGCTGGTTCCGGCGCAGCATCGGCCTCGGCAGTCTGTGCCGAGTGCGCTCGCCTGCTTCAGCCAGGCGCTGGATCTCCGGGCCACCGGGATAGGGGAGATCGAGCAGTTTCGCGACTTTGTCGAACGCCTCGCCGGCTGCGTCGTCGCGGGTCTCGCCCAGCAGGACGTACTCCCCCCAGGCCAGGACATGGAGCAGCATCGTATGTCCACCCGAGACCAGAAGCGCGATGAACGGGGGTTCCGCGTCCGGGTTCTCGAGGGAGGGAGCAAAGAGGTGCGCCTCCATGTGGTGAACCGCGACGAAGGGGCGATCCAACGCGAACGCAACGGCCTTCGCCCAGCAAACCCCGACCAACAGCGCGCCGATCAATCCCGGGCCAGCCGTCACCCCAACAACGTCGATTCGGTCCAGCGTCAGCCCCGCCCGCGAGAGCGTCTCGTCCACCACGGAGTCGATCTTCTGCAGGTGGGCTCGGGCCGCGAGCTCCGGAATCACGCCGCCATAGATTTCGTGATCGTCTTGCGACAGAATGACGTGGCCGAGAATGCGGTTGTCGCCGTCGAGCACCGCGGCGGCGGTCTCGTCACACGAGGTCTCCAACCCGAGTACATACGGCCCTCGTGGCTCGCTCACGTGCCGCCCAAATCTTGGCCTGCCGCTCTACGTACGGTGACGACGTCGGGCTCCGGCACAGCAGTAACGAGTTCCGGCACGCCCTCGAGGCGCACCTGCACCTGCCTTTCTTCGCCTTCGACCATGCCCTGCAACTGGTCTGGCTGTACCCAAATGCGCACGAGATCGGGGTCGAGAGCGGTGACCAGGGTTCGCGCTCCCGTGAGCTGGACGCTGACGGCTACCGGATCGACGACCACCTCGGTCCCGACCCCTTCCGAGTTTACCCGCACTCGCAGCCCCGGGAGCGTCCGTACCACCTGGTCTTCCACGCGAACCTCGAGCACGGGCGTCACCGGGAACACGATCGCACCCACCAAGCCGGTGGTATCGACCTGTAGGTTGAAGGTTCCGGACAACGCCACGGAGCGCAGGTCGAACGGAAGCAGCGGTATCGAGCCCAGCCCCGCCAAGCGGCTAGCCGGTCCCCAGACACGCACAGAGTCCGGGCTCAATACGGGTGCAGACGCTAGAGCGAGGTGGCTTGGCACTTCGCCCTGCACTCGAAGCGCCAGGGGAAGCGTCACCGTGATGGCCCGCTCGAAGGATACCCTGATGCTGGCCGGCGAGACCGACACCACCGTGAGTCCGGTTCCCTCCGGGAGCTCGACCCACTCGCGGCTCAGCGAAATCAACGTATCGGCGGACCCCACCGACTCGAGAGGCACGCGAATGGTGGTACCAGCCCGAGCGAGTCGTACGATCTCGCGAGCAGGTCCCCCTAGTCGCAGCTCCGCCACCGCAGGGGTCGGCGCGCCGGACAGGGTCCACGCGGTATCAGCGACCTCGACCAGAATCGGGATCGACGAAATCGTCTCACTGTTGCGAGGCTCGGTCTGCACCAGCCCCCACAAGAAAATCGCGAGTCCAAGAGCGGACAGCTTCAGGCGCCAGTTGTGCAGCAGGGCACCGGCTGCGCTAGCCATCCCCGGCGGCTAGCTGCCGAGGAGCCGACGAATGAGCTCCTCGTTCTCAGGTGCATCCCACTCGGTCGGCCCCGCGATCTTCTTGACGATGATGCCCTCCCTGTCGATCACGAAGCTCTCGGGCACACCCGTGGTCTGATAGACGCGCTGGATGTCACCCGTAGCGTTTCGGAAGATGGGGAAGGTGAGCGCAAAGTCTGCGGCGAAGACCTCCAGATCTCCTCCGGGCATCCCCCCAAGATCCGTCTGGCCAACCGGAACATCGATACTCACCGCCAGAATCTCGAAGTCCGTGCCCTCCAGGGCCTCGTAGAGACGCTGCATCGACGGCATCTCCTGCAGGCAGGGAGCGCACCAAGTTGCCCACACATTCAACAGCACGACCTTGCCCCGGTACTGCTCAACCGTCGCAAGCGAGCCATCCATTGCCGTCACCACAAAGTCCGGCGCCAGCGAGCCGGGCAGCACGGGCTGGTAATTCTCTCGACCCACCCAAGCCGCGGTCACAACGGCGGCGACGCCGAGCATGGCCCAGAGATAGGGCGAGCGGGCAAAACTTCGCTTCATCGGATGCCTCGGAAAGCCTTGTGGGACAACGGTTCAGGGCCCCTCACGGAACCTGGAATGCTACGGTCCAAGGAGGTCAATGTTCCTTCGGCCTCCCCCGCCGTCCAACGGACAGTTGAACTTCCGATCCACGCTCTAATTCACTGTACGCCGCAGGTTCCTGCTCGACCACAATGCCTTGGTCACGGCCGAACCGGAAGACCTCCTGCACATCGGACACCACGAGCCCGAGGGAATCGAGCAATTGCACGGCTTCTTCCTCCGCCAGCCCGAGCACCGAAGGCATCGGAACCATGGGGGGACCCAAGCTGATGACCATGCGGATTCCGGCCGGAAGCGCCACGATGGTATCGGGGGGTGGAAAAATTTCCACGACGCGTCCGCGCGGCACTTGCGCATGCGCAGTATCGATCGAAACCACGAAACCACTGCTCTCTAAGAGGATGCGGGCGCGGTCTTCGTCGAGCGTCGTGACATCCGGCACCGAGCGCATCTGGGGGCCCAGGCTGAGTGTGACACGCACCGGGCTGTTGGGTGTCGCGACCTGCCCTGGCAGAGGTGACTGGCCGACGATCAGTGACTGTGGGACGGATGGGTGCAACAGAGAGTCGATCAGGCCCAACTGCAGCCCTGCGCCCGCAAGCCGCTCGCGGGCGCTTGCCAGCCCGAGGCCACGAACACTGGGGACCTCGAACAGGTCGCCGGTCGGGGGGGGCGCCGGAAAGAGCAACTGAGTAGAGATGACATATCCGCCCAGCCAAGCAACAATCGCCACACCCACAAGCGCCGCGAACAGACGTGTACCTGCCCCGGCGACGCGCGCGCCGCTCTTCTTCGACTTCGCGACAGTCCGCGAAGGTCGTTTGCCTCGCCCACCGCGCCGCCGCGCGAGGGAGCCGCCGAGCCTCATGCGTTCCTCCGCAGGCGGGCAGCGAAGGCCCCGTCGAAACCGGTCTCCTGCGGGTTCACGACCAGCATCCCTCGATCATCGACGAAGCGGGCTTGCACGGCTCCTGTAGCCTCGACATGGAACTCATCGTTTTGTGCCAGAAAGGCATCGATCCGTTCTTCGTTCTCTTCCGGTTCGAGTGCACACGTCGAGTATACCAGGAGTCCGCCCGGAGGGACGATCCGGCCAGCCGCCGTGAGCAGCTCCTCCTGCAAACCGGCAAGCTCCGGCAGTGCGGATGGCCTCAAACGCCAACGGGCGTCGGGGTGCCTCGCGAAGGTCCCCGTACCGGTGCACGGCACGTCGAGAAGCACTACGTCGGCCCCTGTGATGGGCGGCCGTCGGGCATCCGCGACCACGCATGCCAGGCGGCGTCCTGTCCGGTCCATGTTCTCCTGAATCATACGCATACGCGATTCCGAGCGGTCGGCAGCTATTGTGAAAGAGGCCCGCCCAGCAACCGCGAGCGCCTTGCCGCCGGGGGCAGCACAAAGATCTGCAACCTTCGTGCCCGCGGGTACATCGGCGTACTTGCTCACCAGATGCGCCGCAGGGTCCTGTATGATCGACTGGGGCAGCGCCCGCAGCGCCGCCACTGGGCTCGAACCGGGTTCGAGCTCCACACAGTCGGTGCCAAGACCCACTTCCCTGCCCCCGATCCCGACTTCGGCGAGGTGCGCCAACGCTTCCGACACGGAATTCTCCAGCGGCACCAAGTAGAGCCCGGGCCTGGCATTGTTGGCCGCGACGAGGGCCTCGACCTCGTCAGCCGGCCATCGGGCGAGCCAGCGATCGATGAGCCAGCGGGGATGGGAGCCCCAGGCCGCGAGGTAGTCGGCGAGCGCAGATCCTCGATCCGGAAAAAGGTCGGTCCCCTCGCCGGCGTCAGCCACGCAGCGCAATACGGCGTTAACCAGGCCGCTCGCCCCTTTTCCCGCGAGCTCGCCGGCGTGATCCACCGACTCCGACACCGCCGCGTACGTCGGTACCGATCCCATGTAGAGGATTTGATAGGCCCCGAGACGCAGCACCTCGAGCACCTTTGCGTCGAGCGACTCGAGGCTGCGATGCACACATGACGCCAACAGCCGATCGATCCTGCCACGCAGTCGCGTAACCCCGTAGGAGAGTTCATGCGCGAAAGCGCGGTCCCTGGACTCGAGATCGGCAACCTCCTCGGCAAGCGCAACGTCGAGGCGGCGCCCGCGCTCGACCAGTTCTCTGATTCGGAACGCCGCGAGGCGTCCGGGACCGAGAGAGGTCAGTCGAGCATCCCCCTCGTGGGCGACGACGGAACGGCGATCTCCCGGGAGGGCATGCGGCCGGCCAAAAACGCCAAACGACCAGCGACAACCGCGTGCCTCATCGCGTGAGACATGCGCACGGGATCGTCCGCAGCGGCCAGCGCGGTGTTCATGAGCACACCGTCGACGCCCTGCTCCATAGTGACGCAAGCGTCCGACGCGGTGCCGACGCCCGCATCGACGATTACGGGTGCCTCGAGCCGGCGCTTGATTTCGCGGATGAAGTAGGGGTTCACAACACCCAGGCCGCTTCCGATCGGGCTGGCGAGTGGCATGACCGCGACACAGCCGGCGTCCTCGAGGCGAAGCGCCGTGATGAGGTCATCGTTCGTATAGGCCATCACCTTGAACCCCTCGTCCGCGAGGATCTTTGCGGCCTCGATCGTTGCCTGCACATCGGGGAGCAACGTCGCCTCGTCCCCAATCACTTCGAGCTTTACGAACTCGTTGAAGCCCGCTGCACGGGCGAGTCGAGCGTATCGAATGGCATCTTCCGCGGTGTAACATCCGGCGGTGTTGGCGAGCAGGAAGAACTCGTCGGGGTCGAGGTGGTGTAGGATGGCCTCTTCCTTGGTGCGATCGAGATCGACCCGGCGTACCGCGACCGTCACCATCTCGGCGCCGCTCGCTCTGATGGCGTCCACCATGACTTCGTTGTTGGCGTACTTGCCGGTGCCTACGATGAGCCGGGACGTGAACTCTACGCCGCCGATGCTTAGGGGGACGTCGTCGGCTCTTGTGGCTACTGCTTGTTCTGTCATGTGGGCTTTGTGGAGGAGCGATCGGGGGGCTTTCTAACCGCCACCGACGAAATGGACTAGTTCGATGGTGTCACCTGAGTGGACCTGGTGTTCTTGGTAGGTGTCGCGCGGGAGGATCTGCTTGTTGAGCTCCACTACTACCATGCCGGGGTGTAGCTCGAGTGATTCCAGCAGGGCGTGGACGGTTTGGCCTGGCTCGATATCGCGGTCCTTGCCGTTCAATCGCACTTGAATCGTGTCGGTCACGCTCAATTGGAATCTCCTGTACTGCTTGGGCGGCCTTCCAGAACGGAAAGATACTCGCCAACCGCCCGGACAGGATCTGATGCGCCCCAAACGCCTCGGATCACCGCTACACCGTGCCCCCCCGCCCGCAGAACTGGCGGTACGCGCTCCGGAGTCACGCCCCCAATGCCCAAGAGCAGTAACCCATTGGCGAGCTCCGCCACTTCGGTCAGCAATTCGGGGCCGCGCCCGCCGTGCCCCTCATGACTCGGTGTCGCATGCAGTGTACCCACGAAGGCGTAATCCGCGCCGTCTTGGCTGGCGGCCCTCGCTTCCCTTGCGTCGTGCACCGAGATCCCGACGCAGGCAGTTGAGCCGACCAGCGCCCGAGTCCCCGCCACGGAAAGTGAACGCTGGCCGAGATGTATGCCAGCCGCTCCGGCGGTGAGCGCCACGTCGACACGGTCGTTGACGAAGACGTGCCCGCCGGACTGTTCGCGCGTGACCAGCTCATGAACCAATTCGTAGATCGTTCGACCATCCGTCCTAGGGCCGCGCACGTGGAGAGCCAACGCGTCGCCACCTGCTTCCAGTAGCGCCCGCGCGACAGGCAGGAAGTCGGTCCGGCCCAGCACCAGGTCGTCCGTGACGACGTGGAGACGTGGCACGGCGATCACTCGAAGCACTGTCCTCGTTCGACCCCGCGCCCGTTGATCCAATCACGCGCCTGCATCCGCTTTCTTCCCGCCGGCTGAACTTCGACGACAAGCACACCACCGTCCCTCGTCGCGACCAGCACGCCCTCGGCCGGATCAACGGCGAGCACCGTGCCCGGCTCCGGCGCCGACACGTCACCAAGATCCGGCTGCAAGCGCGGCCGGAAGAGCTTCACGTTTTGGCCCTCCAGCACCGACCACGCTCCCGGCACGGCGTCCATCGCCCGCATGTGTTGCACAACGTCCGTAGCCGGCCGAGTCCAATCGACCCGCGCGACGCCCCGGTCGATCTTAGGCGCGAAGGTGGCCGCTTCGTGGTTCTGCTCGACCTCCGTTGCGCCGCCCCCGCTCAGTAGCGTGAGCGCCTCGAGCAGAGCCTTCGCCCCTGACTCGGAGAGCCGCAGCGAAAGCTCCGAAGCGGCCTCATGCTCGAGGATGGGTTCTTCAACTTGATGGATGATGGCGCCGGCATCCATTGCGGCGACCATGCGCATGATCGTCACACCGGTGATTGTGTGTCCTCTCGCGATCGCCCAATTGATGGGTGCCGCCCCGCGCAGTTTCGGAAGCAAAGACGCGTGCACGTTGATGGAACCCAACGGAGGGAGATCGAGCACCTCGGGCTTGAGGATGTGGCCGTACGCGACAACCGCTGACATGTCGGGAGCAAGCTCGCCGATGGACGTGAGAAACTCCTCGCCTCGCGGGCGTTCGGGCGTGAGGACCGGAAGGCCGAGCTCGAGCGCAACCTGCTTCAGCGCCGACGGCTGCAGTCTCCGCCCGCGGCCGGCAGGGCGATCCGGCTGGGTCACGACCCCCACGACTTCAATCCCTTCGTCGTGCAAGGCGCGAAGAGACGGCACCGCGAACGCCGGAGTGCCCCAAAAGAGAATGCGCATAGCCACGCCCTAGGCGGGGCTCGGTCGGCACCTCACGACTCGGCCTCAGCCCGAAGCTTCTTCCACTTTTTCATGAGCATGCGGCGCTTGAGCCCGCTGACGCGGTCCACGAAAAGGATGCCGTCGAGGTGGTCGATCTCGTGCTGCAGCGCTCGAGCGAATAGGTCCTGGGCCTCGACCCTGACCGGTTGACCATCCGGATCCATGCCCTCGACATGAACATCGGAAGGACGTTGCACGACCTCTTCGAGCCCCGGGATACTCAGACACCCCTCAGCTGACTTGTCCTTCTCGTCGCTGTGCCAGACGACGCGCGGGTTGATGAGAGCAAGACGCACGTCGGGCTCGTCGTCCTTTCGCAGATCGATCACGACGACTCGCTTGGAGATCCCGATTTGGGGCGCCGCCAGCCCTACGCCCTCCGCGTGGTACATGCTCTGGTACAAGTCCCGCACAAGAGTCTTGAGGGCGCGATCGAAGTCCGTGACTTCCACGGCCTCCTCGCGGAGCACCGGGTCGCCCATCAGCACGATCTCACGTACCGCCATCGTTCAGCTCCGCCCTCCTACTCCTTCTTCCAGCGCCGCGCCCGCGACGAGCGCGATGCCGGCGATACTTCTCCGAGAGCTGACTCTTCCCGCTCTTCCTTGGCCTTGCCTTTGACGTCCATCACGGACGCCACTCGGCCTCGATCGACGGTGATACGAGTGTTTTCGCCGGTCTTCACCGTGAGGCGATTCTCGTCCACGTGAACGACCTTTCCGATGATGCCGCCGTTAGTGACGATCTCGTCGCCCTTTTTGAGGCCCTTCAGCATCCCGTCGTGCTTCTTACGCTCCTTCGCCTGCGGCCGAATCATGAGGAAGTAGAAGATTGCGAAGATCAGCACCATCTGGACCATGAAGATGGTGCTGCCACCGCCCCCCTCCCGGGGAACGGCAAGTAGGGCAAAGACGGGCAGCGTCACTGAATGTTCTCCGTAGTGTTCTTTGCGTTGCGATACCGTAGTAGCCACTCGCGCGACCAACTCTCGAAAGAGCCCTTAGCGATCCGCCGACGGGCCTCTTCAGCAAGGCGAACCAGAAAGCGGAGGTTGTGGATCGAGAGCAACCTCACCGCCAACCACTCTGCAGAAACGACGAGGTGCCTAAGATACGCACGATCGTAGCGCATGCACGCATAACAGTCGCACCCGGGATCGATCGGGCGAGTATCTTCACGAAAGCGCGCCGCTTTCAAGTTCACCTGGCCCTCTTCGCTCGTCCAGACGGTCCCGTGCCGCGCATTCCGGGTCGGCGCCACACAGTCGAAGAGGTCGCAGCCTCGCGAGATGGCTTCGAGCAGGTCGTCGGGATATCCCACACCCATCAGGTAGCGAGGACGGTCTTCAGGCAACTCCTCGTGCAACAGCTCCAACACCGGCCACATGTCTTGCTTGGCCTCGCCAACACTGAGCCCCCCAATGCCGAATCCGGACCAATCGCCGGCACTCATGAAGTCACGCGCGTGCTCGCGTCGAAGGTCTTCGAAGACATTGCCTTGCAGCACCGGAAAAAGCACCTGGGGCGGCACCGCTACTTCGTGCTCAAGGGCCGCAAACCGATCCCTGCACCGCTCGAGCCAACGCAGCGTGCGTACGTTAGCCGCCCGGGCCGTAGCGCGGTTCGCTCCGCCCGGCGGGCATTCGTCGAAGGCCATGATCACGTCCGCGCCTAACGTGCGCTGGATCTCCATGACCAACTCGGGCGTGAAGCGGTGCTTCGATCCGTCTATGTGGCTCTGAAAGTCCACGCCGTCGTCGTGCACATCGCGGATCTTGGCCAGAGAGAAAACCTGGTAGCCGCCGGAATCGGTGAGAATCGGGCCCTGCCAGCGCATGAAGTCGTGGAGGCCGCCGAGCTGCGCCACGAGATCGTGCCCCGGCCTCAGGTACAGGTGATAGGTATTGGCCAACACCACCTGTGCGCCCAGCGCGTCGACCTCCTCCATGATCAGGCTCTTCACGGTGCCCTGGGTGCCCACCGGCATGAACGTGGGCGTGAGTACGACCCCGTGCGGGGTTTCGAATACAGCCGAGCGGGCCGCACCCTCGTTTGCTTGCAGGCTGAATTCGAACATGGCGCGTAATGTAACAATCAGCCATCGTCCGGTGATCGCTCACCCCCTTGCACGCGCATGGACGAAGCAAACAATGCACGACGCAAGGCGCCGACGCTCCGGCGCCGCATCCTTCTGCTCACCGCTGCGTTCGCGATCCCCGCGGCCGCCTTCCAGGCGTATGTCGCGTGGCGGGCTTACAGGGATGTCCCGGCGGAGGCGGTCGCGACGGCGCACGAGCGCACGAGAGCACGCAACGCGTCGCCGACGCGCTGGCGGCCTTTATCGAGCTACCGGTCACCGACCACAGCCATCGCATCGCCGTAGGAGTAGAAGCGGTACGAGCCTTGGATCGCCTCCGCATAAGCGGCCATGGTACGCTCGTATCCGCCGAGCGCGGCGACCAGCATCAGCAACGTGGACCGCGGCAAATGAAAGTTCGTAAGCAGGCAGTCCACGACTTTGAACGCGTAGGGCCTACGGATGAACAGATTCGTCGACCCGCTGCCCGGCACCACGGTGCCATCCGCCGCGACGACCGACTCGAGCGTGCGCACCGCGGTAGTGCCCACGGCCCACACCCTCCCGCCGGCGGCACGCGCCGAATTGATGCTCGCTGCGGCGGCGTCCGAAACCCGGTAGGTCTCGTGGTGCATATCGTGCAGCGCCGGATCGTCCGCGTCGATGGGTCGAAACGTGCCAAAGCCCACGTGCAATGTAAGCGCAGCCCGGCGGACGCCCTTGGCCTCAAGCTCATCAAGTAGCTCATCGGTGAAGTGCAGACCCGCAGTGGGTGCGGCGACCGAGCCCGGCTCGCGCGCATAAACGGTCTGGTAGCGTTCGAGATCCAGCGGCTCATCGTCTCGCCCGATGTAGGGCGGCAGCGGCACATGTCCGTGTCTCTGAAGCGCCTCTGCGACAGAGCTCGAGGTGATGAGTCGCACCAGGCGTCCACCACCGGGGGCCGAATCCACAATCACCACGGCCAGGTCGTCCGCGATCTCGACCGTACGCCCCGGCTTGAGCTTGCGGCCAGGCCGCACCAGCGCCTCCCACAGGTAGGGATCGCTGGCATCCGGCCCCGGGCGCAGCAACAGGACCTCCGCCGGTGCGCCGGTCGGCTTCCTCCCAAGGAGGCGAGCCGGTAGCACCTTGCTCTCGTTCACGACCAGCACGTCGCCGGGCTCGAGGAGGTCGACGACCTTACGGAAGAGGCCGTGCTCCATGGGGGCCGGTTCCGGTGGGAGGACCAGGAGCCGACTCTCGTCCCTGCGCTCGGCGGGGTAACTCGCAATCCGGTCGGCGGGAAGCTCGTACTCGTAGTCGGAGACGAGTGAGCCGTCGCGGCGGCGGCTCAAACTATTCTTCGAGGCGGAGCGTGCCCTGCGGACCCCGGTGCCCGTCGGGAACCGCGTACCCAAAGCGGCGGAACGCACGCGGCGTCGCGACCCTACCCTGAGACGTGCGCATCAAGAAGCCCTCCATGATCAGGAACGGCTCGTAAACTTCCTCGAGCGTCGTGGCGTCTTCCCCCATCGCTACGGCGAGCGAGTTGAGCCCGACCGGCCCTCCGTCGAATTTCTCGATGAGCGTCTTCAGCACTCGGGCATCCATCTCATCGAGCCCGTACTCGTCGACGTCCAGCATGCGCAGCGCCTCCTGCGCAACGTCCAGGTCTATGCGGCTGTCGGCCCGGACCTGCGCGAAATCCCTGACGCGTCGCAGCAGCCGATTTGCAACGCGAGGAGTACCGCGCGCGCGTTTCGCCAGCTCGGCGGCTCCTTCGGCGGACACGTCGATACCAAGGATATAGGCGCTACGCTGCACGATGGTAGTGAGCTCGTCTGGCGGGTAGTAGTTGAGCCGCTGCACGATGCCGAAACGTGCCCTCATCGGTGCTGTGAGCCGGCCAAACCGGGTCGTCGCACCTACCAACGTGAACTTCTCGATCTTCATCGTCATCGTCTGGGCCTTGGGCCCGTCGGACAATCGGATGTCGACGTACCAATCCTCCATCGCCGGGTAGAGGAACTCCTCGATGACGGGACGCAGGCGGTGGATCTCGTCGATGAAGAGGACGTCCCCCTCCCGCTGATTGGTGAGGATGCCGACGAGGTCGGCCGGCTTCTCGAGCACTGGCCCAGAAGTCGTTTTGATGTTCACGCCCATCTCGCGGGCGATGAGCGCGGCGAGCGTGGTCTTGCCCAGTCCCGGTGGGCCGTGGAAGAGCAGATGGTCGAGCTGCTCCCGTCGCTGCTTGGCGGCCTCAATCGCGATCGAAAGCGCCTCCCGCACTTTGGCCTGCCCGATGAACTCGTCGAGTCGGCGGGGACGAAGCGTCGACTCCGCCTGCGTGTCATCCGCAAGAGTGTCGGGGGTGGTGATGTGGGTGCGCTCGGTCATGGTAGGGAATGTAAGTCACGGCTGGCAGCCCGTGGTAGGAACCCGGCGGCGCCAGGTTTGAGCGGCACGCCTCAGCCGCCGGCGAGCGCTTGTCGGATCAAGTCCTCGGTCGAGTCGGGGGTGCCGCTCTCGAGCACGCTGCGCACCGCTTGATCCGCATCAGCGAAGGAGTATCCGAGCGCAACGAGCGCCTGCACCGCCCCCTGCGCGCCACTTGCCTCACCGGACTTACTCGGAGTCACGACCGCGAGGTCGGTGACTTTATCGGAGAGCTCCAATGCGATCTTCTCGGCCTTCTTCTTGCCGATGCCACTGATCTGCTGCAGCGCAGCGGTATCCTTCTCCACGAGTGCTCGAGCCAGCCGCTCCGCGGAGTACGTCGACATCATCGCAAGCGCGAGCTTGGCTCCGACGCCATTGGCCGTTAGCAGGCGCTGGAACAGCGTGCGCTCGTGCGCCTCGATGAAGCCGTACAGCGTGACCGACGTGTCGGTGACCACCTGAAGCGTCCTCAGCTGCAGCTCGGCACCGGGCGCGGGCAGCCGCTGGAGCACGATGAGCGGCACGTCGACTTCGTAGACCACTCCACCGCTGGTCTCGAGCTCGATGCGGTCAGTGTCGCGGAAGAGCAGAGTCCCGTTCAGGCGAGAGATCATGCGGGAAAGCTCCCCATCAGCGCGTGGCAAAGCGCGGCTGCGACGCCGTCCGCCGCGTCGGCAGGAGTCGGCGCGTCTTTGAGTCGGAGCTGCTGCTTGACCATGAATCCGACCTGGTCCTTGGAGGCGTTGCCGGTCCCGACCACCGCCTTCTTGATCTGCCGAGGCGCGTACTCGGCGATCGGGACTTCACGTAGCGCCGCGGCAAGTAGGATCACTCCGCGCGAGTGCCCGAGCTTGAGCGCGCTCTGCGCGTTCTTGCCGTGAAAGACGTCCTCAACCGACATGGCGAACGGCTGGTGTCGCTCGATGAGGCCGGCAACACCCTCGTAGATCTCCCGAATTCTCTTCGGCAGGGGTGCCTTGGTAGACGTCCTGATGACGCCGCACTCCACCAAAGAGACCGCGCCGCCACTTCGGCGAGCGACGACGCCGAAGCCGGTGGCAGCAGTGCCCGGGTCGATGCCGAGGATGATGACATGTTGGCGCGGGAGCTCGGCCCGCGTCACATCGCCTCAGCGAGAACCGCCTCGTCGATATTCGCGTTGGAATGCACCTTTTGCACGTCGTCGAGATCGTCGAGCCAGTGCAGCAGCTTCAGCAACTTCACTGCATCCTTGCCGGTTATCGCCATTTCGTTCTTCGCGATGCGTGTGAGTTCGGCCGAAGCAATCTCGATCCCGGCCTCTTTGAGGCCTTTCCGCACGCTCATGAAGTCGGCGGGCTCAGCGGTGACGACGAACTCATCGCCATCGTCCGCGACGTCCTCCGCACCAGCGTCGATCGCTGCCTCGAATACCGAATCTTCGCTGTAGCGAGAGGCGTCGATGGTGAACACACCCTTGCGGTCGAACTGCCAAGCAACCGAACCGTCGGTCCCGAGGCTGCCGTCGAACTTCGTCAGCCCGTGGCGTACGTCTGCGACCGTCCGGTTGGTGTTGTCCGTGAGACACTCGATGAAGAGCGCCACGCCCCCCGGGCCATATCCCTCGTAGGACGTCTCCTCGTAGTTCACGCCCTCTAGCTCGCCCGTACCCTTCTTGATCGCACGCTCGATGTTCTCAGCAGGCATCGAGTTGGCTTTCGAGGTGTCGACGGCCAGTCGAAGACGCGCGTTGTACTCGGGGTCACCGCCACCGTCGCGGGCAGCGACCGTGATCTCTCGGATGAGCTTGGTGAAAAGGGCCCCGCGCTTTGCGTCGTTGACGCCCTTCTTGCGCTTGATCTTGGACCATTTGTTATGGCCAGCCACGAGTCCTCCCCATGTCCTGCATTCGGTGCATCGGTTCCGTAGTGAAGAGTACGCGATGCGCTGCGCTAGCGCCCCCTCCCTCGGCGGAAGCGATTGTTCACGACGTTGTTGAATATGGAGCCGAACTGAATCGAAAAGCCGAGCTGGAAGCCGTAGTCGAAATCCGTCGCGCGCTGGCGAAGTCTGAGCAGAGCCTCTTCATCGGTCGTGCCTTTCGCCGACAGGTAGATCTGGTCGTCGACCCAGGCGATGTTCGCCGAAGCGTTCACGCTGAAGCCGCGCACGATCCTGAAGTCGATGTCGCCGCTCATCGAGATGTTGTTTCGATCGAAGTCGTGCAGGTAGTGTGAGCCCAAGATGCGGACCGAGGCATCGCCCCAGGTCTGACGCTGCGAGAATTGAATCTGAAGCGACTGCTCGAATCGTGTCTCAGAATCTTCGCCGAGCAAGGTAGTTTCGAAGTAGCGGCTGTGCTGGGGCCCGATCTTGTAGTAGAAGATGAACGAGCGCCGCGTCGCTTCGTCGTACGGAAACACGCTGAACTCCACGGCCGGCGTCATTTCGGCCCTCAGGACCTGATTGGACCGCGTCGAGCGACCCATGCGTCCCTCGAAGCCGACGGACCAGTGAGGGGCGATCGAGTAGACGACGAGCGGATTCACGCTGAAGTCGGTTCGCGTATCGAGCACGTCGTCCTCCTCGAGCTCGATGTCGAGACGGTTGTGATTGATGGTTCCGTAGAGGCTGATCTTCCAGGTCGGCGTGACGCGGCTGGCGGAGGCACTCCCGTTGATACGTGTGTTGCTACGCGTCGACTCGCCGTCGAGGTTGGCGCTCCCGTTGATCCGGAAGGACCATAGGTTCCACGGATCGTCCACCTCGTCCCGGGACACGAGTCGCTGTCCCTGCCCCGCACTTTCGGGATTGGGTCCGGTAAGCGTTACGAGCCCCCGGTACCCCGCCGTGTTCGCGAACAGAGCCAACCCGATGCCCAGCATGTGCGCAATCTGGTCGAGCTGCTCTCGGTCCGTGTCCGTAGAGAGCGTCTGGAAGAGGTGGGTGTCGTCATACCCATCCTGCAAACCGTGGCCCAGGAAATCGAGACGATATTCATATCCACCGGCGCCTGTGCGCAGGCTCGTCATGATGAGGTGCACGTCCGCGACCTCCCGGTCTCGGACCCAGTTCACCCAGTCGATCTCGGTGCGGTAGTACTGGTCGTTGCAGTTCCGTCCGTTGCAGTCGAAAAAGACATTCGGGCGCGACTGGCCGTTGGTCTGCAGGGCCGATATCCCGACCAGCGGTGCGAACACAAGCACAGACGTGAGCAACAGGAGTTTCCGAGAGAACTGCATCTATATGTTCACGGAGGTTGGGGGACATCCGACGCAATCGAGACACGGCGACGGGGTGCTTATGTTGAAGCGGAACTTAGCAGCCCGCCGGACGTCTGCCACAGGCTGCTAACTCCGAGGCGCCGCCGACAACCGAGGGGCCACTCGCGCCTTCGTTGCTTGCTCCAGCAAGTAGGCGTAGCCCAGCAACTCCGCCTCGGTCCATAGGTCCCCGACGAAGGCGAGCACGAAGGGAGTACCGTCCTCGTAGTAGCTGTATGGGACAGTCACGACCGGCACACCGAAGTCGTTGATGATGTTGCTGGGCAGTTCCGGCCAGTTGTTCGGCTTGTAGTCCGGACGCTCCGGATCTTCCACCATGTCGCGGTTCGGGGCGCCCGCCTGTGGGAAGAAGAGTCCGTCCAGGTCGTGCTCTTCGAACACGCCGCGATACAGTTGGCGTATGCGCATGCGCCACGCCTGGAAGGCATCCCCGGCCTCGGTGGCGCTAGGCCGCGCCGGCGAGGTGGGGCCGCGCCCCCCCCGCCCGCCTCGCCCGCGTCCGCGCCGGAACTCTCGGCCACTCAGGGCCTCCCATTCCTGAACGCTGTGGAACGAGGCATTCGGCCCGAGCCCCTGCATGTATCGCAGCATGTCGTACGCGCCCTGTGAGGGGACCCGGGGACGCTCGCCATACAACTCGATGAAGCCGCTCCCCTCGAATGGGTCCTCCACGACCTCGGCTCCGAGGCCTACGAGCGTGGCGATCGCGTCCCGGTACTCCACTTCCGTCAACGGATCGAGCGGGAGCCACTGGTTGCGCCAACCCGGACCCACGAGCCCGAAGCGCTTGCCCTCCAGGGTCGCCCCTTCGAGCGAAGCGAGGTAACCACCCTCGGGCATGTGACCCACCGCAGCAAACGTCGCGGGATCCTCGGGCGTCGGTCCTGAAATGACATCAAGCGTGCGGGCCGCATCGCGCACCGTGCGAGCCAGCGGGCCTACGACGTCGACGTAGGTGCCGCTCAGAGGCACGATGCCCTCGATGGGTGCTAGGCCGTATGTGACCTTTACGGCGACCAGTCCTTGAGCAGAAGCCGGGTTTTGCAGAGACCCACCGGTCTCGGTCCCGAGCCCGAGCACCGCGAAGCTGGCGTTGACCGCCGTTGCGGTGCCACCGCTCGACCCACCCGGCACCTTGTCCACGTTGTACGGGTTGAGCGTCACCCCAGCGACCGTGCTCTCGGTGCGCGTGCCGTGGCCTGCGAAGTCGGGCAGGTTGGTCTTGCCCAGGATGATCGCGCCCGCGGCGCGGAGGCGGTCGACCACCGCGGCGTTGTCATCCGGGATCATGTCGATACCACCGGTCGCGCCACTGAAACCGTCGAAGCCCGCAGTGGTGACTCGTCCCGCCTGGTCGATGTTGTCCTTGATGACGACGGGCACGCCGTGCAGTGGGCCAACCGGCCCCGCGGCGACGTATTGCTCGTCGAGCTCAGCGGCGACGAGCAACGCGTCCGCGTTCATCGAGATGAACGCATTGTAGTGCTCCTCGTAGAGCTCAATGCGATCGAGGTACGCCCGCGTGAGCTCCACCGCTGTGTATTCCCCGGCGGCGTATGCTGCTTGAATCTGGTCGACGGTTAGTTCAACGACGTCGATCGCTTGGGCACTAGCGACCCCGGGGCACCAACATATCGCCCCAGCCAAGAGCCACGTACGCGTGGCGTGCGAATTCAGCGGGCGTCCGGCGCCGAGCCATCCTCAGAGATCGGCCGGGTTCGGATCGTTGGATACTCGATCCCTAGCTGCTCGAGATAGGTGTCGAAGCGCGTGGCGTCGAAGTAAAAGGGGCGCATCTGGGGGCGCCAGCGCGCCATGAGCTCCTCGTTCAGCCAGATCGCGGGCTGGTCCGTCGGCGCGATGAAGGGGATGTATTCGGCCTCCTCGCTCTGCACATCGTTGAAGTAGTCCCATGCGGCATCGACCGTCTCGCCATCGAGGAAGAGATCGAGCAGCGTCAAAGCCTGGACCTTCGCCCCCGCGACTCCGCCCTTATGAGCAATGGGCGTCGCCATCGCAATTCCGTTTGCCCAGTTGTGCCCGGGACCACCACTCATGTTTGACGGGTAACGGAGCGTCACGGTCGGCATGTTCCACGATACATCGCCGATGTCGTCCGAGCCGCCGCCGAGGGACCGCGACAAGTCGACGGGACCACGAAGAGAGCCGATCGTGTCCGCAAGGCCGACGATATCGACGCCCAACTCCCCTTGGAACGCCTCGGCGAAGCGGCGGTCGTCGTCACTCCACTCCGGCATGCCGACGCGCTCGATGTTGGCGTAGGTGACCTCCGCCACCGGCTTGCTGAAGTGCCGGCCCCAGGCCGATCCGACGGTCATGATGGTGTCGATCTGCGTGCCCGTCATGAGCGCGGCACCCTGGGCCATCAGGACCGCGGCGTCGTATTGCTCCTTGGTGAGCTCGTAGTCCCGCTCCCGGAAGTAGAACCAGATCGTCGCGGTCTGAGGCACGACGTTGGGCTGGTCGCCACCCTCGACGATGATGTAGTGCGACCGCGCCGCGGGCCGCAGGTGCTCGCGCTTGAACTCCCACGCTTGCGCCATGAGCATGATGGCGTCGAGCGCGGAACGACCCCGCCAGGGCGACCCCGCCGAGTGGGCGGTTTCACCGGTGAAACGGAACTGGACCGACCAGAGGGCGTTCCCTCCCGCCTGCCCCCAGCTCATGCCGAAGCCGTTCGATACGTGCGTGAAGAGGTTCACGTCGACGCCGTCGAAGGTGCCTTCGCGTACGAAGAACGCCTTGGAGGCGACCAACTCTTCCGCGACGCCCGGCCAAAGCAACAGTGTGCCGTCGATGTTCTCCCGCTCCATCAGCTCCTTCACGACGATGGCGCCCACGATGTTGACCGCCTGACCCGAGTTGTGCCCCTCACCGTGTCCCGGCGCCATGGGAAGGATCGCTTCGCGGTACGCAACTCCGGGCTTCTGGTTCGATTGTGGGATTCCGTCTACGTCTGAACCCATCGCAATGACGGGCGAGCCCGTCCCGTTCGACCACCGAGCGGTCCACGCGCTCGGCATGCCGGCAACCCCTAGCTCGATGTCGAAGCCCTCCGACTCGAGCAACTCAGTCAGATATCGCTGGGTCTCGAACTCCTGCATGCCGAGCTCACCGAACGAGAAGAGTTGATCGATGATCTTCTGCACCAGCCCGGATCGGTCCTGAACCATCTGCTCTGCTTCGTCCTTGAGCGCGGCCAGTCGGGAATCGGCCTGCGCCGTGACGTCAGCGGGGTTGGCAGTCGTCACGAGTAGGAAGAGCGCGAGAGGGATCATTCGGCGCATGGAAGGCTCCGTGGGTGAGTCCGGTATCGGTGTCAGGGGCTGCAGGATGACCCCTGACCGGCCCGCGGGCAATCCCCCAGCTCCGGGGGACTCCCCCACCCTCGCTTTCCTCCCTTGAACCGCTCTGAGAAATCGCGTAGTATCCGTCGACATCAATTGAGAACGACTCTCAATCGCATCTTTCGTGGAGATTCGCAGTGGCTCCAGCCATTTTTTCGGCCCTGGCCTTCGTCGCCTCCATCCAGGCCGGTCCGACCGACTCATCGCAGCTCGTCACGCGCGAGGCGTGGGTCATGGGGACGAGGCTTTCAGTGATCGTGGAGGCCACGTCACTGGCCGACGCGAGCCAGGCCAGCGAGAACGTCATCCGTGAAGTCGAACGGCTCGAGCGCATGTTGAGCACCTGGGATCCACAGAGCGAGATGCACGCCATCAACACCGCGGAAGTCGGGCAGCCGGTCACTCCCTCGCCGGAGCTCGCGGCGCTTCTCACCGAGGCCGAGCGCTACTCCCGCACTTCGCACGCAGCCTTCGACGCTCGTGTGGGCGCGCTCGTGGACGCGTGGGACCTGCGCGGCGCCGGCGACGTACCGGCAGCTCGCGAGCTCTTGGCGGCGCGGAATGCCACGGGTGCGGGCGCGATGTCGATCGACGAGCGCACCGGTGTCGTAGTCCGACACATGCCGGCTGCCTGGATCGATACTGGAGGCTTCGGCAAGGGCGCCGCGCTTCGGGCAGCGGCACGTAGGCTTGAGGCGGATGGCGTAGACCGGGCTCTCATCGACCTCGGCGGCCAACTGTGGGCGCAGGGCAGCGCGCAGAAGCCCTGGTCGGTGTACATCGCGCACCCGGAGCAACGACAACGTCGGGTCGCGCGGCTCGAGGTCCACGGCGTCTCGGTCGCAACCAGTGGCACGTCTGAGCGCTTCATCGAGGCCGAAGGCATGCGATGGGGACACATCCTCGACCCCCGCACTGGGCAGCCAGCCCCGGCATGGGGAAGCGTGACCGTAGTCAGCGCCGACCCGGTGGAAGCCGATGCCCTGGCGACAGCCTTGTATGTCATGGGCCCGCAGGAAGGCCGAGCCTGGGCCGCGCGGCACCCCGAAGTGGACGCACTCTTCCTCGAGGCGGAGAGCGGGGCGTTGGCCGCTAGTTGGACTGGAGGCATGGAGCAGTGGTTAGTCGACGCTCCCGTCCCATCGACCGCTCCCGCACAAGCGCCGACACAGCAGGTCGACACAGCGCGCATCGCGGCGCTGGAGCGCCGGATCGAGGCAGTGACCCGCGAGCTCGAGCGCTTGCAGCTCGGCCGCGATGTGGTCGAGGCGGACTCGTCGATCCAGGGCCTCGGGCCGGCTGCCTCGAAGGTGTACCGAGTAAACCAGGGCGTCTCGCTCGGCGGCTACGGCGAGTTCCTGTATCAGAATTTCGCCGCCCAGCGACAAGACGGCTCCAGGTCGGGTGCACTCAACAAAGTCGACGCTCTGCGAGCGATCCTCTACGTCGGCTACAAGTTCAACGATCGCTTGATCTTCAACTCGGAGCTCGAGATCGAGCACGCGAAAGAAAGCTTCCTCGAGTTCGCGTACCTCGACTATCTGCTGAGTGACCACGTCGGAGTGCGCGGTGGAATGCTGCTCGCGCCGCTGGGTCTCGTCAACGAGCTGCACGAGCCGCCGGTCTTCCTGGGCACCGAACGCCCGGTCACCGAGAACCGAATCATCCCGACGACGTGGAGGGAGAACGGCATCGGCCTCTTCGGTAGCGGAGACGCTTTCTCCTGGCGCCTCTACCTGATGAACTCTTTCAACGGTGCCAAGTTCAGCGCTGCGGGCCTAAGGGGCGGCCGACAAAAGGGCTCCAAGGCGCTCGCCGAGGACATGGGGGTCGCGGGCCGCTTCGACTACACGGGCACACCCGGGTTGCTGCTCGGTCTCTCGGCCTACAGCGGGGAGACGGCTCAGGGTCAGGAGCTCGGCGGCCAAAGCGTGGGCGGTCGAGTGCGCATCTGGGACGCTCACTTCGACTACAAGACGCGCGGTTGGGACCTGCGCGCGCTAGTCGCCGGCGCGCAGGTGAGCGACGTAGCGGACATGAACGCGCTCATCGGCCTGGAGGGGGCGGAAGGCATCGGAACCGACATGTTGGGCTGGTACGTTCAGGCGGGTTACGACGTGTTGCGCACTTCGCGGTCCCCCCATCAGCTGATCCCCTACGTGCGTTACGAGAGGGTGAACACCCAGCGAGGGGTCGCGTCGGGCTTCTCTGCGAACCCGGCCACAGACCTGACGGTGACCTCGATTGGCGCGGCATGGAGACCGATCTCCCAAGCGATCCTGAAGCTCGACTATCAGATACACTCCACGGCTGCGGATACCGGTGTAAACCAGCTCAATGCCTCGCTGGGTTGGCTCTTTTGATGCGAGCAGCCATGACGACGGGCGCGCTCGTCGTGCTCGCGTGTGCGGGTCCGGTCGGCGCGCAGACGCTGACCCAGGACGAAGCGTTGGCTCTCGCATTTCCAGGCGCGGAAGTGGAGCGGCGCACTGCCTTCCTCGACGACACACAGCTCGCGAGAGCCTCCAGCCTCGCAGGCCCAGATGTCGACGTGGAATCGACGGTGGTGACCTACTACGTCGCGATGCGGCGGGGAGAACCGGCCGGCGTAGCCTACTTCGATGTGGACCGGGTGCGCACTCTCCCGCAAGTGCTGATGATCGTGGTCGGCACCGACGGCCGCGTGGTCCGTGTCGAGACGGTCAGCTTCAGAGAGCCGCCCGAGTACCGCGCCCCAGAGGGATGGCTCGCGCAGTTCCACGGTCGTGTGCTCGATGACCAGCTCTCTCTCAAGGGCGCAATCGCCAACATCACCGGAGCAACGTTGACCTCGGGAGCCGTGACGCGCGCTACGCGCCGCGTGATGGCGCTGCACTCGATCATTGACCCATTCGGTGTAGGCGCACGATGACGCGGTTCCACGGGTGGTTCCTGTACGGCTCGACCATCGCGACCGCCGCGAGCGGCATCACGTACTTCGTGATGAAGCGCTTCTTCGAGTCCTCGGACCCTTGGGCGGTGATCAACCATCCTTTGGAGCCCTGGGCGCTCAAGCTGCACATCCTGAGCGCCCCTCTCATGCTCTTCGCCGTGGGTCTGATCACGACCCAACACATCTGGCGAAGTCTCAGGTCCAGCCTCCCGACCGGGCGGCACAGCGGTCGCATCGCATCGTATGTCTTTGTGCCACTCGTGCTGAGCGGGTACTCGATCCAGGCCATCACGTCTCCTCTTACGCTGGAAGTGCTCGCTTGGGCGCACTTGGCGCTCGGCCTCGTCGCCGCGGGGGCAATCGGCGTTCACCGCATGGTGCTTCACACGCGGCGGAGGCAGCGGAAGGGGGCGTTGCCAGTGCTACAGCTGCCTGCGCAGCTCGAATCGGCTGATACGGACCCCGTGCCCGATTCCTGCCAAGAACTCGAAGCCCCGCGCCGCGCTAGAAGTCCATCGCAGGCCGACGCACATGCCAGTCGGTCGTCGACTGAAACGCCTGCGCCACGTTGAGAATTTTGTCGTCGGCGAAGAGGTCTCCCACAATCGTCGTGGTCAGCGGCATCGTCGTCGGGCTGTCCGCGTCAGGATTCCGAACACCGAAGCCATAAGGCACGATTACGGCTGGGTGGCCCGTATCGTTCGTGAGACCGACCGCACCGGATCCGCTCACGAACATGTCGAAGCCGTCCATCGCCTCGGCCATCTCCTGCATGAGGATAAGCCGGCGGCGCTGGCCGTTGATGTAGTCGAGCGCGCGCATGTCTCGGCCGCGCCGGAATCGACCGCGACGGCGGCGATCGGCGGGTTCGAGATCTTCGGGCAGGGGCTCGGGCTCCACGCCACCCGGGGCGATGTGATAGTCGAACGCCGCGGCCGACTCGGCGCCCAGCTGGTCCATTCTGGCGTTCGGCAGCTCGTTCATCTCCCTGAGATTGGCGCCGAGCTCGGAAAGCTTCTCGAGGAACGACTCCGGCGCGTCCTCGTCGAACCCTATGCGCAGCGTGCTCAGGTCTACCCTGCGGTCATACACAAAAGGCGCCGTAATCGTCGCCGGGTCTTTTTCGCTCGCGCCGTGGATCGCGTTGAAGACCAAGGCGCAGTCCTCGATGGAACGACACATGGGCCCCGGCTTGTCCATGCTCCACGAGAGTACCATGGCGCCGTACCGCGTAATCCTACCAAACGTCGGCCGCAGTGCGCTCAGCCCGTTGCGTCGTGAGGGCGAAACGATCGAGCCACGCGTCTCGGTGCCGATCCCGAACGCAACGCACGCGGCGGCGGTCGCCGAACCCGGGCCCGCCGAGGAGCCGCTCGAGCCCTCTTCGATATTCCACGGGTTCTTGGTACGACCGCGGTACCAACGATCGCCTTGCGCGAACTCACCCGTGGCGAGCTTGGCGATAAGCACCGCGCCGGCGTCGCGCAGCCGCACGACGAGGTCGGCATCCTCCTCGATGACCTGGTCCTGGAACTGCGCGGAG
Source organism: Gemmatimonadota bacterium (assembly GCA_015664885.1). GTDB lineage: Bacteria > Gemmatimonadota > Gemmatimonadetes > Longimicrobiales > Gaopeijiaceae > UBA1138. The sequence continues at coordinate 46,492 of DQPL01000124.1, forward strand.
CCCCATGTGGTGCGTGCGCCCGTGACGGAGAACAGATCCTTCACGCCGTACGGAATGCCGTGCAGAGGCCCGCGCCAGTTGCCCTGACGCAGGTCCGCATCGGCCTGCTGCGCTTCCTCGCGTGCACGATCCTCGAGGATCGAGACCGCGCACAGCAGAACCGGGTCGTAGCGCTTGATGCGGTCGAGATAGATCTCCGTGAGGTCGACCGAGGTGATGTGACCATCCCTAACCAGCGCAGACAGCCTATGCACGGGCAGGAACGCTACGTCCTCTTCGTTGCTCGGGACCGGCCCGGGCCAAGCCGGAATGTCGATCGGCGTACGCTCGAACATCGCGGGTCCGTGCTCACGCCACAGCTTCTCCATGAGCGAGCCCGTTCCGCCGGGATACGCCTGGAAGACGACAGCGGGGTGTTCGCCCTGGCCCAGCGGCACGGGAGGAGGACCCTGCTGTTGCTGCTCCAGGATCGTGGCGACGAGCGCCGGCTCGGATGCCGCGAGAGATGCCGGGTCGATCGCGCCCGCGGCCGCAGCTGCTGCAGCCACCCTTAGGAAGTCGCGACGCTCAATGCCACCGCCCGTGTCTTTCGTGCTCATGAGCCTGCTCCTCCGTCCTGTGAGATCGGCCGCGTTCGTACCGTCGGGTATTCGATCCCCAATTGCTCCAAGTAAGAATCGAAGCGGGACGGATCGTAGTAGTACGGCCGCATCCGCTCCCGCCAGCGAGCCATGATGTCTTCGTTCAACCAGATCGCCGGATGGTCGTCGGGCGTGATGAACGGCGTGTAGGTCGTCTCCGTGGTCTGCACATCGTTGAAGTAGGTCCACGCCGCGTCCACCGTCTCTCCGTCCAGGAACAGGTCGAGAAGCGTAAGCGCCTGCACTTTGGCGCCGGCCAACGCACCTTTGTGCGCCACAGGTGTCGCCATCGCGATAGCATTTGCCCAGTTGTGGCCGGGGCCACCAGGCATGTTGGCCGGATAACGCATCGTCACCGTCGGCATATTCCACGAGACGTCACCGATATCGTCGGAACCGCCGCCCGCGTACTGCTCGAGGTTGATCGGGCCGCGCAGTGGAGGGACACTCGTCGCGAGCCCTCGGGGCTCCTGTCCCATCTCGCGTTGCAGCGCATTCGCCATCGCGATGTCGTCGTCGCTCCACTCGGGCAGACCCACCAGCTCGATATTCGCCTGCGCAACCTCCGCGACCGGCTTGCTGAAGTGGCGGCTCCAGGCGGAGCCAATGGTCATGATGGTATCGATCTGCGTGCCGGTCATCATCGCAGCACCCTGCGCCATCAGCTTGGCGGCGTCGTACATCTCGACCACGTGCTCGTAGTCGACTTCCCGCAGGAAGAACCAGATCGTGGCCGTCTGCGGCACCACATTCGGCTGATCACCGCCCTCGACGATGATGTAGTGCGAGCGCTGTGGCGGACGCAGGTGCTCGCGCTTGAACTCCCACGCCTGAGCCATGAGCATGACCGCGTCGAGCGCGGAGCGGCCTCGCCAGGGCGACCCGGCCGAGTGTGCGGTCTCGCCACGAAAGCGGAACTGCGTCGAGACCAGCGCGTTGCCGCTGGTATGTCCCCACGTCATGGAAAAGTTCGAGGAAACGTGCGTGAAGAGGTTGACGTCCACACCGTCGAAGACGCCTTCGCGCACGAAGAACGCCTTCGAGCCCAGCTGCTCTTCGGCGATGCCCGGCCAGATCAGGAGCGTGCCGTCGATCCTCTCTCGCTCCATGAGCTCCTTCACGTTCAGCGCGGCTACGATATTCACCGCCTGCCCTGAGTTGTGCCCTTCGCCATGGCCGGGCGCCATCGAAAGAATCGGGTCCCGGTACGCGACTCCTGGCTTCTGATTCGATTGCGGGATCCCGTCGACGTCCGATCCGAGTGCGATGACTGGCTCGCCGGTACCGTTCGACCAGCGCGCCGTCCAGGCACTGGGCATGCCCGCCACGCCGAGCTCGATCGCGAAGCCGTGCTCTTCGAGGATGCCGGTCAAGTAACGCTGGGTCTCGAACTCCTGCATGCCCAGCTCACCGAAGCTGAAGAGCATGTCCACGATCTCCTGGACCATCTTCGCGTCGTCCTCGACCATGCCGAGCGCCTCCGCCTTGAGCGACTCGAGGCGCGCGTCCGCTTGCGCTGAGAGCAAGGAAGGCGCGGAAGCCCCAAGAATGAGCACCGCGAGCAACGGGCGGAACGTAGAACGGCGCATGCACGAATCCTCAAGGCAGAACACATCGCAACCCCGGAGTTATCGAGTCCCGGGGAGGGCAGCATGCGTCCGATGATCGATGCTGGCAAGCCGAGCTATTCGAGCTTGAATTCGGTGACCAGAATGTCCAGCGAGCCAGCGACCTCGGCGAGCTCGACCGCGGAGCCGCAAAGCTGCTCGGCCCCCTCCGCGGTGCAAATCGCAGCCTGCGCCACCGACACTATGCTGCCCACAACTTTGTCCGTGCCGTGACTCGCCTCTGACGCGCTACGAGCAATCTCAGCGACGGCCACGCTCTGTTGCTCCACCGCGCTCGCGACCGTGAGAGAGATCTCGTTCATCTGCTGGATCACCTGCGAGATCGACCGGATCCCAGCGACGGCATCCGACGTCCTACGTTGCACTTCGTGGATCCTGTCGGCGATCTCTTCGGTGGCCTTAGCAGTCTCGTTGGCAAGCTGCTTCACTTCGGTGGCTACGACAGCGAAGCCCTTTCCAGCTTCCCCGGCACGAGCCGCTTCAATCGTCGCATTGAGCGCTAACAGGTTGGTTTGCTCGGCGATGGTGGTGATCACCCTCACGACTTGGTCGAGCTCGAGATCGTCGATGACGGCTGCGAGAGGGCTGCCACCGACACGCCGGTGCGCACCCTGAACCACGAACTGCGTGCCTGTCGAGAAGAACGCGAGGCGTCCCTGGAGCGCGGCAGCCCGCATGTCCGCCGCACCGTTGCCGGCTAGACCGGCCTGCACCTAATCAGTGGTCTGCCCATACGCCTGGGTGGCAAACCGTGAATCAAAACCTGCTGGGCCTCGGTCTGGCTCGCCAGCGAAGCCCCGCTCACGACCACCGCGGCGAGGACGGTGTTCAAGTCCTTGATTGTCGCTCGCACCGTTCCTTCCTCCTGCCGGTGTGAATGCTGTCCCTGCGGGGTGGGCCCCCGCTACACAGGCAAGACTCGGTCGACGAGCTGGTGGCCTTACTAAGGCCTCTTCACTAGATCGGCGGGGCCTCGAACCCCCCGAGTTCGCTCTCCAGGTGCGCTGCGACCGCGAGCGCCACATGCTCCTGAGCCGGCGCCGTCACGACCTGGATCCCGATCGGCAACCCCTCGGGAGAGGTACCCGCCCGCACCACCACACCCGGCCATCCAGTCACGTTGTAGGAGAGCGTATAGCTGTAGTCCGGAAAGCTCGTCGTCCCGTGCGGAATGGCCGGCTTCGCGTTGACCGGGCACAGGATCACGTCGTGCTGCTCGAAGTACGCGTGCATGCGGCTGCGCACGGAGTACAGGTCCGCCAGCAGCTCGTCCAGCTCTACCGCGCCAAGTGCGGCTCCAGTCGTCACGATCGACGCCTGCTCCGTCCCGGCGTCACGCAACAACCTCCGCTCCGCGGCGTTTCCATCCGCGCCGAAGACCCTGAACCCGATGCTGAAGGTCTGCTCTAGGCCATCTGGACGGTCCTCACTGACGGGCGCGCCCAACGACGCCATCGCTTCCGCCGCGGCTCGCACCACCGCCTGCGTCTCCGTCGTCGGCGTGCTGATCCCGTTGTCCGTGTGGAAGCCCACACGAAGTGACGTAAGATCGACCGCGCTCGGATCGCCGAGCGGCATGGGGACGATCGCGGGGTCGATGTTGTCCGGCCCCACGAGGATGGGCAGCAACAGCACGAGGTCTTCCACGTAGCGCGCCAGCGGTCCGAGCTGCTGGAACGAGTCGTGCGTACCGCCAAACGGGAAGATGTGCCCGGTGCGCGGGACGCGGCCGTGTGTCGGCTTGATGCCGGCGATGCCGTTGAAGTGGGCGGGCAGGCGAATGCTGCCCCCGTAGTCGCTTCCGATGTCGAATGCCGCACCGCCGCACGCGACGATGGCGCCGGCGCCTCCGCTGCTGCCCCCGGGGGTGCGCTCCAGGTCCCAGGGACTGTTGGTTCGCCCGTAAACCAGGTTGTTCGTCTCGTACGAGAGCGTCAGCTCGGGCGTGTTGGTCTTGCCCAGCAGGATCGCGCCCGCTTCGAGCGCGCGGCGCACAACGGTTGCATCCCGTTCCGGCACGAAGTTCGCCCGACCCAGCGTGCCCCCGGTCGAGATCAAGTTGGCCGTGTCGAGCGAGTCCTTGATGGTCATCGGGACACCGTGCAGCGGCCCCCACGACTCGCCACTGGCTTGGGCCTCGTCCGCGCGTATGGCGTCGGCGCGCGCCTCTTCCGCACGCAGCTGCACGACAGCGTTGAGCGCGGGGTTGACCTGCTCGATGCGGGCCAAGCACGCCTCGACGACTTCGGACGAAGAGATCCTTCCTTCCCGAATGCCGGCCGCGAGGGCGCTCGCCGAGGAGTAGTGAAGGGGATCGATCAGTTGACGCGACCCCGTCAGAGCCGCCGATGCACTGGACACTGTAGCACCCTCCTCACAGCCAGAGGCGGCCGCCAGGACGGCGACGCCACCGGCAAGCTTGAGCATATCCCGGCGGCTGAGGTCGTCGCGGTCTCGGTCAGGCTGAGTAGTCATGATCCCTCCCGAGGCACGAATGCGACGATGCGCAGTGGACCCCCGCTGCCTCCCTCGATCTTCATGGGCAGCGCGACAACGTAGCTCCCCGTCTCCGGCAGCGCCTCCAGGTTCGCAACGTTCTCGAAGCCCGAGATATTCTCGGTGTACAGGATCACATGCGTCTCGAAGTCGGCCGATTGGCCATAGTCGATACTCGGCGTATCGATTCCGACCGCGACGATGCCGCGGTTGGCGACCAACCAGCTTGCCGCCTCCCCGCCGATGCCTGGAAAGTGCAGCTCGGGAACCGCTTCGGGGCCGACCATGTCGGTGCCCAGGTACTCGGTCCGGTCGCCCCAGCGGGCTCCCCAACCCGTGTGCACGAGCAGTATGCCGCCGTCTGGCAGCATTCCGTTCTCGGCCTCCCACATGGTCAGGTCCTCAACCGTGAGCAGGTAGTCGCGCGTCGCGTGCCTCGACACGTCCACCACCGCGGCCGGCCCGATCAACCCGGTCAGTGGGATCTCATCCGCCGTGAGCCGCCCCTCCGCAAAGTGGATGGGTGCGTCGAGATGCGTGCCTCCATGCTCCACCGACGAGAACGCGTTCGAGGCGTAGAACCAGCCGCCCTCTACGACACCATATGACAGCTCGTCGAGCTGAAACCCGGCGGTGTCGGTCGGCCAATAGATCGTAGACTCGGAAAACGAGTGCGTGAGGTCGACCCAGTGGCCGCCGGTTCCATCGAAGACCGCGGAAAAATCGGAAGGGCCCGGCGCGGCCTCACACGCCGTGAACCCCAGCACAGCGACCAGCAGGAACTCCCTCATCCGCCCGCGACCTCGATCACCGTCTTGTACAAGAATTCCACGAAAATACCTACGCCAGCGACGGGAGTGCGCTCGTCGTTCCCGTGCGCCCGCGATCCCGTCGCAGCATCCGAGGGCAGCCCCATCCCGTACGCCAGGACACCGGCAGCCCTGAGTTGAGCCGAGTCCGTGCCTCCGGTGAGCATGGTCGGGACCGTGATCGCACCGGGAAACATCTCTGCCTGCACGGATTCGATCGCGCGGAAGAGATCGGAATCGATCGGCATCGGCTCCGAAACCGGCCGCCGCGGCCCAAAGCGTACCACTTCGATCGACTCATCGTCGACGACACGTTCGACCTCGGCCTTGAGCCAGAGTGTGTCCTCCGCGGGAAGCGCACGGATATCCAGGGTCGCGATGGCTTCGGCCGGGATCACGTTCCTACGGAAGCCGCCTTCGATGATCGTCGGCGAAATCGAAGTCCGGAGCATCGAGTTGGCCGAAATGTCTGTCAGCCGGAGCTGTTCCTGGACCACGTCGCTGATCGCCGGGTTCTCCAGATTCCGGTACAGGAAAGCGGTCTCGGGACTCGAGACTTCCGCGACACGCCGGAAGTACTCGCGCGTTGTCGAGTTGAGACGCATGGGCATCTGCCAGGAACCGAACTTGGCGACAGCCCGCGACAGGGCGACGATCGGATTGTCGGGTCGTGGACGCGAGCCATGCCCGGACGTACCGCGCGCGATCAGCCTCATGCGCGTGGCAACCTTCTCGGTCGTGGCTATGGTGACGCGCGTGATCTCATCACCGACCATCGTCATGCCGCCGCCCTCGTTGAGCGCGAATTCGGCATCGATCACGTCGAAGTGCTCGGCGATCATGAACTCGATGCCGAGGTGCGGCATCGCTTCCTCGCCCGCGTTCGCCATATAGATGACGTCGCGGTCCAGCTCCACGCCCGAGCGCGCGATCATGAGGAAGACTTGAAGCGCGGACGCGCTCATGCCCTTGTCGTCCTGAGAACCACGGCCCCAGATGTAGCCGTCGCGGATTAGCCCCGCGAAGGGGTCGACCGACCATTGATCGCGCTCTACTCCTACGACATCGATGTGACCCATGAGCAAGATCGGCCGCTTCGAGCCATTGCCTCGGATGCGGGCCACCAGGTTCCCCCGGCCGGGCTCCAACTCATAGATCTTGGAGTCGATGCCCTCAGCCGCCAGCACGTCGCGAATGAACTGACACACTTCGGTCTCATTGCCCGGTGGCGAGCTCGAGTTGATGCGGATCATGCTTTGCAGCAACACCACGGCCTCGTCAGCCGCCGCGCCGAAGTCCGGGTCTTGAGCGGCGAGCGGTATCGACGTAAGTGTGGCGAGCAGCGCGATAGCGAAGGTTTTGCGCATGAGGAACTCCAAGCGTTCGGGATCTCAGCATTGTGGGTCGGCTGGAGCGCCAAGCCAAGCCCCCGGTCGGGGCTGAAGCTCTCAGCCGAGTGTGCGTTCTACGGTTCTAAACGCGCCTACAGCGACAACGAAAACGAGAACGTGGCGCCGTCACCGGGGCTGCCTTCTGCCCAGACATCTCCCCCATGAGGTGGGGCGACGTGTAGGGCTGTCGCGAGCCCGAGCCCGGTTCCCGCGAACTCCACTTCGGTATGCAGCCGCTCGAAGGCGTCGAAGATTCGCTCGCGCTGCTCGGGGTCGCGGGCGGTCGCATTGGAGCCATCAAGTCCCTGGAACAGCTTCGGGCCGTCTGCGCGCATACCGGCGCAATGGTGGTTCCTGGATCGGTCTCCGTGGCGGGCGTGCGCGCGGCGTTCAACGAAGAGGGTCTATGCCTCGACGAGGACGTGGAGGCGTCATTGCGCGGCCTGGCTACCGGGCTCCTGGACTTCGTCAAAGACTTCGTGTGCCCGAAGTACGCTCTAGAAGGCCATGGTGCGCGGCGAGGCCACGCCCTGGGTCACCAGCGTGTAGTGTGCCTAGAAGCGTGATCTAGGCCTTCCCGGGGAACGCCTCCAAGATTGCGAGCACGTGGTCGATGTCGGCCTCCGTGTGGTCCGCATTGATCTGCGTGCGGATCTCCTCGTCTCCACGCGGCACCACCGGGTACGCCAGACCGGTCGCCAGTACGCCGTTGTCATACAGGTACTGGACGAGATCTCGCGTGCGCTGAGTGTCGCGGATCATGAGCGGCACGACCGGGTGGTCACCAGGAATGGTCTCGATCCCGATCCGGCCCAGCCCGTCCTCGAAGCGCTTGGTCAAGGTCCGTAGGCGCGCGAGCAGGGCGGCACCCTCGTCACTGTCGACGATCTCGATGGAACGGAGCGCTGCGGCAGCTTCGCCCACTGTGATAGGGTTGGAGTAGATGTACATCTGCGACGATTCCCGCAGAAACTGGATCGTCGCCGCGTTCGCGACCACGTAGCCGCCGTTCACTCCGAACGCCTTACCAAGCGTGCCCACCAGGATGTCGACGGGAGCGCTCGATGTGTACTCCTCCGCCCCCCGGCCGGTGCGCCCAAAGGAGCCCACGCCGTGAGAGTCGTCGACGATGCACACGACGTTCTCCTCATAATCGGCGTCATGCCGAACACACATCGCCATGATTTCGTCCACAGGCGCGTGATCGCCACGCATCGAGAAGATGCCGTCGGTCACCACCAGCGCCCGCTTCGCTTTCCCCTTCCAATCCTCTAGCGCCGCGTCAAGCGCAGCGACGTCATTGTGCAGATAGATGGCCTTGCCCGCGGGCCGGCTCAAGCGCATCGCGTTGATGATGCAGTTGTGGTTGAGCTCATCCGAAATCAGAACCGTCTCGGAGGTGACCAGGGGCGTAATCGTGGAGACCACAGTCGCGTACGCGGACGAGAAAATCATCGCCGCCTCGCGTGAGTGGAAGTCGGCGAGCTTCGCCTCGAGCGCAACGTGGGCTCCATACGTGCCAGAGATGAAGCGCACTGCCCCAGGACCGGCCCCAAAGCTTCGTGTGGCCTCTTCCTCGGCCGCGATCACTTCAGGCCGGAGACCCATGCCGAGGTAGGAGTTGGAGTTGAGGCGAATGAACTCCTTGTCTCCCTCGCCCTGCAGGTAGACACGTGGGCCACGATCCCCCAGTGCCGGTTTCACCGCCACCACGACGTTTTCCGCTCCTTTGGCGGTGCCCGCCTCCTCTAGGCTGGTGACGTGCGCATTCAGGACAGCGCTCAGTCGATCGGCAGGCATGGCTCTATTCTTCTCGCAGTTGCTCGAGCATGGCTCGGGTGGTCGTCGCGACGTCGAAGGCGGGCTCCCAGCCCCACTGCTCTCGCGCAGCCGAGTCGTCGACACGGTCGGGCCACGATTCCGCGATCGACTGCCGCACCGGGTCGATGTCGTAGTCTATTGTGAACTCCGGTAGGTGCTTCCGGATCTCGGCAGCCAGCGCTTCAGGCGCCAATTGCATGGCCGTCACGTTGAAGGCATTGCGGTGCACGAAGTTCGTCGAGTCTGCTTCCATGATCCCCATGGCCGCGCTCACCGCGTCTGGCATGTACATCATGTCGAGCTGGCTGTCAGGCGCGAGGAAGCATGTGTAGTGCCCGCGCGCGACCGCCTGGTGGAAGATGTCGACGGCCCAGTCAGTCGTACCCCCACCCGGCGGCGCGCCATACGAAATCAACCCAGGATAGCGCACTCCGCGAGTGTCCACACCGAAGCGCTGGTGGTAGTAGTCGCACAGAAGTTCGCCGGCCACCTTGGTCACCCCGTAGATCGTGGACGGCCGCATCAAGGTGTCCTGAGGAGTTCGGTCTTTGGGTGTGTCGGGCCCGAACACTCCGATCGAACTCGGCGTGAACACGGCACACCTCTGTTCTCGCGCCACGTCGAGCACCGATTCCAGGCTTGCCATGTTCACGTGCCATGCGAGGCGTGGGTCGCTCTCTCCCACCGCCGAGAGGATCGCGGCGAGGTGGTATACCGTGTCCGCGTCGTGGCGCATCACGGCCCGTCCGACCGCCTTGGCATCCGTGGCATCGAGCAGTTGGAACGGGCCGGGCTCCGTGATTTCTGAACCCAGGTGGCGTATGTCCGTGGCGAGGACGTTGGAGTCTCCATAGTGCTGGCGGAGCGCGGGCAAGAGCCACGAGCCGATCTGACCGCCGGCCCCGGTTACGAGAATTCTCTTCATGGGCGCCATTCTCGCGGCGCCTTGGAGAGGAATCAAGCCGCTCGCGGGCGAGACCTGAAAATCTCCGCGTTACCTTTTCGCGACTCTGACCGTCTTGTCTCTGACGCCCAACCACTGAGAAGGCGTCCATCCCTACGGAGACAGGAAATGAAGACCCTGAAAACCAACCGTGTGCTGACGTTCCTTGGAGCCCTGGCTGTCGCGGCCTGCGACGATGGCGCGCCCACGGCACCGGTTATCGAAGAACTGTTCACCTTGGCCGAGTCGATGGAACTAGAGGTGCTCGAGATCGGCAATGGAACCCATGACTTCGGGTTCCTCGTCGATGATGAATGGTTTGTACCGGACGATGCTCCCGATGTCGTTCCGGACGAGTGGGGCCACCAGAGCGCGACCCTGGTAATCGAAGGAGTCGGATCATGACGCGCATCCCACTGACACTGCTCACGCCCGCGATACTCGTAGCTCCTGCCGCACACGCACAGGAGTCCGCACGCGCGAGGGCCCAACGCACGCTCCCGGCGGACGTCTTCGCCAACGTGTCGGCTCTGGCCGTCGATGGCAGCTCATCCGGGATTCCGGACGGGCCGCTCTTCAACAAAGCCCTCGAGGGCGTGGCCAAGCGCGTGCCGATGGATCGGCTCATGCCGGCCATCGAGACGCTCGCTGGGCGGCTGGGGCGGGCACGGACCGCTCTCGGTCCCACAGCTGGTGTGCCGCTCTGCTCGTCGCCGGAGCCGACGCGCTCCAGCGGGGCATTCCCGCGCGTGCACTGCGTGCACTCGACTCCGAGGCGACTCGCTCGCCGACCGCGGTGCTGGTGTTGACTGAGTTGCATGAGACCGGCGTCCCCACCGACCGGGCGTTGGAGGTGCTTCGTGAAGCGACGGCGCAACGGACTCGGGAGGACCGGATGCTCGACATCCCCGCGGATGTGCGACGCCTGGTCCGCGAGGGTCGCCCACCCTCAGACGCCGCCGACCAAGTGCGCCGCGGGCTTCAGAGAGGCCGCGGCAACGGCGGCGTCGGCCCGCCCGTGCCTCCCGGATCCGATCCGACCACAGACCGCCGGCCCCGCGGGGGCTAGTCCCTCAGGCCGAACACGAACACCCCATATCCGCCTGACATCACGACGTACTGTTTGCCAAGGTGCGCGTACGACATGGGGTTCGTACGCGTAGCGGCGCCGACATAGAACGACCACAAAGGCTCTCCGGTGTCCGCATCGAGCGCGAAGATGTTGCCCTCCTGAGAACCTCCGAAGACCAATCCTCCACCGGTCGCCATCACCCCCGACCACGGTGGCGACAGCAGGTTGAACTGCCAGCGACGCTCACCGGTCAGTGCGTCGAGCGCGTAGACCCACCCTTGCGCCTGGTCACCATCGAGTCGTTGCTCCCCCCCGCCCAGGAAGGGCTGGCCTGGCTCGAAGTCGACATCCTGCTTGTAATAGACCGCTCCCATTTCGCGGACCGCCACGTAGAACCCGCCGGTGAGCGGCGAATACGAAGGGCTGAACCAGTTGGTAGAGCCCTGCAGGCTCGGCCAAACCAGAGTGCCCTTATAGGAAGGCTCGGTGCCCGGGATCACGATCGCCCGACCGTTCTCGTCGAGCCCCTCGGACCAGGTCTGCTTCGCGTACTCCACTCCGTGCAGGAACTCTCCCGTCTCCCGGTCGAGCACGTAATAAAACGCGTTCCGATTGGCGGTGACCAGCAGTTTTCTCGGTTCACCCTCCCAGTCGTCGTCCAAGAGCACTTGGATCTGATTGGCGTCCCAGTCGTGCGTGTCGTGCGGAGTGTACTGAAAGTGCCAGCGTAGCTCCCCCGTGTCGGCATCGAGCGCCATGACCGACGCGGTGTAGAGGTTGTCCCCAGGTCGAACGTCGCCGTTCCAGTCCGGGCCCGGATTCCCGATGCCCCAATAGAGCAGGTTGAGATCGGGGTCGTAGGAACCGGTGAGCCAAGTCGCGCCCGCGCCGGATCTCCAGGAATCGCCCCCCCAGGTATCGTTTCCTGGTTCTCCCGGTCCGGGGATCGTCCATGTGCGCCAAAGCCGCTCGCCTGTCGCGGCGTCGTAAGCGTCGACGAAGCCGCGGATACCGGTCTCGCCACCACTAATCCCCACGATCAGCTTCCCGTCGATCGCGAGCGGCGCCATGGTGATCGAGTGCCCCGTCTGATTGTCGGCGACCTCGACCTCCCACCGAACCGAGCCCGACCCAGCGTCGAGCGCCATCAGATACCCGTCGAGCGTACCCACGAATACCTGGTCGTCGAGCACGGCGACGCCACGGTTCACGCGTGGGAAGCCGATGTTCTTCACGCCGGCTGGCATGGGGCGGGTCCAACGCCACAGGGTCCGGCCTGTACCCGCGTCGAGTGCCGCCACGTTACTGGGCGGTTCGGTCAGGTACATGACGCCGTCCACGACCAGCGGAGTCGTCTCGATGAGCCCGGGGTTCTTCACCTGATAGACCCAAACAGGGGCCAGGTCCGCAACGTTCTCCTTGTTGATCTGATCCAGCGCGGAGAACCGGTGCGACATGTACGACCCCGAATAGGTGAGCCAGTTGGCGGGCTCCGAGTCGGAGTGCACGAGCCGCTCGTAGGGCACCATGGGCACTGCGGTCGTCGAGACCGCAGGCGACGCGGGCAAAGCCCTTCGCGACCCGGCGGAAGAGGCTCCGCAGCCGCTGATCAGCAGCGCCACCGATGCCAGGACCACCCACCGAATTCCGCCGGGCGCGATCATCGCCGCCCCCGTAGGCTCGCCATGTATGCCACGATGTTGGTCACCTGATCCTCAGTCAGACGCTCGCGATAGTCGGGCATCAGGCTCACGCCTGTCTCCCGTTCCAGTGATGCCATCTGACTCTTGTTGATGGAGTGATAGCGCCCGCGCCGGTCGCGAAGGTTCAATGCGAACGCATCTTCCGTGACGCGCATGCCACGCAGCTCGGTTCCGTCTTTCATGACCACGCTCACGACCAGAAAGCTCGAGTGCAGGCTGATCGGACCCTGGGGGATCGACGACCCGGGCAGCAGAATCGATTCGCGTAGGAACGGCAGCCCCCGACGCGCACCGATGTCGGACATGTCCGGGCCCAATCCGACACCTTTCCCGTTGACGATGTGGCACTCGGAGCATCCCGCACTGCCCTCGAACAGCCGCCGGCCCGACTCCGCATCGCCGGGAATCGGCCCCTCAGCGACACGCGCCAACGTCCACACATACGCGGCGATGTCAGTGGCTTCGCTCTCGTCGACCCACGCGCGAGACATCGCGGTGCCTGGAATTCCGTCGAGCACGATCCGGACCAAGTCGCTTTGCTCGGCGGCACGCTCGAACCGACGACCGAGCAGTGACGGACCTTCTCCACCATTGGCTGCAAGCCCATGGCAGCGGGCGCAGTGCGCGGCGAAAAGCTGCTGACCGCGGTCCTGCGAGCGTTCTACCTGGGTATCTCGATCCTGCGCCACCAGTTCCGTGGGCCCCACGGCGAATAGGCCTACGAGCGCCCAAACGCAGGCGATGCCTCGGTACAGGTACATATTCAGTCGCCTACCTCCACGTAGATCTCCCCGCCCTTCTCGCGGAACTCCGTCGCCATCTCCTGCATACCTGCCTCTATCGCCTCCACGGTGTCCAGACCCTGCTCTTTCGCGTACCGGCGGACGTCCTCGCTGATCCTCATCGAGCAGAACTTCGGCCCGCACATCGAACAGAAGTGAGCAACCTTGGCACCCTCGGCGGGGAGCGTCTCGTCGTGATACTCGAGCGCCGTAATGGGATCGAGCGAGAGATTGAACTGGTCACGCCATCGGAACTCGAAGCGCGCCTTCGAGATGGCGTTGTCCCAATCCTGAGCACCCGGGTGGCCCTTCGCCAAGTCCGCTGCATGCGCCGCGATCTTGTACGTGATCACGCCGATTTTCACGTCGTCACGGTTGGGAAGTCCGAGGTGCTCCTTCGGAGTCACGTAGCAGAGCATGGCCGTACCGTACCATCCGATCTGGGCCGCGCCGATCGCGCTCGTGATGTGGTCGTACGCGGGCGCGATGTCGGTGGTCAGCGGTCCGAGCGTGTAGAACGGGGCCTCCTCACACCACTCCAGCTGCTTCTCCATGTTCTCCTTGATGAGATGCATGGGGACGTGGCCGGGCCCTTCGTTCATCACCTGCACGCCGTGCTTCCACGCGACGCGGTTCAGATCGCCCTGCACTTTTAGTTCCGCGAATTGCGCCTCGTCGTTCGCGTCCGCGATGGAGCCTGGGCGTAGTCCGTCCCCCAGCGAGAACGACACGTCGTACTCGGCCATGATCTCGCACAGCTCGGGGAAGTGGGTGTAGGTGAAATTCTCCTTGTGGTGGGCCATGCACCACTTGGCGAGAATCGAGCCGCCGCGCGACACGATGCCCGTCATACGATTCGCGGTCATCGGAATGAAACGCAGCAGAACGCCGGCATGCACCGTGAAGTAGTCCACCCCCTGCTCGCACTGCTCGATAATGGTGTCGCGGTAGATCTCCCAGGTGAGATCCTCTGGCACGCCGTCGACCTTCTCGAGCGCTTGATAGATGGGCACCGTCCCGATGGGGACGGGCGAGTTGCGCAGGATCCACTCCCGCGTCTCGTGGATATTCTTACCAGTCGACAGATCCATGACCGTGTCGGCGCCCCAGAGCGTCGCCCACCGCAGCTTCGCGACCTCTTCTTCGATCGACGAGCTCACCGCCGAATTCCCGATGTTGGCGTTGATCTTCACCTTGAAATTGCGACCGATGGCCATCGGCTCGATCTCAGGGTGGTTGATGTTCGCCGGGATGATCGCTCGGCCCCGGGCGACTTCGTCGCGCACAAACACAGGCTCGACACCTTCGCGGATCGCCACGAACTCCATCTCGGGGGTTATCTCGCCGTTTCTCGCGTACGTCATCTGCGTGACGGAACCGGAACCTCGAACGGTGCGAGTCTTGAGCGCTTCCGGCATTTCGACATTGGCCGCGAGTTCGCGCGTACGCCCGGTCTCGTGCGTGCCGCGCTCCTGGATCCATTGCTCGCGAAGCGGAGGTAGGCCCTCACGCACATCGAGGTCTTGAGGGCCACTCGTATCGTACACCCGGAGCGGCGGCTCTCCGCCAGACAGGTGGATCTCCCGCATGGGGACAGCGATCCCTCGGGTGCCCTCGATGTAGACCTTCTTGGAGTTCGGGTACGCACCCGGATAGTCGTTCCCGACGACCTCGCTACCGTTGCTCTTGCTCATTCGTGCTCCACTCATCGCGGAGGAACGCGGGCGTAGAACAGCCGCCAGAGGGAGGCCCGGGCCAACGGACCTCGTCTTCTGCCGCGCTCCCTCCGCCGGTTTGAACCGGATCAGGTTCCAAGGGTCTCTCTCAATCCGGATACTTTATCCGGATGCCCCTGGCGGCTTCTGAAAGGTACCCGCTAGAGCGGCGGCAGCAACTCCCGCACGCGGTCATACAAAGGGGTCACAGCCGCCAGTTCCTCGCTTCCGAGGTTCTGTATGAGTCTTATCCTGGCACGCTGAAGGCCGATCCACGCCTTGTCGAGCTGACTCTCCGGCATCCCTTCCTGGATGTTCCGGAACGGCCTGTCACTGGGCACGTCCCCTGCCTCCAATCGCTCGATGAGATTACGGAACGAGAAGGCCGCAACATCAGCCATCCAGCTTCTGGGGGCCACGCGAACAGCCGTAAACAAGTCCTCATACGGGTTGCCACTGGCCTCGACGCGGGCAACCTGCGAACGCAACGCATGCAAGGTCGCATGGCGCGGTAGATGTTTGCGAGCCAGGGCTGTGGCGAGGTAGGTACTGGCATGCCGCTCGGGCGCGAACGCCCAGCCCAAATACATCCACACCGCCCAGTTCTCTTCTGCGTTATCGATGGGCACGTTGTGCTGAATGGACTTCCTGGCCGCGTTACCGACGTCCCACCACGCGTCGTGTAGTGAGAAGTGCAGAGGTGCGTCGCTTCCCGATCGGAGCATATGCTGCGCGACCAGGCTCGCGGTCCAGCGACGGGCTTGGAAGCAATCGTCGGCCTCGAAGCGGACCGGCTCCTCCAACTGACAGGGTGCCATGGTGCTCTGCGGATCCCGCTCGGCGATGCGCAGAGCCATCGTGGCGGCGTAGAGGTCCTCGTAGCTACCCGAGGTCTGATACCTGCTCAACGCTCCCCCAGCGAGCTCGTTCGAGTGGCGCAGCAGACTCTCCGGGAACGGGTCGTCGGGCATCCAATCCAGATTGCTTTCTTCGAACGACCAGCGCGGGAAGCCGAGAGCAATCGGCACATCCGTGGGGTCGATCGCCAATAGTGCCGAGCTTGTGAGCTCGCTGGGCCACGCATCGGATCCGAAGAGCGCGGTGGCGAATTCGAGGTCGCCGGTGAGCTGCACGCCACCGGGTTGGAAGCTCGTGGCAAACCGTCCCACAGGGGCAACCGCCAAGGTGCGGATGTACGCGACGATGTCGGACGAGGTGTTCATGTCCACGTGTCCGAGTGCGCGACGCACCACCGTCGAGTCGGGGTAGGAGAAGTAGGCCAGGTCGAAGCTGTCGCCGGAAGCGTGACAGGAGGCGCACTCTCCCCGGAATACCAAGCGACCTTGGATGGCACTAGCGCTCGGAAGGGTCCCCGCCGAGTCGTGAGTCGGCCTTTCCGGACCGCTTGGCGTACTGCAGGCGAACGCGAACAGCACGGACACAGACATGACGGCCCGCAAGAAATTTCCCCGGTCCACTTCCCCTCCCCACGCCGTCTTCCACCATGGCCCGCAGGCCCTCAACGACTAGCACACCTCTACGTCGGCCGGTCTCAAAAGGTGCCAAAGGCCCCGAAAGCACGATCCCGTGCTTAGCCAACCCCCCAAATGAGGTACGCGCCCACGACCGTACCGACCATCGCCATCCCATACGTCAGCACCGCTATGACCTCGTTGAGGTGGGAGAGCTGCAGGCCGTCGTACAGCGTGTAGCGGAAGCGGTGCGCCCAGTGGAACAGGCAGAGCATGACGAAGACGATCAAGCCGAGGCGCGTCAGCGGATGGCGAACGAGCCATTGCAGATCGTCGATCGGCGCACTCTGCACCCAACCTAGAGGCAGCGCGATGAACAGCACGAGGATCAGCACCGGAAGGAAGAGCGCCGACGCCATGCCGCCGCCGCCGAACAGTACCCAAATGATGGGCTCCCTGGATCGCTTCATCGCTACCTCCAGAGTAGGAGCCAGGCCACGACAACCGAGCATGCGAACCATGCCCCGTAGTGACCGATGAGCACCGCGGTGGGGGGCACCTTGCGATCACCGAGCTTCACGACGATGGCCATGGGGGCCAGGTTGAGCCAGGTGATGGTGTGGAAGAGGATGACGAAGAGCACGAGCACATGGGCCGTGATCACGAGTGGATGTGAGAGCCGACTCATCGCCGCCTCCCAGGCGGGCTCGCCCTTGTTCAAGGTGAGCACGAGCGCCACGACGACAGCCGCAGCATAGACGACGAACACGCTCGTCAACTCACGCGCGATGAACACCGCGTACGACCGCTTGTGCAGCCACCAGAAAATGGGGACGCGCTTGCGATACCACCGCGGATAGTACAGCCGGTACCCGGGGTTCATGACGAGCTCCGCGGCATGAGGAGAGACTTGAAGTAGTCCATGGTCGCGGAAACCTTGTAGCGCTGGATGGCGCCAGCCGGGTCGACGCCCTTCGGACACACCTCCGTGCACTCGCCCACGAGCGTGCAGCCCCAGATGCCGTCGTGCTGGGAAAGCACGTCCATCCTCTCCTCAGCGCCCTCGTCGCGCGAGTCCAGGTTGTAACGTTGCGCGAGCGCGATGGCCGCAGGACCGATGAACTCGGGCTCGAGGCGATAGACGGGACATGCGGAATAACAAAGCATGCAGTTGATGCACATCGAGTACTGCTTGTAGTCGTCAAGTTGCGAGGGCGTCTGCAAGTACTCGCCGTCCTCCACCGGCTTCTCTTCGTCGCGAATGAGCCACGCTTTGACATCGGAGAGCTTGTTCATGAAGTCCCCGATGTCCCCGACCAGATCGCGGATCACGGGGAAGCCCTCGAGCGGCTCGATGCGGATGGGGCCCGGCAGCAGGCTCTCCAAGTACGTCGCGCAAGTCAGCACCGGCTGGCCGTTGGCCAGCATTCCGCAGCTTCCGCATACGCCCATGCGGCACGCCCACCGATAGGACAGGCTGCCGTCCAGATCGTCCTTGATGTAGTTGAGCGCGTCGAGGATCATCCATTCCGGGTGGAAAGGAACCTCGAAGCTGTCGAACGTGGGTTCCGACTCCACTTCAGGGCGGTAGCGGAAGACTTCTAGTATGACGGTTTCCGGCACGGTAAGGGTCTCAGACATCGGAAGCTTTCCTCCCGTACACGCGTTCGCCCGGCGGCCACTTCGTGACGGTGACCGGTTTGAACTCGACCCTTGGCGCGCCATCGTCCGAGCGGTACACCAGAGAGTGGGCAAGGAATTCGTCGTCGTCGCGATCGGGGTAGTCGGTCCGTTGGTGTGCTCCTCGGGACTCCGTGCGAGCCAGGGCCGAGTCCAGGACCGCACCAGCGACGTCCAACAGGCTGGAGAGCTCGAGCACTGAGACGAGTTCGGTGTTGAAGGTACGGCTGTGGTCGTCCAGCCCGATTCGCTGGAAGCGCTCCCGCACACCGTTCACCGTTTCGACAGCGTCGTTGAGCCCCTCCGCGTTCCTGTAGATACCGGCTCCCGCCTCCATGGCCGCCTGCATTTCCTTCCTCAGGGGCGCCACGCGCTCGGGGCCAGAAGCGTCGAGGAACTCAGTTTTCAGGCGGCGTTCCTCGTCCTCCGCTTGTGCGATGAGCGCCGCGCTCGGTGCGGGCTGAGCAGCAGCGAATTGGGCCGCAGCGCGTCCGGCCCTCGCCCCGAAGACGAGCAGTTCAGTGAGCGAGTTGGACCCCAGGCGATTGGCGCCGTTGATGTTGACGCAAGCAACCTCGCCCGCCGCGTATAGGCCGTCGAGCGCTGTCGCGCCCTGAATGTCGGTGTCGATACCGCCCATCATGTAGTGAACCACGGGGCGAACCGGAATCATGTCATGTACCGGATCGACCTTCTGATACTTGAGACAGAGCTCGCGCACAAACGGGATCTTCTTATCGATCTCCGCTTCGCCCAAGTGGCGGATATCGAGATGCACCACGTCCCCGTACGGGCTGGAAACAGCCCTTCCGGCCTGGCTCTCTTTCACGAACGCCTGGGACAATCTGTCGCGAGGTCCGAGCTCCATGGAGCGCTTCACCGGCTTGGGCTCGGGCGTCCCCAGATCGTAGTCCTGCAAGTAGCGATAGCCGTCCTTGTTGAGGAGCCAACCACCCTCGGCACGAGCAGCCTCCGTGATCAGAATGCCCGTGAACGGCAACCCGGTTGGGTGATACTGGACGAACTCCATGTCCTTGAGCGGAACACCCGCGTGGTACGCGAGAGCCATACCGTCACCGGTCTTGATGTTGGCATTCGTAGTGAACGGGAAGACTTTGCCCCCTCCCCCGCTGCAAACGATGACCGCTTTGGCGAACAAGGTCTGGACCCTGCCAGAAGCCAGTTCGATCGCCACCACGCCTTGGCAACGACCGTTGTCGACGAGAAGCCGCGTGACGAAGAATTCGTCGTAGCGCGTGATGGGTGGGTAGCGGAGCGTGGTCTGGAACAGTGCGTGCAGCATGTGGAAGCCGGTCTTGTCCGCCGCATACCACGTGCGCTCGATCTTCATGCCACCGAAGGGACGAGTGGCGATGTGGCCGTCGGGCTGCCGGCTCCAAGGGCACCCCCAGTGCTCGAGCTGGATCAGTTCCTTGGGTGCTTCCTCCACGAAAGCCTCGACGGCGTCTTGATCGCAGAGCCAGGCGCCACCACTGATCGTATCGTACGCGTGCGCTTCCAGGCTGTCCTCTGGACGGACCGCTCCCGCAGCGCCCCCCTCGGCAGCGCCAGTGTGGCTGCGCATCGGGTACACTTTCGAGACGACCGCGACGCTGAGGCCAGGGTTCGTTTCGGACACGGCAATCGCCGCGCGCAGGCCCGCCCCTCCGCCTCCGACCAATAATACATCATGGGTTACGCTGTCCACGCTGCTCCTGAGTCGCCCCAGCGGCAGAGCCCCAGACCCTCAAAAAGTGCAGGATCCGCCCGGCGCCGAGACCTGGTCTGAAAATATTGACCACGCAGCCTATCACCTGCGGTCTGAAACTACAACGCCTCAGAAATCGCCTCGGTCAGCGACTTGGCGGACTGGTCTCGCGTGGTGATCACTCGAGTCCGAGTTCCGCGCGCTCCTCAGGGGGCGGATCGAAACGGTGAAGTAGGCGAATGGGCCATTCTTTCCTGGGCGGCGGCAGGGCAGCGACCTCAGCAACCTCGTCACGAGCACGATCGTGAGGTTCGTCGCTCTTTCCACGCCGCTACCCTGGCCGCACGGCGCGAAGACCCTACCAGAAGCGGATCAGGAGCTGGGGGCACGCAGCCAACCGACTTCGCCGAGGACGTCGCAGGACTCAAAGCCCTGATGGAGCGTTTCATCGTGCAGAAATCGGACCCGTTTCCGCATCATCCCCTCTTCGGGTCGATGAGCAGCGGAGAATCGGGCCGCTGGGGCTATCGGCACATCGACCACCACTTGCGGCAGTTCGGCCAATAGGCGGCATCCGCCAGTCCGCGTGCGCAGCGCCTTCGCGCTCATGAGAGCGCGCGTCACAGACGTGTCCAATTGCGATTCCGGGGCCCGACCACCATGCTGACCTGCAGCGGAGCCGTCGAGTCACGCTCCCATCCACCCTCGTCATCAACCGTGTCAGGCACCCCCATCGGAGGACAAATGCCCGGACTAGTTCCTCACGTCGATCCCGACGGACTGCTCGAGTACTCGGTCGTATACACGGATCGTTCGCTCAACCATATGTCGCAGTCGTTCCAAGGCGTCATGAACGACATCTCCGCGACGCTCAAGCGAGTCTATAACGCCCAGGCGGTCGTGGTCGTCCCCGGCAGCGGCACGTTCGGTATGGAAGCCGTCGCGCGACAGTTCGGCACGAACAAAAAGTGCCTGGTGATTCGGAATGGGTGGTTCAGCTTCCGTTGGACGCAGATCTTCGAGATGGCGAGCATCCCATCCGACGAGATCGTCCTGAAGGCTCGCCCCGTCGAAGACGGCCCGCGGGCTGCCTTCGCGCCGGCGCCCATCGAGGAAGTCGTGGCGACCATCGAACGAGAGAGGCCCGGCGTCGTGTTCGCGCCTCATGTGGAGACCTCATCCGGCATGATGTTGCCGGACAGCTACGTTCGGGCCATGGGCGACGCGGTCCACGCGGTGGGCGGCATGCTCGTGCTCGACTGCATCGCCTCGGGCACGATCTGGGTGGACATGGAGGAGTGCGGTGTCGACACACTCATAAGCGCTCCGCAGAAGGGCTGGAGTGGATCTCCGTGCTGCGGTCTCGTCATGCTGAGCGCTCTCGGCCTCGAGCGCCTGGTAGCCACGATGAGCACGAGCTTCGCGTGCGACCTCGGCAAGTGGCATCAGATCATGCAAGCGTACGAGAACGGAGGCCACGCCTATCACGCAACGATGCCGACCGACGCGCTCAGGATCTTCGCGACGGTCATGGAAGAGACCGAGGCTTACGGCTTCGATCGCATGCGCGCGCGACAGGAAGACCTCGGCAGCAAGGTCCGCGCGCTGCTGGAGAGCAGGGGCATCAAGAGCGTGGCTGCGCCCGGGTTCCAAGCACCCGGGGTGGTCGTGAGCTATACCGAAGACGAGGGCATCAAGACGGGAAAGAAGTTCGCCGAGATGGGCATCCAAATCGCGGCGGGGGTGCCGCTCAGGTGTGACGAGCCAGAGGGTTTTCAGACGTTCCGGCTGGGCCTCTTCGGCCTGGACAAGCTGCAGAATATCGACCGCACGGTCGAGAAACTCGAAGAGGCCCTAGGCGAGATCCTGTAGACGACGAGTGGGTCGAGGATTACGTCCCCGATAGTCAGGGCCTCACGATACTCACCGAACGCGGCCATGTTGTGCTGCTGGGTTGTGGTCA
>DQPL01000070.1 GCA_015664885.1 Gemmatimonadota bacterium
CGTGCAGGATGCGTACGACCGAGACGCGCACGAGGTACAAGTAGAGTTCGACCCCAGCCGTGGGTATCCAACCCGGATTTGGATCGATTACGTGCAGATGATGGCGGACGAGGAGATGGGCTTCACGCTCTTGAGTGATGTCACAGCGTTGGAGGGCTAACAAGAACATGGATAAGCTGAGCCTCGTTGTCTGTGTGGGTGTGAACTTGTTGCTGTGTCTAGAAACTCCACTCGAAGCGCAAATTTCAGCGGTCTCTGCACAAGCCGCTATAGAGCAAACTCAAACCCAACCCGTTGAGAACGGACTCGGAACGCGCACAGTCGCTGAGCTATTTAATATTACGAATTACTAGCCCCTTGATGAAAAAGCTTAAGCAATCCCCCTTACCCAAATGGTGGTGCATATAAGTGAAAGAGATGCGATCGGAGCGACTATCCAGCTTTACTTCGACGAGGGGAGGCAGCTTGAGCAACAACGTGTGGAAGATCTTGGGAATCTTGGCCCTGGTCGGTCCGATGGCGTGCACCGATGCGATCGCACCAACGACTCAAGAATTGTTGGAGGGCAACTGGACGTGGGTCGAGTCGAGCGGTGGCATCACGGGTGGAACTGGGACCCCTGCATCCACCGGCGAGACGATGAGCCTGCGGTTTCTAGGGACCGACTCCGTCGAGGTGAGTCGCAATGGTGCCCTGCAAGGTGCGACGACGTACCAACTCCGGTCGTCCGATGGCGGCGCGACGACGGTGATCGAGTACGCGCAAGGGATCTTCGGGTTCGACACCCAGGACTTCAACCTGACGATGGACGTGCTGCTCCTCATCGACGGCTGTTGCGACGGGTACGCCTACAGATTCGAGAGGGCTTCGTGAGTAGGGGGGCGCTCGTGGCTGTGGCGCGCGTGAGCCGGCCTCGCGAATCCGTCGTGTCTTCGCGGGCTCAGCGCTTCTGCTTCCGCTGTTCTTGCTGCCGAGCGTGCCTAGCCCTGGCGTCCAGCACGCGGCGATCGTCGTCGGGCAGGTCGCTGTGACGGCAGATGGAGAGGATTCCGGGGAGAGGCGCCAAGTCCGCGTCCTGTTGGACCAGACTGTGCGCGTCAGGAGCGGGAGCGCCGAAGAGGCCATCTTCGTGCGTCGATTCGACCGGGAGGGCCTCCACACAGGGTCGTAGCCGCCATGCGTCGCTTTGGGGGCTATATTGCGGCCTCGGTCTGCAAACCGTTGAGCCCGCTCGTCTTGGAGCCCTTTTTGAAGCAAACGCCAGGCGCCCGTCGCCTCGCCACCGTGACGATTCCTGCGCCGGATCTGCGTCCTGACCACTTTCTCCGGCATGCGTCGGGAGAGGCCCGTGGTTTTTGGGCGCGCGGCGATCGCTGGGTCGCGCATCGGGGGGTAGCAGTCGAGCTCAGCCCCGAGGCGCGCAGCGGCACGGACCGCTACGAGTTGGTTGCCGAGGCGGCGCATGAGGTTTCGTCGGACCCGCTTCTCCCTGCCGGGGCGGCCAGAGCGCCTCGCATCCGGTTCTATGGAGGGTTTTCCTTTCGAGCGGACCATGCTCGCGACGGGGTCTGGCAAGCTTTTCCAGCCTGGCTCTTCCACGTACCGATCTTCGAGCTCGAGGGCGACGGCTCGGGCGATGCCTGGTTGCGCGCGCGCGCATTCGTTTCGGAGGACGAATCCGACGATGTTCTTGTGCGGCTCCGGCACCGC
This sequence comes from Gemmatimonadota bacterium, assembly GCA_015664885.1. Taxonomy (GTDB): domain Bacteria; phylum Gemmatimonadota; class Gemmatimonadetes; order Longimicrobiales; family Gaopeijiaceae; genus UBA1138. The sequence continues at coordinate 1,711 of DQPL01000070.1, forward strand.
GCTGAGGAGCTGCGCGCCGAGCTAACCACCTTCATGGACAAGCGGGTGCCCGCCCCACGCACGGTGCCCGGCCGCAGAACCACGACTGGGCGCGCTAGTTGGGAGCACGCGGTCGAAGAGTCGCTCGACGCGATCCGCGGCGGCGTGGTCTCGAAAGCGGTGCTCGCGCGTACCCTGGATGTCGATCTCGAAGACGCGATCGATGCTGTCGACGTCGTGTCACATCTGTGGGACTCCAACCGCGGAAGTCACGTCTTCATGTTCGAGCCGGCGCCCGGGTCGGCGCTCGTGGGTGCGGCTCCGGAAACTGTCGCGACGCTGCGGGACGGAGTCTTCCATGCGACTGCTGTGGCCGGCTCGATACGACGCGGTGCCACCCCACGCGAGCAGGCGGAGCTGGCGACCCAACTCCTGGCGAGCGAAAAGGACAGAGTCGAGCAGCGCATCACTCTGGACGACATGATCGCCCGGCTCGAAACGGTCGGACATCAGGTGCGCGCGGACCCACAGCCCCACGTCCTGACCCTGGCCCGCATTCTACATCTCGAGACCGAGATCCGTGCGAGTGTGCCGGCGGGCGTCGGGGTACTCGACCTGCTTCGACTTCTGCACCCCACGCCCGCGGTGTGTGGCCTGCCTCGTGATGCCGCGATGGCTCTTCTGGCGAAAGAGGAGACCTTCGACCGCGGTTGGTATTCGGGACCTGTAGGTTGGTTCGACGCGGAGGGGAACGGGATCTTCGCGCCAGCACTACGGACCGGTGTCTCAGCAGGGTCCGGTTGGCGTCTCTTCGCGGGGGCGGGCATCGTCGAGGGTTCGGTCCCCGCGCTCGAGTGGGACGAGACCGCCATAAAGTTCGAGCCGATGCTTCACGCGCTTGAGGCGAGCGGTGCCGAGCTGCTCAATGGCAAAGGCGCCGAGCCTGCGGAGGTGTTCGGTACCGGTCATGAGTAGCGGCGCCGACACCACGCTCTGGGTTCGGGCATTTTGTGACGAGTTGGCCCGAGCGGGCGTGCGGGAAGTTGTGGTGGCGCCCGGCTCGCGTTCCACACCGTTGGTGATGGCGTTCGACGCCCACCAACATTTCAACGTGCGTGTCCATCTCGACGAGCGTTCAGCCGCCTTCTTTGCGCTGGGGGTCGGCAAGGCTTCAGGCGTGCCGGCAGTGCTGGTGACGACCTCAGGCACCGCCACGGCCAGCGCGTTTCCCGCTGTGATCGAAGCCGCGCAGAGCGAAGCACCGCTACTCGTGCTCACAGCGGATCGGCCGCACCACCTGCGCGACTCGGACGCGAACCAGGCGATCGACCAACTGAGGCTGTTCGGTCCCTATGCGAAGGACTTCTTCGAGGTCGCTCCGCCCCTTGTGGAAGATGCCGCGCTTCGCCATCTGCGCTCTCTCGCGGCGCGCACTGTTGCGTCCGCGAAGGGCGCCCCCGCGGGGGCCGTGCACGTGAATTTTCCGCTCGACAAGCCGCTCGAGCCAATCGAGGGGCACGGGGACTTTATGGCCAAGCACCCTTCGGCAGGGGCTGGCAGGTCGAGCGGTGAACCGTTCGTGCAAGTCGAGTCTGGTCGACGCCAGGTGTCTGCGGACACGCTCGAGGCTCTGCTCGACGCGCTGGACACGCCTCGCGGTGTGATCGTGCTCGGCCCCAGCCCTGACCCTCTGGGGAGTGGTGAAGCCGCGCTTCGCCTAGCGGCGGCGATCGGTTGCCCTCTCTTGGCGGACCCGCTTTCGGGCGCCCGATTTGCTCCTTCGCGTGGAGCGCACGTTGTGGCGGGCTACGATCTTCTCTTGCGGGCCCCCGATGTGTGCGCTGCCCTCGAGCCATCTCTGGTTTTGCGGGTCGGCGCGTCGCCTACTTCCACGGCGCTGCTGGGTTGGCTGCAGCACAACGACGGTGTGCGGCAGATTGTGATCGACGGGGGAGGGCGCTGGAAAGACCACGGGGCTACCGCGACGGAGTACGTGCATGCCGATCCAGCCGCGACGCTGCACGCGCTGGCCGAGTCCGCAGAGGCCAACGCTCACGAAGACTGGCGGGAGCTGTGGCGCTCGGCTGAGTCCGCGGTCCGGGAGGCAGTCCACTCGGCGCGAGGCGAGCCCCACGAGGGGGACGTGCTCGCGACGGTGGCCGCGGCTGTGCCCGAGGGAGCCAACCTCTTCGTCTCGAGCTCGATGCCGGTCCGCGACCTCGACGCCTTCGGCGCTCCTCGCGACGAGACCGTGCGCGTCTTCGGCAATCGGGGAGCTAGCGGCATCGATGGCATCGTTTCGACGGCATTCGGCGTGGCGGCGGCGACGGGTGCGCCTACCGTGTGCGTGATTGGTGACGTCGCTTTGTTCCATGACCAGAACGGCCTGCTCTGGAGCCGCGAGCCCGACGCGCAGGTGGTGTTCGTCCTGATCGACAACGATGGTGGGGGGATCTTCCACCTGCTCCCGATTGCCGAGCACGACCCGGCCTTCACCAAGTACTTTGCTACGCCTCACGGCCTGGACTTCCGACACGTCGCCGAGATGTACGACATCGATTTCACCGACTCCGAGATCGAAGTGCTCGACTCGGCGCTCGCGATTGGGCTCGAGTCGGGGCGCACGTGTATCGTGCGTGTACGCACCAACCGAGAGACCAACACCCGGCGGCATCGTGAGATCTCGGATGCGGTCACCGAGGCCGTGCGAAAGGCGCTCAAGTTACCCCTAACATCACGCCTCATATGAGCGAGCCCGACTGGAAAGAGGTCAAGCAGTACGAGGACATCACATACCACAAGTGCGACGGTGTTGCGCGCATCGCTTTCAACAGGCCCGAGGTGCGGAACGCGTTCCGCCCGGATACGCTGCTCGAAATGCAGGAGGCGTTTCGAGACGCCGGCGAGGACCTGGACATCGGCGTCGTGCTGCTGACCGGCAACGGTCCGTCGAAGGACGGCAAGTGGGCGTTTTGCTCAGGTGGAGACCAGAAAGTGCGGGGCGATGCCGGTTACGTCGGTCAGAGCGGCGTGCCCCGCCTCAATGTACTGGAGCTTCAGCGCTACATGCGCTCGATGCCCAAGCCGGTGATCGCGCTGGTTGCCGGCTATGCGATCGGGGGCGGCCACGTACTGCACGTCGTTTGCGACCTGACTCTGGCGGCTGACAACGCGGTGTTCGGCCAAACCGGACCCATCGTCGGCTCGTTCGACGGGGGCTTCGGATCCTCGTATCTGGCGCGCATGGTGGGCCAGAAGCGGGCGCGCGAGATTTGGTATCTCTGCCACCAGTACTCGGCGGCGGAAGCCTACGAGATGGGCATGGTCAACAAGGTTGTGCCGCTCGAACAGCTCGAAGACGAGGGCTGGACTTGGGCTCAGGAGATCCTGGAGAAGAGTCCACTCGCGATTCGCTTGCTCAAGAGCGCCTTCAACGCCGACCTCGACGGCCAGGCCGGGATTCAAGAGCTCGCTGGCAATGCGACGTTGCTCTTTTACATGACCGAGCAGGGTCAGGAAGGAAGGAAGGCATACGTGGAGAAGCGGAAGCCTGAGTTCCGGAAATATCCGTGGCTGCCCTGGTAGGGGGGACGACGCGCCGCGACCAAATCCTCGTGGCCGTGCTGGAAGTGGTGCGGTCGGAGGGTTGGACCGCGGTCTCCATGCGACGTGTCGCGGATCCCACCGGGATCACTGCGACTGCGTTGTACGGGCACTTCGACGACAGAGAAGCGCTGGTCGCCGCCGCGGTGGGCGTGGCCGTAACGGTGCTCATGTCTCGGTTCGCGTTGGCGACTCTGGAGGCTTCCTCGGGTGAAGGCCGGCTGTGGGCGAGCCTCGAGGAGATCCGTCGATTCACTGTGGATGAACCGGACCTGTACGCGTTCATTTTCTTTTCAGTGGGACCGTCCGAGGATACCGCGCAGGCGGTGCCTCCTCCGGCGAACGATCGACTGATCGACGCGCTCGAGAAGCAGGTCGCCGGGTGGATGTCTGAGGGCAACATGTCGGGCGAAACCGCCGAGGTAGCAGCGGTGATCGCCGCGCAGGCGCACGGCCTCGTGCTGCTCTGGAGGCAGGGACGCTTCAAGGACGCCGACGCCTTTGTCGACTTCTACCGCAGAGCGTTCTGGATCATGCTCGCGGGGGTCGGAAACCAGTGACGCCATCGGCCGCCCCTGAGATCACCAGGGCGCAGGCCTGGGTGCTGGCGGCTCGACCCAAGACCCTGACCGCGGCACTGGCGCCCGTGGTGGTGGGGACCGCCCTGGCTGCACACGACGGCGTGCTCGCCATTTGGCCGGCGTTCGCCGCGCTGGTCGGCGCGACTCTGATTCAGGTCGGGACCAACTTCGCGAACGACTATTATGACTTCGTGCGCGAGGGTGATACCGCGGACCGTGTCGGGCCTCCAAGGGTCACCCAGACCGGCATCCTCACGCCGGCGACCGTGAAACGCGGTATGTGGACCGTGCTCGCCGCGGCGCTGCTCGTGGGCACGTATCTGGTCTGGGTCGGCGGCTGGCCCATCGTATGGATCGGTCTGTCCTCCCTCGCATGCGCAGTGCTGTACACGGGCGGACCGTTTCCGCTCGCGTACCACGCGCTCGGCGATGTCTTCGTCTTCGTCTTCTTCGGTCTCGTCGCTGTCAGCGGGACGTACTACGTGCAGGGACTGTCATGGCCGCCGGACATTTTCCTCGCCGGTGCGGCGCTGGGTGCCCTGAATACAGCGATCTTGGTGGCGAACAACCTGCGTGACATCGAGACCGACGCCAAAGTGGGCAAGCGCACGCTGGCTGTGCGCATCGGCACGCGCAGCTCGCAGGTCGAGTACCTCACCTTGTTGCTCGTCGCGGCGGTCGTCCCCGTCGTAGGGTGGCTCGTCTACGACTGGCCGGCGGCGTCGCTGGCGGCGCTTCTGGTCGCCCCGCTCTGCGTGGCGCCCGTTCGGCGTGTCCTGACGCACACCGAGCCAGTGCAGCTGCTTCCGGCGCTGGGCGAGACGGCCCGCGTCGTTGGGGTCTATGGCCTTCTGTTCGGGCTCGGACTCGCGATCGGTTAATGGTCGTCGATCTACTCGAGTGGGTGCTCGCCGAGCACCGCGGCCGAACGGCCGAGGACCGCGGCCCGATGGTGGATCCGGCGCGAGTCGCGTTGTTCTGGCCCGGAGGCTCCATGACCTACCAGGAGCTGCATCGCTCCGTCGACGAACGCGCGCGAGCCCTGGTGGCCGAGGGCGTCGACGCGCGGGCAGTATGGCCCATGGTGGCCAGAAACGATGTGGACGGGGTCGTCACCCTGCTGGCGGTTTGGCGATGCGGTGCGACAGTCGCCCCGATCAACCCCAAGTTGACCGGGGTCGAGGCCGACGCTGCCCGCACGGCCCTGGAGGGAGTCGCCACGGACGCCCAGGCGATCCTGTGGACTTCGGGTACCGGGGGCACACCACGCGGCGTGGCGCTCTCGTTCGACAACCTGCGCGAGCACGCCACAGCGGTCGGCGATCGTCTGGGTTCGAGCACGGACGACGTGTGGCTTTTTTCACTCTCGATCGCCCACGTGGGTGGACTCGCGTTGCTTACCAGGGCGCTGCTCACGGGAGCCGCCGTATTCGCCGCGGGTTCATTCGACGTCAAGATCGCCTCTGATCTCATCGACGGCCGGCAGCCCTCGAGAGCTCAGTCACCTCCCGGCCTCACGCCTCGCCTTGTCACGCACGCGTCGCTGGTTCCCACCCAGTTGCTTCGGCTTCTCGACCATCGATCCGAAGGGCCGCCGCCTTCGTTCCGTTGTGCGCTCATCGGTGGCGCTCATGCGCCGGCCGACCTGGTGGCGCGAGCACTCGACGCGGGGTGGCCCATCGCTCTGACATACGGCATGACCGAGATGACTTCGCAGGTGGCAACCGCACCGCCAGATCGCGTGCGAGCGAAACCGGGCGCTTTGGGCAAGCCGCTCGGGGGCGTGGAGCTGAAGGTCAGCGGCGACGGGGAGATCGCCGTGCGTGGCGCTACGCAAGCCATCGGCTACGTGGGCTCCGACGAAGCCATGGCCGACGCTGAGGGTTGGTACCACACGGGGGATCTCGGTCGCATCGACGATGACGGAGACCTGTGGGTAACGGGCCGCCGCATCGACCGCATCGTCTCTGGCGGGGTCACGGTCGACGCCGTGGAAGTCGAGCAGGCTCTGCGTGCGCATCCCGCCGTGTTGGACGCCTGTGTGGTCGGCGTAAGCGACGCCGAGTGGGGCGAAGTGGTTGGTGCTTGCGTCGTGCCTGCCGACGGAGCCTTCGACCTCGATGCAGTCGACGAAGCGCTGCGCGAGGAGCTGAGCGCCGCGAAGCGTCCCCGGCTCTGGTCGATCGAGAACGAGCTGCCGCTCAACGCCAACGGAAAAGTCGACCGCGCGCGTGTGAAGGTGTTGCTCGAGCGCGGTCGGGCGCTCTCCTAGCAGCGCGCCAAGCCGATGCTGGTCCGGGGGCGCACGAATCTACTTCCGGGCGCGGAACTGGAGTCGTCTGCTCAGCTGGCTTCCTTAGCGGCCGGTCGCTCTCCGGCACCAGTCTGTAGCGAATCGCACACGCGAGCAGCATGTTGGGCGCATGAGCAACGCGAAAATAGTCTGGACGGTGCCCCGTCAGCCCGCGGCGGTCACCGCCTTCAAGGTCACCGGAGTCGCAATATCGTGCGGGCTCTTCGCGATCCTGCTCGCCCGCGTCGTCGTGTCCCTGGCTGCCGGCACCTCTGCCTGGTTCGTGCTGCCTGCCTTCCTGCTCGGCTATCTGCTGGCGGACATGCTTTCAGGCACCGCGCACTGGTTTTGCGACACGTTCTTCGAAGAGGACACGCCCGTCATCGGCCAGCTCGTCATCCGGCCCTTCCGGGAGCACCACGTGTACCCGCAGCGCATCACGCGCTATCGATTCATCGAGCAGGACACGATGAGCTTCTTGCTCATGCTACCGGCCCTCGGCTTGGCGTCCTGGTTGCGCGCGCCGCAGCCGGGGAGCGGCGTTGCGCTGTTCTGCTGCTGCTGCCTGTTGGGCCTGGCGACGGGATCGTTCGGGACCAACCTCTTCCACAAGTGGGCGCACGAACGGAAGCCGCCGGTGGCGGTGCGCTGGCTGCAACGCAGCGGCCTCATCCTCATGCCCGAGCGTCATCGGCGCCATCACACTGACCACAGCCGTGGCTTCTGCGTGACCACCGGATGGTTGAACCCCCTGCTTGACGCCCTCCGGTTCTTCCCGCGCGTCGAGCACATCGTGCGTTTTTTGCAACGATGAGCGAGCAGCCTCAGCCTCAGAGGCTGCGCATCGGTGAGGGCCGGATCAGCGGGCATTTGTCGATCTTCCTCGCGGTGCTGTCTTTGGGCGCGGTGATTTGCTTCCACTTTCCGGAGTTCTTCACCACGCCGGAGTTTCGGGCGGTCTACTCCGTAGACCTACTGCGCTGGGTCCTGCTCGCGGCCCTGGTGCTCGCTTTCGGCTTCGCGCTCACGAGCTTTCTGCTCAGCGGCCAGACCAAGCTCGGCCTCGCCGGCGTTGTCATCAGCTCGTTGGCCATCGTTCTGGGCGGCAATACCGTCGAGATCCAGGATTTCGATCAGAGCATCTTCACGATAAGCCTCGACTGGCTGTTGATCGACATCTTGGTGCTGTCGGCGATCTTCATCCCCCTCGAGGTCTTTCTACCCAAACGTACCGAGCAGACCAAGTTCCACCTCGAGTGGAAGACTGATCTCGTGTACTTCGCGGTCGGCCATCTGCTCGTGCAGTTCACGGCGGTGGCGGTCCAAGCTCCTGCCGAGGCGATCTTCGGCGGCTGGGGGCTGGAGGGGATCCAGTCGACGGTATCGAGTTGGCCGTTCCTCGTGCAGCTGACGCTGGCGATGCTGGTCGCCGACCTCTTCCAGTATGCGGCGCACCGATCGTTCCA
>DQPL01000123.1 GCA_015664885.1 Gemmatimonadota bacterium
CCCGTCAACAGGAGTTAACGCATGGCCCATTACGGATCCAAGGAACTCGCGCAGAGCTTTCGCACCGTTCGGAAGAACACCCTCGAGGCGGCGCGAGACATTCCGCAAGACAAGTACGACTTTCGCCCGACGCCGGATTGCCGAAGCGTCGAAAAGCTGCTGGCCCATATCGCGCTGAGCTATCGGTTTCAGCATCGGGTTCACGCCGTCGAGAAGCTGTCCAGTATGGTGGGCTTCGACTTCCCGGCGATGATGTCCGAGCTTGGGGCGAAAGAAGCGGAACCCCGAACGAAAAGCCAGGTGATCGCGATGCTCGAGGACGAGGGCGAGATATGGGCGACCTTTCTCGATGGCGTCTCCGACGAGTTCCTGGCCGAGACCGTCTCATTTCCACCGGAATTTTCGCAGCCGCCCAAGAGTCGGTTAGAGATGATTCTATCGGTGAAGGAGCACGAGATGCATCACCGCGGCCAAGTCATGCTGGTCCAGCGGATGCTGGGTATTGTCCCGCACCTCACTCGAGAGCGAGAAGCGCGCATGGCCCAGACGCGAGAAGCCGAGGCAAGTTAAAGGCGGGCTTCGCCAGATGATTCGATGTCCTTAATCCAATCGACAAATCTCTGACCAAAGATTTTTCCGCAAAAAGACAATTTGCGTTCAACAAAACGGTCACCCAAAATTTTCCTTTGCAACTTGAGCCTCCATCGGATGAATCCCCGAATCCAAGTGGTCATGTGGAGGGAGGCACGAAGCCCAAGTGTGAGGCTATGAGGATCGTCCGGGCACGGACGGTCCTTGGGGGACGCTTAACTTCAAGAGCACCTTCCAATCATAGCTTTTGCGATACTGGTCGGTGTCAAAGTTTTCATGCTCTATTTCCGGGCACCCACCCGAACACAGCGAGAACGCTAACGTGCGGGCGGGCGCGGGAACGCAGTTCTGGTTCAAACCTAAGCCCCTGAAGCCTCTACGCTTCAGGGAAAGTTAATCTGGTTTTCTAAGTCCTCGACGTGGCTCTGAAGGTCTCCTATCTGGCCTTCAAGCCCCGTTATCTGGTATTCAAACCGTGTCGCCGTAGCGTGCGTACAGCGTTTCAAGCAGCGCTACGAACACCCCGCTGCTGTCTTCATAGCCCATTTCACCCAGCAATCCGACCGCGTACGCGTCCGCCTCAAGCCCCTGGACCCGCGAATAGAGCGGCATCGTGACGGTGGCGAGCCAGCTTTGGATGGTCTCTTGGCCCTGTTGGTCAGCTCCGCAGCAAGAACGCGATGCCGACGTCAATGCCCAGCGATGCAGCTCGCTCGGAATTGGCCCCACCACCTCCGTCGTGCCGCCGAAGTACAGCCCCCGGCGTGAAGATGACCGGGCCGACGCGAAACTGGACGCCGACGACGCCGTCGAGGCCAAAACCAGCCGCGCTCGAGGAGTCCTCTGACTCGGGCTCCACGACACCGAAGAGCAGACCGATCCTGGTCCACGCCCAACCACGCCGAAGAGCGATGCCGCCGGCCGCACTGCGGCCCTTGATCACCACGTCACGGTTTATGCAGAAACCCGACTCACAGCCAAAACTCGTCTGAACGAACCCTGCGTAGACCCCAACGCGCTCATTCAAGCTCACCTCGAGCAGCACCCCGAGCGACGGTCCCGGCAACAATTCGAGCCCAGCAGCGGTGGCGGTGTGGCTTCCGACGGTGGTGCCGAGCCGGACCTCCCCGATAATGCGTTGCCCGGCGACTGGAGTTGAGGCGACCAGGCAGGCGCCCACTATCGCACTCAGACAGATCCGTCGGGGACTCATGACGCGGGTCTTCATCGGCGAACAGGCAGCGTACGCGTTCGGACTCCATCGCTGACCCGTACGGCCAAGTCGGAAGAGGAGGAAAGCCGAGTGTTCCCCTCTCTGGAGATGCTCCTGATGAGTCCCGATGCCACATCCGTTACGACCGTCAGAGCCTGGCCGGTCGCCGCGCGGCCGACCTCAACCCGACCCTCCGGTCCGCTCAGCGTGATGCGGTCGAGTCGATCGGCGGTCGAAGTATCGATCGGGAGAGAGAAGACGAAGTGGCGATCGTCGTCGTGATCCGTTTGGGCAGGCGCGAAGCGCAAGGAGAAGACCGTCGCTCCAGAGGCGGACAGGCCTTCGAGTAGATACGGCCCCTCCCGGGCAGGGAGTGCGGCTGGTAGCGGCAGGCGAATCGCGGGCTCCAGTAGCAGGGCCCCTTCTGCAACGCTGCCCCAAAGAACCAGGGCATCCTCGAAGGGTCGCGCCGGGACTCCCGCTGGCCAGTCGTGTTCGTCCCGGAACGCCATGACTTTTTCGAAGTTGTAGTCACTGATCCACTTGGGCCGGCAGTAGCTCATCACGTCCACTACCGAGGCCGGATCCAGCAGCTCCTCGTTCTGGGAGTCGTAGCCCCAGCGCCCGATGGACGCGCCACCGTAGGGGTAATTTTGGTCCTGTCCGCTGGGGCCGCCGCACGGCGCGTGGCGGAGGCTGAAGTTGTGGCCCAGCTCGTGCGCGAGCACCTCATCAGTAGCGGCCCCAACAGCGACGCCGTAGCCCAGATAGCCGAGGCCGCCATACGCGGACTGTGGTGGTAGCTCGACTGCCCCGTAGTAGTACCGGTCGCTTTCCTCCGCTATGCGAAGGAGTCGTATCTCCCTGATAAACTGTCCCCAGCCCTCCTTCTTCGTGAGGTCGGCGCCTGTCGAATACGGCTCTCGTACGTCGACGTCCAAGTCCGCGAACGGGTAGATCTCCTGAGTGAAGGCGAGAAGGTCGCTTTCCGCCGTCACGTTGATGACGTCTCCGGTCCTCCCGGTGAGCCTGAGAAGTACCGGAATCATTCGCAACCTGAGCGGCGGCGCTTCCCGCACATCGAATGACATGCGACCCGTCTCAGGTATGCGCCTCAGGCTTCCCGCTGCGAGCGGGATCTCACCCTCCGGATCAATTTCCAGCTCGATTTCGAGTCCTGTCCTGATCAACGAGCCCGGGATCAACGCATTGTACGACAGTCGGAGCTTGCTCTCGTCTACCTCCTGAGGGATCGACCTGAGCCGCGGCTCGATCACAAGCGATTGCACAGGCGTACCGCCGACGGAGAACGACACCCGTATATCGGGCAAGAAGAAATTGAGGCGATCCGCCTTCAAGAAGACCCGCAACAACGCGCTTCGGTCGGCGACCAGGGGTACGGTCCCATCCTGGCGCTGAGTACTCTGCGTCAGGTAGACGACGGGAGTCTCGACCCCCACCTCCGTTGGGTTCACACGAACCGTCGTAGACGCCTCGAGTCCCGCGACTCTCGAGCGAACTACCACCTCTCCCGGCACCAACGCGTCCATCTCGCCATCGGCGGATATCGAGAGAACGCGATACGGGGCAACCGACCATCGCGGCGCTGCCCAGGACGGGATGGACGAAAAGGCCTGCCCGTACTGATCCAAGACCGTTGCGCGCAGCGCAGCGGTCTCTCCCTGGGTCAAGACCGGCTCGAGCGGTGTGAGTACGAGCTTGGCCGGTTGGCGATCGGGCTCGAGCGAGAGATCGGAGCACCCCGCGAGCGCCGCGATACCGACGAGCACGGCGACGAACGCCCGCTGTCGAGGCGTGGAATCGGAACCGTTCATGCAGCACAAGCTAGAGGCCGCCCTGGCAAACTGCGAGCAGAATCGCGAGCGTACCGACGAAACCCGAATCAACGCCGGATGACGAATAAGCGAATGAGCATCTCTACCAGATCGACTACCCTGGGCCTGCTCCTGATGACCGCCTGCGCGCCGGGCGGCGATTCGAGCGTCCGCGTCGAGGTGACCTTTTCGGAGTCCGTCGCCACAGAGGCCCTCGACGGCCGCTTGATCCTCGTGCTCTCGCAGCGCACCGACGGTGAGCCGCTGCAGCACGTCTCCGATGGACCGGCTGCGCAACCGGTCTTCGGGATCGACGTCGACGGCTGGGCGCCGGGAGAGTCCGCGGTCTTCTCCGACACGGTCTTCGGCTTTCCGGTCTCCCGCCTGGGTGAGCTCCGGCCGGGCGTGTACCGGGCCCAAGCGCTGCTCAATCGTTACGAGACCTTCAACCGCTCCGACGGTCACACGGTCAAACTTCCGCCCGACCGTGGAGAGGGTCAGCAGTGGGCACGCAAGCCTGGAAACCTCTTCAGCGCCGTGACCGAATTCAGCGTGGGCGCCGACGGTACAGCCCGACTTGAGCTCGTCCTCGACCAGGTGATCCCTGAACTGCCCGACCCCGAGACGCTCGAGACCGACTGGGTGAAGTTCGTGCGCATTCGCTCCGAGCTGCTGTCCGACTTCTGGGGAACGGACATGTACCTCGGGGCCTGGGTCATGCTGCCGGACGGCTTCGACGAGCATCCGGAGGCGCGCTATCCGCTCGCGATCTTCCACGGGCACTTCCCCGCTTCGTTTTCCGCGATGCGCGTCGAGCCTCCCGACACGACCGCCGAATGCGTCTATTCCGCGCGCTTCAGCCTGGACTGCTACAACCGCATCCAGCAGGAGTACCAGCACGAGCTGTTCCGTCAGTGGACCTCATCCGACTTCCCTCGGCACCTCGTCGTCGAGATCCAGCACGCGACTCCCTTCTACGACGATTCGTACGCCGTGAATTCGGCGAACAACGGTCCGTACGGGGACGCGATCATGCGCGAGTTGATCCCCGCCATCGAGGAGGAGTTCAGGGGGATCGGCGAGGGGTGGGCCCGCTTCACCTATGGAGGTTCGACCGGCGGATGGGAGGCGATGGCCGTCCAAGTGCTGTATCCCGACGACTTCAACGGCGCCTACGTGGCCTGCCCGGACCCCATCGACTTCCGTGCCTACACCGTCGTGGACCTCTACGCGCATGAGAACGCCTACACCCTGGATGCACCGTTCAAGGTGACGAAGCGCCCCGGACGTAGGGACTACCTCGGACACGTCGATCGCACGCTCGAGGAGTCGAACCTCCTGGAGCTCGTGCTCGGGACCAAAACCCGTTCCGGCCAGCAGTGGGATGTGTGGGAGTCGGTCTACTCTCCAGTCGGTGACGACGGATACCCCAAGCGAATCTGGGACAAGGTCACCGGCCAGATCGACACCGAGGTCGCCGAATATTGGAGGGAGAACTACGACCTCACGTACATCATGCGGCGAGACTGGGCGACGCTCGGCCCCAAGTTGGAGGGCAAGCTGCACATCTACGTGGGGGAGATGGACAACTACTACCTGAACAACGCGGTCTACCTCGCGGAAGAATTCCTGGAGAGCACCACGGATCCTTACTACGGAGGCGAGGTGACCTACGGAGCTCGCGACGAGCACTGCTGGAACGGCGATCCTACGCAGCCCAATGCGATCAGCCGCCTGCGCTATATCCAGATGTTCGCGCCGCGCATGGTCGAACGCATGATGGCCAACCATCCGGCCGGTGCTGACCTCACCAGCTGGCGCTACTAGGAGACCTCCCATGGACCGCCGGACCTTTCTGAGGAGCACCGCTGTGGCGGCGGCCGGGGCGCATCTGACACCAACCCCCGTGACGGCCGGTCTCGTGGCCACTGGCGCGGACGCTCTTCCCAGCGGCCCGCACGGCCCTATCGACCCGCGCGCCCTCATCATGGACGCGATGGGCGAGCTGCGCACGATCTATGAACCGCCGTTGGTTCGTGAGATGCTCGCGAGCGGCATCGACTCGATCACGGTCACGCTCTGCGATCCCAAGGCGGTCGGTGCCGAGGCTCTCGAGCTCGCGGTCGACGGCCTTTTGGAGTACGACCGTTACCTGGCCGAGCACCCGGACCTGTTTGTGAAGGCCACCTCGATCGCGCAGATCGACGAGGCGCGACGCTCGGGGCGCATGGCGGTCTTCTACCTGTATCAGAACGCGACCCAATTCGACGACGATCTCACTCGGGTGGACATGTTCCACTCACTCGGGCTCACGAGTTGTCAGGTCACCTATAACGAGCGCAACCTCGCGGGCGTGGGATGCCGGGCGGCGGGTGACGGGGGGGGACTGACCGAGTTCGGCCGTGAGATGGTCGACCGCATGAACGGGATCGGCATGCTCGTCGACCTCTCGCACGCCAACGAGCGCACGATGGCGGACACCATCGAGCATTCGCGCATGCCTGTGATCATCTCCCACACGGGATGCGACGCCGTTCACCCCCACGAGCGCAACACGTCCGACGCCAACTTGAGGGCTCTCGCGGACCGAGGTGGCGTGGTGGGCGTGTGCCAATTGCGGCCGTTCCTCACCCTGAAGAAGCAGGACAACCTGCACGCGTACTTCGATCACCTCGACCATGCGGTCCAGGTGTGTGGCATCGAGAACGTGTGCATCGGCAGTGACCGCGATCATCGCGTGATCGAGATGACGCCCGAATACGAGGCGGAGCTACGCCGGGAGGAAGGCAGTCAGGTGACGAGCAGCGAGCTGCCCTACTTCATCGACGAGCTGAACGGGCCGCGTCGCATGGAAGTGGTATGGGACGGTTTGGTGGAGCGCGGTTACTTCGAGCAAGACGTCGAGAGGGTCATGGGGCGCAACCTGTACCGGTTGTATGCCGAGGTGATCGGGTAGAGCCAGACCCCCGGCGATCTTTCGGTCAGGGCGGGCCCATCCCATTGTGAGGATTCGTCAGGGTGCGTGGCCGACGCGGCCGCCCGAGCCTGGAGGGATCCGATGAGAGAGACGAAGCCGACGGGAGCCTTCGCGAGCGCAATTCGCGTGCTCTGCACCTGCACGATCATGGGGGCGCTCACCACCGCCGCGCTCGAGGCTCAGGACTACCGAGTCCTGCTCGATGCGTCCGGAGAGGTCCGTGACGACGCATACGATCACCTGCGGCGGGCCGTGTTCGGATCCGATCGGGTCTACGAAGGCATCGACGGTCGCCACCTGAAGACCTTGATGAACGAGGTCGTCGCCATCTCACGCCGCAGCCGAGACGACGGCAACCGCTTCTGGGGACGCATCTCCGGCACGGAGTACGAGGCCCTGACGGCCGACTGGAGCAAGCGGAAGTTCCGCGCCCTGGGCCTAGAAGACATCCGCACTCAGGAGTTCGAGCTCGGTCGACAGTGGTTCCCCATCGACTGGAGCTTGAGCGCGACGGGCGCTGGCCAGACGCTCGAGTTCGTATCTGCCAACCCCGCGACACGTTCGACCGCCCTCCCCGATGGACTCGAGGCCGAAGCTGTTTGGGTGGGCCTAGGGACGGCCGCGGACTTCGTCGGACGCGACGTCCAGGGCAAGGCAGTGATCATTCAGTCGATTCTCGCGCCCGGCCAGATGGGCAACTCGGCATCGTGGGAGGGGGCGACGATCCGCGCACGCGAGCGGGGCGCCTCCATGGTCATCGGCATTTGGGGATACGCCGGCAATCTGTCCGTCTGGCAGAGCCTGCGGGCCTTCCAGATGATCCGCGACTCGGATGGCACGTCGCGGTATGTGAGCCAAGGAGTGGACCTACCGGGCTTCTTCATGGGCTGGGAGGACGGGCAGCGGCTGCGCGACCTCGTTGGCTCAGGCGAATCCGTGACGATCTCCGCCCAACTCGACATCGAGTGGAGAGAGGGGCTCGTGAGCCCCAGTATCTTCGCGACGCTCCCCGGTACGACCGACGAGAAGATCTACGTCATGGCGCACATGGACGGCTACTATGACGCCGCGCTCGACAACGCCTCGGGCATGGCGGTGATGATCAGCCTGGCCGAGCACTTCGCGCAGATTCCCGCCGAGCAGCGCCGGCGCGACATCATCTTCATCGGCACCGCTGGACACCATGTCGGCTCGCCCAACGCTACGTATCTACGGGACATGGGGATGCTGGAGAACACCGCGCTCATGATCAACTGCGAGCACATCGCGCCAACGCAGTTCGTGCAGTTCAACAACGAGCTGCGCCTCACGACGACTGTCTCGCCGCGCCGCTGGTGGGTCCACGGCAGTGACAAGCTGCTCGACATCACGCTCGACGCCTACCAAACATTCGGGGTGACGTTGATCGGCGAGATGGACGGCCGCGCCACCGGGGAGATGATGGCCATCGACAAGGACGCACCCTCGGTGCAGCTCATACGGTCGCCCGAGCACAAACACACCGACGGTGACGTGCCGGAACTGGTCCCGTCCGCCGGACTCGAAGCGGTAGCTCGTGCCTACGCCAAGATCATCGACGAGGTGAACCAGCTGGATATTGCACAGTTGACTCGGCCGGTGTTGAGCTCCGGCCGATGAGCGCATAATGTCCCGCCCGAAAGTGAAGGCCGCGAAGCTGATCGGGCTTCTGTGTCTGGGATACGTCGCGATTGTGGGGGCCTTCGAGTCCATGCTCGGCACGTTCCAACCCGGAGGAGCCACGACGCTCGTCATCACGACCACGGATGAAGATGGTGCCACGCACGAGCGAGTCCTGGCGCGCCTCGAGAGCAACGGACAACTTTTCGTGGCAGCCAACCACTGGCCGCGGGCGTGGTACAGGCGCACCCTGGAGAATCCGAGCGTCGGGATCAGGGCGGAGGGAGTCACGGGGACCTACGTAGCAGTACCTGCCACCGACTCAGAATACGATCGTGTGAATGGCGAGCACGGTCTCGGGTTCGTGTTCAAGATCCTGACCGGTTTCCCGCCGCGTCGCCTGTTGCGGCTGGAGCCTGAGTAGAAACCATCGAGGAAAAACCATGAAGATGATGTCGGTGCTCTTGCTCTCGACCTGCCTGTTGGCCTCGACCGCCGAGGCGCAGAGGCCGCGTGGCCAAGATCTGACGCCTGAGCAGCGGGCCGCACGAGCTGCTGAGCGCGAAGCCGCGATGAATGCCGCGCGACCGATTGACGCGGTCGCCAGTTTGTGGATCGAGGAGCTGACGTGGATGGAAATCCGCGACGCGATCAGGGCCGGTAGTACCACGGCGCTGATCCTCACCGGCGGCGTGGAGGCCAACGGACCTCACCTCGCGTCCGGCAAGCACAATTACTCCAACAAACTCATGGGCGCATCGGTGGCTCAGGCGCTCGGCCAGACCTTGATCGCCCCGCTGGTCACGCTCGAGCCAGGCCGTCCGAGCGGGGCTGTCATGATCGGCAATACCGGACCGATGGTCTCACAAGAGACGTACATCGCGTGGCTGACCGACATGGGCGATAGCCTTCGCGGCATGGGCTTCACAGAGGTCTACTTCCTCGGAGATAGTGGCGGCAACAGGCGTGGCATGCAGGCAGCGGCAGACGCGCTCAACGGCAAGTACAACGGGGACCCAACGCGCTTCCATCACGTCCCGGAGTTCTACAACCACGACAAGGTGCGCCAATACATCCAGGAGACGCTCGGAATACCAGAGCAGATGGAATATTCCGCCAGCCAGGGCTCCGATGGAATCCATGAAGAACTGTCCATCGCCTCGATCATGTCGGTCATCGATCCAACGTCGATTCGCTTCGCTCAGCGAGTGAAGGCGGGACGTGCGTCGATCAACGGGATCAGTTTGGAGCCGCTCTCGCAGACGCAGGAGCTGGGACGAAAGCTGATCGAGTTCCGGACCGGGATTACGGTAGAGGCGATTCAGGCGCTACGGGCTGGTGCGCGGGACTGAGCCGCCCCCGATGAGCCCTAGCTGACGCTCCGCGCCAGCCGATCCAGCGCCGCCGTCAACAGATCCCGGTGGTAGGTGCGGAAGTTCTCCCGTGTGAGCGGAACGTACACCTCCGGCATCACGGGATTTCCTTCCAGGATTTCGCCGTTGGGTCGCAGCGTGTGGCCGATGTTCCACATGAACTCGACCACGGGCTGATCGGTCCCCGGGAAGGTGAGCACCTCACTCGCTTCCCAGGTGTTGCTGTAGCCTCCCGTCGGCATGCCAATGGTGAACGCGAGGTTGTTGTCGGCGAACATCGCCATGAACTGATCTAGGTGTGAGCCACCGCGTGGCCCGCCGATGATGGCGATCGGTCCGGAAAAGTGCACGGGCGCAGGCTGCAAGACGCCGTCGGAGTCCTTGGGCAGATGCGCCAGCTTGAACGGCACGGGGGCCGTGTAGTCGTCGCCGCGTTCCAGCGCCTGGATGGCGTCCGTGCGCGCCCACTCGTGCAGCCAACTACCGCTCTCGTTCAAGCCGAAGATATCGGGTGCGTCGGACCGATCCTCGGCGGCTGCCCACCGCGTTATGAACGGCTCTGCGCCTGAACTGAGTCGGATGTTGCCGAACGTGGTACGGAACGGACGGTCGACGAGACGTTGGATCGCGTAGGCTCCCCTGGAGCCACCACTGCTGTCGGTGACATCGATGACGAGCATGTGCTCGAGCAGGCCTTCCTTTTGGGCGTAATCCATGAGGTCCACAACGTCCTGGATCAGCTCGAACTCGAAGTCGAGCCACTGTAGTAGCACGACTTTCCTTCCGTCATCCGGGCGCAGCACGTTGAAGTTGAAGCGCTCCATCACAGTCGTGAAGCCAGGATAGAGAACGAGCTCGCCCTCCACGATGTCGAGCTCGTCACCGTCTACATAAGGCAGCGAGACCGAGTAGCGCTCCCCCGACTCTTTCTCCAACTCGAGGTCCAGACGCTCCCCGTACAACCAAGGCGGGGTGTCGGACGGACGGATCGGCAACGACTGCGCCAATTTCCAGTGCAGACTCCGGATCGACGAGTAGCGGATCCACTCCCGGAAGATCGCTATGTGCTCGGGGGTCGAGCTCCCGTTTATAGTGAGGATGAGGTCGCCCGGCTCGATGCGGCTGTCACCCGCGGCCACCGCATCGACCCCTGAGATGAAGAACGACGGCGCATCGATATCGGAGAAGTCCGCGAGCACGCTGATCGGCGCTCGCAGCACGGGTTGGGCGGGAACACGAAGCCCGCCTTCGACAGCCGACACCGACAAGTGTGAGTCCCGGCGCACGTTACTCAGCTTCACGAGTGCAAAGAACAACTGTGCTTCGGTGCTGGCGCCGACCACTTCCGCCCGGATCGCCTCCATATCGGCCATGGGGCTGTAACGCATGTTCGCCTCTTTGACGGGCGACCAAGCTTCACGAGCCGCGGTGAGCTCGAGGATGTGGTCCACCAAGGCGTTTCGCTGTTCCGCCGTGCCGAGTGCCGTCTGCGCTGCGAGCGTGGTCGCCATCAACAACGACAGTGAGGTCGCCAGAAAAACCGGCCGGACTACCAGGTGAGCGCGCTTCATCTCCCAAGATCCACGACGGCACGTGACTCGTCCACAATGGGGGTTCGCACTCAGTTCTTGGTGAGCGTAAGGGGCGCATTGAAGAGGCCCGAGCCGTTGAACCGGCCCTCGATGCGTGTCTGGCTTTCGACGGTGCCGAGGAAGGTCAAGATGTCGTCGCCCGCAACGATCGTCAGGCTCAAGTTGGGAAAATTGTGGCTGCCCTGCTGGATCGTGACATTGAGCACCGCAGCGTCGCTGCCGAAGGTCCCGGTGCCCGAAACAACGCCGCTGCTGCTTTCAGTCATCGTCAGGGTGAGCACGAGCCCGATAGTCGTAGTACCGGACCAAGTGCCCGTGACCAGAACCTCCTCTCCTGGCGCGAGGCCGTCATCACCGCCGCATGCCCCTCCCACGGTTACCACCAAGGCGAGCAGCAAGGGTCGGGCCTGTCGTGTCACGTGCGACATGTCGTCTCTATCTCCGAGTCGTGGCCATTCTTGCTCGATTCCTCAGGTGCCGGACCATGGGTCGACGTCTCGCACCGCACAAGACATTTGCTGGCCGGCCCTGGGAAGGATCAGCGGCGCTGCACACTCTCCAGGACTCTGCCATCCAGGTCATCCGGCGCCAGGGTGCCGGTCAGCCAGGCCAGCGTCGGAGCGACATCCACGGTGGCCACTCGCTCGTTCGAGACACCAGCCGAGATCGCCCCTCCGAGAAACATCATGGGCACGTGACGATCGTAGTAATAGGAAGAGCCGTGGCTCGTGCGCAGATTGCCCAAACCCCAAAGCACGTTCGGTCGCAGGCGCAGATGTACGCCGTACCTCGCGGCAGGGCCCGCCGCTCGTGTTCTCGAGAACGAGCGGGCGAAGAGCACTCCGAAAGAGTCGACAGATGCGCCCGCCTCGACTTCTGTGTAGGTGTAGGCGTTCTGGACGAACGGAAGAGCCAGGAGCGCCGCCTTGGCCACCTCCTCTCGATCGTCATCCGCTCCGGCTCCTTCGAGCGCCGCCTGCACGCGCTCCCGCAACTCCCGGCGATCGCCGGCGGTAAGCTTGGCGGCATCGACGCCGCTCTCAACGAGGTGCCCCGGCATGTCCAGAACGCCATGGTCGGCCGAGAGCGCCAGGACCCAGCGTCCCGGCCCGACCGCCTCGTCGAGCAGGGTGAAGAAGCGTTCCAGCTCCCGGTCTAGCCTCAGAAGGTTGTCGAGCTGCTCCCGGCTGAGCGGCCCGTAGAAATGCCCGACGAGGTCTGTCTGAGAAAGGGAGACCCCCAAGTAATCCAGACTCTCGCGTTGTCCAAGCTGGAGCTGCCGGATGGCTTCCCCAGCTAGAGAAAACACCGCGCGATCGGGGAACGGCGTATACAAATATCTCCAGCGATTCAGCGCGCGTGCATCTGTGGCATCCCCCATGTCACTCGGCCGGTGGGGGAATGCGGAATGCTCGCCATCGAGCTCGAACATCGATGTATCCGGACGGCTCAGATACCGAGCCCCGGCTGGAATCGTGCTCTCCCACACCGAGTCCGAGTAAACGAGCGGCATGGTGGTGGCGTTGAAGTCTGCCAGCCAAGTCGGCAATTCGGCGTGGTAGAACTCCGAAGTGACGAAGCCATCCCCACCGTCGACCAGCCAATACACCTCTCCCTCGGCCTTTGCCGCGAGACCAATCGCCGCCCGATCCTTCCTCGAGATCGACACCACTCTCGACGCCTGATCGGCTGATACGATCCAATCTGGTAGACCTCGACGGTTCAGGTTCGCCGAGGAGCGACCTGGCAGATCCGGGTAGCCCAGAACCGGGCGATCCAAGTCCTCCATCGAGTAGACCGACCGCCAGGCACCGTCTTGGAACTCGGACCAGGTGTTGGCCACGATGCCGTGGCGCGTCGGATAGACGCCTGTGGACAACGAGGTGTGCCCCGGCGCGGTCTCGGTCAACGCATGGTCATGGGTCGCTGAAGTGAACCGATATCCATCGTCGAGCAGCCTCCGGAAGCCTCCCACGAACAGCGTGTCATACCTGTCCAGGAGATCGGCCCGCAGCTGATCGACCGCCATGAGAACTACGAGAGTGGGTGCGTCCGCGGAGCGTGCTGTGGCAGATGTTTCAGGGGCCTCCTGGCACGCAGAAGTCAGTGCGATCAGTAGACACGCACCGACTCTAGCGGTCGAGCGCGTGCCACTACCGTGATCGTCAACGTGAGACTTACTCATAACGTTCTCAGCTCCCAGGTTGGTCGCGTCGAGTACCGATTTGATAGGCATGCGGCGCTCAGCATGGGCATCGCCACGCGATCGGGCAAGCACCGGTCAAGAGGTTAGACAAAAGCGGATCCACGATAGCATTTGTTAGAACGTCGCACGTAGTCGGGGCAACCTCTATCATGCGCAAAATGAGGAAACACAAAGGCTTTACCCTGATCGAGCTCCTGATCGTGGTCGTGATCATCGGGATCTCGGCGTCCATCGCCATTCCGAAATTTTCCACCGTTCGGGAGAAGGCCTACTACAGCACGATGAAAGCCGATCTCAAGAATCTGGCCAGTCAGCAGGAGATTTACTACCACAACGCATACGCGTACACGACCGTCCAGTCGGACCTCGATTATGAGGTTTCCGACGGTATCACTGTGGTCATTACGGCGACGATCGATGGTTGGTCGGCTAGCGCAATTCACGCCGCGATGGGCACCAGCGAAGGTTGCGTCGTCTTCTATGGCAACGCGACCACTCCGACCGTCGGCCCAACCACCGCGCGCAATCCCGGGGAGACGGCCTGCACGCGCTGAGTCGCTGACTCAGGCAAGGCACCAGCTAGCGGCGAGGTCTTCAGCCCTCTGCCCGCTCTAGCCCCAACCACGCCCGCGCTTCCTGTATGTCCCGGAAGAGTTTCACGTCGGCTCCGCCTTCGAGCTGTCGGAGCTCATACATGCTTGACACTCCGAAAACAACATCGCTCGTCACGACGATCGCGCGACGACTCCCCTCCCCGAATGGCGTATTGCTCGCCAACTCCCTGATGCCTTCGGCCGGCACCGTCGAGGTCACGTCACGCGCGTCGGAGAGCTGCCCCATGGATGGAAGGAAGTCGAGGTCATCGCGCAATTGCCGCAAGTGGGAGCGCGCCTCCTCGAGCGTCACGTCACCTGACCAGGTCGTGAACACAACGCCCTTCGTCACGTCGATCTCGTGCGACACCGGCACAGTCCATCTCCAACGGGGGCGTGTGATGACAATGCGACGCCACCGCCTAGTCACACAAGCGCTGTCCTAACCGGCACCCTCCCCTTCCAGCGCCGAATCTGACATCTCGCGCAGGTACGCGAAGGTGTAGAGCCCCGCCGAGTGCCCGTCGCTCCACACGAATTGCAACGCGTACTGCCCCACGTAGTGGATGGCCATCGGGTACACCGACTCATCCACATATTCGGGCAACAGCGTGCGCACGCCCGTCATCTCATCGACACAGCCCGCGCAAGGACAGAGCAGCCGAAGCTGGCGCGGCACGAACTCCGAGGCCACACCGTCTTTCCAACGGATGCGCAGTCGAGCTTCGTCTTCGGTCGGTACGATCTCGAGCGGCACATACTTGTCCTCTGCGCTCATTGCATTCTCTGCGCGATCAACTCGTCAGCCAGCGCGCGGAAAGCCTTCCCTCGATGGCTGCGCTCGTTCTTCTGCTCGACGTCGAGTTCTGCGAAGGTCTTCGCGATCTTGGGATCGAAGAAGTATGGGTCGTAGCCGAAGCCCCCGGCGCCCCTGGGCTGGCCCCCGATCAGTCCCTCCGCTTCGCCGCGAACCACGAGCGGAGCTTCGGTGACTCCGACGAGCACGGCCGCGCATACGTAGCGGCCTGTCCGCATGGCGAGATCGAGATCGCCTAGCTGCGCCATGAGGTGGTCGTTGTTGGCGTGGTCGAGCTCCTTGCCCTGCAAGCCCCGGTCGGGCGCGAAGCGCTTGGAGCGCACGCCCGGTGCACCGCCCAAAGCATCGACCACGAGGCCCGAATCATCGGCAACGGTCGGGATCCCGGACTTGGCATGGAAGTACTCCGCCTTGGAGCGCGCGTTTTCTTCGAAGGTCTCGTACGGCTCGAGCTCTTCTTCGGCAGGATCCTTCGCGATTCCCGCGCTGTCCAGATCGATCAGACGCAGTCCGGGCACGGCCCCCAGGAGGCGGCGGATCTCAACCATCTTGTCGAGGCTTCTTGTTGCGACGAGAAGGTCCACTCAGCCTCCTTGAAGCGCCCGGGCCTGGGCCGCGAAGAGCATCTCGAGGCCCGACATCGCGAGGTCCATGAGCGCGTCGAGATCACTGCGCGGGAACGGGTCGCCTTCGGCAGTGCCCTGGACCTCCACGAGTCCGCCGCTCTCGGTACCCACCACATTCATGTCGACTTGAGCGCCCGAATCCTCCGGATAGTCGAGGTCGAGGAACACTTCCCCATCGACGATGCCGACGCTCACCGCGGCCACTCGCTCCCGCAGAGGGTTCCGGTCCACGAGCCCTTCATCCACCATCCAGTCTCCCGCCAACGCGAGTGCAACACACGCACCGGTGATTGATGCGGTGCGCGTACCCCCATCCGCTTGCAGGACGTCGCAATCGATGGTGAGGGTATTGGGACCCAGCAGCTTCATGTCCGTCACCGACCGCAGCGAGCGCCCTATCAGGCGCTGGATCTCTTGCGTACGCCCCTTGGGGCCGGTGCGCTCACGACGCGTGCGCGTATGCGTCGCGCGTGGCAGCATCGCGTACTCCGCGGTCACCCATCCGGCTCCGCTAGCCTCGCGCCAACGCGGCACGCCCTCGACGACGGAGGCTGTGCAAAGTACGCGCGTGGAGCCGGTAGCGATGATGCAAGACCCCTCCGCGTAGGGTGCGATGCCTGTCTCGATGGTGACGGGGCGGTTCTGGTCCGGCCGCCGGTCACCGCTCCTTTCACTCACGACGATCCTCCTCGGATTCGGTTTAGCAATTCGGTGGTCGAGTATCCTTCAACAAACGGGATGAGCTCCACACGCCCACCTGCAGCTTCCACTTCGGCGCGCCCGACGATCTCGTCGAGAGCCCAGTCACCGCCCTTCACCAGCACATCGGGAAGCAGCTCTGCGACGAGCTCACGAGGAGTGTCCTCGTCGAACAGGCATACAGCGTCCACCGACTCGAGCGCGGCAACCACGACTGCGCGGTCTCGCTCGCCTACCAGTGGCCGTTCGTCCTCCATTGCCGAGCCGGGCTTCGACTTGCCCAGTCGGCGAGCCGAGTCATCCGTGTTCACCCCGACCACGAGCTGCCCACCCAATGCCCTCGCGGCAGCCAGATACGATACGTGACCCGGATGCAGCAGCTCGAAGCACCCGTTGGTGAATACGAGCGGCGTGTCGCGGGGCCGCCCAAAGCGGGCGATCAACTCGTCGCGAGAGAGAACGTTTACCCGACTCGGCGGCATGATCACAGATAGAACAAAAGGTACGCCACGAGAAGTATGGCCACCCAAAGCACCATGCTGCCGGTGGGCCAACTACGCGCGAGCGGTCCGACGGGGCCGTGAGCCTTGGCCGCCACCTGGAGAACGGACCCTACGAGCTCGAGCACCGACGCACGCACGTAAGCGTCGATGCGCGCGACGGCTCCCCCCACGGTGCGGACCAGCCAGGGTGCCAGCTTTCGGTACAGAATCTCGGCGTCGATATGCACCGCGCGCTTCTCGTCCGGATAGACTCCGCTCTTCATGAGCGTGATGAAACCGAGCGCGCCGAAGCACAGTAGTTGGAGCTGGACCAGGACATGCGTCGTGTCGTAGGGGTGATAGTCCATCTCCATTGGCAGCAACGCGTACAACTGCCTTGGGAACATCCCGATCAGCACGCAGAGCACGGCGCCGATCGACATCGCGATCAGCATGTTCTTCGGCGGCTCTTTGGCACGGATACCGGAATCGTGCGCGAAGAAGGAGAAGAACGGAATCTTGATGCCTGCATGCTCGAGCACGCCCGCCGAGGCGAAGAGCATGAAGAGCCACACGATGTAGTGATGCTCTTCGATGGCCGCGACCATGATCATCGACTTCGTCACGAACGCGCTGAAGAACGGGAACGCCGAGATGGCCATGGCGCCCACGATGCACAGCGTCGCCGTAAACGGCATGGTCTTATAGAGCCCGCCGAGATCGGTGCCCTTTGTGCGCCCCGTCATCGTCATGACCGCGCCCATCGCCATGAAGAGCAGACCTTTGAAGATCACGTCCGCGAACGCGTGCGCGACCGCACCGTTCACGGCCAATGCGGTCCCAATTCCGATGCCCGCGACCATGAAGCCGATCTGGTTGATCATCGAGTAGCCGAGCACGCGGCGCAGGTCGTTTTCGAGCACCGCGTAGAAGATCGGGAAGAACGTCATCGCGGTCCCGATGTAGATGAGCGCATCCGCGCCCCCGAATCCCCGCGCCAGGGCGTAGACCGCGACCTTGGTCGTGAAGGCGCTCAGGAAGACCGCGCCGGTCGGCGTGCTCTCCGGGTACGACTCGGTGATCCAGTTGTGCGCGAGCGGGAAGCCTGCCTTGATGCCGAACGCGATGAGCAGGATCCAACCACCGGGTCCCGCGGCGATGAGCCCGCCCGAGCCGTCGCTCCCGAGCTCGCCCGCGATATGCCCGAATTCGATCGAGCCTGTGCGATTCGCGAGCATGAGCGCGCCGGAGAGCAAGAGCACACCGGAGACCACGTGGATGATCAGGTACCGGAAGCCGGTCGCATAAGAGCGCTCGGAGTTCCGCGCCCAGATCAGGAAGACCGACGTGAGCGCGAGCAGCTCCCAAAAGACGAACAGCGTGATGAAGTCGCCGGCGAAGACCGCGCCAAGCGCGCTGCCCGCGTACAGCATCGCGGAGACGTGCTGCAGGCCGGCCGTGTCGCCCCCGGTCTGATCCTCTTCTGCGACCGCGCCGTCGACGTCGCCGTCGCCGAGGTGCAGCGCATACAGGAACCCGAGGAAAGCGGCGAGGTGGAAGAGATATCCGAACAGGAGACTCAGCTTGTCCGCCCGGAAGGGCGTAACCGTGTACTCGCCCAGGAACTGGAATTGCAGGTGCAGCCCCGGATCGACATTGAACCAGAGGTTCAGCCCGCCCAGCAGCGGGATCGCGAGCACGAGCACCTTGCGGGGCAGCCCCTTCGTGAAGCCGACCGCGACCGCGCCGATGAAGAAGAGCGCAAACGGTGGCAGGCTACTCAGCATCATCGCCCCCCTCGCGCTCGTAGTAGTCCTCGGAGCGGATCAGCAGCTTCCGCATCGGCTTCGCGAGCAGTACGAGGAACCAGAACGAGATGAAGCCGTAGACGGCGTAGAAGCCGAACGGCCCTTCGTAGGGGTGCGGGTGCTCGGTGGCCTTTCCGAACACGACTTCCGCGACGATGAGCACGCCGCAGATCGCGTAGAACGCCAAGAAGAGCCGCTTCACGAAGTCCGGCTTGTCCATCCAGCCGATCGGCTGCTTGTGTCCGTGGTCTGGCTCTTGGCCGGCCTCGCCATCAGGCCGCCGCTCACCGGGCGCACTCACGGAGCGCCTCCCGGCACGACCATCGACATGAGCTCATACGCCAGATCCGGATAGGCGAAAAGACCGATGGTCGCAGTCGCGGTCACGATCATCGCTATCAGCGACGCCGTGGGCGCTTCGTGGATCCCTTCAGGGCGGTGCGCGTCCTCGGGCGGCTTGAAGAAGAACGCCTTCACCGGCACCTCGAGCAGGTAATAGAGGCCCAAGAGCGAGCTCACCATGAGCACGGCGAGCAGGCCCACCTGCCCTGCTTCGAGCGTGCCCATGCCCAGAAACCACTTGCTCCAACTACCGCCGGCCGGCGGAAGGCCGATGATCGAGAGCGCGCCGATGAAGAATGCGCCGAACGTGATGGGCATGGTGCGGCCGAGCCCATGCATGCGGCTGATGTCCTTCTCATGCGCGGCGACTAGGATGGCTCCCGCCGCGAAGAAGAGCGTGATCTTACCGAACGCGTGCATCGCGATATGCATGCCGCCGCCGATAACGCCCCAACGATTCGCCAGCAGGGCGCCCAGCACGATGTACGAGAGTTGGCTGATGGTGGAGTACGCGAGGCGAGCCTTGAGGTTGTCCTTGGTGAAGGCGATCAGTGAGCCAAGGATGATCGTCGCAGCCGCGGCCCACGCCAGCCACGCGGTCGCGGCGAGCGCGCCTAGCAGATCGAGGCCGAAGACGTAGACCGAAACCTTGAGGATGGTGAAGACACCGGCCTTCACGACCGCGACCGCATGCAGCAGCGCAGAGACAGGCGTCGGCGCGACCATCGCGGCCGGCAACCAGCGATGGAACGGCATGACCGCGGCCTTGCCGACCCCGAACACGAACAACACCAGGATCGCACCCAAAACACCCGCCGACGCAGTACCCGCCAGAATGCCACCCTGTGTGAACTCGACCGTGCCCGCGAGTTGCCACGTCCAGATGATCGCCAGCAACTGGAATGCGATCGACGTCGTGAGCAGAACGCCAAGGTACACACGCCCGGCCCTACGTGCCTCGTCCGTCTGATGGTGCGTAACCAATGGGAAGGTGCACAGCGTTAGGACTTCGTAGAACGCGAATAGCGTGAACAAGTTGGCGCTGAACGCGACTCCGATGGCACCTGCGATCGCGATCGCGAAGAAGAAATAGAAGCGAGTCTGGTTCTCCTCCTCGTGCCCCCTCATGTAGCCGATCGCGTAAATCGTCGTCACGATCCACAGGAACGAAGCGACGAACGCAAAGAGCAGACCCAACGGCTCGACCTCGAACGCCAGCTGCACGCCGGGCACGACCTCGAGTATGTCGAGGCGGGGGCGCGCGCCCTCGCGCAGGTACGGCAGCAGACCACTCACCAGCCACAAGGTCCCGCCTCCAGTGATGAGCGTCACAGCCTCGCGGGCGTTGGGCCACTTGCCCAACGCGAGCACGACGAATGCCCCCGCCACTGGCAGCAGCACACTGAGGGCGATCAGCAGGCCGGAGCTCACGATCGGGCCCTCGCGCTCATGATCCGACCCCCAAGAGGACCTCGGCCGCGCGGCGGGCTACGCCGGTGGTGGCGCTTGCGTCGATCCCGAACCAAAAGTTCGCGAGCACCAGCGCCCACGTGGCGATCAGCATGGAGAGCGGCGCTTCCTGGATGTCCGCATCGGCGTCCAGGTCACGGAAATATGCGACCTCGACCACCTTCCAAACGTACACGACTGCGAGCAACGACCCCACCAGCACGACGACTGCGACCGGCCACAGACCCTGCTCCAGCGCCGCTTGGATCAAGTACCACTTGCTGATGAAGCCGACGGTGAGCGGCACGCCGATGATGCTGAGACCTCCGGCGACAAACGCCGCCATCGTCCATGGCATCGCGCGCGCCAGACCGTTCATACGCTCGATGCGTACCGAGCCTACGCGGTACATCACGCATCCCATCGCCATGAAGAGCGCGCCCTTCATGAGCGCGTGGTTGAACAGGTGCAGGATACCCGCCGTGAGGCCCAGGGCTGACGCAAGACTGATGCCGAGCACCATGTATCCGATCTGCGCGACGCTGGAGTAGGCGAGCAGTCGCTTCACATTGTCCTGGTAGATGGCGACGATCGACATGGTCAGAATCGCGACCAGCGCCAAGGGCATCAGGACCTTGTCCAACTGCATCTCGCCGAAGGAAAAAGAAGCGCCGAAGATGGTGAAGAAGAAACGCAGAAGCAGGTATACCGCGACCTTGGTCGCCGTAGACGCAATGAACGCCGTTACCACCGAGGGCGCGTACGTATAGGCGTTCGGCAGCCACAGATGTAGCGGGAAGAGCGCGAGCTTCAGCGTGATTCCGACCGTCAGGAACGTGAACGCCACCGGAATCGTGCGATTGGGTTCGAGCTCTGGCAGAATCTGCGCGAGGTCCGCCATGTTCAGCGTTCCGGTCATCACATACAGCAGCCCGATGCCGATCACGATGAACGTCGCGCCCACGCTTCCCATGATCAGGTACTGATACGAGGCCGTGAGCGCACGGCGGTCCCGACCGAGCGCGATGAGCGCATACGCAGATAGCGACGAGATCTCCAGGAAGACGAAGACGTTGAAGACGTCACCGGTGATGGCGATGCCGAGCAGTCCCGTCATGCACAGGATGAATGCCGCGTAAAAGAGCGGGATCCGGGCGTCAGGCACCTCGCGTTCTATGCTCAGAAGGGCATAGGGCGTCACCACCGCAGCGATCATCCCCACGATCAGCAGGACCCAAGCGTTCGCCGGATCAACGACGTACTCTATCCCGTACGGCGCCGCCCAGTCACCCAACGCGTAGTGGATCGGCCCATCCGCCATGACCTGCCTGAGCAGCGCGAAAGCGGCCAAAAACGCCCACCATGCCGAGCCCAACGCGATGGCCCAGGAGACACGGGGCCGGTTGACCAAGGCCGCGAAAGGTGCCGCGACGAGCGGGATGACGACGAGCAGGACCGGCAGGTGATGGCTCACAGGGCCGTATCCTCGATCTCGTCTTCTTCGATGGTGCCGAACGCCTCGTTGATGCGCACCACCAAGCTGAGGCCGAGCGCGGACGTGGCCACGCCAACGACGATCGCCGTCAGGATCAGCACATGCGGGATCGGGTTCGAGTACACGACCTCCTGCTCCCCTTGCACAAAGATCGGCGCAGTTCCACCCGCGATCTTCCCCATAGTGATGTAGAGGATGAAGACCGATGTCTGGAAGATGTTCAGGCCGATGATCTTCTTGACGAGGTTCCCGCGCGCGATGAGGGTGTAAAACCCGACCATCATCAGGAAGATGACGACCCAGTAGTTGAAGAGTCCGAGCCCGATCACGTCTGGACTTTCCTGCGTCCGGCAAACGCGTAGAAGATCGCGACCATGGAGCCGAAGACCGTGACCAGGACGCCGAGCTCCACGAGCAGGATCCCTAATTCCTGGCCGTGCTCGGGGTCGTGACGGAGCACGTTGTATGCGAGGAACTCCCCTCCGAGCGCCATCGTCAGGTAGCCGACGCCGGCATAAATCAACACGCCCGCTGCGGCGCAGACGTAGACCGCTGTGGGCGGAAGAGCGCGCTTCGCGGTGCCGAGTCCATAGACCAGCGCGTACAGGATGAAGCCCGCCGCGAAGATGACACCCGCCTGGAATCCACCGCCCGGTCCAAAATCTCCGTGGAACTGGACGTAGAGAGCGAAGAGGAGGATAAAGGGGATCAGGATCTTGGCTCCGACCCGGAGGATCACGCGATCATCCATCGTCATCCTCCTTGGGTTCGTCGTCCTCGGTTGCGGGAGCCTCGTCCGCCTCGAGCTCGGGGGACTCTTCTTCGCGCGCGACGGTAGTCCACAGCCCGTTCACGAGAACGCGACGCGGGCCCGGCCCGCGCGCAAGCAGGAGCAGCACGCCGACCGCCGCCGCGAAGATCACCGTGGTCTCGCCCATCGTGTCATAGCCTCGATACGAAGCGAGCACCGATGTCACGACGTTGGGGACGCCAATCTCGTGCTCCGACTCCTCCAGGTAGTGAGGTGCCACGTGGTGGTGGATCGGGTTGGCGGGGTCGCCGAACGGAGGCATGTCCAACGTGCCATAGACGAGCACTCCGCCGGTGAGCGCGACGACCAGGAGCGGCAGGATGGGCCGGTGCTTCGGCTTGTGCTCACTGTGGCCCACGAGCGCCAGGGTGCCGAGCATGAGCACTGTCGAGATGCCGGCGCCGACGGCAGCTTCCGTGAACGCGACGTCCACGGCGTCCATCACCACGAACAGCCCTGCCGATAGCACGCTGTAGATGCCCGCCATCATCACGGCCGCGAACAGATTCTGCTGACGGACGATCGCCAACGCGGTCACGCTCAGCAGGAGTAGCAATGCGACGTCGACGAGCTCGATCATCAGTCCGCCGACTCCGCCGGCGCGCGATACGGTTCCAACCCGCCGTGCAGCGCCGCACGCGCGACCGCGTGCGTGGCGATCGGGCTCGTGAAGAGCAAGAACGCGTAGACGAACACGAGCCGGAAGAGCACGAACCAATACTGGCCATCTCCGTCCACGATACCGATGATGGTCTGCAGGCCCATACCGAGCAAAAGCAGGCCCGCGCCCATGGTGTCCGTCATGCCGGCGGCGTGCAGCCGCGTGTAGACATCCGGCATGCGCAGAAGGCCCAGTGTGCCGACGAGCATGAAGAACAGCCCGCCCACGATGCACAGCCAGCTGAGCCCGTCGAGCACGATCTCCATCAGTCGAGCACCGCTTCGTCACGGCGCTCGTGCCCGAGATCCCCGTACTCGAAGAACTTCAGCACGGCGATTGTGGCAATGAAGTTGATGAGCGCGTACACGATCGCGAGGTCGAGGAACTCAGGTCGCCCCGTGAGGAAGCCGAGCGCGGCGATCAGCAGGACGGTCTTGGTGCCGAACGTGTTCACCGCGAGCACGCGGTCGTACACCGTCGGGCCGAGCAACGCGCGCACCATCGCGAGCGTCATGCTGATCAAGATGCCGGCGGTGGCTGCGACGAACATCTAGTCGCCCTGTTCGACCCAGGTCACGCGGCGATCCATCTCGTCTTCCTCGCGACCATCCACGTCCGCATACGTGAGGGCGTGGATCTCGAAGTCTTGTCCCTCGACCCCGGTCGTGATGGTGCCGGGGGTCAGCGTGATCGAGTTCGCGTAGATGAAGCGCCCGATGTCCGTCTTTTGACTTCCATGGAAAATCACCGTGATCGGGCTGATGGGGAGCTTCGGGTGGAGAATGACCTTCGCCACGGCCACGTTGGCGACAAAGATCTCTTTCATGAGCCAGGGGAGGTAAAGCCAGAATCGCCCGCCCAATTGCAATGGAACGCCTTCGTGGTCCACGACGTCCATGCGCAACGCGAGATAAACGACCAGCGCGGACGAGCCGACTCCGAAGCTGATGAGCATCAGCGTGTAGTGGCCCGAGAGAAGCAGCCAGAAAACGACGAGAATTGTGCCTAGTCCGAAGGCTCGGAGCAATGTGTCTCCCTGGCAGTGAATCTCGTGGAATCGGACGCTGGCGGACCCTCATCCGGCTGGAACGAGCGCGAATCTACCAGTTAGACTGAGCGCCGTCCACAATCTTTTGGACGAGCAGCTCGATGGCCTCCAGACGCCCCACTTCCTCGCTCTCCGACGACTCCAGGAACTCGCCCTGGGCGACCAGGCCACGGGACTCCCAAAGGATCACGTTCTCCACCAAATCGACGATCTCGACCTGGACGCCGATCGACACCTGGCGCTGGAGAACCTGCGCGGCCTGCCCTTGCTGGGCGGCTCGGTAGTTCGGCGCGATGACGTCGTAGCGCATGATCGTGCCTCGCACGATGGCATCGGCAACGTCCGCGCCCGCGGTCCTGATCCCTAGTGCGCGCGGCAAGTTGCGCAGCAGGTGGTCGTAAAGCTCGCCCGATATCTCGAAGCGATTCGTTTCGTTGTCGAACGGCTGCACGGCGATAGTGGCGATGTGATCCGGCGGAAATGTGCCTGCGCGAAACGAGTAGTGGCACCCGGAGATGGCGAACGCGAGCAGTGCGCCCTGCCACCAAGTGAACCGCTGCCTGGTCATGAGATCACCGCCCCCGTTCGCCCAGGGGGTTCCAGATATCCGGCGGATAGGACTCGACGCGGTCGAGTCGATCACGAATGATCTTGAGCTCCCGGAACGCCGCCAAGTTGCGGTACGTCGCCAGAACGGGGTATTTGCTGTCGCCGTCCAGTTCGACCTCCACCCACTGAACCACGGTCTCGCCTTCGAGCAACTCGAGCCTCTTGAGTGACCCGTCTTCAATGCGGTAGTGCAGCTCTTTGCCGTCCTCGTAGCGGTAGCGCAGCCGGAGCGCATCCTCCTCCAGCTCGTCTCCGCCGAGGAACTCTGCACTGTAGTCCGGTCGAAAGACCCCCAACGTCGCCCAAAACAGATCAGCCGGCGGAAGAATCTGGCGCGGCTGCCCAGGCGGCATGATCAGCTCGCCGCCTATTAGCGCGGCCTTGAGGATCGGCTCATTGTTGCCGAGGAATAGATCGACGCGCGCCTTGTATGGCGGCTCGATGCGCGCCACTCCCCGCCCCTTCACCCTGACTCCCGCCTCGTTTAACTCCCAGTCGAAGATGACGCGAATGGGGGCGTCCACTCTGGTATGATCTTCGAGCGCCAGCGCGGTTTGCTCCGGATCGACGGCGGTGGCCACAATCACAACCCTGCGCGCCGCGCACGACGATACCGCAAGCGGCATCAGCGTGACGGCCAGGAGCACACGCAGGGTTCTGCACGACATCGCGAAAACAGGCATATGCCAAAGCTAGTTGGGCTCAGATAGCTGTCCTACCCCTTCCAGCCCCTGCCTGTTCGAGAGTAGTTTCGCAGGTGCTGAAAAACGACTCCGACCAAACCGTTCTCGTCGCCTCTGACGTACATCTCGGCACCATCTCCGCCGAGCAGGAAGACGCCTTCGCCACCTGGCTCGACCAGGCCGCTGAAGCCGCGTCTTGGATCGTGCTCAACGGCGACATCTTCGACTTCTGGTTCGAGTACCGTTGGGGCACCAGCCGCGGCTACGATTCCACCTTGACGCAACTCCGCCGAATCGTCGATTCTGGCGTACGCGTCACCCTGATGGGCGGGAACCACGATTGGTGGGGCGGCACACACCTGCGTGACGAAGTGGGGGTCGAGTTCCTGCAGGACCCCATCACCACGGACATGGCCGGGCTCTGTACGTTTCTGGCGCACGGGGACGGTCTCGGAAGGGGGGATCTCTCCTACCGCGCGCTCAGGCTGATTCTCCGGGGTCGACTGACTCGTTTCGCGTTCGGAATGTTGCCCCGCCGGCTCGGCGACCGGATCGGCGCGGGGGTTTCGGAGACCGAGCATCGATGGACCCCACCGGGACCCAAGGAACTCGTGAAGGCTGCAGCACTAAAGGAGTGGGCTCTCAACGAGATGAGCAGACGCCCTGAGTTGGACCTGGTGCTGCTCGGGCATACGCACGTGCCGGAATGCGAGCGTTTCGGGGAGAAGAAATGGTACGTGAACTCCGGAGATTGGGTATACCACCGCAGCTACGTGATCCTGCGCGCTGGCGAGGACCCGAGACTTGTACAGTGGGAGAACGCGATCCAGTGACGACGAGCGCATCGGGACTTTTCGGGGGTGTGCCTGCCGGGGTGGTCGGGCGGGTGCCGCCCGTCCTAGTGTGCGCGTTTTGCTTTGTCGTCGCGTCCGTCCCGCTCTCCGGCCAGGAAGCCATCGAGCCTGACTCCGCGGCTGTCTTCATACCTGTGAAGCCAAGCACCGCCTTCCTCAGGGCCGTGCTCCTTCCGGGCTGGGGCCACGCCTCGATAGGTTCGCACACGCGCGCAGGCTTCTACTTCACACTCGAGGCCATCACCGCATATGGCCTTCTCCGCACCCGGACACGCCTCAACGAAATCAACGTGAGAGCCGAGTTCAGGGAGAACGTGCTCCGGGAGGATCTCGCGGCGGAGGGTGTTACCGACCTGGCTGAAATCGAGTCCGCACTGGACGGTGACGCGGCACTGGAGGACATGCGCGACCTAGCAGACTCGAGACGCCAACAACGAGAGGACTGGGCCGCGTTAGGCATTTTCCTGCTGCTGCTGAGCGGCGCCGACGCGTACGTCTCGGCGCACCTTCAGGACTTCCCCGCACCGATCGAGATGCAGGCGACCCCCGCAGGAGACGGCCGCGTGGAAGTGGGATTCCGCATCAAAGTGGGCCGGTAGGGATCTACCTTCCCTAGCGGATGGGACGGCGAGCTCACGGGCCGCCACCTTGGCGGGAACGTGTGGGAATCGAACCCACCTACCCGGGTTCTAGCCGGGCCGCACGGTTTTGAAGACCGCCGAAGACACCAGTCTCCCTCCGCTCCCCTCAAGGTGGTCGCCAACTGGTGACACTCTGGCGACGGGGCGGACGATAGGCGCTAGCGCTTCCGTGGCCAAGGGGGCCGGCCGCGGAAACTAATTGCCACCCGCCGGCCTATGAAACACCGCCACCATGAACTGCGGTCCGGCCGGGAAGTTCTGGCCGTGCAGCGGCACGCGCGCCGCAACCTCCAGGAGAAACGAGGGCGTGATCTGGTAGTTGACCGTTGGCTGCAGATACACGATCTCGCGCTCGTCGTTGCTCACATTCACGCCTTGAATGGAGCCGTTCGAGCCCGCGATGGCGTCGAGCACGATCTTTCCACCGAGCGGCCCCACGAGCGTGCCCCCTAGCTCCGCGAACAGCAGCCCAGAGA
This sequence comes from Gemmatimonadota bacterium, assembly GCA_015664885.1. GTDB lineage: Bacteria > Gemmatimonadota > Gemmatimonadetes > Longimicrobiales > Gaopeijiaceae > UBA1138. The sequence continues at coordinate 27,520 of DQPL01000123.1, forward strand.
CGCCGAGCTCCAGAAGATTCCCATCCACGAATGGATCGAAGACGAGGCCCAAGCCCGTGAGCGGGCAGAAGGTAACCGAGATCCAGGTGTCTCCGATGCGGTCGTTTACGATCTCGTGATACCAGAGGATATTGTGCGGATAGGCGCGAGCCTCGCCGTTGACCACGACGCCCAGCACTCGATCGAAGTCGAAGAGGTACTCAGCTCCCTCCGCCCCGACAGAAACCATGTTCGGAAGTGTCAACGCGGGTATGGCATCCGCGGGAAGACCCGCGATCAGAAGGTCTGGGTCGAGGGCACAGAGATCATCATCCCCAAAGATCAGCGGGCTGCTCCTCTCCACAACCGGCGACCGCAAGAGCCGCGCTAAGCACCGCCAGACGCCTTAGTCCGCGTGTCTTCATCATCCTCCCACCTGGTGGCATGTCCGTGCCCGCCGACCTAACCCGGTCGAGGCCGGAAGGGTTTCCCGCAAACGTGCGATGGGAAGCCTATCGGCTGTCATCCCGATGCGGTCCTCGGTAGTTTCCCGCCGGATTCACAACACATGAGCAGCATGAAGACTACAGACTCCATCGCGCGCGAACGCGCCGCAAGATATCCAGCGACGGCGGGCGCAGTGAGCCCGGTGGATCTACACGAAGGGGTGCGAAATCCGGGAATGCCGCTGGAGCTGGACTGGATCCGCGAGATTCGCGTGAATCGCAGCGCAGTCGAACGTCGCGCGGCCACGCTGGGCACACGCCGCAGCGTGAAGAAGGAGTGGCAGGCGGCATGGCTGCTCAAAGCGATCACGCTGATCGACCTGACGACGCTCGCGGGCGACGACACGCCCGGCCGAGTTCGTCGGCTCTGCGCGAAAGCGCGTCAGCCGGTGCGCCGCGACCTGCTTCAGGCGCTCGGCATGGGCGACGAGTCGGTGCGCGCGGGCGCGGTGTGTGTCTACCACGCTATGGTGCCGACCGCGGTGGAGGCGCTCGCCGGCAGTGACATTCCGGTCGCCGCAGTGTCCACCGGCTTTCCGCACGGGCTGAACCCGCTGCCGCAGCGCATCGCCGAGATCGAGGCGTCGGTAGCAGCCGGCGCAAAGGAGATCGACATCGTCGTGACTCGGGGGCACGTGCTCACCGGGAACTGGCAGGCGCTGTACGACGAAGTGCGGGCCTTCCGGGACGCGTGCGGCGAGGCCCACATCAAGACGATCCTCGCGACGGGCGAACTCGCCATGCTGCGCAACGTACACAAAGCGAGCCTCGTCTGCATGATGGCGGGCGCGGACTTCGTAAAGACGTCCACCGGAAAAGAGAGCGTAAACGCGACGCTGCCCGTGGGCCTGACGATGGCACGCGCGGTCCGCGCCTACGCTGAGCGCACGGGTTACGCGATCGGCTTCAAGCCCGCAGGCGGAATCAGAACCGCCAAGGACGCACTCACCTGGCTGATCCTGATGAAAGAAGAGCTCGGCACCGGGTGGATGCAGCCCAACCTTTTCCGCTTCGGCGTTTCCTCGCTGCTGGCGGACATCGAACGACAACTCGAACACCACGTAACCGGGCGCTATTCCGCGCCGCACCGGCACCCGCTCGCATGAGCAAGGTCGCCGAAGTCTTCGAGACGCTCGAATACGGTCCGGCCCCGGAAAGCGCCCAGTTCGCCAACGAGTGGCTCGATAAACACGGTCGAGCCTTCGGGCACTTCATCGGGGGCAACTGGACCGACCCTGCTGTGGGTGTGTCGTTCGAGACGGCGAACCCGGCGACAGCCGAGCCCATCGCCAAGATCTGCCAAGGTACTGTCGAGCACGTCGAAGCGGCCGTGGCCGCCGCGCGCGTGGCCCAACCCGGCTGGTGGGATCTCGGGTCGCATGCACGCGCTCGCTACCTGTACGCGATCGCCCGCAAGATCCAGAAGCACGCCCGGCTGCTGGCTGTGCTCGAGAGCATGGACAACGGAAAGCCGATCCGGGAGTCGCGCGACCTCGATATTCCGCTGGTCGCGCGGCACTTCTACCACCACGCTGGATGGGCACAGTTGATGGAGGACGAGCTACCCGACTACGAGCCCCTGGGTGTCGTCGGTCAGATCATTCCGTGGAATTTTCCGCTGCTGATGCTCTCCTGGAAGATCGCTCCCGCGCTGGCAACGGGTAACACGCTTGTGCTCAAGCCAGCGGAGTTCACGTCGCTCACCGCGCTGCTCTTCGCCGAACTGTGCCAAGAGGTGGGGCTACCCGACGGTGTCGTGAACATCGTCACCGGCGACGGTGAGACTGGAGCGGCTCTGGTCGATCACCCCGACATCGACAAGATCGCTTTCACGGGTTCGACCGACGTGGGGCGCATCATCCGGGAGGCGACCGCTGGAAGCGGAAAGCGGATATCACTCGAGCTGGGCGGCAAGTCCCCGTTCGTGATTTTCGAGGATGCCGACCTCGACTCGGTCGTGGAGGGCGTCGTCGACGCCATCTGGTTCAATCAGGGTCAGGTATGCTGCGCTGGTTCACGCATCCTCGTTCAAGAAGGTTTGGCGGAGGCGCTGGAGCGGAAGCTGCGCGCGCGCATGGAGACCCTGCGCATGGGCGACCCTCTCGACAAGACCGTCGATATGGGCGCAATCGTGGCTCCGGTACAGCTCGAGAGGATCGAGAGCCTCGTCGAGCAAGGTCGCTCGGAGGGTGCGGAAGTGTGGCAGCCGTCTTGGAGCGCTCCGCGTGAGGGCTGGTTCTACCCGCCGACGCTATGTACGAACGTGGCTCCGTCGGGCACGCTGGCGCAGATCGAGGTGTTCGGCCCCGTGGTCGTGATGATGACGTTTCGCACGCCCTCCGAGGCGGTCGCGCTCGCTAACGACAGCCGCTACGGGCTCGCGGCGTCCATCTGGTCCGAGAACATCAACCTCGCGCTGGACGTCGCACCCAAGATCAAGGCCGGGACGGTTTGGGTGAACTGCACCAACCTGTTCGACGCGGCCTCGGGCTTCGGCGGCTACCGCGAAAGCGGGTATGGCCGAGAAGGCGGTGAAGAAGGACTGCTCGACTACGTGCGGCTCGCGTGGGAGCACGGCGCCCCGCTCGCACAGGAGCCGACCGCGAACGCCCACCAGGAGCAGGCTCCGAGCGACGGCACACCGGCCATCGACCGTACCGCCAAGTTGTACATCGGTGGCAAGCAGAGCCGGCCAGACGGGAACTACAGCTTGCCCGTGTACGCGGCAGATGGCTCCTCCATGGGCGACGTCGGCCGCGGCAACCGCAAAGACGTTCGCAACGCGGTCGAGGCAGCACGCAAAGCGCAAGCCGGGTGGGCCGCCCGCTCCGCGCACAATCGCGCGCAGATCCTCTACTACTTTGCGGAGAACCTAGAAGCGCGCCGCGATGAGCTGACCGGCCGCTTGGCGGCGCTCTCAGGAGACGCCGAGGGTGCGAGCACGGAATTCGACACCACCATCGACAGGATCTTCACCTACGCTGCGTGGGCGGACAAATGGGAAGGTCGTGTCCACAACACCCCCTTCCGGAACGTCACGCTCGCGATGAAGGAGCCGATCGGGGTCATGGGTGCCGTCTGCCCGCAGGCGCATCCGCTGCTGGGCTTCGTCTCGTGTGTCGCACCGCTCATCGCGGTCGGCAACGCGGTCGTCGCGGTTCCTTCGGGGGTCGGACCGCTGCTCGCCACCGACCTATATCAAATCCTGGACACTTCGGACGTTCCCGGAGGTGTGGTGAACATCGTGACCGGTCTGAGGTCCGAGATCGTGCCCACCCTGGCGAGCCACGACGACGTGGACGGCATCTGGCACTTCGGCGGCGCCGAGGACGCGCGTCGCACGGAGAGCGCATCCACCGGCAACATGAAGCGCACGTGGGTCAGCTACGGAAGAGCGCGTGACTGGTTCGACCACGAGCAGGGTCAGGGGCAGGAGTTCCTGCGCGAGGCGACGCAAGTCAAGAACATCTGGGTGCCCTACGGGGAGTAATGGCGCCCCCTCCCTCAGCGCCTGCGCGTCAAGAAAGTATTCCTCGGGTTTCTTTCAATCGTCAGCTCCAACCGGTCTCCCGGAGCTGCGTTGACCGGATTGGTCTCGTACTCGTCACCCGCCAAGACTTCGATGCGAATCCGAATCTCGTCCAGTCCCGCCAGTCCAGGGTGAACGTGCGTTGGGACGAGCCGCCTATGCGGCCCAGCGGCTGAGGACCCCGATTGGTGAGCGCGGGCAGCGTCATGTCGCTGAAGTTCTGGTTGTCGACGTAGATCTGGATCGACGTCGGGCCTCCCCGACCCCTCGCAAACGACTGGAGGACCTACCGCCGCACGCGCTGAGCGCCATGACGAGGAGCATAAGGACGGTAACCGCACCACGGTTCATGTGATCAGCCGCTCGGCATCGATCGGCTCGAGTCCGAGCTGCCGCAGCAACTCATTGAGACGCGCCAGATCCTGCTGGAAGATCAACGTCATCTGCTCCAGCTCCAGCTCGAGCGCGCTCGAAAGCACTTCGAAGACCTCATAGGACTGGTCGGTGGGCCGGCTCTCGGGACCCTGAACGAGGTTCTGCAGAGCGGCGATCTTGTTGTTGAGCTTGATGGGGTAGTTCAGCGGGTCCTGGTTTGAGCGGTTGCGAACCTGATAGATCTCGCCTTCGACCTCGCCCAAGCGCTCGTTCACGGTCGCGCCGAGTGACGCCAACTCGGTGTTGTCGTTTTCCTCCAGGCGTTCATCCACCTGGCCCTTGATGGAGCGGATGCGCAGAACGGCTTCGTGCGCCTCGGTGACGCGATCCCGGATCCGGACGGTGAGGTCGAAGCGCTCCTGCAGGTCCGCGAGCGTCACCCCCTCCGCTGATGCGCGGGGATTCATCCTGATCTCGAAGTCCTGTGTCTGGGTCTCGCCATCCACCGTGAGGCGCACCTGATAGCGACCCGGTACCACCGCTGGACCCTGGTTGCCCGCGGCCCAGAAAATTCGACCCTCGAAGTCGGTCCAACCCTCGAGGCGCATGTTCCAACGGAAGCGGTTCGACCCCTCCGACCTGGAGGGGCGCGCGGCACCGCCTCCAGAGCCACCAAAACCTCCGCCGCCTGGGGACGCATCGTCTTCCTCCGCGTCGGCTGAGTCGGCCGCGGGCAGCGACATGTGGGAGCTCAACACGTTCCCGTTCGCGTCAGCGAACTCGACCAGCACTTGCCCCGCCTCCGATGGTAGGTAATAAAAGACATCCGCGGTGTTGTCGAAGCGGCGCACCGGATCACGCGGCTCGAACAACCAGAAGTCGGACGTCTCCACTCCAGGGTTCATCTGGCGCAAGACGTCGATGTCGCGCATCACCCAGAAGGCTCGCCCGTGCGTGGAGATCACCAGGTCGTGGTCCTCGACCACCAGGTCGGAGACCTGAACGACCGGCAAATTCATCGTCAGCGTCTGCCAGTTCGCGCCATCGTCCCACGAGATGTAGACCGTGCGCTCCGAAGCCGCGTACAGCAGGCCGGGCCGCTCGGGATCTTCACGCACCGCACGGATGAAATCGTCCGCGGGTATGCCGTTCACGATCTTGGTCCAGCTCTGACCGTAGTCCTCGGTCTTCCAGACGTATGGGCTGCGGTCATTGTCCACGAGGTAGCGGATGCCCGCGACGTACGCCTTGCCCGGCGTGATCGGTGACGCCTCGATGGTGTTGATGCGCACGAAGTCGGGGGCATCAGGCGGCGTGACGTTGGCCCAAGATGGTGAGGCCGCACGCGCATCCCTGGTGATGTGCAAGTAGCCGTCGTCGGAGCCCACCCAGATCACGTTGGGATCGTGGGGCGAAGGCGAGATGGCGAAGACCGTCGCGTATGTCTCCACGCCCGTCTGATCCCTCGTGATCGGCCCACCCGATGGTCCTACCGTGCTGGCATCGTTTCTGGTCAGGTCCGGGCTTATCTGCTGCCAGCTTTGACCCTCGGTCGTGGTGCGCCACACCTTGTGCGTCCCTGTGTAGAGGATGCCCGAGTCGTGCTTGTCGAAGACGATGGGATAGGTCCACTGCACCCGTTCGCGAATATCCTCCGCCGACTCCCCCATCGGATTCTCCGGCCAGACGTTGACCGCTCGGGAGAAACCGGTGCCGTGGTCATAGCGTGAGAGCGAGCCTCCGTAGCATCCCGCGTAGAACACGTCGAGATCCTCTGGATGCGGGGCGATGTACCCGCTCTCGCAGCCGCCGACCGAGTAGAAGTGGCCGCCACCGCCGAAGCCACCGGCCGCGGACAGGTGATTCCAGCCACTCGACGGTGTGCACGCGGTCGAGTTGTCCTGCTGCGCGCCACAGATGTGATACGGCTCGTGATTTGTCGTGATTACCCGGTAGAACTGAGCGGTCGGGTACTCCTGGTCGGTCCAAGTCTCGCCGCCGTTGACCGAGACGTTCCCGCCACCGTCGTTGGAATTGATCATGCGATCGGGGTCCGTCGCAGAGATCCACAAGTCGTGGTTGTCACCGTGCGGCACATTGATCGCGGCCGGAAACGTCTCTCCGCCATCGTTCGACCTGTAGAGCCCGGTATTGAGCGCGTAGACCACGTCTTCGTCCTGAGGGTCGGCGTAGATACGCGTGTAATAGAAGGCGCGCTGGCGGAGCTTGCGTTCGTCGTTCACGCGCTGCCAGCTCTCTCCGGCATCATCCGAACGGAAGACGCCGCCGCCCGGCTCATGCTCGACGAGTACCCAGACCCGGTCCGAGTTCGCACCCGATACCGCGACACCCATCTTGCCGATCGGTCCCGCGGGCTCGAGGCCCAGCCGCGACGTAATGTCGCGCCAGGTATCGCCGCCGTCGCTCGACTTCCAGAGCCCCGAGTCGTTTCCGCCGGAGCTCATGCCCCAACTCTTCCTCCAGGCCTCCCAGATCGTCGCGTAAAGGACGTCCGGATTGTTGGGGTCGAGCACGAGATCGGTCGCACCGGCCTTTGCGCTCTTGAAGAGCGACAGGTCCCAACTCTCGCCGCCGTCCGTTGTCTTGAAGACTCCACGTTCGGAGTTATCTGCTGAGTGCACGCCGAAAGCCGCCGCCCAGGCTACGTCGCAGTCCTCTGGATGGATGCGGATGCGACTGATGTTCTGCGTCTCGCGCAGCCCGATATGCTGCCAAGTCGTGCCGCCGTCGGTCGACTTGTAGGCGCCGTCGCCCTGCATGATGTTGCCGCGGATCTGCGTCTCGCCGGTGCCGATGTACACGACGTCTGGATCCGCCTCGCACACGGCGACGGCGCCCACCGACGAGCTCGTGATCTTGCCGTCGGTCATCACGCTCCAGTTGCTACCGCCGTCGGTCGTCTTCCACAGCCCGCCGCCCGTCGCTCCGAAGTAGAACTCCAGGGGGCGCGCGTCGCTGCCCGCGACCGCAGTGGAACGACCACCGCGGCTGGGCCCGACGTTTTGCCAACGCAGAGCGTCGTAGACGACCTCGTTGTACGACTGCGCCCGAGTAGGTGCGGGAGCGAGCGTAAGCATGAGAGCCAGCGAGAGCGCGGTCTGTACGAGGGTTCGAAGGGCTATCCGCATCGGAGTACGTGCCTCTATGGGCTTTGGGGGAAAGGAATCTCTAACCTACTCTTCTACACGCGCGACGCACTCGATCTCGACGTCACAGAACTTGGGGAGCGCCGCCGCCTGCACCGCGGCACGAGCCGGCCGGTGGTCGCCGAAGTGCCGCGCGTAGACCTCGTTCATCTCCGCGAACGTGTTCATATCGGAGAGGAACACTGTGGTCTTCACCACGCTTTGCAGCGACGATCCGGCGGCCTGGAGCACGTGCGTGAGGTTCTGGAGGCAGAGATCGGTCTGAGCGGCGACGTCACCCGTGATGAGTTCGCCCGACGCAGCATCCATCGGAATCTGACCGGAGCAGAACACCCATCCGTCGCTGACGATCGCCTGGGAATACGGACCGATCGCAGCCGGAGCCTGGTCGGTGTGGACGCGCTTGAGCTCGCTCATGTGGGGGTGCTCCCTGGTGTTGGTATGTGGCTCTATCGGGCGCCGTGGTGAGCGACGTGTGCACGCAACTCATCGGGTGACACCGTCGCCACGCCGGCCTTTCCGACTTCGATCGCGGCGGCGTGGTTGGCGAGGATCGCGGCTTCCGTGGGGGTGCCGCCAGCCGCGAGCACGACCGCGGCGACCCCCGTGACAGTATCCCCGGCGCCCGACACGTCGTACACGCCGCGCGCCGCGGTCGGAATCCTCACGGCCGTGCCCTGCTCGGTCTGCAATGCCATGCCCTGCTCACCCAGAGTGAGCAGCAGGTTCTGGCACCCAAGTCTCTGGCGCGTAGCCTCCATCCACTCGGCGTCGTCCGCGTGGATAAAGTCTCCGAGTGCGTCGCCGAGTTCCTTGGCGTTGGGCTTGAAGACGGTCACGCTCCCATAGGCCGAGAAATTGCGCTGCTTGGGATCGACCACCGTGGGTAGCCCGAGTCGCGCGCCGGCGGCGACCACCGACGAGATGACCGACGGCGTGAGCACGCCCTTGTTGTAGTCCTGCATGACCAGCACATCGCTCTCGGAGGCGAGCTGCTCGACCTTTTCGGCAAGCGATCGAGCGAGGCCAACGCTCACGTCGCGGTCGTCCTCCACGTCGAAGCGCACAATCTGCTGGCGCAGCGCCAGCACGCGTGTCTTCTCGCTGGTTGGGCGCTCATCGGTCCTGACGAGGCCGTCGGTACGCACGCCGAGCCGCGAGAGCTCGGCCTCGAGTAGCTCGCCTGCCATGTCGGCTCCGAGGCAAGCCACCACGCGGCACGTGGCTCCAAGGGCGACGACGTTGGCGGCGACGTTGCCGGCACCCCCGACTGCGGCAGTAGTCGCGGCCACCCGCACCACCGGCACGGGGGCCTCGGGTGATACACGGTCGACAGGACCTGAGATGTAACGGTCGAGCATCAAGTCGCCGACTACGAGCACGCGCATGCCGGCCGCGGTCTCGAGGATCTCGTCGAGGCGAGCGGGGCTCAACCGGTCCACGGACCGCGCCCCCTTCCCTCTAGGGTGAGCATTGAATGCGCGTCTCGGTCTTTGGCGAGCAGCGCCTCCTGGAGGTTCACCGACACGCATACGTGGTTGGGGACGATTCGAACCCGCTCACCGATGACGGGCCGCCAGTCCGTTTGGGACAGGTCGAGCACGCCGTGCTCCTCCGAAAGGGACTCGAGCAGGACTCCCGGGTGATCGAACAGGACACCGAAGCCCCCGTCACCTCTGCTCTCCTTCGCGAGCGCTTTCGACCCCGAGTCGACGACAGCGTGTCCTGGCACGGCGGTGCTTACGACAGTCGCTAGCACCGTGTACGCGAGGTCGTCGTGTGAGGCCACCCCCAGCGCGAGTCCCTCGCGATCGAAGAAGATGCAGGAGCCGGAGCGGATCTCGGTCAGGCCAGGAAACGCGTGACTTTGCCAGAGCGTTGGGGTCGAGCCCCCGCTGACGATGCCGGCGGTGAAGCCGGCGGACTCTAGCGCGGCATATGTATCCGTGAGCTGCTCGAACACGAGCGCCAGAGCTTCAGTTTGCTCGTCCTCTTGCACGCGGATGTGGCCCGGGTAGAACATGAGGCCCGCAAACTCGACGCCGTCGAGAGAAGACACGAGCGACGCAAGACGCACGACCTCGGCAGAGCTCTGGACGCCGACCCTCCCCAGACCCACGTCCTGCTCGACGAGAATGCCGATCACGCGGTCTGCGGCGGCTGATGCGGCCGCTACGGATTCGAGCACATCGGACGAATCGAGCGCGACCTTGAGGTCGAGCGACATCGGCAGGCGCACCAGTCGTTCGAGCTTCGCGTCCCCGACGGGCGGGTACGCCAGCAGAAGATCGTTCGTGAGGGTGGCCATCACCTCCGCCTCCCGCAGCGTGGCAACGGTGAGCCCTCGCGCTCCCGCCTCCAGCTGGATGCGCGCGACCTCTAGCGACTTGTGGGTCTTGATGTGCGGACGCCAAGCGATGCCGTGCTGCGCAGTGTAGTCGGCCACGCGCTGAGCGTTGGCGCGCACGCGCTCCAAGTCGACGTACCCGATCGGAGTATCGATTCCGGCCGGGTCGACTGGGTTCAATGTAGCGCGTCCTCCAGAGCGTCTTGGAACTCCTGGTCCGTCTCGTTCAGCGGCCCGTACTTCATCCACGTCATGATCCCCTCCCGGTCGATCAGGAATGTCGCGGGGAGACCGAGAACGTTATAGCTGTCCATGCCGCGCATCTGCGGATCGAGCAGGACCGTGTAGGTAACACCGTACTCCTCGGTGAACATCTCGACCTGATCCGCCGCGTTCCCGGTGTCCATGGAGGCTCCCACGATCCGGAATCCCTCGGCTTCGTGCTCTTCGAAGAGTTCTTGCAGGTACGGCGTTTCCTGGCGGCACGGGCCACACCAGGTGGCCCATATGTTCAGGAGCACGACCTCTCCGCGCATCGACTCGAGTGAGACCGTGTTCCCTTGCAGGTCCACCGCCTCGTACGCGGGCGCCGGGAATCCCGGCCTGGGCGGCGGCGTCGCGTCGGACTGCGTGCATGCCACGGTCGCGGCGGCCAGCACCGTCGCGGTCATCGTTCTGATGCTCATTGGTCTTCCAAGAGCAGTCGAGTCACGCGTACCTGCGACGATTCACCAGATTCGTCGGTCCACGCCATGACTAGTGAGCCGTCCGGAGCCTGGACCATCTGGGGGAAGCCACTCGCCCGAGCTGACGATGTCGAGGTCAGAGCCACGCTTTCCGAGATCGTCCCATCCTCCCTTATGCGTCGCATGCGAACCTCCGCGTCTTCCCCTCCGGTGCGTTCGAGCCACGCCACGAGCGCAGAACCGTCTCGCAACCCCACAACCGCGACGCGGCCCGCGGGGTTCCCACCATCGATCACAACCACGTCGCCGAAGGTGGCACCATCGTCGGCCGAGAACGCGACCTTCACGCGCGGCTCGTCTCCGGCACCGGTGAACCACGCCACAGCTAGGTTGTCGCCTGCTACGCTCACCGAAGGACCGTTCACCGGGCATCCCCAGATGAACCAATTGTCGTCGTGCACTGCCGTACCCTCGGTCCAGGCACCATCCACGAGCCGCGTGATGTAGATGTCCCTGACCTCGGGTTCTTCGGTCCGGTTCCGATAGACGAGTACAGGACCCGACGGTGTGACGGTCGCATCGGTCTGGCAGCAGTCACACACCAGCCCATCGACGAGTGCCTCGGGGCCCGGAGTGCCGTCCGCGGAGACATCGCGGGCTCGCAGCGTCATTCCTCCCCCGTGACCGCCGCTGGTCTCGCGCCCGTCCAGCCAAGCGAACCCGACTGATGCATCCCGCGAAAACACGCTGACGAATCCGTGTTCGGTGGGCGTTCCGTCCTCATGCGGCGTCCAGGGTTCGGACCATGTGCGGCCCTGGTCCGCGGAGCGAGCCACACGCACGCCATAGTCGTAGCCCCCCTCTTCTCCTCGTTGTAGCCAGTGCGCCCAGAGCGTACCCTCAGGCCCGGGCGATACCGATGGGAAGTCGGCCCAGTTGACGAAGAAATCGTCACCTCCGGCAACCAGTGACGCATCGTTCCAACCGTGGCCAGCGAGCGTGGAGAAGCGAAGCTCATGATACGATCCTTCGGTCCGCTGCAGCCAGCTCAAGTACACGGCATCCTCAGACGCGGACAGGAACGGCTCGGCGCTGTCCCCTCCGGCAGGCGACGCCATAACTTCGGACGACACAGTCAACACTTCGGACGGCACGGGCAACGCCGGTGGGTCGGCTTCTTGGCACGCGGCCAGGACCGTCACAAAGGCTAGAAGAGAAAGCGGTTTCATAATCGTGACGTAGTTTGGGGCACGAAGTCGATACTATAGCTAGGACACGGGAGGCAAGGATCTTGCTTGCCTGCGGGTCCTGTAGTCGAGAGAATTTCAGTATGGTTCCCCCCAGCGGTCAATACTCGGGGGCAGCGGGGCAATAACGAAACCCCTGAGGCGAGACTCGGTATGTGTGGATTCGCCGACGACGATCGTCGTAGGGGATGGCTCGGGTGGCAATTCAATTCAGGGGTGATGCACATGCAATCCTCGAAGCTCTCGTCGATCGGACGACGGACCGTGTTTGGTGCGGCTCTCGTCGCGGCCGCGCTGGCGTCGGTTCCACAGCCCGGATCAGCGCAGTACTTCGGACGCAACAAGGTCCAGTTCGACGATTTCGACTTCCAGGTCCTACGGACCGACCACTTCGACATCCACTACTATCCGGAAGAGCAAGAGGCGGTCGAAGACGCCGCGCGCATGAGCGAGCGCTGGTACGAGCGCTTCGCACGCGCCTTCCAGCACGAGTTCGAGCAGACCAAGCCGATCGTTCTGTACGCGGATCATCCGGACTTCGAGCAGACCAACACGCTCTCCGGGTTCATCGGTGAGGGCACCGGTGGTGTAACGGAGTCGCTCAAGAACCGGGTGATCATGCCGCTCGCGGGCTCGTACTGGGATACCGACCACGTAATGGGCCACGAGCTCGTGCACGCGTTCCAGTACAACATCGCCCAGTCGAGACGGGGCGGCGGCCTGCAGGGTCTCTACACCCTGCCTCTCTGGCTCATCGAGGGCATGGCCGAATACCTCTCCGTGGGTCGGGACGACCCACTCACCGCAATGTGGATTCGCGACGCCGTCCGCAGAGACGAGCTGCCGACGATCCATCAATTGACCACTGACCGGAAATTCTTCCCGTATCGGTTCGGCCAGGCACTGTGGGCCTATATCGGCGGCACCTACGGCGACGACGCGGTCGTGCAAGTCTATCGGCGCGCCCTACGTGTCGGCTTCGAGGGGGCAATCAATCAGGTGCTGGGGCTGTCGACGGACACCTTGTCGGTGCGCTGGAAGGACAAGACCGTGGAAGAGTACGGCCCCCTCATGGTGGGGCGGAGCGCGCCGGAGGATCAGGGAACCTTGATCCTGGCACCGAGCACGGGTTCGGGAAGCACCAACATCTCTCCGTCGATCAGCCCGGACGGCCGCTATGTGGCCTTCCTCTCCGAGAAGGACCTCTTCTCGATCGATCTGTTCATGGCGGAGGTAGCCACCGGACGCATCATCCGAAAACTCTCCAGCGCAAACTCCGATCCGCACATCCAAGCGCTGCGCTACATCGACTCGTCGGGGACGTGGTCGCCGGACTCCCAGCGGTTCGCCTACGTGGTGACCGCCGACGGGGACCAGGAGATCGTCATCGTCGGCACGGGAAACGGACAAATCCAGAGGAGGATCGTCTTCGATGAGATCGGTGCGGTGAGCAATCCCGCATGGTCACCCGATGGACAGTATCTGGCCTTCTCCGGTTCGGTGGGAGGCATCACAGACCTCTACCTGTTCGACCTGGACACCGGAGAGACGATCCAGCTGACGAACGACAAGTACGCGGACCTCCAGCCCTCTTGGGCGCCCGACGGACGCACGATCGCGTTCACGAGTGACCGCGGCGCGGAGACCAACTTCGAGCGGCTCACCTACAGCAAGTTCCAGCTCGCCACGGTCGATATTTCGACCAACCAGGTGCGCGTCATCCCGGTGTTCGGCAACGTCAAGCACATCAATCCGCATTACAGCGCGGACAACGACAAGCTCTACTTCCTGTCCGACCAGGACGGGTTCACCGACGTGTACGAGCTCAACTTCCAGAACGGAGACGTACGCAGGATCACCAACCTGGCAACCGCGGTGAGCGGACACACCTATCTGTCGCCCGCTATGACGGTGGCCCAGGACGGAACGATCGCCTACACGGTCTTCGACGAGCTCGAGTTCCACATTTATACGACGCAGGTCACCGCCGAAGCCCCATTGGTCGAGGTCGTGGACAACGCCGAAGATCAGCGGGGTCGCAAGCTCCCGCCGGCTAATCCCGACCGCTTCAGCCGAATCGCCACCTACCTCGCGGACCCGGAGACCGGGCTGCTGCCGTCCAACACCTGGACCGACGAGGATCGCGAGGAATACAAGTCGGAGCTGTCGCTGGACTTCGTGGGACAACCCTCCATTGGCGTGGGCACGGACAACTTCGGCAACTACATCGGTGGCGGCGCTTCGGCCTTCTTCAGTGACATGCTGGGTGACCACGTGCTCGGTGTCTCAGCGCAAGCCAACGGAACCTTCAAGGATATCGGCGGACAAGCGTTCTACACCGATCTGTCGAACCGATGGAACTGGGGCGTGGGCGCGGGCCGCATTCCCTACCTGCTGGGCTACTACGCGTACGGTGCGGACGAGCGGGGCCAGTACATCGGGCAGACTCGCTACCGGATCAACATCACCTCGGCGAGCGGACAGGTGTCCTATCCGTTCTCGTCCACACAGCGCTTTGAAGTCTCGATGGGCATGACGCGCTACAGCTACGACATCGAGCTCGACAAGTACTATACCGACGCATTCGGGCGGGTCTTCGACTTCGAGCGCGTGCAGCAGGATGAGTTCGAGCCAGATCCCCTGAACATGGCAACCGTGTCAGCGGCGCTAGTCGGTGACAACGCGTTCTTCGGCTTCGTCTCGCCAATCCGAGGCGGCCGATATCGGTTCGGGGTCGAGCAGACCACCGGTACCCTGGCCTTCACCACCGTGACCGCCGACTGGCGCCGGTACTTCTCGCCGACGAGGAACCTCACGGTCGGAGTGCGCGCGCTCCACTACGGCCGTTACGGCCTGGACATAGCACCAGAGCAACAGTCCGGCTTCAGCCCTCTTCGCGAGCTCTTCCTCGGCTTCGAGACGTTCATCCGCGGTTACAGCTTCGAGAGCTTCGAGACGTCGGAGTGTGGGAACCCGATTCAGGGTGCACCGACAGGTAGCTCCTGCCCGACGTTCGATCGCCTGTTCGGACATCGGCTCGCGGTCGGTAGCCTCGAGTTAAGGGTTCCGTTCATCGGCGTCGAACAGTTCGGCATCATCAACTTCCCGTTCCTGCCGACCGAGCTGGTGCTCTTCGCGGACGGTGGTTTGGCCTGGGATCCGGACAATCCGCCGACGCTCGAGTGGAGCCGCTCGTCGAGCAAGCGTGTGCCGGTCTTCTCGACGGGAGTGTCCGCACGGTTCAACGTGCTCGGGTTCATGATTCTCGAGGCGTACTATGCGTACCCTTGGCAGCGGCCGGATAAGGGATGGCACTGGGGGTTCAACCTCTCGCCGGGCTGGTAGGCTCTACTGGGCAGGGGCAGGTCCTTTCCGCGGGGGCTCCGGGCTAACGCTCGGGGCCCTCGCTCGCTTGTCCGGGCGCTCCCCCACCGAAGCGAAGGCGGCGCTCGCCGCCCTCCCCAAGAGCCAACCCTAGAAAATCGAAAGATTGATGTACTTCTTCGGGTTCGCGCGCAGATCCTCGAGCAGCGCCAGGAACTGATCGCTCGCATCCGTGAGGCTCACGTAGAGCGCGTCGTCGTTCAACAACTTGGCGAACGTGCCGTCACCCCCGTCGATCTTGTCGAGAATCGACCGGACCGTGGCGAGCGCGCCGTCGAGGTTGGCGCTCGTCTCGCTCAGGGCCAGCATTACGGAGTCGGCGCGAGCGATGGCGCTCGCGAGCTCGGGACCGGCCTCGGCCGCGCCCTGGATGCCCTCGGCGGAGGCCTGAAGCGTCTCGATGAGCGTGCTCATCGCCGTGCGCTGCTCGCTCACGACGCTGGACACCTCCAGCAGGAGTGCCTCGAACTCGCGAGCACCCCCCTGCACCGACTCGATGGTCTCGTTGTTGAGAAGCGACTCCATCTGCGTCATGACCGAGCCGGCCTGTTTGCTCAGATCGTCTATGGAGCCGAGCATGCCCCCTGCGCGTCCGCCCACTCCGGGGATGGTATCGCCACTTTCGTGCATCGCCGGCTGCATCGTGGGAATCACTTCGACCGTACGACCACCAAACATGCCCGCCACACCGAACTCCATCGCCGAGCCCAGCGGGACCCGCCACCCCTTCTCAATCTCGAGCTCCATCGTAACGACGCTATCGTTCGTCATCTCGAAGTCAGAGATGCGCCCAATGTTCACGCCGCGCATCTGAATGGGATCACCGACTCGCACGCCGCCGGCGTCATTGACGACGGAATACAAGAGGTGGCGCTGTCGAAACCACGCGGGGTCGGTAAGCTGGAACAGCACGACAACGAAGGAGAGCAAGCCGATGATCACGAAGCCTCCCACGCGCGCCTCGCGTCCCGTCGTGCTGTGAGGCAGGTAGGTCTTTATCTCTTCATCGGACGGCGCCCGCCGCCCTGAGCCTTGAGTCGGTTCAGTCATAGGACTCCGATACCATGTCGAGCGCGGCCTCCGCGGCCGCGCGGTCAACGAACGCCTGGACCACCGGGTCCGGGCAGGCCCGGAACTCGTCCGGGGTCCCACAGAAACGAATGGTGCCGCTGTCAAGCATGGCCACACGGTCACAAATCATGAGTCCACCCTCGACGTCGTGGGTGACGAGCAGAGATGTCACCTGGAGCTCAGTCGACAACTGCTCGATGAGACGCTCGACTGCCGCGGTGTTGATCGGGTCGAGCCCGGTGGTGGGCTCGTCCCAGAGCAGAACCTCGGGACGCCCGATGATCGCGCGCGCAATGCCCACGCGCTTCTTCATGCCGCCCGAGAGTTCGGAAGGGATCTTCGAGAGAATCTCGCGCGGCTCCAGGTTCACGAGCTCGAGCGCCTCCCAGACCTTCACCGCGGTCTCATTGCGCGGCATGCGCGCAAGCACGTCCTCCGGAATACCCATGGCTACGTTGTCGAAAACGTGGAGCGAATCGAACAGCGCAGAGTGCTGGAAGACGTAGCCGACCTTTTGGCGTACCGCCTCCACGGCCCCCCGGCCTCCGCGATACACCGAAATCCCGTCGACCTCGACCTCGCCCATGTCTGGGAGCACGAGACCGATGGTCGTCTTGAGCAAGACACTCTTCCCGGTGCCGGAAGGACCGAAGAGCGCGAACATCTCGCCCGTCTCCACGCGCATGTCGACCCCGGTGAGCACCGGCAGGTCGAAGGCCTTGTGGATGTTGCGATATTCGATCACGTCGCGCCCATCGTCAGTTCAGCAGGAGCGGTGGGAACATCGCGTCGAGAATCAGTATCGTGAGCGTCATGAACATGACCGCCTGGGTGGTGGTCAGTCCGACACCCTCGGCCCCACCTTTGGTCTTCAGGCCCATGTGTACCGAGATGAGAGGGATCGAGAGGCCGAAGACGATCGCCTTGGTCGCCGAGTACGTGAGGTCCCAGCTGTGCCAGAAGAGCCTGGCGCCAAAGTAAAACGACTCCTGCCCGAGGCCGACGGTGATATTTGCCGCCTGAACGCCCGCGAGGATCCCGATGAGGTCTGCGATGCCGACCAGCAGTGGCAGCACCAGGACTCCCGCTATCACACGAGGCGCAGCCAGGATCGCCACAGGGTCCCGACCCAACGACTTGAACGCGTCGATCTGCTCGGAAACGACCATCGTCCCGAGCTCGGCCGTGATACGGGCGCCGATCCGGCCCACGAGCACCAGCGCCGTGAGTACTGGACCCATCTCGAGCACGACCGTTTCCACGACCAAACTGCCCAACACATAATCGGGCACTGCGCTGGTCATCTGATAGCCGCCCTGCTGACTGGTCACGATCCCGGCCAGGGACCCCGTAACCAGCACGATGGGGAGAGACTGAATCCCCATGATGTACATCTGATTCAGCACCGAGCGGATGGATACCTTCAGGCTCACGATCGCAACCACGATCTGCCCGAACAGTATGCCTAGGCCACCCGCGTGTTCGAGCGTGATGTACGTGGTGCGCCCCACCCCCGCGAACCACTCGGTGATCGCGTTATGCCGTGGGAGAGCCCCAGGAGATTGGTGGTTCACCGTAGATGGTGCTCCGGCGTGAACGAGCGCATCGAGACGACGGCCGTTCGCTTGCAATAAGTGGGCCGAATCTTCGGTGAAGCAGTACGCTAATCAACCGCGTTCGGTTCCGTTCTGGCCCGATTCCTGCGGTTTCTTCGACGCACCAAGCATCGATATGCCTAACCGGCTTTCGGTGGCTCTCTTCCCCACGGCCGGTTTTTTGGCCACACTGGCTACTCACACGACAGTTCATGGAGCACCCGCCCGATGACGGTATTCGGACAAACGAGCCTTGTTGTGCTTGCTGGAGCCCTGCTGGGTGCTCCATCCATAGGCAGCGCGCAGGAGGCAGACTACCAGCTGGAAGCAGGCTACCAGGCGGAGCTAGCCGCGTTAGCCGCGAGTCCTGCCGTGGTACGCGCCCTGGAGCTGGTCGACGAACGCGACGCACGTGTGATGTCGGATCTTCTCCAGCTCACGGAGATCCCTGCACCGCCCTTCAAGGAAGAGACCCGCGCACTTCGCTTTTTCGAGATGTTGATCGATCTGGGCGTCGACTCGGCTTGGATCGACGAAGAAGGCAACGTGCTTGGCATGCGGCGCGGCACCGGGTCGGACGAGGTCATCGCGGTTTCAGGGCATCTCGACACCGTCTTCCCGGAAGGGACCGACGTCACGGTGCGTCAGCGAGGCGATACGCTGTTCGCTCCCGGCATCGTGGATGACACGCGTGGTCTCGTCGCCGTGCTCGCGCTTCTTAGAGTTCTCAACGAGTCCGACCTGCGTACCAGTGCCAACCTGCTCTTCATCGCCACAGTCGGCGAGGAAGGCCTCGGCGACCTTCGCGGTATGAAGTACCTGTTCCGTGACGGCGGCCCGCGTATCGATGCATTCATCTCGATCGACGGGGCAGGACACGAGAGCATCACGCACAAGGGGCTCGGGTCCCACCGATACCGCGTCACCATTCGTGGCCCAGGCGGACACTCTTGGGGCGATTTCGGAGCTCCGAACCCGGCGCACGCACTCGGACGCGCGATCGACTACCTCGACCTGTCGGCCGACGCGATCACCAGGTCTGGTCCGGTCACGAGCTACAACGTTGGGCGTATTGGCGGTGGCACCTCCGTGAACTCCATTCCGTTCGAGGCGTGGATGGAAGTCGACATGAGGTCGGAAAGCCCCGAGAGCCTCACCAGAATCGATGAGGTCTTCCAGCGGGCCATGACGCGGGCGGTCATCGAAGCAAACGCCCAGCGGCGAGAAGGTGACGAGCTCACGCTCGACATGGAGTTGATCGGAGACCGACCCTCCGGTGAGATCGTCGAGTCCGATCCGTTCGTGCAACGGGCGATCGCCGCAAGCCTCCTTCTGGGTATCGAGCCGACACTCAACCGTAGCTCGACCGACGCGAACATCCCGATCTCACTCGGCATCCCCGCGATCACGATCGGTGGTGGTGGTGAGGCCAGCGCGGTGCACGCACCCGGAGAGTGGTTCATCAACCGGAACGGGACCCTGGGCATCAAGCGCGCGCTGCTGATCGTACTCGCCCAGGCGCGTACGCCGATCGCGAGCTGACCATGGCCGAAGGACCGTTGAACGGCCGCGTCGCGATCGTGACCGGCGCGTCGGCCGGTATCGGTGCGGCCATCGCCGAGACGCTCGCCCATGCCGGCGCCAAGGTCGTGCTCGCCGCTCGCCGCTTGGATCGCATTGAAGCCATCGGGCAGGCGCTGGAGGAATCGGGTTGTGAAGCGCTCGCCGTGCGGAGTGACGTCACGAGTATGGAGGACATGAAGGCGCTGGCGGCCGCCACGGTCGCCCAGTTCGGCGGCATCGACATCCTGGTCAACAACGCCGGCGTGATGCCCGTGTCGCCCATCGCCGAGGGCCGGGTCGACGAGTGGAAGCTCATGGTCGACGTGAACGTGAACGGTGTGCTGCACGGCATCGCGGCGGTGCTACCCACCATGATCGAGCGGCGCTCTGGGCACATCGTCAACATCGGCTCGGTAGCCGGCCGCAGACCCTTCCCAGGCGGCACTGTCTACTCCGCGACCAAATTTGCGGTGCGCGCCATATCGTGGGGCCTGCACTTGGAGCTCGGCGCGGAGCACGGAATCCGGATCACGGATATCCAGCCCGGCATCGTTTCCACCGAGCTGTTCGACTCAGACGCCCACCAGGACTTTCGCGAGCGGCTGGAAAAGGCGTGGGCGGGCAAGCGTACGCTGCAGCCGGAGGACGTGGCGCAGAGCGTGCTCTACGCGCTGAGCGCGCCGGAGCATGTGTCGGTGAGCGAGGTGCTTGTGCGGCCGGTGGATCAGGCTACCTGAGGGCTTTATCGACTACGAAATCGGCCGATCATCCGCCGCCCCGTAGTAAATCCCATTAAACAGGAACCCGAACGTGCCGTGCGGCTGCGCGCGGAACGTGATTCTGGGCCCGAAAATGAAGAGCTTGCCCTGACCGTAGTCGGCCTCGATGACGCCGACGCCGTTCTGCAGATAACGCTCACCCCAGGCCCACCCGCTCTTGAGCGGGCTCTCGGTGTCGTACCACCCGATGCGGCGCACGCCCTGGGCCTCGGCACCCGCGTCCAGCGACAACGTGGGGCTGTGGCTGAAGAGCACATTCACGCGCTCGCCGAAGCCGTGAGTGAGCGGGCTGCCATGCTCGATCTTCATGTCTAGGACCGAGCCGGGCGTGAAGTACTGCTCGCGCGCGAGGTGGCTGCCGTTCTCCAGCAGGTGGTTGCTCACGGGCAAGCCAGCGTAGTGCGCTAGGCTGGCCGAGGTGCCGATCGTGATCGCGGCGCCGCCGTTGCGCACGTAGTCCAGAATCTTCGGCACTGTGCCGTCGCGGGAGACGTCGCCCATGCGAACGCGGTACTCATCGGGAACGGTGCTCGGATCCGGTCCACCCCGTCCGCCGCGACCACGAGGAGGGCTGAAGCCGCCCTCTTCCGGCTCTGGAATCGCTCCGTCCTCGAACACCAGCACGTCGTACTGGGAGAGGTCCACGCTATCCAAGTCCGGCGGATACAGCACGTCGAAGTCGAACTCGAAGTCCTCCAGGATCATGCGCGTCCATCCCGATGGCATCGAGCCGCCGTACCGATCCCAGAGTCCGATCTTCACGGGCTTGAGCTCCATGGTGTTGCCCGTGGGGCGGCTCGCCACACCGACGAAGCTGAGTCCCTTCTCCGCGGCCAGTGTCTCGACCGTGGCGCGATCGGTCTCGAGGTAGAACGCGCCTGCGCCGAAGCTCTGCCCGCCCACATCAAGTTCGTCGGTATACCAGAACGCGTTGCCGCCCACCGCAAGCACACGGTTCACCGCGGTGAAGGCGTCGTTGATGTGGTCCACCACGTAGCCGCGAGCGTTGGAGGCTCCAGCCACGAGGCCAGCCGCTGGAGCGGAGATGATGTCGTCGATGAGCTCGAAGGGACCGTCGAAGCCGTCCATGATGCGATCGAACTCGATGCCCATCTGCCAGGCCAGAGTCCAGCCGGTGTTGTCGTACGGCGACGTCGGCGGCGCGCCCGGGTAGGCGAAATCGTTCGGGTGCTCCTGCTTCTCGAACATGTCGAGCACGTGCGGCCGAAACGCCTGAGCGCCCTTCACCACGTAGGATCCCTGCTCGTAACGAGTGCCGGCGACGGTGAAGCCGGCGGTCGCTCGGTGCACATCAACTCCGTTGTAGAGCAGCGTGTTCACGAACTTCGTCGCGGTCAGAAAGTCACGCTGATCCGACGGAATGATGAATCCGCGCGCGTCGCGGTCCGCGGGATCGCGCAGGACTCGCTGCCAATCTTCTCGAGTCCCCCGAGTACCTCGCGGCATCGCCTCGGCGGCCGCGTCGATCTCGAACGGCATCGTGGTCCAGGAATCGGTGTTTCCACGCGCGATCGCATTGGTGCCCATCTGCCAAATGTTGAACAGCAGGTGGTCCGAGTTGCGCGACGCGAAATCCAGCACGGCCCAATTTGCGGTCTGCGAGTACTCGATCGACTGACGGAAATGCCATGGCCCGGGCTCGACCGGAAGAGGTAGGTCGCCCCTGGGCATCTGTTGCCTGGGCAGGAATTCGATCTCAACCGGGGTCGGGTTGCCGATCGTCTCAGTGAGCAGCCCGATCATGTTCTTGAAGTACGGCGTGGTGCGCAGACCGCCGTTCCACCAAGTGGAGTACGACGAACCGGAACGCATGGTCGTACCGCCCTTGCCCTCGCGCACGAAGCGCTGGTGCATCGCCGAGCCGACCTGATCGAGCCCGGTGATGATGAGCGGGTCGAAGTAGTGGTTGGGAGGATCCCTGAAGGGTGGCGCGAACATCACGGTGCCGCGCGGGCCCGTCTGGTGATGGTTGTACACGATCTGCGGATACCAGACGCGATAGATCGACGTGTTGATGTTCTGCGACTCGGCAAGCGCGGCCATGTAGAAATCGCGGTTGTTGTCGTGCCCGGCGTACTTGTTGTAGAGGACGGGCACCCCGCTCGTGCTGCGTGCCATGGGGTCGTCCTGCCGCATGTACCAGTTCGCGACCAGTGCGTGGCCGTCGGGGTTCGCGTGCGTCGCGAGGATGATGACCTTGCCGAGGATGCGCATGGTCTCCGCATCGGTGTAGTCGTTCAGCCGATAGACGAGCTCCATGAGCTGCTGGGCGCCCAGCACCTCGGTGGCGTGCAGACCGCCGTCGATCCAGACCGTCGCTTTGCCCTCCAAGGCCATGGCACGCGCCTGAGCCTCACTGACTCCTTCGGCCTTGGCCATCGAGCGCGAGATCTCGCGATAGCGGTCGATGCGCGCGTGGTTCTCGGGAGAGGTGATGACCGCCTGCAGATGCGGACGACCTTCCTCGGTATAACCGATGGTGTCCAGGATCATGCGGTCGGACTCGCCGGCCAGCTTGATCCAATACGCGTGCAGAGCCTCATAGTTGGGCAGCACGTAGTCGGCACCGATCTCGTGCCCAAATTGCTCTTCAGGCGTGGTCACCCGGTTCTGGGCCCAGACGGGCATCGCGAAGAGAAAACCCGCTGCTGTGAGCAGCGCAGGCCGGATCAAGTGCTTCGTCATGCTAGTGTCCTGTCCCATCTGCATACCTCTCCCATCTTGTTCATCGACTCGAGGGGTTTGATTCTCTTGTTGCGCTCGATGCCCGTCAACAGGCTGCAAAGAATCCAATCATGATAAAGAGACACGCTTGCTTCGTGCTGATGTTGAGCTTGGCCACCGCGTGGGCCAGCCCGGACCTCCATGCGCAGGAATCAGGCATCACCTTGGTGGCGGAGCCGGCTGAAGTCTCGCTCGTCGTTGGAACCGAAATTGCCCTAGTGGTCAAAGCGGTCGACGCGTCTGGCGACTCCGTCGAAATGGACCTCCGTTTCGCGGCCCCGCGCTCGGTGCTGCGATACCGCGACGGTGTTCTGCAGTCGTACAGCGCCGGAGACTTCGAGATCGTAGCTACGGGCGTGCTACCGGACGGAGCTACGGGAACGCCGCCGATGCTACGCATTCCTGTCCACGTCGCCTGGCCGGCGATCGACCGGGTGGAGCTGAACGCATCGGGCGCTGGGCTCTACGTGGGAACGACGCTCACGCATGACCCTGTAGCGCTTCACGCCGATGGCACACGCCGGCCAGAGGCTTCCTTCGCTTGGCGTAGCTCCAATCCCGCGGTCGCCTCCGTGGACGTGTATGGGACGGTCACGGCCATGTCCACCGGCGCCGTCACGATTACGGTCGAGATCGACTCAGAGGCAGAAGGACAAGCTTCCTACGACGTACAGGCGTTTCCGGCGACCGAGTTGATGATCGACGGCGGCGCGGACCAGGCCCGCACCGGCGACGTACTCCACTTCTCAGCGCGGGCTCGCGGCCCCGAAGGCTCGCTACCGAACCTGCCCATGACGTGGGCCTACACGTTCGTTCCGCACGACTCCATTCGCTCGCCAGGAGCGTCGGCCATCGTGGAGGACGGCGCTTTTGTGGCGGAGGTGCCCGGTCGCTACACGCTGCTGGCCATGTCGGGCCCGCTCATGGCGCGCCGGACCGTCCTCATCCACGGGCGTGACGCGGTTCAGGAAATCGAGCTCCAGGGGCGGGGTGCCGTGAGCAACACGCATACTTCGGATCTCTGGATCTTCGAGGGACTCGACGGGCGCGACTACGCGATCACAGGCACGTGGTCGGCGGCCGGTTGGGCGTACTTCTGGGACGTCACCGATCCGTCGGGGATCTTCAAGACCGACTCGCTGCAGCTCGACGCGAGAACCGTAAACGACGTGAAGGTCGCACCGAGCGGTCGTTATGCGGCGCTCTCCCGCGAAGGGGCTTCGAATCGTCGGAACGGCGTGGTGATCCTGGATATGACCGACCCGGCCCACCCGCGCGTGGCTTCGACCTTCGAGAGCCACGGGGTCACCGGCGGCGTGCACAACATGTTCGCCACCGAGGACTACCTGTTCGCGCTCGCCAACGGTGACAAGTACGTCATCATCGACGTGCGCGATCCGTACGATCCGAAGTTCGTCAGCGAATACAACCACCCCAACAGCCGCGTGCACGACGTGTGGGTCCACGACGGTATCGCCTATTCATCGGAGTGGCAGAACGGGGTGGTGGTCGTCGACGTCGGGAACGGACGCTGGGGCGGATCAATCGAGAATCCGGTCTTCGTGACCAGAGTGCCCTACCCCGTCGGAGCCACGCACGCGGCCTTCCCGTACTTCCAGGAGTCGACGGGGAAATTCTACCTCTTCCTCGGCGATGAAATCGGGGGCGGTAGAGGCAGGGCATGGGCGGGACCGGGTAGAGACAACCGGCCCTACGATCCCGAAACCGGTGAGGGTGGCATCCAGGGACGCATGGACGGCTACCTGCACGTCATCGACTTCACCGACCCGGAAAACCCGAAGGACGTGGCGCGCTACGAGGTGCCGGAAGCCGGTACGCACAATTCGTGGGTCGAGGACGACGTGTTGTATCAGGCGTACTACAAGGGCGGCCTACGTGTCGTGGACGTCTCAGGCGAGCTCATGGGCAATCTCGGCGACCAGGGCCGTGAGATCGCGGTCTACAAGCCTCAGGACCCAGTTGGCTTCCTGAGGAACCAGGTGAGCGTGTGGGGAGGGCAACCACACAAGGGCCACGTCTTCTTTTCAGACATGAACTCGGGGCTGTGGGCGGCGAAGGTCCTACCGAAGGGGCGCCCGATCAGCTAGTGGTTGGCTAGTAGTCCACCGGCCTGAGATAAAACTCGCCGATCGCGCTGGAGGAAAGCACCGCGACCGTAGGCAGCTCCCGCTTCCAGTGCGTGCTCTGCAAACGCCGCCAAACGACCTCGACCGCCTCAGCATCGAACCCGACCCGCAGCAACTCTTCGGGGCCATAGCCGCGCACCATGGCGTTCAGGATCGGGTCCGCGTCGTGATACGACACGCCGATCTCATCCTCGTCGGTGACCCCTTTCACGAGGTCCGCCGTGGCGGGCTTCTCGATAATCACGTCGGGCACACCGAGGTGGCGTGCGAGCGCCCACACCTGCGTCTTGAACAGGTCCCCTAGCGGGTTGATGGGCGGCGAGTCGTCGGCGTGCCACGTGAAGTATCCGAGCAGCCGTTCGCTCTTGTTGCCGGTACCGAGCGGGAGAGCACTCAGGCGGGCCGATTGATCGAAGAGGATCACGGCGCGCAGGCGCGCCATCAGATTGCCTTTGCGTAGCGGCGAGATATCGGGCTCGTACTGCTCGACGTACCGGTCGATCGGATCCGAAATCTCGATCGTGCGCGCTTCGGCGCCCGTGGCGTCCAACACCATCGCCGCATGCTCGAGGCTCTCGTCGCTCGACGTTCGGTAGGGCAGCCGGAAGCCGTGCACGTGTTCAGCACCGAGCGCCCGGCAAGCCAGGTAGAGCGAGACCGCCGAGTCGACACCTCCGCTCACCCCCACGACGACGCGCTCGAAGCGACGCCGCCGCCGCACTTCCTCGCGGATGAACTCCACCAACGTGCGTTCGACGAGCTCCAGATCGAGTTCGAGCTCCGCGGGGTTCTTGAGCGCCGCATCGTCGGTGGGAAT
Organism: Gemmatimonadota bacterium; assembly: GCA_015664885.1. GTDB lineage: Bacteria > Gemmatimonadota > Gemmatimonadetes > Longimicrobiales > Gaopeijiaceae > UBA1138. Next base: position 53,457 of record DQPL01000123.1, read on the forward strand.
GGGCCCACGCCCCACCAGCGCCGATATCGGTTGCGCCGGGTCCCCTTCGGCCGCCGAGTCGTCGGTGACGTCCAAGGCCATCACTCCAGGCCGGGTCGCGTCCAAGGACCGCTGGAGGTGCGGCAACATTTGCTCCAGATCGGACAAGAGTGGTGAAACGACGCGGGCTCGATCGATCGACGAAGCGTCCAGGGACGCAATCGTGATCGCCTCGTCGAGTAGGGGGCCGCGCGCCAGCACACCGCCATCTGGCCCGCACGCGATCGACCCGCCAGGGAAAAGCTTGCCGCCCTCAGAGCCGACGAGCTGGGCGACGACCACGAACACACCGTGTTCGCGCGCGGCACCAGGGGCGATCTGTTCCCAACGCTCGAGGTTGGCAGGGCAACCACCAGAACCCGCAGTGAAGTCTCGGGCGGGCGACGCACTTACGACCACAAGAAGCTCAGCGCCACCCAGTGCCAGGATCGTCGCAGGCAGCGAGTGCCACATTTCCTCGCAAATGAGCATGCCCACACGACCAAAGCGCGTGTCGAAGGCGCGCAGCTCCGCCCCCGTCTCCACGAACCGCGCCTCGTCGAAGACGCCGTAGGTGGGCAGAAACATCTTGCGATGCACGTGTCGAACAGCCCACGCCCCCTCCTCCGCCCCGAGATAGACGGCGCTGTTATGCAAACGACGGCGCCAGCGCTCGTAAAAGCCGATCACGACGTCGGGGCCGCCCGCTGGCGGTGGGCCGAGCATGTCGATCAACTGCTCGACCGTCAGCGCGGCCTCCGCGACACCACCTTCGAGGAAGTACCCACTGAGCGCGGTCTCGGGGAAGACGATGAGATCGGTCTGGTCCGCGTGGGCCCCCACAATGTCGCATACTGCCTGGACATTCCCGGCGACGTCAGCCTTGGTCGGCTTGAACTGTACCAGCGCCACCCGAAGCGGTGGGCGGGCCTCGGTTGGGCTCATGGACGGTGGATCTCGTTTGAGTCTCGGCCTCATGCCTCCGACCCTTAATTCTGTACCGATGGGTGAAAAGTATCCGTTCGGTCCATATGTTGCAGGGGAGAGTCCCGGAAGCGCCCGGTAATGCGCGGAACGCGATTCCGTACGCGGGGGTTAGAGGACGCACATGAGAAACTACGCCGACGCCGAGGGCGCCCGCATGAGATACCGTTTCGCAACTTTGCCACTGATGCTGGCGCTCGCCGCCCCCAGTCTGGGCGCGCAGGACAGCGCGACCCGTGCGAACTCGAGGGTCGAGTCCCCGCCCGAGCTCGAGATCCTGGCGCAGGCAGTGGAAGCGATCACAACGATGCACATGGACGGCTTCAGCGACACCACGCTGTGGGAAGCGGCGCTCGACGGACTCAAAGGGCTGGTTCGAGACACCTCGGACGAGACGCTCAGTGAGGCGCAGGCGGACCTGCTCAGCCTGGTCGAGCAGGCCAGGCGGTCGGCTGAGCCCGAGATCTTGGCGCAAACCGTTGCCAGGATCTCCCGCCTGAGCGTGGACGGGGTGAGCGACTCCACGCTGTGGGAAGCAGCCATCGACGGCCTCATCGGCGCACTCGATGATCCCTACGCGGAGCTCTTCACCGAGGTCGAGTCGGATGCGTGGGAAGAGGAGACGACCGGCAACTACTCCGGCATCGGCCTCCAGATTACCCTGCTCAACGAGGAGGTCACCGTCACTGCGGTCTTCCGCAGCACACCCGCAAAGCAGGTGGGCATCATCGTGGGCGACATCATCGTAGGTGTGAATACCAACGATGCGTCGGACTGGACGACGGGCATGGCCGCAGACTCGATCCGCGGTCCAGTGGGCACGGACGTGCTCGTGAAGATCAAGCGAGCCGGGTTCGATGAACCCATCGGTTTCGACATCACGCGCGCGCAGGTGCACGTGCCGGCGGTTCACTACGGTGTTCTCGAGAGCAACATCGGCTACGTCCTGCTCGATCGGGTGGCGCGCAACGCGGCGCAGGAGATGAACTCCGCGCTCGCCGAGCTCGCCGATACCCGCGGCCTCGTCATCGACCTTCGTCGCAACCCCGGCGGCTTCCTCGACGAGTCGCTCATGTTGGCCGACCTCTTCTTGAAGCCCGGATCGACGCTCGCTAGCACGGTACAGCGCAGACCGGACGCCGAAGCGTACGAAACCGAAACCGACTCCTTCGAGGACCGTTGGCCCCAGTTGGTGCCGGATCTCCCCATCGTGATACTGGTCGATCGCTTCACCGCGTCCGGGGCTGAGATCCTGGCAGGCGCGCTACAGGACTACGATCGCGCGCTCGTTCTTGGTGAACGCTCCTTCGGCAAAGGCGTCGTGCAGACCGTGATGCGGCTGCCGTACAGCCGACGACTGCGTTTCACGACCGGTTCGTGGCACACGCCCCTCGGCCGCTCGCTGCAGCGCGCGAGAGACTCCCAATTCCGCCCCATAGCGGAAGACTTGGACACGTTCCCGCGCGTCAACACAGCGCAGGGGCGCTCGCTCATCAACGGTGGCGGAATCTTCCCAGACCTGGCGCTCGCGGACGACACGACCACGCTGGTCGAGCGCGAGCTGATCAGGGCCGTGAACGAGCAGCAGGTTCCGCTGGGGCTGCGCCTCGCCGAACTCGGATTCGAGGCAGCCGGTGCTCGGCGCGACGAAGGCACCGAGGATCCGGCCCTCACCGATGAGGAGTTCGACGGCTTCATCGCCCGGCTCGTGGAGGAGGGTCTCTCCGAAGACCAGCTTTCCGACGAGGGCGTCCGCACATACCTACGCTGGCGGGGTCGCATCACCGTGGCTCAGCGAATGGACGACCTTGGCGCGGAAGCCGACATCCGCATGGAACGGGACCCGGTCCTGTCCGAGGCTGTGCGCTTGTTACTGAACTCGACCTCTCAAGTGCAACTCTTCGAGGCCGCCGAGGCCGAGCAGGCTCGCCGCGACGAGGGAACCGGAGAGCTCTAGAAACCGCTCGCGGAAGCTCGCCAACCCCCTCAGTTACGGGGGTGGAAGCGGCGGTGCACGTCTCTCAGGTACTCGCGGTCCACGTGGGTGTAGATCTGAGTCGTCGAGATGTCTGCGTGTCCCAGTAACTCCTGAATAGCAGCCAGATCCGCCCCGCCTTCGACCAGATGGGTCGCGAAGGTGTGCCGGAGCGTGTGCGGAGAAACGTTCTTCCCGATACCCGCTCGCTTCGCCGACTTCTTGACGAGCTTCCAAACGGACTCCCGGCTCATGCGGGTCCCCCGTGCGTTGAGGTACACACGGCCCTCTGCGCGGCCCTTGTCGAGTCGTGGCCGCACGTCTCGCAGGTAGCGCTCCAGTGTCCTCACCGCCGGACCACCCATGGGCACGAAGCGTTCCTTGGAGCCTTTTCCGAGCACGGTCACGAAGCCCTCCTCCAGATGAAGGCCAGACAAGGGCAGATCGACCAGCTCGGAGACCCGAAGCCCGGAGGCGTAAAGCAGCTCGAGGATTGCGCGGTCCCGCCAGAACAGTGGTCGCTCGGCATCCGGGGCGTCGAGTAGGCGCACCACCTCGGTGTGCGTCAGGAAGCCCGGCAACTTCCGGGCGATGCGCGGACTCTCCAGTCGCTCGGTCGGATCGACCTCGAGCAGTCCTTCCGACAGCAAGAAGCGGAAGTACGTGCGCACGGCCGACTGCGCCCTACGAATCGAAGTCGCAGCGAGTCCCGCGTCCTTCAGTCCAAAAACCCACTCGCGCAGCAGCTCCGGTGTCACTCCTCCGGGGTCACCCGCTCCTCCCTCCGACACGGACCGCCACCAGCGGGTGAGGTCCCGCTCGTAGGCAGACACCGTGCGAGCAGAGAGTCCTCGCTCGAAGGTGAGGTAGTCGTTGAACTGCTCGAACCGAAACACGGTCGGGATCGACGACTCAGGCACCGACGTCGCGCTCCGACGCTGCGTCAGAGTCCTGCGAAGACTCCCGCGGATGCCGGGTGCGCCACCACCAAAGCGCCGAAGGAAGCGCGACCGCCACCGCGACGCCGAGCAGGACGCCATTGACCTGGCCCAGCATCGCACTCAGTACGTCCAGGTTTTGCCCGGCCAAGGCCCCGAGCCAGATGAGTGCTCCATACCAGATCGCGGAAGCGAGGGCGATCGGAAGCGCGACGAGAACGAACGGCTGCTGGCTAACCCCCGCGAAGACCGGAACGATGGAGCGCAGACCCGGCAGAAACCGCGTGAAGAAGATCGCCGCCGTGCCAAACCGCTCGTAGAACGTGGCCATACGCTCCATCTGATGAGGTCGGAGGACCCGCCTCCCCCAGCCGGCCTCGAAAAACGGCCTGCCGTGAGTGTAACCGAGCCGATACATGGCGAGCGCAGACCCCACGTTCAACGACCACGTGGACACAAAGATCCACCGCGGGTCCAGGTCTCCGACCGCCGAGAGGAATCCACCCAGTGCTACGAACGTATCCGCGGGGATGGTCGGCATCACGTTCTCGACCGCAGCGCCGACGCCCAGCAGGACGTAGACGAGGCCCACCGGAATGCCCTCCAGCCAGCTCAGGAAATTTGCCACGCCTCACACTCCGGTGATCAGCGCTACCGCATGTACGGCGATGCCCTCCCCCGCTCCGATCCAGCCCATACCCTCGTTGCTCTTGCCCTTGATCGAGATCGATGCCGACGAGATCCGCATCGCCTCGGCGAGGCGCGAGCGCATGGCCTCCACGTGCGGTGCGATCTTGGGGCTCTCGCAAATCACGGTGACGTCCACGTTCACCACCTGATAGTCTCGCGCCAGCACGATCCGTGTGGCACGATCGAGCAGATCCATGGACTCGGCATCCTTCCACTCATCGTCGTCCGGCGGGAAGTGGCTGCCAACGTTGCCCGCTGCCGCGGCGCCCAGCACGGCGTCGATGATCGCGTGCGCTACGGCGTCGCCATCGGAGTGGCCGGAGAGTCCGGCGTGATCGGGAATGTGCACACCGCCCAGCATGAGCTGCCGACCGTCTTGAAAGCGGTGTGAATCGTAGCCGGTCCCGATCCTCATGCGGCGGGCGTCAGTCGTTCCAGCGACGGATGGCCAGGCAGACGTTGTGTCCACCGAAGCCGAACGAATTGCTGAGCGCCAGTTCGACCGGACGTTCGACCATGCCTCCGTGCGCGTATTCGAGGTCGCAGTCCGGGTCCGGGCCCTGAAAGTTGATGGTGGGCGGGATCTTGCCGGTCCGGCACGCCTGGATGCACGTGATCGCCTCGAGAGCCGCGGCCGCCCCCAGCAAGTGTCCGGTCATGGACTTGGTGGAGCCCACCACCGTCTCGTAGGCGTGATCACCCAGCACTGACTTGATCGCCGCGGTCTCGATCGCGTCCGCGATGGTCGAGGTACCGTGAGCGTTTACGTAGTCCACGTCTTCGCTCGCCGCACCCGCATCCTCGAGCGCCATGCGCATGGCAATCTGGGCTCCGTACCCGTCGGGCGGAGGTGCGGTGATGTGGTGCGCATCCGCTGAAAGACCGTAGCCGACGATCTCCGCGAGAATTTCGGCACCGCGCGCTTGCGCATGCTCGAGGGCCTCGAGAATCAAGGCGCCGGAGCCTTCGCCCATCACGAAGCCGTCGCGGTCCGAGGAGAACGGCCGACTCGCCCCAGCCGGGTCGTCGTTTCTAGTAGAAAGGGCGCGCATCGATGAAAAGCCCGCAAACGTCATCGGGGTGATCGTGGCCTCACCTCCGCCGGCGATCATCATGTCGGCATCGCCATAACGAATGTGGCGCGCGGCGTCGCCGATGGCATGCGCCGAAGACGCACATGCCGATACGGTGGCGTAGTTGGGACCCTGCAGGTTCCAGCGCATCGAGATGAGGCCCGCGGAGATGTCAGGTATGAACATCGGGATAAAGAACGGGCTCACGCGTTTCGGCCCCCCTTCGAGCATACGCTTGTGCTGCTTCTCGAAGGTCGCGATTCCGCCGATACCGCTGCCGAAAATGACCCCGAAGCGACTCGGGTCCATACCGTCAGGGGTACCGTCCTGCACGCCGGCTGACTCGAGCGCCTGCGCCGAAGCGGCAATCGAAAAGAGTGACACGCGGTCGAAGCGCTTCGCGTCGCGCTTTTCGACGTAAGCGAGAGGATCGAAATCCTTCGCTTCACACGCGATGCGACAGGCCCACTCTTCGGTCGTCTGCCACAGCGTGATGGGGCCACCACCGCTGGTGCCCGCAAGCAGCGCGTCCCACGTAGTCGATAGATCGTTTCCGACAGGCGATACCACGCCCATCCCGGTGACGACCACCCGTCGAGGTTCGTGCCCCGCCCCCTGCCCCCTATTCATGCTTTCAACCAAGAAGGACTCAGTCTTCTCGGTTTTCCTTCAGATATTTGATAGCATCGCCAACGGTTCGCATCTGCTCCGCTGCCTCATCCGGGATGTCCAGTCCGAATTCCTCCTCGAACGCCATCACGAGCTCGACCGTATCCAGGGAGTCTGCACCTAGATCCTCAACGAACGAAGCGTCGTCCGTGACCTTCTCAGGCTCGAGACCCAACTCGTTGATGATGATCTCGCGCACACGGGCCTCGATGGGCTCGCTCATGTCCCCTCCTGTTCGTGACTAAAAGGGCGGTTTGGCCAACTACATCACCATGCCGCCATCGACTGCCAAGACCTGGCCGGTAATGTAGCGCGCAGCAGGGCTCACGAGAAACCGCACGACGCCCGAAATATCATCCGTCTCGCCGAGCCGCCCGAGCGGGATGAGGCTCTGCAGGTTCTCGATCTGATCCTCGCTCAATTCAGCGGTCATATCGGTGCGAATGAAACCGGGCGCGAGCGCGTTGCAACGGACCCCCCTGGAACCCAATTCCTTGGCGACGCTCTTGGTCATCCCAATCATGCCGGCCTTGGACGCTGCATAGTTGGTCTGCCCGGCGTTGCCGATGAGCCCCACCACCGACGTGATATTCAAGATCACGCCGTCGCGCTTCTTCATCATGCTACGTGTTACGGCACGAGTGAAGTTGAACGCGCCCTTTAGGTTAGTTGCGATCACTTCATCAAATTCCTCATCCTTCATTCGCATCAGGAGATTGTCCCGCGTGAGGCCCGCGTTGTTGATAAGGATGTCGACGGAGCCTAGTCCCTCCTGGATGGCCTTTACCGTGTCCGTAACCTGAAACGGGTCCGCCACATCACACGCATATCCCTGGTGTCCGGCTCCGGACAGCGCCGCCGCGGCCTGTTTGGCGCGCTCACCGTTGCGCCCAATCACGGCAATCGTGGCCCCCGCGTCCGCGAGTGACTCCGCGATCGCGAGGCCGATTCCACGCGATCCACCGGTGACGATGGCGACCTTGTCTGCGAGCTCTCTTGCGCTCATCTCGTCAAAGCTCCCGTTGTTAAGCGCCCTTAGGCGCCATCCACCGATGTGGCGAGGTCCTCGGTATCCCCGATGGACCTGCAGGGCACGCCCTTCGCATTGCGCCGATTCAGGCCGCACAAGACCGAGCCAGGGCCGAGCTCGAGGAAGCGGTCCGCGCCCGCTTCGACCATCGCAGCCACCGAAGCACTCCAGCGCACCGCCGACGTGAGCTGCTCGACCATCAGCTGCCGTGCCTCGGAGCCACTCGTGACCGGACTCGCCGTGACGTTTGAGAAAACTGGGTATGCCGGGTCCTGGAACTCTATCGACTGCAGTTTGTCTCTAAGTCCGTCGACGGCGGGCTCCATGAGCGGGGAGTGAAAGGCCCCGGATACGTTCAGCCGTACGACCCGCCTCGCTCCCGCGTCCGTCGCTCGTTCCATGCCCTGCTCCACGCCAGCGATGTCGCCGCTGACGACCACCTGGCCGCTCGCGTTGAAGTTGGCGGGCACGCAGGTACCCGCATCGACCTCCGTACACACAGCTTCTACCTCTTCGTCGCTCAAGCCGAGAATGGCGGCCATGGTTCCCGATCGTTTCTGGCCCGCCGCGAACATCAGCTCGCCTCTGAGACGGACAACCGCCAGTGCGTCTTCATACCTGAGCGTGCCGGCCGCCACATGTGCGCTGAACTCACCCAACGAGTGGCCGGCGGCATAGGCGACAGGGCCCATCTGGTCCTCGATGGTCCGCAGAACCGCCACCGAGTGGGCGAGGATCGCCGGCTGAGCGTTCTGGGTGGCCGTGAGCTCGTGCTCAGGACCATCTCTCATGAGACCAGAGAGTGAGAACCCCAAGACCTCGTCTGCCGTGGCAAACGCAGCGTCCGCTCTGGCGTCCGATGCGGCAAGAGCCCGCCCCATGCCGACGACCTGAGACCCCTGGCCGGGGAAGATCAGCGCAAGTGACATGTGATACTACCAGCGGAGGGCCATCGCGCCCCATGTGAGCCCCGCGCCGAAGGCGACGAGCAGCACATTGGAACCTGGTACGATGAGCCGCTTCTCCAGTGCTTCATCGATCGCGATGGGGATGGTTGCGGAGCTCATGTTCCCGTATCGCTCGACGTTGACGTAGACCCGGTCCATGTCGATGCCGGCGTGTTTGGCGGTCGACTCGATGATCCGCATGTTCGCCTGATGCGGGATGAGAAGGTCGACGTCGTCTGGCGTCAGGCCTGCCGCCTGCAACGCGTGATCACACGCCTCGGCCATGTTGCGAACAGCATGCTTGAACACTTCTCGGCCTTTCATACGCACCAAGTGGGTCTTTTCGTCGAGCGCCGCGTGACTCATTGGGTGCAGCGCTCCACCGGCCGGTCGAACCAAGAGCTCGCTGAGGTTCCCGTCCGAACGGAGGTGGCTGGACAGAATGCCGCGCCCCGACCCCCCGGCGGGTCGAACCACGGCCGCGCCACCGCCGTCGCCGAACAGGACGCAGGTGGAGCGGTCCTCCCAATCGACGATCGAGCTCATCTTCTCTGCCGAGACGACCAGGGCGACTTCCCCTCGACCAGCCGTGAGGTACCCCTCTGCCAGGGTCAGACCGTAGATGAAGCCGCTACAGGCTGCCACCAGGTCGAAGGCCACAGCGTTGCTAGCTCCGAGCCTCGCCTGGATGTCGCACGCGGTCGAGGGCAACAAGCGGTCGGGTGTGGCCGTGGCAACGATGAGCACGTCGATCTCACCCGGCTCCACACCCGCGCTACGCATAGCCTTCCTGGCGGCGCCGGTGCCCAGATCGGCGGCACCCATGTCGTCCGGCGCAATGCGCCGCTCCCTGATTCCCGTGCGAGATCGGATCCACTCGTCCGAAGTGTTGAGGCTTTTGGCGAGGTCCTCGTTGGTCACAACGTTGTCAGGCAGGAAGCGGCCGGTGCCCGCGATCTCGACCAGTGGTTTAGGCTTCTTCACGAAGCCTCCCGCGAGGTGTGCCCGAGCGCCAGGGCGACCTCCTGAGCGCTGTGCTTGACCATGTCGGAGCGAACCGCCCGAACTGCCATCTTGAGCGCATTGCGAATCGCCTTCGGAGTCGACTCTCCATGGCAAATCACGGGAACGCCTCCGACGCCAAGCAGGGGCGCCCCGCCCGTCTCCGCATAGTCGAGCACTCGGAACACTCGATCAAGGTCGAGCCCTTCGGAGGCCTTGCCCTTCTGCTCTGCTTCCACGAGACCAACAATGAACTGGGCGACCGACTCGTAGAACTTCAAGATCGCGTTCCCGACGAATCCGTCGCAGACCACGACGTCGCACACGTCCTTGATGATGTCCCGTCCCTCGACATTGCCCACGAAATTGAGTCCTGCCTCCGTGCACAGGAGCTGATAGGTCTCGATCGTGAGTTCGTCGCCCTTGCCTGGCTCCTCACCGATGTTCAGTAGCGCGATCCTCGGGTCCGAGCGCCCCATCATGACCTGGGCGTAAATGTTGCCGAGGTGCGCGAACTGCACGAGGTGATGCGGCTTGCAGTCGACGTTGGCGCCTGCATCTAGCAGGAGAACCGGGGGACCCGCCGAGGGCAAGATGGTTGCGACCGAAGGACGGTCCACGCCGGGCAACGGACGCAAAGTAAAGAGCGACGTCGCCATGATCGCTCCGGTAGATCCGGCGCTGACGAAGGCCTGCCCCGCGCCGTCGCGATGCAGCTCTAGGCCCACGACCAGCGAAGACTCGGGATTACGGCGAATGACTTTCGAAGGCGACTCCTCCGGTGTCACCCGGTCCGGCGCGTGGTGCACCGAGAGCCGTTCAGGAATCTGGTCGTGCCCTGCGAGCTCCGCCTCGATCGTCTCCTGATCGCCCACCAGGACAATCTCCACGTCCGAGTCGAGTTCCTTCAATGCCTCAATCGCCCCCGCCACTTCGGACCGCGGGGCGTGATCGGTACCCATTGCATCGAGGATGATGCGCATGGACGCTATGTCCGGCAGGACACTAGTCGATCTCGACTTCGAGAACCGGCTCCCCTCGATAGTGCCCACAATTGGGGCACACGCGATGCGGTACCTTGGGGTCACCACAGTTCGGGCAATTGTTGACCGTCACACCCTCGGCTTTGTAGTGGGTGCGACGCTTCCTCTTGCGCTGTTTCGAGGTCCGCTTTTTTGGAACCGCCATTACCGACTCACTTGTTCTTGAGGGCCCCGAGTGCCTCCCACCTGGGATCGTCCTCTTCCACTCTGCACGAGCACGAATCGCTATTCCGATTCACGCCGCACGTCGGACAAAGACCTCGGCAATCAGGATCACAAACGACGTATTTATCGAGCGCGAGCACCAACTCCTCACGCACCGCGTTGCTCATATCAAACTCAGCACCGGCATCGAACACATGCGTACTTCCGTCGTCTTCTACCCCTGGTGTGTCCGAAGAGAGAAAGACCAACGTGACAGCGTGTTCGAACCTACCCGGCACGGGCTCGAGGCAGCGCCTACACACCTGCAGCAACGACCCCTCGAGGACACCTCGCACCACGACCTCTCCGGTGCCTGCATGCGAAGCCTTGAGCCTTACTTCGACCGGGCCAGCCCACTCGATGCCGCTCTCATCCCACAGTGGCGTATCAGTAGGAAGTCGAGCCTCGACCAGGACGGATCCCTCCCGTCCCAGGCGACCGAGATCAAGACTTAGCATAGTCGTGAAAACTAGTCAGGGCCCCGGAATTGTCCAGGCTGCTGGAGCAGCGCGTGACCGAGGTCTAGAGGGCGCTAACCCCGGAGTCGCTCGTGTCCTGAGAAGAAGAAAGCGATCTCGCTGGCCGCGTTCTCGTCGGAGTCAGAGGCGTGGATGGCGTTCCTGCCCTTGGACTCGGCGAAGAGCTTGCGAATCGTACCGTCCGCGGCTTCGGCCGGGTCGGTGGCACCGATCTCTTCGCGTAGCTTGGCCACCGCATCGTCCGACTCGAGCACCATCGGAATCACCGGGCCCGAAGTCATGAACTCGACCAATTCGTCATAGAATGGTCGACCCTCGTGGACCGCATAGAATGCACCTGCCTGCGCGCTGCCGAGGACCGTGAGCCTCAGCGACTTCACAGCAAAGCCGGCGTTCTCCAGGTGAGCGAGAATCTTGCCGGCTTTCCCGGCACCGACGGCATCTGGTTTGATGATTGCCAGAGTTTGACTCATGAGTGGCTTTCTTCTTCCCTGCTCGTTGGAGTGGCACCCTCGTGCAGGGTGCGCAGAATCGTGTCGCGTGTAACAAAGCCGATGAACTCTCCGTCGCGCACGACCGGCAGCTGCTCGACATCCCTGTTCACCATGGTATTGGCGGCCTCGACCAGCGGCTGATCCTCCGACACGCACAGCACTGCACGCGTCATCACATCCCTGGCGAATAGCTCTTCACTGCCGGGCGCGGCCGGCCGCTCGTTCAATACGCGGTCCAGCGCGTCGCCCGAGGTGATGATCCCCAACACCTCATACTGCTCACCGACGACGGGTACCACGCGCACTTCGTGCCGGACCATCAAGTCCACCACCTCGGCGAGCGGAGTATCCGGATAGACCCGGTACTGCGCCGGCTTCAGAGCGTCTTCGACCATCAGTGTTTTTTCTTCCATGACGTTCCGGTAGCCTGCGAGGGCCTAGTTCAGCGCGTCCTGGATCAATCCTACCAGGTCCGCCGGACGCTTCGCCACCGCGATCCCGTTTTCCTCGAAGGCCTTCATCTTCTCCTCAGCCGTACCGGCTGAGCCGCTGATGATCGCGCCAGCATGTCCCATTCTTCGTCCCGGTGGAGCCGTCTGGCCGGCGATGAATCCCACCACCGGCTTGGACATGTGGTCGCTGACATACGCTGCAGCCTCCTGTTCGTCGGTGCCACCGATCTCCCCGAGCATGACCACCCCCTTCGTGTCGGGGTCGGCCTCAAACGCCTCGAGACAGTCGATAAAGTTCGTCCCGATGAGCGGATCTCCGCCAATACCCACGCAGGTGGTTTGCCCCAGGCCCGCACCCGTGAGCTGGAAAACCGCTTCGTAGGTGAGCGTACCGGATCGCGAGACCAGCCCGATCGGTCCTTCGGTGACGATCTGCCCGGGCAGGATGCCGACCTTCGCTTTGCCCGGCGAGATAAGCCCCGGACAGTTCGGGCCGAGCACACGCACCCCTTTGTCGCGAGCAAACACATGCGCTCTCGCCATGTCGAGCACCGGCACGCCTTCGGTGATTGCGACGACCAGCGCGACGCCCGAATCGGCCGCTTCGAGTACTGCGCCCGCCGCGAACGCCGGGGGCACGAAGATCACCGAGGTGTTGGCGCCGGTCTCGGCGACCGCCTCGTCCATGGCGTTGAAGATCGGCACCGTCTGGCCGTTGGGGCCCTCGAACGTCTGACCACCCTTACCCGGGGTTACACCAGCGACCACGTTGGTGCCGTACTCCATGGTTTGCAGCGTGTGGAACGAGCCGTCCCGCCCGGTGATGCCCTGCACTACCAGCTTGGTGTCGTTGTCGATGAAAATGGACATGGGTTACGCGCCCCCTGCAGCCAGTTCAACCGCTTTCTCGACCACGGCGTCCATCGACGTATACGCGGAGAAACCCGCGTCACTGAGAATCTCGAGCGCCAACTCTTCGTTCGTGCCGGTGAGTCGGATCACGATGGGCGGTCCGATGTCGATGCGATTGGTCGCCTCCACAATGCCTCTGGCAACGTCGTCACAACGGGTAATGCCGCCGAAAATGTTGAAGAGGATCGCTTTCACGTTCGGGTCCGACGTGATGATCTCCAGCGCGGCAACAACCTTGTCGGGATTGGACGAGCCCCCGATGTCCAGGAAGTTCGCGGGCTCGCCGCCGTAGTACTTTACCAAATCCATAGTGGCCATCGCGAGGCCTGCCCCGTTGACGCAGCACCCGACGTCCCCGTCGAGCTTCACGTACGAGAGACCCGCCTCACGCGCCTTGACCTCCGACGCCGGTTCGGACGACGTGTCCCGCATGGCTTCGACGTCGGGACGACGAAACAACTCCGAGTCGTCGATGCTCATCTTGGCGTCGATCGCTTTGACTTCACCGGCCGACGTAGTGATGAGCGGGTTGATCTCAGCCATCGACGCCCCTGAGTTCACAAAAGCGTCGTAGAGCTGCGCGATGATCTTGCTCGCCTGCTTGATCAACTTGGGGTCATCGTAAAGGAAGTTGGCGAGCCAGAACGCCTGGTGAGGCAGGATCCCATAGCGGGGATCGACCGTCAGCTTCCGAATCAGCTCTGGCGTCTCGTGGGCGACATGCTCGATATCCACGCCGCCTTCGGCCGAGACCATGAACGTCGCCGCTTGTTTCTTGCGGTCCATGAGCACGCCGACGTACGCCTCGGTGTCGATATCCTCCGCAGGCGTCACCAGCACTTTCTCCACGGTGAGGCCCTTGATGTCCATCCCAAGGATCGCCGTTGCGTGTTCCTTCGCTTCGGCCGCATCCTTCGCAAGCCTGACGCCGCCCGCCTTGCCCCGGCCGCCGGAGTGTACTTGCGCCTTCACCACGACGGTCCCGCCGTACCCGGCCGCGATGGTTTCGGCCTCTTCGGGGGTCGTCGCGATCTCGCCGGGCGGAACGTCGATGCCGGCCGCGCGAAAGCGTTCCTTTGCCTGATATTCGTGGATGTCCATGTGCTTTTTGGAAATGGAGAGACCTAAAAGTTACTAAAAGGCCCCGCCCGACCCCAGGGAGCCGAGCCCTACTTGTTCAGCGGCTCCCCAGGCGCTGAAGCAACGCACGAAGCTCGTCCAACGCCTCCCCGTAGCCCTGCCAGTCCCCAGCCCGGGCGCGAGCCTCCGCCCGCTCGAGAAGGCCGAGCGCGGTCGAGGGCCGGGGCGCATCCCCGCCAGCCGGCGCGTCGAGCGTAGGCATCGCGGTAGGCGCGCCGGGCTCCGGCGCTGCGAGGCCGGAGAGCTCGCTGATGGCGTCGGCCAAGGACTCGGTCATCGCCACGCGGACGCCGTCGCTCACCACAAATCGTCTGAGCTCCGGAATCGCGTCCGCCTCGGCGGCGAGGAAGACGGGCTCCATGTACAGGATTCGGTTCCCCGCCGAAACCAGGTGAAGGTGGCCCGTCCAGACCTCGCTTCCCGCCCCTCGCCAAAGCGAGAACTGCTGCGAGATCAGCGGATCCTGCTCAACCAAGGCCTCGATCTGGCGGGGGCCAGGCACCTGGTCCGTGATGGGCACGTCGTAGAGGATCAACTCGGGCACGCCACGCTCATCCGTGCGGGCGGCGAGGATGGCGGTGAGGTTTTGCCGGTCCCTCGGTACGAACACCGTCGTAAGGTGGAAGCGTGCCTCACTCTCTCCCGGCAATGCGTAGAGGCCGTACTCGGGGCGGTATGCGATCGGAGACGGGCCCTGTGCGAGTTCCTGTGGGGAATCCCAAACGTCCTGCTGGCCATGGAACGCCGGCGCCGTTTCCTGGTGGTACTGGTGGAGCACGCGGGTCTGCAGGTTCAGCATGTCTCTGGAATAACGCACGTGGTCCCTCAACTCGGCCGGCATCTGCTCCAGGGGCTGAAGCAGTCCGGGGAACGCGCGCTCGTAGGCGTCGAGCAGCGGGTCCTCGACCGGGACCCGGTAGAAGTCCACTGCTCCGGTTACCGCGTTGACCGTGACCTTTACCGAATTTCGTACGTACCTCACTCTCGTTCGGATCGTGCCAAATTGCTGCAAGGTCGAAAGCGGGAAGGCAGCGGTCGCTGTAAAGCCCTCCAGTATCCACACGACCTGCCCGTCCACTACCACCGGGTATGGCACTTCCGGGAACCGGAAGAACGGTGCGATCGCAAGCACGCGTTCAGTGACCTGGCGTCGGAAGATGAAGCGACTGTCGTCCGTGAGCTCGGAGGATAAAATGAGGTTCAGTTCGCCGAAGCGCCAAGCGAGCATCGCGCTGCGCAGCCATCCTCCGAGCTCGATCCCTAACGGGAAATCCGTGCCCGCAACGCCCGGCTCCCCGTTGGGAGCGAGAAACTGGCCGCTTCCGCCATCGACGACCGCGTAGTCCTGAGAGCGCGTCCCGAAGAAGACCTCTGTGTGATCCAGGCTGAGTCCCGGCACCGCAAACGCGCCGGTCGCCGACTCGGGTGGGATACCCGAGACCAGCATCGGCGGGCGCCCCTCCGGGGTCCGCTCGCTGGCGAGACTCGCGACCACGCCCATCCCTTCTACGTAAAGCTCCCGTAGATGCATGTTCTGCCAGTTCTGATCCTGAATCCCGCGCGGCTCAACCTCCCGTACCGACATCGCGACCGTCACCGGTCCGGCGGCGGTCTGGTAGCGATCGATGGTGATGCCCCGAAAGTCGTAGTAGGGATAACGAGCCTCGAGTTCACGGTAGGTCGCAAGCAACGGGCCCTCGTTCCAAACCGGCAACCCCGCAAATTGCCGTGCCGCCGCGGACCAATCGATTGCTTCGTCCGGCGAATACTCGAAGGGACGGCGCTCCATCTCGTCCAGTGCGAAGCCCAAGCGAGTGAATTCGAGATTGCTTTCGATGAACGGGGACTCACGCTCCAGTTCGTTGGGCTCGACCTGCAGCGACTGGATCAGGCTGGGGTAGAGCTGCCCGATCATGAGCATCGCGAACACTACCGCTGCGAGCGCGCTCACGATCGCAGTGCCTCGGTTCTTCCAGGCTCCCCAGAATACTGCCACACCAGACACGACGCAGATGATGGTGAGCGTCTGCCGTGCCGGCAGCCTCGCCGCGGAGTCCGCGAACCCGAAGATCCCACGCACATCGGAGGTGCCGTCCCAGATGAGCTCGTACCGGCTCAGCCAAAGGCGGGCTCCTATCAGGAGCAGGAACAGCCCGAGAACCGCCCCGAGGTGCAGACGCACACGGTCGTCGGCTTCCACGCGGCCGCGGTCCCAGCGCAGTGCTCCGGTGGCCGCATACCCCGCCGTCGCGAGCGTGAAGAGCAAGAAAACGACCACCAACGCATACGCGACGAGCTGCAGCAGAGCCGGAACCCAAAAAACGTAGAAACCAACGTCATGGTTGAGCATCGGTTCGGCGATGCCCCAGGCTTCCGCGTTCAGGATCAAAAGGAGCTGCGAGCCCAAACTCAGAGGAATCGATCCGCCAAACCAAAGTGCGAGCAGCCCCGAGGTGCCTGCCAAACCCCAGAACACGTAGCTCTTCGGCAGCTGCTCAGAGATCTCGAGATTCCCGAACTGCCGCTTGATCTGGAGGCCGCCCAGCGTCTCGGCCACGATACGCAGGTTTAGGAAGACGAGGACCCCGACCGCGACGCCGGCCAGGATTCGCGCGCCCCACTGCCACAGCACACGCAGCCAGAAGACGTCGCCGTACCCGGTCTGAGCATGCCAGAGGATCTCCACGTACATCGTGGCGGCGAGCCGTCCGAGGCCCACCACGAGGGCCAGCACGAGAGCGATCGTGACGAGTGCACGGCCCCCGCGAAGGGTGGGAATCGGCGGGCGCTTGCTCGACATCGGCGCTTACACCCTACGCGAACGGAACACCGTTCTCGGTGAGCCAATGCGCGATGTGCGCTCGAATCTCAGCAAGCCGCTGCTCGGTGCGTGCTTCGAAGCGCGCGACGATGACCGGCTGCGTGTTGGACGCCCGCAGCAGCGCCCAACCGTCTCCGAAGAGCACGCGTACACCATCGACCTCGATGACATCATGTGTCGTCCTGAAGTGCGAAACGGCGTCTGCTACCACGGCCCACTTCTGTTCCTCCGTCACGTCAATCCGAATTTCGGCCGTCGATACATACACCGGAAAATCGGAAACCATCTCCGACAGGGACCTGCCGGATCGGCTCACGAGCTCGATGAGACGGCACGCGTCGTAAGGCGCGTCGTCGAAGCCGAAGTAGTCGTCAGCGATCATGATATGCCCCGATAGCTCACCCGCGACAAGTGCACCGGTCTCCTTCATGTGCTCCTTGATGAGCGAATGGCCCGTCTGCCACATGATCGGCTCTCCGCCGGCAGCCTCGAAAACCTCGGGCAGTGCCTGACTGCACTTCACGTCGAATACGAGCTTCTGGCCCGGGCCATGCTTGGCGAGCACATCGAGTCCGTACAACAGTAGTAGCGTGTCCCCGCGAATGATGTCGCCGTTCTCGTCGACGGCGCCGATGCGGTCCGCGTCGCCGTCGAAGGCCACGCCCATGTCGTGCGGCGTGTCCCGCACCGAGCGAATGAGGTCCTCGAGGTTGGCGTCGACCGTCGGATCAGGGTGGTGGTTGGGGAACGTCGGGTCGGAGTCGCAGAAGAGCGGAGTCACCTCGACACCAATCGCCTCGAGCAACTGAACCGCGACCAACGATCCTGTCCCGTTGCCACAATCCACCGCGACCTTCATGGGACGCGTGAGCTGAAAGCGCCGTGCGATATCCGCCACGTACTCATCGATGACGTCGAGTTGTTCCTGCCCGCCATCTCCCGACTCGAAGTCGCTCTCCTTGATGCGCCGGAGCAGGTCCTGGATCGCATCTCCGTACAGCGAGCCCCGGCCGAGCGTCATCTTGATGCCGTTCCACTCGGGCGGGTTGTGCGAACCTGTGATCTGCACTGCGCCGTCGGTCTGGAACGTGACTTCGGACCAGTAGAGCACGGGCGTCGGTACCGTACCCACGTCGAGCACATGGCAGCCCGTAGATAGTAGGCCACGGATGAGCCCTGCCACGAGCTCTGGAGACGTGAGTCGATTGTCGTGGCCTACCGCTACCCTGGGCGCTTCGAGTCCGGTCGCCACCCTCATGTGCGATCCGAACGCGCGGCCCACGAGCTCCGTTATGTCGGTATCGAGATCCACTCCCACGATGCCCCGGATGTCATACTGCCGGAAGATTTGGTCCACTACGCAGCCTTCACGGCGCGAGTCCGACGATGCCACCCCCGAACGCTCCCAGCCCCTGCACGCTGGCGCGCGCGAACTCGAGCGCCGCTCCCGGGAAGATGCCCGTGTACACGATCAGGCCCACGCACACAACAAGCGCGAGACGCATCGGGAACGGCGTGATCACGAGGTCGTGTTGGCCGTCGCTGGTGGGGTTCTTCATCCACATGAGCCAGGCGACGCGCAGGTAGTACCAGTACGATGCCACGGTCGTGAGCACGAGAATGACCATGAGCCACCACAGCTCGGACTCGGCAGCGCCCTGAAGCAGATAGATCTTGCCCATGAAGCCTCCCGTGCCCGGGAAACCGGCAAGCGAGAGCAGGAAGATCGTCAGGAAGACGCCCAGAGCCGGATTGGTCCAACCGAATCCGGTGTAGTCGTCGATGTATTGGCGCTCCTCCGCCTGGTGCGCCACGCTGATCACGATGGCGAACGCGCCGATGTTCATGAGTGTGTACACGAGCAGGTAGAAGAGCATGCCCGCCGTGGCAGTCGGATTGGCCGCAGTCAAGGCCAGGAGGAGATACCCCCCGTGGGCGATGCTCGAGTAGGCCAGCATCCGCTTCACGTTGGTTTGCACCAGCGCAATGAGATTCGCCGAGACCATGGTGATCGCGGCAAGCCACCACAGGATGGGGAACCAGGTGGTGTACGAGTCGTTGAAGGCGACCAAGAAGACACGCGCAAAGGCTATGAAGGCGGCTGCCTTTACCGTTGCCGACATGAACGCGGTCACCGGCGCCGGCGCACCCTCGTAGACGTCGGGCGTCCACATGTGGAAGGGCACCGCCGAGACCTTGAACGAGAAGCCAATCACCAGGAGCGCGATGGCGATCGTCAACAGGCCCGCAGTGGCGGCACCGCTCGAGACACTCGTGGCGATGACCGCAACGTTGGTACTGCCCGTGGCGCCGTAGGTCAGCGCGATTCCATAGAGGAAGAACCCCGTCGCGAACGCACCCAACAGGAAGTATTTGAGCCCGGCCTCGGCAGACTTGCGATCGCGCCGGTTGAACGCGGTGAGCGCGTACACGGCGATCGACATGACCTCGAGTCCCAGGAAGATGACGATCAAGTCGCGCGCGCCTGCCATGAACATCGCGCCGGCCGTCGCGAACAGGATCAAAGCAAAGAACTCACCAGCCTGGAGCCGTTGCCGATACACGTAGGCGAACGAAATCAGAATCGTGAGCGCGGCGGCTAGCAAGAAGATCCAGTTCGCGAAGAGGCGGAAATGGTCCAGCGCGATCATGGAGTCCTGCCCAACCTCCTTGACCCCATAGAGCCATCCGTTTGCGCCCGCCGCGATGAGCACACCGATCAACGAGAGCCATCCAAGGTCGGCCGTGGTGCCGAAGCTCGGATCACCCGAGGGCGCCTTGTCGGCATCCTTGTATTTGCCCGAAACACCGGCGACCAGAACGACCATACCGAACGTGCAGAGAATGATCTCGGGCAGGAGCGCCCAGAAGAAATGGAGCTGTCGGCTGAAGTCGAGTTCCATGAGCCTTCTAGTCGTCGTCGGTGGAGCGATCGCCACCGTCGAGGTCATCGCTTGCTTCGAGATCCGCCGGCGCCGGTACGATCACTACGCTCGAGCCCGGCTCGAGCACCGAGCCCAACGTTCCGGCCGGCGCGGCGGCCTGGACCCGTTCGAGCACCAAGCGCACGCTCGGCTCCATGCGCTCGAGTATTGGAGTGGGGTTCCAGCCGATCCAGATCATCAGCGCGCACAGCGGAGCCAGAATCACCATCTCACGCCTCGAAAGGTCCTGCATCTCGCGGTTCTCTGGCTTGTCGAGTGCGTTGAAGAAGATCTTCTGGACCATGGGAAGCATGTAGTACGCCGCGAAAATCACGCCGAGCGTGGCGATGATCGCGATGGTGGGGTGCGTCTCGAACACCCCGAGCAGGGCGAGGAATTCGCCTACGAAGCCGCTGGTACCGGGCAGGCCGATGGACGCGAGAGCCGTGAGTACGAACACCGTAGCGAAAAGCGGAGCGACGCGACCGATGCCGCCGAAGTCCTCGATCTTCCTCGTGTGTCGCCGCTCGTAGAGCATGCCCAGCAGTAGGAAGAGCGCGCCCGTGCTGATGCCGTGAGAGATCATCACGATCAGCCCGCCCTGCAATCCGTTCACGGTGAGCGCGAAGATCCCAAGCAAGACGAAGCCCATGTGCGCCACCGACGTGTACGCAACCAGCTTCTTTGCATCCGGCTGCACGGCGGCGACCCAAGCGGTGTAAATGATGCCGATCACCGCGAGCACGAGCATCACGTACACGACGGTCGTGTGCTGCGCCGCTACTGGGAAAAGCGGAAGCAAGAACCGGAGGAAGCCGTAGGTGCCCATCTTCAGAAGCACCGCCGCCAAGACCACCGAACCCGGCGTCGGCGCTTCGACGTGGGCGTCCGGTAGCCAAGTGTGCAGAGGGAAGACCGGCACTTTTACGCTGAACGCCAGCGCGAAGGCAGTGAAGAGCCAAAGCTGCTCGGTCCCCGTAAGCGGTACCTGGAGCATGTCGGCGTACGCGAACGTCGGGAATCCCAGCAGCTCATTCGCCGTGAAGGCCATGTACAGGATCCCTACGAGCATCAACAGGGACCCAAGCGCCGTGTAGAGGAAGAACTTGATCGCCGCGTAGATGCGGCGCTCGCCTCCCCATATACCTACGATGAAATACATGGGAACGAGCGTGAGCTCGAAGAACACGTAGAACAGCATGAGGTCGGTGGCCACGAAGACGCCGACCACACCCGCTTGCAAGAGCAGCATCAGCGCATAGAACGCGCGTTGCCGCTCCTTGATGTAGTTGAAGGACCCGAGGATCGCGAGCGCGCTGGTCAACGTCGTGAGCAACACCATGAAGAGGCTGATGCCGTCGATCCCGAGCGAGTAGCTCACGCCCCAGGTCTCGATCCATGGAGTCGAGCTCTCCATCTGCATGCTACCCTGCGTGGGGTCAAAGGCCCACCAGAGCCCGAGGCTCAGCACCAACACGCCCATCGACCACCAGAACGCCACTTTCTTGGCTACTTCCTCTTCGCCCCAGAGCACGAGCCCGACGCCCAGAATGGGTAGCCAGATGAGCGCGTGCAGGACCCACCCCACGTAACCGATCGATTCGAGCAACGAAGTCATCATCAGAAGATCGAGACGCCGAGGATGATCAGGACGCCGACGGTGAGAATGAATGCGTAGGTGTTCAGGGTCCCAGTCTGGAACATGCTGACGACGAAGCCCACGCCTCGCGCCGCAAAGCCGACACCGTTGACGATGCCGTCAATGATGCCCACATCGATCACGTTCCAGCAGAAGCGCGATAGCGCCAAGATCGGCTGGACGATGATGCGGTCGTAGAGCTCGTCCACATACCATTTGTTGTAGAGCACCTTGGCGAAGCCGATCGGCTCGACGTCTTCGGCGGCGGGCACGATCTTCTGGCCGCCGACGTATCGGAACGAGACGAGCACCACCGCAATCGCCGCCGCGCCTGAAAGCACGGCCCAGACGACTTCTCCGCCACCCACGATGGGCGCACTCTCAGCGAGCACGCCGAGGTTGAGATCCTGGATGAGCTGCGCCTGCTCCGTGATTGGATGCAGCCATTCGTGCAGCCAGCCACTGGTGAGCGGGCCCAGACCGAGAATCGAATCGCGCAGGTGCTCGGAGACGTTGACCCATCCGCCGACCACCGCGAGCACCGCCAGAACCGCGAGCGGCGCCCACATGACCGCGGGCGCCTCGTGCAGCGCCTTCTCCTCTTGGTCCCCAGTACGATTCTCACCGTGGAAAGTCATGACCATCATGCGCGTCATGTAAAACGCCGTGAGCATGGCCGCGGCCAATGCGATCAGCCAGAACACCGTATAGAGCGCCGGATAGGGCGCATTGGCGGCGCCTCCGAACGCGGCGGTCTGCCAGATGATCTCATCCTTCGAGAAGAAGCCGGCGAACGGCCAGATGCCCGCGATCGCGAGGGTCGCGATCCACATGGTCGCGCAGGTGATGGGCATGTGCTTCCTGAGGCCGCCCATGTTGCGCATGTCCTGCCCATCTTCGTGGCTGTGCGTGCTGTGATACGCCACGTGCATCGAATGAATCACCGCGCCCGCGCCCAGAAAGAGCAGCGCCTTGAAGAACGCGTGCGTCATCAGATGGAAGATGCCCGCGCTGTACGCTCCGACCCCGACACCGACGAACATGTAGCCAAGCTGCGACACGGTGGAGTAGGCGAGAACCTTCTTGATGTCGTTCTGTTTGAGCGCGATGGTCGCCGCAAACAGCGCGGTGAGCACCCCCACTCCAGCAACCGTGGCACTGGCAACAGGCGCGAGCGCGAACAGCACCGACGAACGCGCCACGAGGTACACGCCGGCCGTAACCATGGTAGCTGCGTGGATGAGCGCGGAGACCGGCGTGGGTCCTGCCATCGCGTCCGGCAACCACACATAGAGCGGCATCTGCGCGCTCTTGCCGGCGGCGCCCAGGAAGAAGAAGAGCGTGATGGTCGTGACGAGCGCACCGCCGTAGGCGAACGCTTCTTCTGCTCCCGCAAAGATCGGTACGAAGTCCAAGGTGCCGAACGTCGTGAACAGGTAGAACATGGCGACAAGGAAGCCCAGGTCGCCAATGCGATTGACGATGAAGGCCTTCTTGCCCGCGTCAGACTTCTCGCGGTCGCTGAACCAGAATCCGATCAACAGGTAGGAGCACAGCCCTACACCTTCCCAGCCCACGAACATGAGCGGATAGCTCGCGCCCATCACGAGCACGAGCATGAAGAAGATGAAGAGGTTGAGGTAGGCGAAGTACCGGGGATAACCCGGATCGTCCTTCATGTAGCCGACGCTGAACACGTGGATCAGGAAACCCACGCCCGTGACGATCATCATCATGACCATCGAGAGCTGATCGAGCTGGAGCGCAGCGTCTACACTGAAGGTGCCCGTCGCCATCCACGTCCAATACGTGACGACCACCGGCTCCTCGAGATGCGCCCCCAACATGCGCGCGAAGTTGACCGATGTAATCACAAAGGCCAGCAGCAACACACCCGGGCCGATCAGGCTCGGGAGGGTGTGCGTCAGCGGCCGACCGCCCTCATCGAGGTCGAGCTCCCCACCCGCGCGCACAGCCTCCGCAGACCTCGTCGCGTGCCGTAGCGCGAGCACGCCGTTGAGCACGAAGCCGAGCAGCGGCAAGAGCACGATCAGTCCCGGCAGGAACGGCTCGAAGTGTGCGCCGCTTTCGGCGGCTTCTTGGCCCCCCGCTGAGGCGGCTTCGCCGACTTGGAACAAGACCGCTGCTAAGGAAGCGTACATGCCGCTACCACCTCAGCAGTTTGAAATTGCCCACATCAACCGTCTTGTAGTGCCGGAAGATGGAGATGATGATCGCGAGGCCGACAGCCGCTTCGGCGGCCGCGACGGTCATGACGAAGAAGACGAAAATCTGCCCGTCCATGCCGTGCAACCGGGAGAACGCCACGAACGACAAGTTGACGGCGTTGAGCTGAAGCTCGATGCACAAGAACATGATGATGGCGTTCCGACGCACGAGCACGCCCAGGGTACCAATCACGAACAGGAAGGCGCTGAGAACGAGCGCTTCGGTGATCATGCGACGTTCTTCTTGGCAAGCACGAGCGCACCCACGATGGCCACCAGCAGCAAAATGCCAGTGATCTCGAAGGGCACGACGTACGTCGTGTAGAGCGGCTGAGCGATCGCGCCCACCACGCCGTGTTGTGCGATCGCCGCATCGATCGCGGCAGCGCCGGGACCACTATCGGAGAGATCGGCAGCACCCAACTGTCTCGACAACACGTACGCCATCGCCCCAACCGTGGCGAAGGAGACCAACGAGAAGGCGCCGACCTTGAGGTCCTTCTGATAATCGTGCCCCAGATTCAGCAGCATGATCACGAAAAGGAACAGCACCATAATCGCGCCAGCGTACACGATAATTTGGATCGCCGCCAAGAAGTGAGCCTCCAGCAGCACGAAGATCGCCGCCATGCTGCCCAGCGTCGCAATCATGGAAAGCAGGCTACCTACGGGACTCCTCGATATCACCACCCCAATCGCCCCCCCAACCGCAACCGCTGCAAAGACGTAGAAAAGGAAAGTGACCATTTACTCGCCCCGCGGATCCGACGGATCCCACAACAGCGTCACGGGGTGGTCTTGTTCCATGAGGCGGTCCAAATCGTATATGAAGCGGTCGCGCGTGTACTCGGCATTCTCGAAGTGGCGCCCCACATGAATCGCTTCAACCGGGCAGACCTCCTGGCACATGCCGCAGAAGATGCACCGGAACTCGTCGATCTCGTATACGACCGGGTACCGATTGCCCTGGTCGTCCTCGCCACCGACGAGGCGGATACAGTTGGCCGGGCACACGGTCGGACAGAGGCCACACGCAACGCATTTGGGGCGTCCGTCCGCGTGTACTTCCATGCGATGCGTGCCGCGCCAGCGCGGGCTCAGGTCGGTTTGCTCTTCGGGATACTGCTGGGTCACAGCCGCCGGGTTCACCATGTGCTTGAACGTGAGCGCCATTCCGCTCAAAGCGGCCCGGAGATACGACGTCGTCTCGGGCTCCGGTCGGTGCATGACTTTGACTGAAATGGCCATAAGCAGACGCTCAATCCCCCGCGGAAGCGGGTTGTGAGATGGTTTTGACCTCGACCTTCTGTGCGTATTGGGCAGCCGCGCCGGTGATGGTGCGGCCGCGGTCCAGGAAGAACACGAAGCCCACGGTCGCTACCGTGCTGACCGCGGTGAGTGCGGCCCCGTAGCTGAAGCCCCACGGGACTCCGACTTCGTCGAGCACCAAGATGGAGCCGCCGATCAGCATGACATAGGCGAGCGCGGTGGGCAGCATGACTTTCCACCCCAGCGCCATTACCTGGTCATAGCGGAAGCGTGGCAGCGTCCAGCGGATCCAGATGAAGAGCAGCAGGAAGAAGCCGGTCTTGGCCGCAAAGCCGCCGAACGTCGCGAGGGTCTTCCAAAGTGCCGGGCTCGCGAGCACCACGGTACCGTCGGCCGCGAAACCCTTGATGAGCTGACCGTCGTACCAGAAGGCGTTGTCCCAGGTACCGGGCAGATCCCAACCGCCCAGGAAGAGCGTAGCCATGAGCGCTGACGCGGTCACCATGTGGCCGAACTCGCCGATCATGAAGGCCGAGAACTTCATCGCCGAGTACTCGGTGTGGTACCCGGTGATGAGCTCCGACTCGGCTTCCGCCATGTCGAAGGGAAGCCGGTTGGTCTCGGCGAACGCCGAGATCACGAACAGGATGAAGGCCAGCGAGAGCGGGAAGGCGAACCACATGCCGAGCTGTTGCTGCTGCCAAACGATCTCGGTGAGCGTCACGTTGCCCGCCAACATCAGTACCGTAATCAGCGAGAGTCCGAGCGCGACTTCGTAGCTCACCATCTGCGCCGATGCGCGCAGCGCGCCCAGGAAGGCGTACTTGTTGTTCGACGCCCACCCTCCGAGCACGACGCCATATACCGCGAGGGAGCTGAACGCGAGCACGTACAAGATCCCGATCGGTATGTCCGCTACGATCATGTCGACGACGCCGGCGGGCGTGGGCAGCGGCGCGGCAAACGGGATGACGGCGAACGTCACCAGCGCCGGTGCGAGCACCAGCATCGGAGCCAGCACGAAGAAGACCCTCGAAGCCGTCGCCGGGACTGTTTCTTCTTTCAGGAGGCTCTTGAGGCCATCCGCGATGGGCTGCAGCAGTCCGAACGGACCCACTCGATTGGGACCGTGGCGGTCCTGAATCCAAGCCGAAACACGGCGCTCCGCGAGCGTCGTGTACGCCACCACCAGCATCAGCACGGTGAACATGCCCGTGACTTTGAGGCTCATCGCAACGATCGCCCAGATCCCCGAGATGGGTTGAAACTCCATCCGGTCAGTCCCCCGACAACTGCACGGGTTCGTTCACAAGAGCACCGCGCGTGCCGATGTCGTCGTACGTCAGGCCACTGAAAGCCGGGACCGCGCTAGCGAGTGCCGCGAACGCGTCCGCGGCAGTGCGTGGCAGGTCGGCCTCGGTCAGCTCGGCTACCAGCGCTCCCAGAATGAGCCATGGCGGGCGGGCCATGCCCGGAGCCTGCAAGCCGGGCCAGAAGCGCTGTACGCGCCCGGCCACGTTTGTGAACGTGCCCTCCTGCTCGGCAAACGTTGTCACGGGGAGCACGAAGCTCGCGTTGGCCGAAGCCTCCGACTCGTGACTGCCGAGGAAGACATAAAGCGCCGCGTTCTTGCCGAAGTCCGCGGGCTGGTCCTCGAGCGCATCCCCGAGCACCACCAGCACGCCGTCATGGCCGGCCACGTCCGCGAGGCCTCCGGTCGCGTCATCGGCTCCCGCCCGCTCCAGGCCCATGAGCTCGGCGCCGGTGGTGTTGGCCGAGAGGTCCTTTCGACGCGCTAGCGACGGGAAGCCCTTGAGTACGATCTCTTCTTCGGCGCGGGCCGAGCGGTACACGGTCTCGCCACCGCCGAGCGCCTCGACCAACGCCTTGAGCGCGCCGAGATCCTCGTTGGAAGCGAGGGGCGAAGCGACAGCCTTCACCGCACCAGCGCCGTTCGCCTGCTCGAGCAGCGCGCCCAGCACCTCCTTCCAATCAACAGCCTTGGAGCCGCCGTTGCCGTCTCGCACCAGCGGTGCTTCGATGCGAGTGCCTTGATTGATCCACTCGTAGTTTTCGCGACCGTGGTCGCACATCCACCAACCATTGACGTCCAGGTTTTCGCGCGGCTTGAGGCGCTGCACCAGGTTGTCCCGGGTGTGCAGGTCGATGTTGCAACCTTGCGAGCAGCTCGTGCAGATCGAGGGCGTGTGCTCGAGGTCCCAGGCGCGCGCCTTGTGCAGAAAGTCCTTCGAGACCAAAGCGCCTACAGGGCAGATATCGACGATGTTGCCGTGCCAATTCGTGCCGTCGAGACCCTCTTCGAAAAAGGTGTCGATGACCGAGCGGTTGCCTCGATCCACCACGGTGAGCCGTGTGTCCTGCTCCACTTCGCTCATGAAGCGGACGCAGCGCGTGCACATGACGCAGCGGTCGCCGTAGAAAAGCACGTCACCACCGAAGTCGTCTCGCCCGAACACCCTCTTAGGCTCCCGCGAGCGCCCGCTGTCACGGCCTTCTTCGTGTACGTAGTCCTGAAGGCTGCACTCACCGGACATGTCGCAGATCGGGCAGTCCAGCGGATGGTTGACCAGGTAGAATTCGAGCACCGCCTTGCGACTCGCCGTGGCCTCCTCAGACTGCGTGTGCACCACCTGGCCGTCCATCACGGTGGTCACGCAACTGGGCATGGGCTTGGGCGCACCCTCGACCTCGACCAGGCAGAGCCGGCACATGGCCGGAGACGACATGCCCGGGTGATAGCAATAGTGCGGGACTTGCTGCCCGATCGTCTTCGCGGCTTCCAGGATGGTGGTTCCCTTGGGGACCGTGACCTCCTGGCCGTCGATGGTGAGCGTGACTGGCATCAGGCCGCTCCCACGCGCTCACCGCGCCGGATCAACGCGAGATACTCGTCTCTGAACTTCTCGATGGACGATTGCACCGGAGCCGCCACGGAGTCGGACAGCACGCAGATCGTGGTGCCCACCATGTTCTGGGTCATCTCCATCAGCGTGTCGAGATCGTCCTCGGTGCCCTTCCCGTTCTCAATCCGCCTGAGGATCTGAGCGGTCCACGTCGTGCCCTCGCGACACGGCGTGCATAGCCCGCAGGACTCGTGCGCATAGAAGTCGACCATGCGGCGTACCTGCTTCACGATGTCGGTGGTCTCGTCCATCACGATGACCGAGGCGCAGCCGAGCATCGTACCGACGTCGACGCAGCCCTCGTAGTCGAGCTTACAGGCACGAGCTTCTTCGGCATTGATGAGTGGCACCGAAGAGCCACCCGGGATCACTGCCTTCAACGCGTTGCCGTCCTTCATCCCCCCGCAAACGTCTTCGATGAGCTCGATGAGCGGGAAGCCGAGCGGGAGCTCGTAGTTGCCGGGCTTGATCACGTGGCCGCTCACGCAGAACAGCTTGGTGCCAGGACTCTTTTCGGTCCCCCACTGCCGGTACCACTCGCCCCCGTTTTTGACGATGTGCGGAATGGCGCACAGGGTCTCGACGTTGTTGATCGTTGACGGCTTGCCGAATGCACCGACCGCGGCCGGGAACGGCGGCTTGATGCGAGGCTCGCCACGGCGTCCTTCCAGCGAGTTCATCATGCCGGTTTCTTCGCCGCAGATGTACGCGCCGGCTCCCTGGTGAACCGTGACCTCGATGTCGTGGCCGGAGTCGAGGATGTTCTCGCCGATGTAGCCCTTGGCGTAGGCGTCCTCGACCGCGCGCGCCAGAACCTGGTTCGCCTCGAAGAACTCGCCTCGACAATAGATGTAGACGTGCTGGGCGCGGATCGCGTGGGCGCCAATCAGGCAGCCCTCGATGAGCTGATGCGGATCCCAGCGCATGAGCTCACGGTCCTTGAACGTGCCGGGCTCCGACTCATCCGCGTTGCACAGCAGGTAGTGGGCCTTCTTCTTCTCCTTGGGCATGAAGGACCACTTCACTCCCGTGGGAAATCCGGCACCACCGCGTCCACGAAGACCCGACGACTTCACGATCTCGACCACGTCGTCCGGGCCCATGCCGAGCGCCTTCTCGAGCGCCGAGTACCCGCCTCGCTTCACGTAGGTCTCGATGTGCCGCTGTTTCGGGTCACCGAAATACGTGCTGAGGAGGCGGACCTCTCTGTCGGACACGTAGGGGTAGGCCACTTAGCTGTCCCCGTCGGTCTGCGCCTTGAGGTGCTCGACGATCTTGGGCACTTCGCTGGGCGTCACGTTCTCGTAGTAGCGCGAGTTGATCTGCACGCAGGTGGGAAAGCCGCACGCGGCGAGGCACTCGGCCTCGATCACGGTGAAATTCCCGTCCTCGGAGGTTTCACCCAATTCGGTGTCGGTGTAGCGCAGAAAGGCCTCGACCACGTCGTCGGCGCCACAGAGGCTGCACGAAATGTTCGTGCATACCTGGACCAGATGCCGGCCGACCGGTCGCTTGTTGTACATCGTGTAGAACGTGGTGACGCCGCGAACGTAGGCAGGGGACAGCCCGAGCAACTCGGCGACGCGATCCATTGAAGCTGCGCTCACGTACCCACGCAGCTCCTGCGTGAGCGCTAATGTGGGTAGCAATGCGGCCTGCTTGTCCGGGTAGCGGGTCAGAATCTTGTCGAACCTCTCCTGGTACTCTCCCTCGAAGAGCTTCGCGTCAGGATTGGTTTC
The DNA here is from genome assembly GCA_015664885.1 of Gemmatimonadota bacterium. Taxonomy (GTDB): domain Bacteria; phylum Gemmatimonadota; class Gemmatimonadetes; order Longimicrobiales; family Gaopeijiaceae; genus UBA1138. The sequence goes on from DQPL01000123.1 coordinate 83,051, forward strand.
GGGCAGCATGAACGGCATCGTGCCCGCGCCCGAGGCATGTCCGCCGTGAAGGGGACGCGTACCGACGAAATCGTCGCCCCTGACTTCCTCTTCGGTGAGATCGAACTCACCGGTATTGCCGGCCCAACCCGGATTCTTGAACGGAACGTCGCTCACCGATCGATCTCCCCGAGCACGATGTCCAGGCTGGCGTTGATCATGATCAGATCCGAAACCAGATGTCCCTCGGCGAGCTTCGCGATTACCGAAAGGTTCACGAACGACGGTGGGCGCACGCGCCAGCGCACCGGCTTGGTGTCCCCTTCTTCTGCGACCAAGTACATGCCGAGCTCGCCCTTGGAGCCTTCGATCGCGAAGTAGCAATCGCCTTCGGGCGCGGGAATGCCGTCGGTGATCACCTTGAAGTGATGGATCATGCTCTCCATGTCGGACATGGCGTCGGTCTTGGAGGGCAGCGAGATGTTCGGGTCCTCTACGTTGATGGGTCCGTCCGGCAAACGCTCGAGCGCCTGGCGCAGGATGCCCACGCTCTGCTGCATCTCTTCCATGCGGCACAGATAGCGGTCGTAGCAGTCGCCGTGCTCCCCGACTGGTATCTCGAAGTCGTAGGTCTCGTAGTCGTAGTACGGCCGGTCTCGGCGCACGTCGTAGTCGACGCCGGCGGCGCGCAGGTTGGGACCGGTGAAGCCGTAATTGATGGCGTCCGCACCGTTGATCGCGCCGATGCCTTGCGTGCGACCTATGTGGATCTGATTCCGGGTGAGTAGCTGGTGCACCTCCGCGAGCGTGTCCGGGAACGTGTCCAAGAACTCGCCCAGCGCCTCGGTCCACCCCTCCGGAAGGTCCGCCATCATCCCTCCGACGCGCGTGGCCGACGTCGTGATGCGAGCCCCCGTTAACGACTCATGCAGCTTGTAGATGCGTTCGCGTTCCTGGAACGAGTACAGGAAGGGCGTGAACGCACCAACGTCGATGGCGGTCGTGCCGAGCCAGAGCAGATGCCCGAAGATCCGGTCCATCTCCATGAGAATCACACGGACCACCTTGCAGCGTTCGGTGACCTCGATACCCATGAGCTTCTCGACCGACATCACATAGGCGCAGTTGTAGATGAGCGGCGCCAGATAATCCATGCGGTCGGTGAGCGTAACGATCTGATTCCACGAGCGGTACTCGCCGAGCTTCTCGAAGGAAGAGTGCAGGTACCCGATGTCCGGGACGACGCTCTTCACCGTCTCGCCATCGAGTTCGCAGACCAAGCGCAGCACTCCATGCGTGGCCGGATGCTGCGGCCCGATGTTGATGAGCATGTGCTCGGTATTCATGTCCGGCTCGGCGATGTCGAACGGGGCGATCGGGCTGAGCGAAGGATTTCCGTCCACGCCCATTTCACGTCCGCGCGCGACTTCGAGCTCTATCGTCTTCTGCGCCATCAGCTGTTGCCCTCTCGCTCACCCTGAGCCAGCGTGCCGACCTCCACGGGCGCAACCTCTTGCGGTATGTGTCCGGCACTCAGGTCCTCGGCGCGATAGAAGCGTTCGACATCCTGAGCGAGCGCGCGTCGCGTCTGTTCCGCGCGAGAGAATCGGCCGCGTAGCGGGAAGTCCTTCCTGAGCGGGTGACCCTCGGCGTAGTCCTGAGGCATGAGGATGCGGCGCAGATCAGGGTGCCCCTTGAAGGTCACGCCGAAGAGATCGAAGACCTCGCGCTCCAACCAGTCCGCGACCTTCCAGAGGTCGACGATCGAATCGATCTCCAGCGCATCGAGCGGAAGCTCACAGCGAAGACGCAGCTCGCGCTTGTGCACCGTCGAGAACATCTGGTAGACCACGTTTACCGGCCGGCCGTTTCCGTAGTCCACGGCAGTGACATCGGACATCATGTCATAGTGGTGATCGGGATCCGCCTGCAGCCAACTCAGGATCTCGTGGCTCTTCTCAGGGTCGATCCAGACGACGTGTTGGCCGCCGGCATATACGCGGTGCCTGACCACTGCGTCGGCGAAGCGCTGCTTGAGCGCGGCGACCGATGTGTGCTCGCTAGCGTCGGCCTCGTCGCCGCCGTGGTCTGCGCTGGATGCGTCCGACGAGATCGGACCCTCGTCGACGGCATCCAGACCGCTCCCGCTCTTCTTGTCCGTCATCGGTTACGGAAGCAGGTCATCGGAAGTTGATCCTTCGCGGACCACTTCCCCGCTCGACAGCTGATCCTGCTGTGTCGAATTCCCAAACGGACCCGAGAGCTCGGCCACCTCGAGGTCGCCCACCTGCGGCTTCGCCACTCGTGTCGGGTCCTCGGCGCGGTGCTCGAAGTGACGCGTCAGCGTCTCCTGGCGGATCTTCTCCTGGATCATCATCAGCCCATAGATCAGACCTTCCGGCCGCGGAGGGCACCCCGGGATGTAGACATCGACCGGAACGATGGTATCGATCCCCTGCACCATCGAATACACATCGAACACACCGCCCGAGCTGGCGCAGGCGCCCATTGAGATGCACCACTTCGGCTGCGGCATCTGGTCCCAGACGCGGCGAAGGACCGGAGCGAGCTTATACGGTACGCGGCCCGCGCAAATGAGCACGTCGGCCTGACGCGGGCTGAAGGACATGCGCTCCATGCCGAAGCGCGCGAGGTCGAAGTTGGATGCGGCCGACGCCATCATCTCGATCGCGCAGCAGGCGGTGCCAAAGGGCATCGGCCAGAGGGAATTCCTCCGACCCCAGTTGACGATCCAGTCGACCTTGCTGGTGAGGAACGTCGGACTACCGGCTCCGAAGATCCCACCTGTGGTCGCGCTGGTGCCTCCGCCCGGCAGAATATGCTTCAGTCCCATTCGAGACCTCCTTTCTTCCACTCATAGAGGAGGCCGACGGCGAGCACGATCACGAACATGGTCATCGCCAAGAAGGCACTCCAACCCAACTCACGCATCTGTACAGCCCATGGGATCAGGAAGATCGTCTCCAAATCGAAGACGATGAAGCTGATCGCGACCATGTAGAACTTCACCGAGAAACGTGCCCGCGTAGTACCGAGCGGGATCATGCCGGACTCGTACGGCATGAGCTTCTGGGGCGTGTCTCGTCGTGGGTTCAGGATGTGCGATGCGACCACCATCCCGATAGCGTTCACGATGGAAACGCCGAACAACAAGAGGAGGGAGAGATAGTCTCCCGACATGGTCCAAGTGGGTTTGTGAAATAGTTCACTAGCGACCCAAAAAGGTACCCGGCACGCCTCTGGAGTGTCAACCTGACGACCAGCGGTTTTTCGTTATTTTCCGCCGGTTTGCAAGACCTTCCGTGACGCGAGTATGTTGGGCGCTCCATAACGTCCACGAAGCACCAGTATCGGCCCCTCGATCCACGTTCTTTACCTCAGCGAGCCCCGAGTCCTAGATGCCCATCAAGAGCGACAAGTGGATCCGCCGCATGTGCGAAGAGCACCGCATGATCGAACCCTTCGAGACCGGCCAGGTCCGGGACGAAAAGATCTCCTACGGCCTCTCCTCATACGGCTACGACATCCGGGTGTCGTCCGAGTTCAAGGTCTTCACCAACGTGCACAACTCGCTGGTGGACCCGAAGAACTTCGACGATCGCTCCTTCGTGGACATCACCGGACCGGAGTGCATCATTCCGCCCAACTCCTTCGCGCTCGCTCGTACCGAGGAGTACTTCCGGATTCCGCGGGACGTGCTCGTCCTGTGTGTCGGAAAATCGACGTACGCTCGCTGCGGCTTGATCGTGAATGTCACGCCGCTCGAGCCGACCTGGGAGGGCTACCTCACGCTCGAGATCTCCAATACGACGCCTCTACCGGCGAAGGTCTACGGAGGCGAAGGAATCGCACAGCTGCTCTTCTTCGAGGGTGACGAGGAGCCCGAGGTGGCCTACGCGGACCGACAGGGCAAGTACATGAAGCAGGTCGGGGTCACACTGCCAAAAATGTGAGCGGGCCTTACCTGACTCGCGGCGAGCCGCGCCCGCGCCCGTTTCCGCGGAAACGTGGCCACGCGACGACGGCGGCGCTGCTCTTTCTCACAGCGCCGCTCGTGCCCGCTTCCGCGCAGGAGCCGCCGGACTCGGTGCAGCCGGACTCCGTGCTCGTCTTGTCTGACCTCACGATATCGATTGGTCGGCTTCGGGTCGGAGCTGTCCCGGCAGCCAGGACACCCTTTCCGGTTCAGACGCTTCGCGTCGACGGCGGCTCGACCGAAAGCGTCACGCGCCGGCTCGCCGGCCTACCGGGCGTCACGCTCAGCAACCAGACCGGGAGCCCCTACCAATCCGATCTGAGACTCCGGGGCTTCGCGCTGAGTCCCATCGTGGGTGTGCCCCAGGGGGTGAGCGTATTCGTGGACGGCGTGCGCGTGAACGAAGCAGACGCCTCGCAGGTGCACCTGTCCCTCATCCCCGGCGGAGCCGTCGATCGCGTCGAGCTTCTTCGCGGACCTGTTGGAGCGTTCGGGAAGAACGCGCTGGGGGGCGCGCTCAATTTCGTCACCGCTCGCGGGGGCGAAGACACCTCCGTCAGCGTCGAAGCCGAGGGCGGGTCGTACGGCTCGGTCGCCGGAACCGTGCGCGCCGGAGGGCGAAGGGACGCCTATGACGGCTTCTTCACGGCTTCCTACGGTCGATCCAACGGCTGGCGTGAGCTCGGGCACTCGCAGGAACTGTCTGTCTTCGGCAAGATCGGCTGGCGCGGGGAGCGCACAGACGCCTGGGTGTCCTACACCTTCGAGTCCGACTCGCTAGAGGGACCCGGGCCTCTTCCCGAGTCGTGGATTCAGGGCGGGCCGCTGCCTGCCGACATCGTCGCTCCGCCCAAGGATCGGCGCCGACTCCAGTACACCGGCGGCACCGGCGACGCATTCACCGCGCGTTTGCACTTTCTCAACGGCAGGCTGGAACGTGTGCTTTCAGAACAGTGGAGCGTGCAGCTGATCTCTTTCGCGCGCTTCGTCGACTTCCGGCAATCCAACGACAACGTCACCGAACCCAACGCGTTGGGGATCACACAAATCGCTTCGGCAGGCACGACCGCCCAATTCACCTACCAGCCGCGCGACGAATTCCTGCTCATTCTGGGTGCCGAAGGCGTGCGCAACAACGTGCGCATCGAGATTCAAGCGCACCCCAACCGGACCTTCGTGACTCTCGCACCCCATACGACGGAACGCCTGCGCACCGACGAAGACAATTTTGCGAGCTTCGCCGAGAGCTGGTGGGCGCTCTCCCCGAGCATCGCCCTACATGGCTCGCTCCGTTTCGACTTCTCCTCGCTCCCCGTGACCGACTTGCTCGATCCGGCCGACAGCGGGAAGAACACCTTCAGCGAGTTGTCCGGGGGACTCGGCCTGAGCGCGGACTTGGGCTCCGGCTTCAACGCTTTCGCCGGCTACGGGCGCGGCTTCCGTAGCCCCGTGATATTGGAGGTGAGCTGCGCAGATCCAGAGGATCCGTGCCAGCTCCCGTTCGAACTCGGCCCAGATCCGCCGCTGCTTCCCGTGACTTCCGACACTTGGCAGGCGGGCCTTCGCGTAGGCCGGCAGCGGTTTCGAGGGGAGGCGGTCGGCTACTGGTCCGAGGTCGAGAACGACATCTTCAACGTCGTCGACCTCGAGACGCCGACGCGCGGCTTTTTCACGAACCTGGAGCGGACGCGCCGACTAGGTCTCGAGCTGTCGGCGGAGGCGGTGCCACTGCGAGGGCAGCGCGAGCTCACTGTGACGGGCAGCCTGGGCTGGACTCGGGCCACGTTCGAGTCCTCGGCCGTCCTAGCCGCACCATTCCTCGACGAGGACGACGATGAAGGTGGAGATCCGCCCGTGGTCGAACCCGGGGACCGCTTCCCCATGGTGCCCGAGTTCTCTGTCTCCGCGGGAGTCACCTACGCCTTTGCCAACACTTCGCTTGCGCTGCAAGCACGCTGGGTGGGCGAACAATTCCTGATCGGCGACGAAGGCAATGATGCACCGTTCAGGAGGCTCGACCGGTATTCGCTCGTCGACCTACGAGTTGAACGTTGGCTCGGTCGCGCGACGGCATACCTGGAGTTGTCCAACCTATTCGATCGCAGGTACTCGCCCTTTGGCATCATCTCGCGGAACGTGCGCGACGCGGAACAGGTGGAACGATTCCTCACGCCCGGCTTGCCGCGGACGCTACGCGTCGGGCTGAGGGTCCAAAGTGGTCGCTAGTGAAGTTCGTGGCATTCGACGTGAGCTTCGCGGGCGGCGTGCCGCCCGAGTAGCAGAGGCGTGACCGACGCACAGCGACTCAGCCGGCGATGTCGGTCAGCTCGATGCGGAAGATCAGAATCGAACCCGCCGGAATCGCGCCAATCGCCCTCTCGCCATAAGCGAGCCCCGGCGGAATGATGACGATCCGGATGCCCCCCAACTTCATGCCGGTCACGCCTTCATCGAAGCCCGCCACGACCTGCCCGGCGCCCAAAGTAAAGGTGAGCGGCGCGTTTCCAGGATCGAATGTGATCCCGCTAGCGAGTAAGCCGGTGTAGGTCACGGTCACGGTATGGCCGGCCGCAACCGGGTCGCCAGCTCCTTCGGCTACCGTCTCAATGTACAAACCGGAAGCCGTCTTGGTCATCGCGCTCAGATCGATCTGCAGCGCCGATGCGAAGTCCGTTTCCTCGATCACCTGGGGGCTGAACCCGTCGCTGCACGCCGCCAGCAGAAGAACGCCAGCCGCCGCGACGGTCAGTGCCGAGAATCTTGGGGAAATCAACCGCATGTCTGGTCCTCGAGATGAGTGACGCTCGGAATGGACGACGGTCGACGCCCCCGATGCCAGCGGAATACGCCCAGGGGTTCGCTTAGTTTCAATTGGCGTCGATGAGCTGAAGTTCGAAGATCAGCGTCGCGCCAGGGGGCACCTTGCCGCGTCCTCGCGCGCCGTAGCCGAGCCCCGGCCGAACCACCAGCCGCCTTCGACCGCCCACACGCATGCCCCGGATGCCCTCGTTCCAGCCACGAATCATCTCGCTGCCACCCAGTCGACCGTGGAACGGATCACCCTCGAGCTGGCCGTCGAAGACTGTGCCGTCCGGAAGCCACCCGACGTAGTAGATCCATACCCGGCTCGTGCGTCGCGCCGTCGGGCCGGTCCCCACATTCAATTCCTGTACGTAAAGACCAGACGGCGTGAGCTCGAAGTCCGCGAGATCGATGCCGAGCTCGGGAGCGAACTCGATCTGCGCGGGGTCCGTGGGTGGAAGCGGACCCGCGGGCGCGCCACCGGCGCATGCCCCGAGTAGTAGCAAGGCGCCGATCGACGCCAAACAAGTCACGCTCTTGATTGGATCTCCCCTCATGTACCTCACACCTGGCTCGTCGCCACACCGATCTACGTGATCTGCAGACAAACATGTCCCGCTCGCGCGAGGGATCAAGGAGCAGTGTCCCTGTATCCGGAGTTTAGTCGATGCGAAGTACGACGATCGGCAACAACGGATTGGCACAGCGCCCGAGTCTACCACCCTTGGGGGTATTGATGAAGCGAAGCAACTTCTGCAGCGCGATCTCCACCTTGGCGTTCACCCTGATATCGCTCACTTCGGTCGTCTCCGGTGTCTCGGCGGCGCGGGCACCGGTCCAGGCAAGCAACGATGCCATCGCGGACTCACTGGTGGCGAACTGGATCGCCGCAGTCGGAGGCCTCGAGGCGTAGCGGCCTCTGCAGGGCGCCAGCTTCACGCTGACCACCGAAATCTACGATCCGGAGAGCGGTCGCATGCGGCGCTCTCGCTCTCGCTATGTGACCATCGCCCGCACGGACGCCGGCGAGATCTCGAGAATCGATGGTTGGGAAGGGGGCGATTTCATCCAGCAGGGATGGGACGGAGTCGAGCAGTGGGCGACGCTCAACGGCGAGCCACTCGGCGTAGGCTACAAGGACTATGATCAGGTACCCTACGTTTCGGGCGACGTGCAGTACTGGATCAGCCTCCCATACAAGCTGCGGGATAACGGAGTGAACCTGCACGATCGTGGCATGGACGACGAGGGTCGATATGTGGTCGGTGTGACCTTCGGGGAGGGCATCGGCCTCCACGACGAAGACACCTGGAAGTATCGGTTCGAACCGGGCAGGTCGTGGCCCATACAGGTGGCGTATATGGAGGAGGGCGACGTGGACTGGTCACGACTCCGCTTCGAAGACATCCGCAGCGCGGACGGCTACATCTTCGTCGGCCGACGCGTTCACTACAACGCCGAAGGCGCCCTGACCAAGGTCCTGTACACGCATGACCTCGAGCTCAACCCCTCGCTCGACCCGGCGCTTTTTTCGGCTGCGGAGTGGCGTTGACGGCGGGCGCCTAGACCGAGCCCCCCCAGCGAGCTTCAGCGGTCTGAGGAGCCCGTCGATTCGTCCGGGTCCGCAACGTACCTCGGCAGGTACATCTCGATGGTGGTGCCTTCCCCAACCCCGCTGCGCGCGATGACGAAGCCTTCGTTTTGCTCGAGAATGCCATACACCGTGGCCAACCCCAGCCCGGTCCCCTTGCCGACGTCCTTGATGGTATAGACGGTTCAAAGATGTGATCGAACGGTTACTGGTCAAACGTACTGCGTATTAAAGATGGGATTTCCCGAATTGTACTCAAGACTGGGGGGCATACATCTCAGGTTAGGTACCTCCAGCCAGCACTGTTTTGCGCGTCCGGTGAGGTGCTATGGAAACTCGGAGGTCACCAACTGCAGGTGAGGAATGAAGTGGGGTGTTCCGGGGAGGGTCGAGCCTGATATAGCTCTCGGTTTAACCGAGCGTTTTCGGATGTGTACATCACCTCTGTCCGAGCTAGCCTTAGAGTCCTAGAGTCCGCATCCTCCGGTCGAGCAGCCCCAGCAAACACTCAATGACTCCGGTAACCCATCTCACGCACTTGTGCCGAAACGGCTGCCGGCTGCTCATCGCCCTCGCTGCAGCTCTTCCCTTACCCATGTCTGCTCAGGTCAACGTGGAAGCACTTCGGCGAGACGATCCTCCGCTCGGATACTCGGGTAGTTTCGGTGGTGATTTGACGCTGCGGACCGGAAACGTGGATTTGGTCCAACTCGGTGTGAACGGGCGCCTCTACAGAGTCACGGAATCCGTAACCAGCCTAATCGTAGGAAACGGGGGACTCGGCCTGCTTGGTGGGAGCCGCTTCTCATCGTCGGGTCTATTCCATTATCGCCAGACCTATCGGTACAACAAGCGCATCTCACCAGAGTGGTGGGGGCAATGGAACTACGACCGGCCTCAACTCCTAAATTTCAGAATAGTCGCAGGAAGCGGAGTACGGACCTCATTCGCCAGCGGGGAGTGGGGACAGTTCGGTATGGGCTCTGCGCTCATGCTGGAACACGAGAGACTGAACCTTCCCGATCCCGCGGTTCACGACGATCAGACCACCGTAATCCGGTGGAGTTATTTCGTCACGCTACGTGTCGTACCCAACGAAAATCTCGTGATCACGTCTACGACCTATCTACAACCCGAGTTCGATGACTTCAATGACGTTCGGACACTCACAAACCTACGAATCGCCACGTCCATAACGGATGAGCTGGACCTCACAGTATCGTTCGATCTCCGTTATGATAGCAAACCGCCCGACGGGATCAGAGCGCTGGATACTAGCCTGCGAACAGGCGTCAGGTACACCTACTGACCGACGCCGCGAGTCCGGAAACTACGAAAGCCCACCACCGTTTCAACAGAGACGACGTGCCGCAGCAGCATGCGGCGTAGTAGCCGCTGGGGGAGAGACCCAGCACGCGGCACATCGCCCGAACAGAAAAAGCAGCCTGATTCAGCTTCACGAACTCGAACCCCGCTC
>DQPL01000076.1 GCA_015664885.1 Gemmatimonadota bacterium
AGGTCGCCGCCTCTTTTTGTACGCCAAGGCCCCGCACGCCGCGGGCAGAAGAAGTCACTGAACCACTCCGCGACCACTGCGGCGAGCCGGTTCACACCGGAAACCCTCCCCCGAGCCTCGGGTACGGACCCAGTCCCTCACGCCCCCGCGTAGCTCATGGCCGACGTCGACGCATTCCACGAAGGAGAGGCGCTAGGGAAAGCCTACGACGCGCGCCTGATGAAGCGCCTGGTTCGCTACCTCACGCCATACCGATGGCAGGTAGCGCTGGCAATCCTGGTGCTCATGATCGCATCAGCGACACAGGTCGTCGGGCCTTGGCTCACGCAGCTGATTCTCGATGAGGCTATACCGCGGGAGGACGGAGAGTACCTCGCGCTCCTGGCAGGGGGCTTCCTGGCGGCGATCCTTCTCGGGGTCGTGCTGCAGTACGCGCAAGCGATCATCACGACCTGGCTCGGTCAGTCGGTGATGTACGACCTCCGCGCCGAAATCTTCGAGAAGCTGCAGCGCCTGGACCTGCGCTACTACGACAAAAACCCGGTCGGGCGTCTCATGACGCGCATGACGAACGACGTCGAGACGCTCAACGACCTGTTCAGCTCGGGTCTGGTCACGGTGTTCGGCGACATCTTCATGCTGACGTTCATCGTGATCGCCATGCTGAGGATGAATTGGCAGCTCGCGCTGGTGTCGTTCAGCGTGCTCCCTCTCGTCTTCTTCGCGGCATTCCTCTTTCGAGCCAAGATCCGCCGAGCGTACCGGGACATCCGCGTTCGTATCGCTCGCATGAACGCATTTCTGCACGAGCGCTTGACCGGCGTCAGGGTCGTCCAGCTCTTCAACCGCGAAGAGGCCGACGCGGCAAAGCACGCCGAGTTGAACCGCGACTACCTCGACGCGCATCTCCGCTCCATCACGTATTACGCGCTCTTCTTCCCAGTCATCCAGTTCTTCACCGCGCTGGCGCTGGCGTCGATCATCTGGTATGGCGGCTTGCGTACGCTCGATGGCGTGCTGACGATCGGCATCATAACCGCCTTCCTCCAGTACGCGCGCAGCTTCTTCCGCCCTATCCAGGACCTCTCCGAGAAGTACAATCTGCTCCAGGCCGCTATGGCTTCCTCGGAGCGTGTCTTCCAGTTGTTGGACGAGGAGATCGTAATATCTGACCCCGACCGACCGATCGCGCTGCCCTCCTCGACGTCTGGCCGCATCGAGTTCCGCGACGTGTGGTTCGCGTATACGGACGACTCGGATGGTGAACCCGACTGGGTGCTCAAGGGCGTGACCTTCACGGTCGAGCCCGGAGAGAAGATCGCCATCGTGGGCCACACGGGCGCCGGCAAGACAACCATCATCAATCTGCTCATGCGATTCTACGAAGTGAATCGCGGTCAGATCCTACTGGACGACACGCCGATCGAGGCCGTACCGCTCGACGATCTCAGGGGACGCATCGCCTTGGTACTTCAGGATGTCTTCCTGTTCAGCCAGGATGTCGCCTACAACATCCGACTCGGCTCGCCGGAAATCGACGACGCGCAGGTCCGCGCTGCCGCCGAACGCATCGGTGCCGCGCCTTTCATCGCTCGGCTCGAGAACGGTTACGACCAGGCACTGGGGGAGCGGGGTTCGTCGCTTTCGGTCGGCGAGCGGCAGCTCGTCAGCTTCGCGCGAGCGCTGGCATTCGACCCCGCGATCCTGGTGCTCGACGAGGCGACGAGCTCTGTGGACTCCGAGATCGAGGCCCAGATCGAATCCGCTACGGACGAGCTTCTGCGGGGCCGAACCTCGCTCGTAATCGCGCACCGCCTTTCCACGGTGCAGAACGCCGACCGGCTCATAGTGCTCCATCAAGGAGAGCTACACGAAGAGGGCACGCACGCAGAGTTGCTTGATGCCGGCGGCCTCTATTCGCGTCTGCACGAACTGCAGTTCACAGCCGTGGTTGGTGCCTAGCTCGAGTCCCTAGCGACCGTCCAGGCTGTCGAGCAGCTGGTACCGGCGCGACACGGCGATGATCTCGTCCCCGAGGCGCATTAGTGGCTCCGTGGTGAATCCCCCGGCTGGCTCCAGCGCGTCCTGCGTGTAGCTGCTGCCAGGATTCCAGAGAATCCACTGCTCCACACCGGCGTCGTAGGCGGCCTGGATCTGCGCCCTGACCTCCGGCGCGGCGTATATGGGCTCACCCAGAGAGAAGTCCTGGAGCCACGGTCGCGTCATGCCAGCGCCATCCACCAGCGCCGACCGCCGCACTGCGTCCCTCAATGCCCTGCGTACGATCTCGTAGGGATGGGCGTTCGGCGAGTCGAAGCCGGAGGAGCCCGGCTGATAGTGGCTCGGATATACCATGGGCAGCGCGACGTCGACGACGTCGATGAACGACTCCCACACTTGACCAACGCCGACGTCCCTCGACGCCGTGGTGGTGATGCCGAAGACGTCCGCGGTGACCTCGACATCGAGATCGGCGAGCTCGTCACGCGTGTACTCGAGGAACGCGCGTATCGCCTCGGGTTTGGATTGGCCGGCCGCGCCGGGATAGATTGACCGCGCGTGGTCGGAGGCCGGGGCATCCGGGAAGCGCACGTAGTCCCACTGGATCTCGGGGAACCCCAGCAGAGCGACCTCTCGCGCGAGCGCCACGTGGTAGCGCCAGACCTCGGTGTTGTATGGGTTGAGCCAAATGGTGCCCTTGCTGTCGACCCACACACCACCCGCCGTATCCTGCACGGCGAGCTCGGGACGAGCCGCGGACAGCAGCGGATCCTTAACGACCACAATGCGCGCGATCGGGTAGATGCCCGCCTGCTCCAACCGATCGAGAACCCCAGGCAGATCGCGGATCCGGATCTCTTCGGTCGCCCCGATCTCATGCGCCGCCGCGAGCTCGGTAGCGTGGCTGATGTAGCCTGTGGCGTCCTTGATATCGATCACGAACGTGTTGATCTCCGTGCGCGCGGCGATCTCGAGTAGCCCCGCCAAACGATTGCGGGAGCCGGCCGCCCATGCGTTCACATAGAGCCCACGCACGTTGTCCGGATGAGGGAAGCGTACGCCGTCGGTCACGGCGTCGCCCGGCGCGGCGTCTACCACCTCGGCCGCAGACTCCGCGCTCGACTCGGCTAGGGAATCGCCGCTCGCCTCGGCTAGGGAGTCACCGCTCGACTCGGCCACGGAAACGCCGCCCGCCTCGGCGACTTCGGCGAGTTCCGCCTGGACGGTGGCAGGAAGCTCGGGCGCCGTCGACTCGACCACGGAGTCCGATACGGCCTGCGCCACCGGCGGATCAGCTCGGCTCTGGTCGAAGGTCGAAGGACCGGCCTCGCACGCCGCGAGAACAACCGTGAATAGCACGAGTGCGGCGAACGAGGTTCTAGAAAGGGGGCTGGGCACCAGGATCAATACGCCTGCATCGTGGGGTCGACTTCCGCTCTCCACGCCAGCACGCCCCCCCGCAGGTTGAGCACACTCGAAAAGCCCGCCTGCAACAGCAGCTTCGCCGCCCACTCGCTGCGCGCACCGCTCCTGCAGTAGAGCACGATCTCGGACTCCGGCTCGAGCTCGCTGATGCGATCCATGAACTCACCGGTTGGAATCAGGACCTGGCCGTGCTGCGGAAGGTCGGCGATCCCAGGCTCATGCGGCTCGCGCACGTCGACGAGCACCGGCACGTCATCCGCGCCCAACCGTCGGTTCAGCTCGGTCGCGGTGATCTCGGGGACGGCGTCTTGGTTCATGCGTTCGGGGATCGCAAGAGCTCGAAGAGGACGGCGGCGGTGCGACGGGCTGCGCCCAGATGCTTGTGAATATAGCCGAACGCCGATTCCGCGGCCTGCCGACGCGCGCCGTCGTCGGTGAGCCAAGCGACCAGGGCTTCCGCCAGTGCGTCGCGGCCCACCACGGATCGGGCCGCATCAACGGCTATCAGGTCCGCGGCCGCTCTCGAGCTGTGGTGCCTCGGCCCGAACAGGATCGGCAGCCGGGCCGCGGCCGGCTCCAGCACCGAGTGCAGTCCCGCCGCATGGAATCCTCCACCCACATAGGCGATCTGGCCTATGGTGTAGAGGTCCGCGAGTGCGCCTACCCGATCGACGACGACCGCGTCCACGCCGTGCGCCGAACCTGACTCTTCGACGCTGGAGAGCGTCGCCGCAGACCATCCGTCGGCGGCCAGACGCCGGGACAGCACGGCCACGTGGTCCGGATCCGGCTCGTGGGGTGCCAGGATCAGCCGGATGTCCGGTACTCGCTGCCGGGCAATCGCGAGCGCCGGGATGAGCACGTCCTCGTCCGAGCTCCAGGTCGAGCCCGCCACTACCGTCGGACGAGCTTCGGCGTTGAAGGGCGCCAGTAGTGGCGCGCCCGGGTCGGCGGCCTGCGCGCGTTCGGCAGCCGAGTCGATGCCAGGGTCTCCGGTCACCGAGAGTGCGTCGCCTTGCACCCCGAGCGACCGAAGACGCGTCGCATCCTCATCGGCGACGGCGCAGACCCTGCTTAGCGCACGCCAGCTCGGAGCCAGGAGCACACGCGCCAGCGGACGCAATCTGCTCGAGCCCTCCACCACTGTCCCCGCCACCAGGGCGACTTCCATACCGCGACGCAGAGACTCGTCCACCACTACCGGCCACACCTCAGTCTTGGTGAAAACAATCAAGTCGGGAGACATGGTGTCCAGCACGTGACCGATCGGGCCCGGCAGGTCCCAAGGGAGATAGGCTGTGACGTCCACCGACATGCGGCTCGCGAACCGGTCCGCAGAAGGCGAAAAACGCGTGAACGCGATCTGTACGCTGGGGTCACGCTCTCGCAACGCGTCGATCACGGCCAGAGCCTGCAGGCCCTCGCCCACAGACGGCGCATGGAACCAGACCGTCGGCCGGCCGGCATCGCGCTGCTCTTTGCCCCACCGGGCTAGCTTCTCATGCGCCGACCTCCGACCCGCCACTCCCCGTGCAAGCTTGGAAGAGCCATGGCTCACGAGCGGACTGACCACACGGGCCAAGCTCATCAACACTTTGTATGCGGCGAGTGTTACCCTCATGCTCGGAGGATAGATGCGCGCGGCAGGCAGGGGTAGATTGCTGTATGAACTTCCAAGTGACAGCACGTTACGGGGGCAAGTACCAGCGCTATCACACGTACCGCGTGGACTCGCCCGACGCTAAGGCCGCGCTGCAAGCGGCCGCCGCCGAACTACCGGACGAAATCGCCGCGCAGACCGATCTAGTTGAGATCCGTGTCGCGGTCGACCCGGAGCAGAGAACGTATGTAGACGAAGCTGGTGGGTAGAAGAAGGCCCGCCGGCCTTACGTATTGAAACAACAGCAGCGCTCACAAGACGGCGAACGCCGTAGGAGTCAACCATGAACGTCATTATCCCTTCTATATTTCTGATCGTGCTCGGGGCCGTCATCTACGTGGTCGGCCCCAAAACCGCCAAACCGGGAGCGGCCGGCTCTACGAAGCTGGCAGGGCTCGGAGCGATGATCGGTGGCCTCGTCCTGATGGTGAGCAGCGGTGTCACAGTCATCGGCGTCGGTGAAGTCGGAGTGAAGCACTTCCTCGGCAGCATCGACCTGGTGCCGCTCGAGCAGGGCGTTCACATCATCAACCCGTTCGCGTCCATCGAGAAGATGTCGGTGCGCGAGCAGGCGTACCCACCAGACGCGGGCGTAGAGCAGATCGAGGCTCAGACCAGCGAGCAGCTCAACGTCTCGCTTGAGATCTCCATCCTGTTCCGCCTCGACGGAGCCAACGCGCCCGATCTCTTTCAAAGGCTCGGGACCGAGAACCAGATCAAGAGAAGCATCGTGCTGAACGCCGTCCGTAACGGCGTGCGTGACGCGGTAGCGACCAAGTCGATCAACGAGATCTTCTCGCCGGATCGTCGCGAGGTCGCCAACGATATGCTGCGTGAGATTCAGGCCAAAGCCGGAGACCGTATCGAGGTTCTGGACGTGTTCGTACGCGACGTGCAAGCGCCCGCCACGGTCCGCCAAGCGATCGAGGACAAGCTCGCGCGCGAACAGCAGGTAGCGTCTGAGGCGTTTCAGACCGACATCATCCGCGAGCGCGCGCAGCAAGCGATCGAGGAGGCGAAGGGCGTCGCCGAAGCCCAGACCATCATCACGGCGGGTCTTACGCAAGCGTACTTGACGTACCACTACATCGAAAAGCTTTCGACGCTTCCCGCTGGCTCGGTGGTGTACGTACCGACCGAGGGTGGAATACCGCTCATGCGGACGCTGGGCGGCGGCGGCAACTAGGATCCGGCCCGGTCCGTGCCAGCCCCAGTAGGGCGGACTGAAACTCGGGCGCCGTCGGGATGGTACTCGGAAGTATGACCACCGAGACTCCCGGCGGCGCTTCTTCATCGCCCGAAAACAAGCCGCTCGGCCGCAGGCTGCTGCGTGCCGGCCTGGCGATCGCGCTGCTCGCACTCGCCGCGAGTTGCTCGGCTTGCTCCCCCATCTATGTAATCAAGGCCGGCATAGCAGAGATGCAGATCCTGCGTGCCCGCCAGGACATTCCCGAGGTGTTGAACGACACGACGGTCGACGCGGCTACCAGGGGTAAGCTCTCCTTCGTATTCGAGGCGAGGCGCTTCGCGGCGAACGAGCTCGGTATCGACGTCGGCGATGCGTACACCATGTTCACGCAGCTCGATAGCGACACCCTCGCCCTCGTAGTGTCGGCCGCGCACAAGGACCGGCTCGTTCCCAAGACGTGGTGGTTTCCCATCGTAGGCCGCATGCCGTACAAGGGATTCTTCTCACTCGAGGACGCGCAGAAGCAACAAGCGGACCTCGAAGAGGAAGGTTACGACACCTACCTTCGCCCCACCGCGGCCTTCAGCACCCTCGGTTGGTTCAACGACCCGATTCTCTCCACCATGCTTCGAGCCGATGACGTGGAAGTGGTGGAGACCGTTCTGCACGAGCTCTCCCATCGGTATCTCTTCGTCTCGGGGCGCGTCGGCTTCAACGAGAGCTTCGCGACGTTCGTCGGTCGAGCGGGCGCAGCTCAGTTTTTCTGCACACGGGATGGTGGTGGGCCCGACACGCTGAAGTGCCTGCGCGCCCAAGCGCGTTGGCGGGACTATCAGCGCTTCAGCGTGTTCATCGATGAGATGATGGAAGAACTGAACGCGGTCTACGACGACACCGAACTACCCTATGAAGAAAAGGTCTCGCGACGAGGTGGAGTTTTCGAGCGATCCCTCGCGCGCTTCGATGCGGATGTGGCACCGACCTTCGAGTCGGTGACGTTCAGCGGCTTCCGCAACACGCCGCTCAACAACGCCACGCTGCTCACGCGCATCCGCTACTACCACAGACTGCCCGACTTCGCTGCCCTGCTGGATGCTCGGGGCGGTGATCTTGCTGCGGTGCTCGCCGAGCTGAAGAGCAACGCGGGCACGGTGGAGGACCCCTTCGAGATGTTGCCGAGCGACGGCCGCTAGCCTCACCGAGTCGTCGCTGGTCAGATCCTCGCCTGCACGGTGTACAGCTGGTGGTACCTACCCTCGCGGGCAATCAATTCGTCGTGCTTGCCGCGCTCGACGATTTCGCCGTCCTCGATGACCAGAATCATGTCGGCGCGTTGGATGGTCGAGAGCCGGTGCGCGATCACGAAGGTGGTGCGACCGCGAAGCAGCTGATTGAGGCTCTTTTGGATGAGCGTTTCGCTCTCGGTATCGAGGCTCGACGTGGCTTCGTCTAGCAGCAGGATATTGGGGTTCGCGAGTATGGCACGCGCGATCGTCACGCGCTGCCGCTGTCCGCCAGACAGCTTCACCCCGCGCTCGCCGATGATCGTATCCAGACCCTCGGGGAAGCGGTCGGTGAATTCCGACACGTACGCCTGCTCGGCGGCCTCTCGAACATCGTGCTCGCTGGCGTCCGGGCGCGCAAAGAGGAGGTTTTCACGAATGGTGCCGTCGAACAGGAAGTCATCCTGGAGCACCAGGCCGAGTTGGTCGCGATAGGTCGAGAGCTTCACGTCTCGGAGATCGATACCATCGACGAGTACCCTACCCTCGTCGGGCTCCAGGAACGTGGCCGCAAGCCCTGCCAACGTCGACTTGCCCGAACCCGAGCTGCCGACGAGTGCAATCACGGTTCCGGGAGTGGCCTTGAACGAAATGTTCTTCAGGACCGGCTTGTCTTCATCGTAGCGGAAGTGCACGTCCTCGAACTCGACATGGCCGTTGATGGCCGGCATCTCGATCGTGCGCCTCGGGTCGTCGTCTTCTCGAGGCCAAGCAAGCAGCTCGGCGGTTCGATCGAGTCCCGCGAAGGCCTCGGTCATCTGCGTCCCGATGTTCGCCATCTGGACGACCGGTGCGACGAGGAAGCCGAGCAAGATCGTAAACATGAAGAGCTCGCCGACCGTGAGCTGGTCTTGAATGACCAAGTATCCGCCGTACCCCATGACCAGCACGCCGGCGAGCCCCACGAAGAGCGCGCCCAGGCTCGTCACTAAGCTCGAAGTCTTGAGCGTTGTCTTCACGTTCTCGAAGATGCGTATGACACCGGCGTAGAAAATCTCGCTTTCCTTGTCGACCGCGTGAAAACCCTTGATGACGCGGATGCCGCCTAGTGACTCGGTGAGACGGCCTATGACTTCCGCCCGGATCGCCCCGCGGTCGCGGAACGCAGGCCGGAGCTTTTGGAACGCCCTGGTCGAAACGAAGGCGAAGGCAGCCAAGGGAACGAGCGCGAGCAACGTCATCACCAGGCTCACGCGGACCAGTAGGACGATTGCGACGATCGCGGTCACAGGCCCGCCGACGAGTTGCACGAGCCCGGTGCCTACGAGATTCCGCACACCCTCGACGTCGTCCATGATGCGCGACACCAGCTCACCCGACTTCGTATTGTCGAATACGCGCACCGGGAGCTGTAGCACATGCTTTTGCACGTCCGCCCGTAAGGTCGCAATGAGGTGCTGGGCCTCCACGCTCATCAGCATCGTCAGCGCGTACGACGTGGCGGACTGGATGATCACCGCCACCATCACGCCCCCGAGCAACAAGAACATCCTGCTCAAATCGGCGCTGGGGATCACGTCGTCGATAAGGGGCTGCGTCGACGCGGGCAGCACGAGTCCGCTGAGACGATTGAGCAGGATCAAGAACAACCCCAAGGAGATGAGTCTCCTGCGGGGCCAGACAAACTCCTGGAACGCGCTCTTGAGACTCGCGCGTGTGACCTTCTTCTTTTCGGGCTTGGACATCTAGAAACATAGACCTCTGAGGGGAATCCTCCGAGATGTTGCGTGATCTGGTATGCCACACGCCTTGGGCCGCCCACCCCGTCCCTTTAGCTTGGGGCTTCTCCGAAACCGGGACCCCATGTCCAACGAAGATCGCGACAGCTACGACCCGTCCGCTGTAGAGGAGAAGTGGCAGCGCCTGTGGGATGAGCGCGGCACGAACTCCCATACCCTGGAGGAGATCGAGTCCGCCGAGAACACGTTCTACAACCTCATGATGTTCCCCTACCCCTCCGCGGAGGGACTGCACGTGGGCAACATCTACGCCTTCACGGGCGCGGACGTGCACGGTCGGTACCAGAGGCTGCAAGGGAAGACTGTCTTCGAGCCCATGGGCTTCGACGCCTTCGGAATTCACTCCGAGAACTTCGCGCTGAAGGTCGGCACGCACCCGATGGATCTCATCCCGTCGAACGTGAAGAACTTCACGCGCCAGCTGCGCCGCATCGGCCTCATGTCCGACTGGACTCATTCAGTCGATACCACCGACCCGGCCTACTACAAGTGGACGCAGTGGATCTTCGTACAGCTGTTCAAGGCAGGTCTCGCCGAGCGCAAGGAGGCTCCGGTCAACTGGTGCCCGTCGTGCATGACCGTGCTCGCAAACGAGCAGGTCATTTCGGGCGCGTGCGAGCGATGTGGCACCCCGGTCGAGCAGCGCCGCATCGCGCAGTGGTTCTTCAAGATCACGAAGTACGCTCAGCGACTGCTGGACAATTTGGAACAGATCGACTGGTCGGAAACGACACGAAAGGCTCAAGGCAACTGGATCGGACGCAGCGAAGGCGCGCAGCTACGCTTCCCGGTCCTCGACGAACACGGCGAGGACACGGGCACGGAGGTCGAGGTCTACACCACGCGTCCGGACACCGTCTTCGGCGCGACGTACATGGTGCTGTCTCCCGAGCACCCTCTGGTCGACGAGGTCACGGAAGACGGGCACCAGCCACCGGTCTTCGCGTACCGTGACGAGGCTACACGGACGGACCTGATCGCGCGTCAGAAGGTCGACAAGACCAAGACCGGTGTATTCACCGGAGGCCATTGCCGGAACCCGGCTACAGGCCAGGCAATGCCCATCTGGATCGCGGACTATGTGCTCATGGAGTACGGCACGGGTGCGATCATGGCCGTGCCCGGCCACGACGGACGCGACTTCGAGTTCGCGACTCAGTTCGACCTCCCCATCGTACGCGTGGTGGCGTCCCCCGACGACGACGCCGATACGCCGCTGGAGAGTGCGTACGACGTCGGCCCTGGCACGCTGGTGAACTCCGCGCACTTCGACGGCACCGATGTCTCAGAGTCTGTGGCGGCGGTCACCGACTGGGCGAGAGATAACGGCTGGGGAGACGCACGTGTGAACTACCGGCTCCACGACTGGTGCATCTCCAGGCAGCGCTATTGGGGCCCTCCTATCCCGATCATCCACTGCGATGCGTGCGGACCAGTAGCGGTGCCCGACGAGGACCTGCCGGTCATCCTGCCGCGCGTCGAGGACTTCAAGCCGGACGACTCCGGCATCAGTCCGCTGGCGCGAGTCGCGGAGTGGTATGAGACCACCTGTCCGGACTGCGGTGAGGCCGCGCGTCGAGAGACCGACGTCAGTGATACGTTCCTCGACTCGGGCTGGTACTTCCTGCGCTACCCGTCGACCGATTTCGAGGACAGGGCCTTCGACGCGGACATCACCAGGCGCTGGCTGCCGGTCGACATGTACATCGGTGGCAACGAGCACGCGGTATTGCACCTGATGTACTCGCGCTTCATCACGATGGTGCTGAAGGACCTGGGCCATCTGGATTTCGAAGAGCCCTACGACGTCTTCCGTGCGCATGGACTGATCATCGCCGAAGGCGCGAAGATGTCGAAGAGCAAAGGCAACGTCGTCATCCCGGACCCGATCATCGAGGAGTTCGGAGCCGACGCCTTCCGCGCTTATCTGATGTTCCTCGGCCCCTACGAGGAAGGCGGGGACTACCAGGCCCAGGGAATCCAGGGTCCGTTCGGCTTTCTGCACCGGTTGTGGGACACCGCCACGACCGCGGAAGACAGCGAGCCCGACGTGGACGTCGAGCGCAAAGTGCACCAAACCATCAAGCAGGTATCACAGCAGATGCCGGCCCTGGGCTTCAACACCGCGATCGCCGCGCTCATGGAATGTCTGAACACGATCCGAGCCGGCGGCCGGACCGCCAAGCGCGCGGAGATCGAGCCCTTGGTCCCTATGGTCGCACCTTTCGCGCCACACCTCGCTGAAGAGTTATGGCAACGCTTCGGAAATGATGGCAGCATCTTCGACGGTAAGAGCTGGCCGACGCATGACGAGGCCAAGACGGTGGAGAGCGTCGTCGAAATCGCAATTCAAGTGAACGGCAAGCTGCGCGGTCAAATATCGGTCGCCAGGGACATGAGCGAAGAGGATGTCGTGGCGGCCGCGCGCTCAGACGAGAACGTGGCACGTCATTTGGGTGGCGGGGAGGAGCGCCGAGTGATCTACGTGAAGGAGCGTCTCGTGAACTTCGTCATCACATGAACGACGTCGAGCGGCTAGCAATCGACGCGATCCGCGTTCTTTCCATGGACGCGGTTCAGCAAGCCAACTCCGGTCATCCCGGTACGCCGATGGCGCTCGCGCCCGTCGGATACGTGCTCTTTCATCGCCACCTGCGCCACAATCCGAAGGACCCCGACTGGCTCGACCGAGACCGATTCGTACTCTCCGTCGGCCATGCTTCGATGCTGCTCTATTCGCTGCTCCACCTGAGTGGATACGACCTCTCGGAGCAGGACATCCGCAACTTCCGCCAGTGGGGGTCTCCAACCGCCGGGCATCCGGAGCATGGCCATGTACCTGGGGTCGAGACAACCACCGGGCCGCTGGGACAGGGCGTCGCCAACTCGGTCGGGATGGCCATGGCGGAACGCTGGCTCGCCGGACGGTTCAACCGCACCGGTCACCAGATCGTCGACCACTTCACCTATGCGCTCTGCTCGGACGGCGACTTGATGGAGGGCGTCTCGCATGAAGCCGCCGCGCTCGCGGGACATCAGAAGCTGGGCAAGCTGATCTGGATCTTCGACGACAACCAGATCACGATCGAAGGTGGTACGGACCTCTCGACATCGACCGACCAGGCGAAGCGATTCGAAGGATACGGCTGGCACACCCTTCACGTGCACGACGGCAACGACCTCGAGGCGATCGACCTCGCCATCAGGGAGGCACAGGAGGAGACCGAGCGCCCGAGCTTGATCGTGCTCCGCACGGTTATCGCGTACGGAAGTCCCGGCAAGGCGGGAACGGCGGCAGCCCATGGTGCTGCGCTTGGCACCGACGAGATCGAAGCCACCAAGAAGAACCTGGGTTACCCCTCGCTCGAGCCATTCCACGTCGAGCAGAGCGCCCGCGAGCATTGGTCGGACTGCGTGAGCAAGGGCCAACGTCTTCAGGATGCCTGGCAGGCACGCTTTGCCATGTATCAAGCCGAGATGCCGGAGATGGCCGCCGGGTTCTTGAGCTCTATGGCGGGAGAGCTTCCCGAAGGGTGGGACGCCGCCGTGCCCGACCTCTCGAACGTGGAGTCGGGCGACGCCACCCGCGGCTGGTCCGGCAAGGTTCTGCAGGGTCTCGCCGCAGGCATCCCCAACTTGGTCGGCGGATCCGCGGACTTGGGGGGCTCGAACAAGACCGACATCGTAGGCGCAGACAGCCTGTTGCCCGACACGCCATCAGGGCGCGTCGTGCACTATGGGGTGCGCGAGCACGCCATGGGCTCGATCATGAACGGCATGATGCTGCACGGCGGCATCCGACCGTACGCCGGCACCTTCCTGATCTTCTCCGACTACATGCGGCCCGCGATTCGGCTGGCCGGCCTGATGGGGCAGCCCGCCGTATACGTCTTCTCGCATGACTCGATCGGCCTCGGTGAGGACGGCCCGACCCATCAGCCGGTGGAACAGCTCGCGGCGCTGCGTGCGATTCCCAACTTGGCGGATCTGCGACCCGGCGACGCGGCTGAGACTGAGATCGCTTGGCGCGTGGCAATCGAGCGCTCCGACGGCCCGAGCTTCCTCGCGCTGAGTCGGCAGAAGGTCACGGTGCTGGACCGCAGCGGACCGCACGCATCGGCCGAAGGGCTCCGGCGCGGTGGCTACGTGCTCACCGAGGCTTCTACGGACACGCCCGAGGTGATTCTCATCGCGAGCGGGTCGGAGCTCGGCCTAGCAGTCGAGGCCAGAGAACGGCTCGAGAGTGAGGGGGTTCCTACGCGGGTCATCAGCATGCCGAGTTGGTTCCTGTTCGGGCAACAGGACCAGAGCTACCGCGATGAGGTGCTGCCGCCGTCAGTGAGCAATCGAGTCTCGGTCGAAGCCGGAAGCACGTTCGGATGGGAACGCTGGGTGGGTTCCGCCGGTCAATCCGTGGGCCTGGACCACTTCGGAGCGTCGGCACCTGCCGAGGTGCTTTTCGAGAAATTCGGCTTCACCGTCGAAAAGGTCGTGGAAGCGGCAAGCGCCACGCACAGGCAATAGCCTGCGAACAAGGGCTCTGGTCAGCTAAGTAAGGCTACTACAGCCGCTAGGCCGCCGGTCAGTCTCGCCGGGCCTGGAGCACAGTCGGCAGCGGCGGCACTCGATCGACGGCAGCGCTGCGCACGGGTCGTCGGTGTACCGGACGGTCGTAGAGGGTCTCGGGCGTGCACCCGACTCGCGACGCCCACTGCCGCCACGACGGCCCGTGGTCGCGCTTCCCGTTCACCAAGTAGTCTGCGGCGTGCGCCATCTCGTGAAGCAAGGTATCCACGCGCTCAGCCCCATTCCCCTCGAGCATCAGGTCGACGTTCAACGCGATCTCGACCACATAGCGCTCATCCTCTTCCCCGCCCGGCAACATGTGCCCAAGCGCCGAATTCATGCGACTACTCAGGCGCACCGGCACGTCGTCCGGCAAGATTCCACCGAAGCGTGTACGGTTGAAATACCAATAGACCGACCTGAAATAGCGTCGCTGGGCAGGAGTTGCACAGCAATGCGTCGAGCCTCCCGCCGCGCGCAAGCTCGACTCGTGCTCGCAGCGCGCCTCCTCCACCGCACGCTGAAGCTCCGGCCATTCATGAACCCGGCGCCCGGCGGCCTGACCCTCCGGCGTGGTGACGCCGCCCTCCGATGCGATCACAGCAAACGCGTCGAGAAGCGCGGGCGGAGAACAGCGGTAAGCGTCGTGCAGGTTAAGCGCTTTCCCCTTCTGTGTCAGCGACCAAATCGTGCTGCGGTTATTGCGAAACGACACTCGACCCAGATGGAGGGCGCCGCGCCGGCGGAGCTCGTCCAAAAACTCGTCAGTTGTGAGCGTGCGCATAGAAGCAGGACATGGGTGGTCTCAACAGAGGAGCGAACCCGACACGATCCCCTAAAACGCCGGCCAACGCTAGCAAAAGAAAGTATGCACTCGCGCCCGTACCCACTATATATAGTGTACGCAGTCGATCCAATCACCGACATGTCGTACTGCACATGTAGGTTTATCTATTGCGTATCAGCAGTGAACGCTTGTAGATAGAACTCACTTCGACCATCCGTCGTGCTCAAACACCGTTTCGGAGGATCTCAAAGTGGCGACCAAGAAGAAGAAGGTTCCGGCCAAGAAAAAGAAGAAGGCCGCCGCTAAGAAGCCGCCCACCATGAAGGCCACCGGCGCGAAGAAGCGTCCGGCCTTGAAGCGGGTACCGGCCCGGAAGAAGAAGGCCGCGCCGGAGGCTGCGCCGAAGAAGAAGGCTGCCCCGAAGAAGAAGGCCGCCCCGAAGAAGAAGGCCGCTCCTAAGAAGAAGGCCGCTCCTAAGAAGAAGGCCGCTCCTAAGAAGAAGGCCGCTCCTAAGAA
>DQPL01000024.1 GCA_015664885.1 Gemmatimonadota bacterium
AATGCCACAGGAGCCGCCACCTGCTACAGACCTGCCGAGCCGCCGCACCAGCGGTCGCGACTCTCGATCTTCGGCCGCCGGGCGTTCCCGCGGCAGCGCGGTGAGCGCCGCCCCGAGCAGTTTCGCGGAAACTGCTGACGAGCCGTAGAAAAGAGTCTGCTGGCCGTGCTGCGCGACCGCTACCGGCTCATGTCGCTAGCCAGCTGCCTACGCATCGTCTGTCCGCCTTGGGTCGGATGAAACGGGGCAACTACCGCTCAGGCGGCTCGGAAGGGCACGGACCGGCGTTTCCGCGGGAACGCCGTCACCGGCGTCCAGCAGTTACCGCGGTAACTGAGCGCATTTCTTCCGGATGGCGGGGGCTCAGTTCCGGAACAGATAGGACGTCTTGAAAAGGAAGCGGACGCCTACCGAACACTCGGCGAGTTCACCGAGAAAGTCCAGCACTACTTGGCCAACCCAGAGCAGGCCCGCGCGATCGCCGAGCGGGGACACGCGCGAGTGCGCCGAGATCACACCATCGCGCACCGCCTGGACACCAGGCTGAGCACGGCGGGCCTGGCGTAGACAGCGTTACGCCAGGCCCACCGGGTTCATTCAGTACGTACGTCTATCCGATCTTTTCGACGGGCAAGAGCACCACGATCACCACCTGTTCCTCGTTCAGGTAGAGCTGCGCGCCCTGCTGGATCAACTCACGAGAGACGTTGTCGTAGCGCGTCCCGTCGAGCAGAAAGCGTGGGTCCTGATCGGCCTCCCTCGAGTACATGAGTTGCACAGCCCAATACGGGTTCAGCTGGAGATTGGTCTCGAGGGACAGCTTCTCCGCCTCGACCACTTTTTTCACGTCTTCTTGGCTCGGGCCGTCGGCCTGTAGTCCACGGATCTCCTCGAACACAACCCCGCGCAGCTCCTCGGCTCGCTCGGGGTCCGACCCGAACTGGATCGAGACCGTGTAGCGCCCCTCCGGGATCCGCTGGTAGGATGCATTCACACCCACACTGTACGTGCCCCCGAGATCCTCTCGCATCCGTTCCATGAGGCGCAGCTGCAGGGCCTCGGCCATGACCCGAATGTCCACGCGGTTTTGAGCCGTGTAGTCGAAAGGTCCCGTGAACGCGATCCTGGTCTGGCTCTGGGGTTCGACCCCTGCGCGCACGGTTTTCTCAATGTGGCCGTCCGGGGGATCGATATCCAAGTCTACCGGGCCGTCGTTTCGTTCCACGGTTGGCAACGAGCCGAGGTATTGCTCGGCAAGTGGCCGCATCACATCCAAGTCGATGGCACCCACGAAAACGAACGTGAAGTCGCTCGCGTCCGCAAAACGGTCCTCATAGAAGTCGACGGCGGTGCCGAGGTCGATCTCGTCCAACACGGCTACCGATATTGGTCGCGACCGCGGGTGTCCCTGGGCCATGGTCACGCTGAACGTGTCCGCGAAGGCGGCCATAGGGCTCGCGCCGCGGTTCTCCAGCATCGCACGGAACTGCGCCTGGAACGCCTGGTAGGCGGTTTCGTCTTCGCGTGGGGCGGTGAAGTAGAGCCACACGAGCTGTAACATTGTCTCCAGGTCCTGCGGAGACGCCGATCCGCTCATGCGCTCCGTGTTCTCGCCGATAGACGGGGACACTCGCACAGCCTTGCCGGCGAGCGCCTTCTGTAGATCGATCGTAGAGAATGCGCCTACGCCGCCCTGCTGGACCAGGCCCGCGGCCATCGCCGCAGACTGGTGATCCTCCAGGCTCGAGTTGGACCACCCGCCGGGACTCGTGGCCCGCATGGCGATCTCGTCTTCCTTGAAGTCTGTGGGCTTGAGCCAGACGGTGACGCCGTTCGACAGAGTCCATACGGTCATGTTCAGCTCGTCGATCATGCTCTCGGCAATCACTGCGCCAGGAGTCGGCTGCTCGGGCACCAACGGCTCATCGAGCGTGGTATCCACGTAAGGCTCGATATCCGCGCTCGTCACATCGTCGAGGACACGCTCGAAGCCGGCTCGAGTAGGCGTGTCCAAGCCCGGCTTTTCGATCGCGTCGGCGAGTACCACACGGTTGGACTGGTCGAGGTTGGCTCGCGCGGCCTGGTTCACCAGATCCAGATCGATGGTCGCCATCAGGGCTTGGGCTGCCATGTACTCGAATTCGATGCCCGGAATCGCATCGCCCTGGAGGAAGTAATTGATGTACTCGCTCGCGAACCGTCGCGACTGCTGGTTCTCTCGGTCGTTGTACGTCTGCTCCAGACCCCTAACCAGATCCAGCTTCTCACGCCCCAGCTCGCCCTCCGTGAATCCGTGGCGGGCCGCCCGCTCAGCCTCGATGAAAAGAGCCTCGAGGCCTCGCTCGTGCCCGTCCTCCGGAACCAACGCCAATAGCTGGAACGCGCTCTTCGTGCGCACGAAGCCGCCGGCACCGCTGAAAGCGGC
This sequence comes from Gemmatimonadota bacterium, assembly GCA_015664885.1. Lineage (GTDB taxonomy): Bacteria > Gemmatimonadota > Gemmatimonadetes > Longimicrobiales > Gaopeijiaceae > UBA1138. Next base: position 2,426 of record DQPL01000024.1, read on the forward strand.
TACGAAGGGCGGGTCCGCCTGCTGGGTGAGCTCCTGGAGTCGGTTGTTCATCATGCCGCTCACGAGGGCCTCGACCAGGCTCTCGCGGTAACCTCCGGCCGTCGTGATCTCCGGAGGGTCTCGCATCGACAAGACGCCGACGCTCGAGCCCGACGCCTCGGGGTCGGCCGCGATCGCGTAATACGTCTCCGCATGATCGGGAACGTCGAAATAGGGCCGTTCCAGCGGCGTCGCAGGAGTGGGCAGCCGGTCGAAGTGTGTCTGGATCAGCTGCTCGATCTGCGCGGGATCGAAGTCACCCACCGCGATAACGGACATGAGGTCTGGCCTGTACCACGTGTCGTAGAACCTGGTCAGCACCTCGTGGGGGAAGCTCTGCAAGTTTTCCACGGTGCCGATCGGGAGGCGTTCCGCATAACGGGAGCCCGTGAACATGATGGGGAATTGCAGGTCCTGGATGCGAGCGGCGGCGCCGCGCCTGCTCCGCCACTCCTCGATGACCACGCCCCGCTCCTTGTCGATCTCCTCGGGCTCGAAGCTCAACAGATGGGACCAGTCCTCCAGAATCTGAAACGCGGTGGCAAGTGTCTCGGGCTCGTCAGTCGGCACCTGGGAGAGCATATAGACCGTCTCATCGAAGCTCGTATACGCGTTGATCGAAGGTCCGAACTCCATCCCGATCGACTCGAGGTAGTCGACGAGCTCTTGTTTCTCGAAGTGCTCAGTGCCGTTGAAGGCCATGTGCTCGACGAAGTGAGCGAGGCCGAGTTGGCTGTCGTCCTCGAGCACCGACCCCACATCCACGACCAGCCGCAGCTCAGCGCGGTTCTCGGGGCGGCTGTTCTGGCGGATGATGTACTTCAAGCCGTTATCCAGCTCGCCGATCGTGACGTTGGGATCGACGGGCAACGGTGATTCCAACGGAATCTGCGCGTCGGCACGGGATGGGAGCGCCAGCACGAGCGTGAGAAACGATACGGATACGAAACGGATCAGGCCGGACCCGAGCATGGAAGCCTCCGTTGGGGCGGGAGTGCGAACGGACTCGTCGTGGGCTATCAGACGAGTAAACCGGTGGGAGTGACTTGCTGAAGCTTCACTCCTTACGGCGAATGATCAACGGTTTTGACGCGCGGACCACAACGCGCCTGCCAGGACTCGAACCTGGGACATTCGGCTTAGAAGGCCGATGCTCTATCCAGCTGAGCTACAGGCGCTCTTGCGGCCTCTTGAGCCGCGCGGGAAAGCTACCGAGGGTGGCGAGAGCGCTCAACGCGCGGAACGGTCGTTCTCCTCTTTTTTCCCGCGTCCGTCGATCGCTTCGGCCTGGGGTTCCTGATCAACACTGAACCTGTGCCTGGGGGCCGCGCCTCGGGAAGCCTCGCTTGGGCGGGACTCTACAATACCTACTTCTGGGTCGATCCGGCCGAGGACGTGGCCGGCGTGCTGCTGACGCAAATCCTCCCGTTCAACGACGGCGCGGTCAGTGAGCTTCTGGGCGAGTTCGAGCGAGCCGTCTACCGTCATATCGACGGAGTCAGTCGGTAAGCTTTAACGCAGTCTAACGTCTCGCGATTCTGCGGCGCCGCCAACGTGCTGAGCGAAGCGAAGAAACGCCAGCCCCTCTACCGGCGACTGCAGCAATCGCTTGTTAGGCCGCCGCTCCACGGGATCATGCCATCAGCGAACGAGACCCCGCAGTCACATTGGAGAGCGGTACCCGGATTGATCAGCCCACACTTTGGACAAGTGATTGCACTCATCGGGGTCGCCCATTCCTAGCTGAATAGAACAGACATCCCACCACCGCCATTATGAAGAGGACCTCGCCCATACCGAATCCACCGAGTGCGTCGCTCATGCGCTCAAGATGCGGCGTTGGTCAGCGGAGCGCGAGGAGATTGGGGACCGCCGCTCTCTACCTTCCGAGTAGCTGGCGCGTCTCCTCTTTGGTCAGCCCTACTTCGGCAACGTCTGCACCGGCGTCGAGCAACTCACTGTC
>DQPL01000047.1 GCA_015664885.1 Gemmatimonadota bacterium
ATGGAGCTCCGACTCGATACGGATCCGGATCTGGCCTGAGAAAGGCTTTCCTGGCTCCTCGCCGCGCTTCTCACAAACGGCGAGGTACTGGTCAACGGCCCGAGCCATCGACGCATGGAGCTCCTCGACCGACGAGCCTTCGAAGTAAAATGAGGTTGGCCGTGGTCTTGATCTCGGCCAGGAAGCGCTCGGCTCCGACGAGCGCGGCGAGCTCCGGCTTCAAGACCTTGAGCGCGACTTTCCGCTCGTTTTTGATGTCGTCGGCCAGGTAGACGGTCGCCATGCCGCCTTGGCCGAGCTCGCGCTCAATGTGGTAGCGGCCGCTCAGGGCCGCGTTCAACCGATCGGCCACGTCTGTACTCATGTGCGAGTCACTCACTCCTCAGCGCCTGGGTCAGCCGGTGAAGCCTCTGCATGAGCTCGCCGAAACCCTCGAACGTGAGCGCCTGTGGGCCGTCCGAAAGCGCCTCTTCCGGCGCGGGATGGAACTCGACGATGATGCCATCCGCACCCGCGGCCACCGCCGCCTCCGCTAGCGGGATCACGTACTGACGCACGCCGGCCGCGTGGGACGGGTCGACGATCACCGGGAGATGCGTGCGCTCCTTGAGCACCGGGACAGCCCCGATGTCGAGCGTGAATCGCGTAGCGGTCTCGAACGTGCGGATCCCGCGCTCGCAGAGCATGACCTGATGATTGCCGGCCGCGAGCAGGTACTCGGACGCAGCCAACAGCTCATCGATGGAGGACATGGCACCACGCTTCAAGAGCACCGGTCGATCCACGTGACCGATCTCCCGAAGTAGAGCGAAGTTCTGCATGTTGCGGGCGCCTACCTGCAATACATCAGCGTCCTCCGCCACTCGCTGTACGTCCGCCGGATGCATGACCTCGGTCACGACGGGCAAGCCGAACTCCTCACCTGCGCGTACGAGCAGATCGAGTCCCTCGTAGCCCAGACCCTGGAAGCTGTAGGTCGACGTTCGCGGCTTGAATACTCCGCCCCGTAGTACCTGTCCACCCTGGTCGCGGACCAGCTCTGCACACGCGCGCACCTGGTCCCACGACTCCACCGAGCACGGCCCCGCCATCACTACGAAGTCGTCGCCACCGACGAGTACATCGCCGATGCGAACCACGCTGTCGTCAGGGTGATGAGCCCGAGAAGCGAGCTTGTAGCCCTTCTTGATCGCGACTTCCAGAGGCGGTGTAGTGTCAGCACTCGCGGCGACCGCCGCTTTCTTGGTCTTCGGGGCTGGAGCCTGAGCGGGCTTCGTGTCCGAGGAGTCGGCCGCGGCGCCCAGCTTGGGCACGGACGGCCGAGCAGACTCGGTCGTGCTCGCGGGGTAGCTGCCGAGGACCTTGAGGAAGCTCACGTCCCGGGAGAGCTCGTCGATCGCCGCCGAGACTTCCGGATCCGTGACATTGCCTTCGATGTCTATATAGAAGAGGTACTCCCACGGGACATTGGGGCGCGGCCGCGACTCCAGCTTGGTCATGCTCAAATGGTGAGCCGCGAGCGTGTTGAGACAGCGTACGAGCGCGCCCTCCTCGTGCTTGGTCGCGAGGATGAGCGATGTCTTGCAAGGAATGCGGGCGTCGTAGCTCATGGCCTCGCGGGCCACCACCACGAAGCGCGTATAGTTGTCGCGTCGGTTCGCAATGCGGCGCTTCAGGATCTCGAGCCCGTGCATGCGCGCCACTTCCTCCGACGCAATCACGGCTTGGGAGAGGTCGTTCGCGCGTTTGATCCTCTCCACTGCCATGGCGGTATCCGGCGCAGACTCGACCTTGCACTCCGGCAGTCCAGCCAGGAAGTCACCGCACTGGGCGATCGCCAGGGGATGGGAGTAGATGCGGCGGATGTTTCCGAGCGGCACTTTCTCAAGCGCCACCAGGCAGTGATCGATGGCAAGCACCTCTTCACCGATCACCGAAACCGGAAAGCGCGCCAACAGATCGTACGCTTCGTTGATGGAGCCCGCCGTCGTGTTCTCGATGGGTACGATCGCGAAGTCGAGCCCACCGGCCTGGACGCCTTCCATCAGTTCCCGGAACGTGGGATAGCCGCGGAAAAAGGCGTGATCGAGGCGCGACGCGAAGTGTTTGCGCGCGGCCTCGTGGCTGTAGGCCCCCTCCGTGCCCTGATACCCGATCCGCACAGCGTCGTGCTCGACGTCGGGGTTCTGCTCGGCGACGAGATGGTCACGTTGAATGCGCAAGGAGTGATCGAGTACTTGTTGGAAGATCTTGGTGACGAAATAGCTATCGAGACCCAGCTCTCGCCCCAGCGAGACGCGTGCGGTCAGGAGGGCCTCCTCACGATCCTGATCGCGCACGAAGTCGGCCTCCGTCTCCTTTGTCCGGATGACGTGCTCGACTACTTCGCGCCGCCGAGCGAGCGCCTCGAGCAGCGCCCGATCGATTTGGTCCAGCTGCTCGCGCAGTTCGTCAAGTGAAGCCACCCCGCGCCTCCTCCTTGCCCTCGCGGGCCTAGTTGATCGACCGAATCCGGACGTTGCGGAAGCGGACCGTGCCTGCCCCGTACTGGAGCGCGAACGGACCGCTGGCAAACTGCTCGTCCGTCGTGTCGACGGTCTGGGTGCCGTTCAGGACGACCACCAGCCGCGATCCCTGCGCGGTGATTTCGTAGGAGTTCCAGTGACCAGCGCTGCTGATCACGCTGCTCGGCGCGGCCAGGTGCACGATGCCACCGGTTCTGTACGTCTGATCGGGCCGGGTATCGAAGATATTGACCTCGTAGCAGTTCCGATCGTTGACATTCTGAGGATCGGCGCAGCGAATGAACACCCCGCTGTTCGCGGGCTCTTCCACCCAGTACTCGAGCCTCAGCTCGAAATCTCCGTAGGACTGCTCGGAGACGAGAAACCCACCGCCGCTGTTGGCTGACACGGCGGCGTCGGCCAACGCCCAGTTGGCGTCACCGAGAACCCTCCAACCGTCGAGGCTGGAGCCGTCGAACAGCGTCGTCCATTCCCCGCCCTGTGCGCTCGCCAAGGTCGGGAGGGCGGCGATGGCGAGCGCAAGGCCGAGCGCTCTTGTCAGCGAACGATTCATACGGACCTCCTTCAGTTTCTTCCTTCGAGCCCGAACAATGGGGCTCAAGCCAGTGGCCAGCCATGGGGCGCGGTCGTGCTCGGCATGATGCTGCTCGTGCCGATCGTTCTGATATCGTCTCATCTGGGGCTGGCGGAGTGGTTCGCCAGCCTTGTGGTGACCAAGGGTCGACCCCGCCGATTCCCCTTGTTCCGGTCGAAGGTGGTTGCGCTGATCGATGAGATCAAACGGCTCAACTGGCTGGTCATAGACCTAGACCGCGGGCACCGTAATGCAGAAGCCGTCAAGTCCGACATCGAGATGTGCGAACAGCGAATGGAGGCTCTGCTGGGCGAGATTCGAAGGACAGCGGGACGGTCCGCCAAGCCGGCTCACGAGGGCACGGAACCGCCTGCCGAGGGTGCGCCTCCGGGGCTAGCGACCTAACCCTCGACCCTGAGAATGTGCACGTTCTCGAGCCCTGGGCTCGTCCATTGCGGATACTTGGCGACAGCATTCGCATGCACCGCTTCCCGCGTATCGGCGTCGGTCACGTGGCGCACGGTCTGATCGAAGAGTCGATCACCAATCTTCAGACGCACCCTGGGGTCGCGCACCACGTTGCGATTCCAGCCACGTTCCTCGGGGAACACCCCGCCCTGGTAATACGCGGAGAATAAGTAGAGGTCACCGTCGTAGAACGCGCAGTACGTCGTGACGGAATGGGGCATCATGTAGCGCGTGCGGGTCTGCACGAAGATCTCCTGATGGTCGTCGGTGAACGACCAATCCGTAACCGGTTCCGTGACCTGGTCCCCGGTTAACCACAACCCCGCACGCAGATCTCTAGGCTCATAGCCGAACAGACGGAGTGATACGAGGGCGACTACCACCATCAGAGGCACCGCGATTCCGATCATTTTCGCGGCTTTTTTCATCAGCGAGGTTTCTCGAACGGAAACAGAAGCCCGAGCTCGATCGAATCGGTTCGCTTGTGCGCGATCGCGCGATACTCGGCGCTTGTGACCATCTCAAGGAACATCTCCGGCGAGGGATATCGGACCAGGATCATCCTGTCGATCTCTTCTGCGGAGATCACAGCCGTGAGGCCATTGCCCATCAAGACGGGGCCCGCCCCACGTTGCCGAAGCAAAGGAATGACGGACGAGCCATAATCGCCGTAGCCCGCCTCACCGTCCTCTTCTTTGAATCGAAGCAGATTCAGCATGTAGACCGCGTCGGCGGAAGTCTCCGCGGTGACTCGGGGCGTCGTGGCTCCGGCGAAGGCATAGACGAGCGACGCTTCGACGCCCTGCAAGCGATGCGGGAAGGCTGCGCGATATTCGCTGCTTGCGCCCATCTCGACGACGGCCGCGGCAGAGGGATACTTGCGCATGGTAACGCGATCCCAGCTCGACGAATCCAACCCGTCGACCGACTTCGATGAGCCACGAAAGACGACTCCGCCTCCGAGCGAGGTTAGCTTCGCTTCGGCAAGCGTGTCGTATGTGTCGTAGCTCTCTTCTCCCCCGGGCTTGAACTTGACCAGGTCGATCACCGTCACGGGGCCTTCCATGTCTGACTGTGCGAGCCAGGCCAGTCCACCAGGCGCGGACGATTCTTGCGCCTGAAGCCCGGTGATGAGAAAAGCAGACACCAGCACCACCAGTAGAGTTGTTCTCATGATTTCCTCCTATGGGGGCAACATCCTATGCGCACGCGTGGGGGGCAAGGAACAAGCGGCGTACGAAACCGCGCCCCAGGGATCGTCCTCGGTCTGGACATAGACCTGGTACACACGTTCGGCACCGACGACGGCAGCCAGTTCGGGCTTCAGGACCTTGAGCGCGACCTTGCGCTCGTGCTTGATGTCCTGGCCCAGATAAACGGTGGCCATGCCGCCTTCACCGAGCGCGGACTCGATGCGGTAGCGGCCCTCGAGGGCTGCGTTCAGGCGCTCCACCTGGGTGGCCGCTCATCTGCGGCACTCGGCTGCGTTCAGGCGGGTTGCGGCGTCGCTCGGCTCTTCAGTCATGCGCGCAAGATGCGGCGCCGGTCACCAGAGTGCGAGTAGATCCGCTTGTGAGATCGGGCCTCGGCTTGCGGCGCAGATTACTGGATGACATGGTCACGATGGAACGGAGTGACGCATGGAGAGAGCAGTTCAAATCTTCGCAGTAATCAACTTCCTGGCGATGGGCCTGTCGCACATCGTTCAACACCGCGCCTGGAAGGAGTTCTTCGTCTTCCTGCACGCCCGTGGGAACGTCGGCAACTTTCTCAACGCGATTCTCGCCCTGGGCATGGGCTCGCTCATCTTCGCGTTCCACCGCGTATGGAGCGGAATCCCGCTGCTGCTAACGCTGTATGGTCTCGCATCGTTGCTGAAGGGCACACTGTTTCTGGTCGCGCCGAAGGTTGGGTTGCGGAGCATAGGGACGCCGACCACCAACGACTCCCGAGTGCTCATCGTGCCGGGCGTGATGATGCTCGCGTTGGCCGCGGCGCTGCTTTACCACCTGGTCGCCTAGACCTTGGCGCCCCGCCCGTTAGACAGCGAAATCGCTGTACCGAAGGCGAGGATCTCCACGCCTGCCGTGCCTTTCCCGTTGCCGCGGGAACTGGCGAGGGTCGCCGTCTCGATGCGGACGTTGATGATCGTGTCGTAACCGCGCGCATGCGCCACGCCCTTCATGCGAATCAGAGCCTCCCGGCGCGCACGCTCCAGCAGCGGTTCAAGCACACCAATGTTGCCGCCGAAGATGCTCTTGATGCTCGCGGCAACGCGCTTGAAGTAGTCCTGTGAGATCACGACGTTGCCCATCACGAGCTCGCATGACTCGACGTGCCAATCCGGGGGAAGGTCTTCGATCGTGATGGCCAGCACACCGCTCGATCCGCTTTCGAGAAGCAGCAGGCTTTTCAGGTGCCGGCGCTCGAGCATGCCGCCGGAGATCCAAGCACCGAGTAGCATGACCGGAGTGACGAGAAGAACAAGGAGTTCCATACTCCTATTCCACCGTGACCGCGGTCCCGTACGCGAACAGCTCCGCGGCGCCCTGCGCCACGCTGCTGGTGGCGAAGCGCACGTTTACGATGGCGTTCGCGCCCACGTCCTCGGCCTGGTGGCTCATGCGTCGAATCGCTTCGCCGCGGGCCTCCGATAGCAGTTCCGTGTATCCCGTCAGCTCACCCCCAACCACGTTCTTCAGGCTGGCCATGATGTCCTGGCCGATATGCTTGGCGCGCACCGTGCTGCCGCTGACCAAACCGAAGAACTCGACGATGGTCTTGCCCGGAATTTCCTGCGTGTTGCTGATGATCATTTGCGCCTAGCCTGCCTTTCCTGGTAACGGGCCCCGCTGAGTACGTTGGCAAGAGAGTAGTTGCCCTCGTGACACGCATATTCGTAGAGCTGCTTGTCGAACCTCTTGTACGGAAGCTCACCGCCCCACGGCTGAGTGTAGCTCGTCGGGTCGTCGATGGTGAACTCGTACAGGATCGTCTCTTCGTCGACACGCGTGAAGCGCTCGATCACCTTCATTTCTGCCGTGGGAGCGATGCCGCGGAACAATTGACTTGGATTGATGTTGCGCGTCTCGACCACGAGCGCGTCACCTTCCCACCGACCCCAGGAATCGCCCATCCAGGGCCTTACGTAAGCAGGCAGCCGATCAGGCTCGCCCAGCCGGATGATGCGCGTGTCATGGACCATCTCGGCGTGGATCATCACGTAGTCGGCTGTCTGGACGATCGTGTAGTTCTTGTTGTAGGCGCCGTTGGGGATCATCGGAGGGCCCGCCCTCGAGCTGAACATGATGCACCGCTCGTTCCACCCACGATTCTCCGGGTTGTCGGCTTCGCCGAACTGGCTCCTGAACTCCCTGGCCTCCCGCTGGCGCCGCTGGGCCCCCGGCGTAAGCGCCGGCCTGCGGCCGTTCGCAGGTCGCGTGAGCATCGAGCTCCTGGGCTCTCCGTTGACTCTGACCACCCGGTAGCCGTTCCGCTCGTAATAGATCTCGTTGTAGCTTCGGCCGAATCGCTCCTCCGGCTCCAGTCGTGCGCGATCTGGGTCGCTGGGTTCGGAGCCTGCCCTGGCCTGCGCCACTGCCCTGCCTTCTAGCCTATCGACCTCGTCCGGGGTCATGACGGGACCCTGCCCTTCTCTGCGCTCGAATGGAGTCAATGTGGCGTTGGTCCAGTTTCCCTGGAGGTCCGGATGACCTTCGGGCGTCCGGGGCACCACCCACTGTTGAGCCGCCGCAGGGGAGAGCAGCGAGGCCGCTGCGATGGCTAGGCACAGTCCCAGCAGCGGAGTCGCATGTCGCCCAATCATGCTCAGTTCCGCCCGCCCTCCCTCTCTTGGTAGCGCGCGCCGCTCAGGATGTTCGACATAGCGTAATTCCCCTCGTGGCAGTTGTACTCGTAGAGCAATTCGTCGAAGCGCTTGAACGGCACTACGCCGCCCCACGGCTCCACATACGTCGTGGGATCGTCGACCGTGAACTCGTACAGGATCGTTTCCTCGTCCACTCGCGTGAAGCGCTCGTGCACCGTCAGGTCCGGAGTGGGATGGATGCCCATGTAATCCTGCAGCGGATAGATGTTGGTCGTCTCGACCACGAGCGTGTTGCCCTCCCAACGGCCCCATGAATCGCCGAACCACGGACGCATGTGAGCGGGCAACGGATCGGGCTCACCCAGACGGATGATCCGCGTGTCGTGGACCATCTCGTAATGGAGCATCACGTAGTCCGCAGTCTGCACGATCGTATAGTTGCTGTTGTAGCCGTAGTTCGGCGTCATCGGCGGGCCGCCGTGGTTTGTGAACGACACGAGGCACCGGTCCTGGAGTACTCGGTTCTCCGGGTTGTCGGACGGGCCGAACTGGCTCCTGAATTCCCGGATCTCGTCGCGCCGTCGCTCGCCCTCAGGCGTGAGCGCTGGCTTACGGCCGTTGTCGGGCGATGTGATGAGCGAGCTCAGCGGCTCGCCATTGACGATCGCTACGCGCTGTCCGAACTCGAAGTACACGTTGTTGTACGCGCCGACGTTGCTACCGGCCTCGAGTGGGGGCCGGTCGGGGTCGCTCGCCTCAGCGCCTGCCTGCGAGCGCTCGACGACCCTTCCCTCGCGCTCAGCAACCTCATCCCACGTGAGGATTCGATCCTGCCCCTCGCGTCGCTGCATAGGCGTGATCGTCTGGTTGGTCCAATTCCCCTGAAGGTCCGGATGCCCGTCGGATGTGCGCGGTACGACCCACTGCTCGCCGCCTCGGGCCTGGGCCTGAGCCAACGCCGGGGAAAGAAGCACCATCGTCGCGATCGCGACACACAGCCCAAGAAGCGCACTCGAATGTCGCATGGTCATCTCCCGTCCTCCTAGCCAAGGGGATTCATACGCAAAGAACCCGCGCGGTGGCTCTTCCGCAATACGCACGCTTCGGCGGGGCACTACCTCGCGCTCAGCGAATCCGGGAACATCGTCCCCTCGCGGCTGCACGCCCTAGTGCAACATTCTCCTCGCGGGCGTGGGGGGCAAGGCACCAGAGTGAACGGGTTCACGCCTGACACTGGGGGCTCGATCTTGACGGCAACGGCGCGTGTCCTCCAGTCTTAGAGTGTTCGGTCAGCGTGACGAGCTCCCAGTGATACCGATCAGCCCCGCACCTTGGAGGCACCCGATGGCTCGAATCGTGTCCGTCGTAGGCGTTACGATGGCGGTAGTTGCCGTGATGGCCCCGCGCTCAGCGCTGTCCCAGACAGACCACGCGGCGGACGGGCACAGCCATGCGAGTGCGCCCGTGAGTTGCACCACGCTGGCGTCACCACCGTGGACCGGACTACCGGATGCAGATCGCCTGCAATTCGCTTCACTGCAGCAGACGATGGCCGCCCTGCGGACTCCAGAGGCCGCCCGTGCTGCCGGATTCCAGCCGGCCTTGGGCAATATCCCCGGTATGGGCGTGCACTACGTGAACTCCGCCCGCGGCCGGGACCCTGTGAACATCGACGAGCCGGACCATCTCATGTTCTCCAGCGTCGATGGACGGGAGCAACTCGTTGGAGCGGCTTTCGTCTTCGTCGATGTTCCGGATACCGATGAGCCCATACCGTTCCAGAGCGAACTTGCCACCTGGCATGACCATCCCCAGTTCGCCGACGAGGGTCGGACTCTGCACATGCTGCACGTCTGGTTCATTCCGTCTTCCAACGGCCCGTTTGCCGGCCTCAACTTTTGGCTTCCCTACCACAGCGCGGGCATCGCGACGCCCAGCTCGTGCTGGATGGCCGATGAGGCGGACGCCAATCGGATTCAGAACGTCTCGTTCGCGCTCGTGCCGCCTTCGGCGCGGCGCGGCCCTGAGGCTTTGCAGCGGTACGAGGCGCGGCAGGCGGAGCGAAGCGAGTTGCTCGCCGCGTTGGATGCCGCCGCGCTCGCCGTCGACCACGATGCCTGGGTCGCGGCCGCGGACGTCTTCCTGGCCGATCTGACACAAGTCGAGCGAAGGACCGTCGAGGTGTTGCTCAGCCGCTTGAACATGGCCCAGATGTCGTCGCGCGAGCGTGGCGGCAACTCGAACTAGCGCCCCGCGGGGCGTGGTGGCCTAGCGGCCGCCACCCCCCGCCGGCTCGTCAGCGTCCGTCCCGAGGAAGCGGATCAGCTCAGCGCTCACGATCTCCGGCACCTCTTCATGTGGGTTGTGCCCGACGCCAGGGATCAAGAAGACTTCGGCGTTGGGCAGCACGTCCACCGCGTGCCGCGCGTTCGCGGGAAAGTTGGGTCCGTCGACCTCTCCACCCATGATCAACGTCTTCGTCTGGATGTGGGGCCAGTCGTCCACGACGGTGTCCGTCGAACGTAGGTTACCACCGAGCGAGCGCACGTAGGCCAGCCGCGGCCAGTCGCCACTGAGGCTTTGGCCGTACCGGATGCGAAGGTGGTCGATGAACTCGGGTTTCCACTCCACGTAGCGTCGTGTGTCCGTGCGAACCGCTGACTCGTACACGCTCTGCGGGTCCGGCGCCGCGTTGATGTCCCCGGTGAAGGGCCGATACCCACGTCCGGCGCGGCGGTCGGTCAGGCCGATCTGGTTGACGGTCACGAGGTGCGTCGTCAGCTCGGGATAGAGGAAGGCGAAGCGCGTGGCCATCTGGCCGCCGATCGAGTGGCCGACGATGGCCGCCCGTGGGATACCCAGGTGCTCCAACAATGCCGCCGTGTTGGAAGCGTGCAGACTCATGCTGTACGGAAGGATGGGCTTGGAGGACTTGCCCCACCCGAGGCGGTCCTTCACCACGACCCGATAGCCTTCGTTGCGCAGGGCCGTGATCTGCTCCTTCCAGTACCACCCGTAATAGCTCCCTCCGTGAAGGAGCATGACCGTGCGACCATTCGACGGCCCAACCGGTGACACGTCCATGTACGCGATCCGGACATCCTGGCCAAAGTTCTGCAAGTTCAAGAACTCTACCGGATGGGGGTAGGAGAATCCCTCCAAATTGATCGAGATGGGGCCCCAGTCCGCGGGCGGTTGGGCCGGCGGCGACGACTGAGCCTCGAGCGCGGCGGGGGCGAGCCCCAAGGCCACTGACAGCGAGAGCGCCATAACGAGGCGGGCGGCACATCTGGGTGCGTTGGTCATCGGTCCTCCGTGGGCATGGTCCGACCGACGGCACACACGTAGCGATTGCTGGTGGTGCCGGCGGGGATACTGGTCATAATACCCGCCTGTTCTCAGACGAGCGAGAGCGATGACAGCTAACGGCGCGGCCCGTAGTGCGGTGCGGTGCTACCAACCTCCAACGCCCCGAGGTCGGGCGCGCTCCCCGTGAAGCCATCGGTCACCGTCGATAGCACCATCCCGTGGTCGACGGCCGCCGAGCCGGGCCTCAACCGAAAATCGAGAGCCGCCGCATCGCAGACGCTTTGCAACGTGCTCACATCACGGGCACCGAGTGCGGGCACGTTCATGAAGACGTCTTATCTCACCAGGACACTGTTCCGATCCTGACCGGTCGCCGCGCGTAGCTCGGGCGGCGGGGCATCGTGGTCCCGCAGGATGCCGTCGACCCGATAGCGGAGCCTAAGCCCCGTGAGGTGGTCCTCTAGGTGGATATCGGAGGCGCGCGACAAGAGCGCCTCACGCAGGAGCTTGTTCGCCGCGCGCACCGCAGGCGTGTCGGTTCCGAGGACCGCGTCCTCCCCGATGTCGTGCGGCATTTCGCGCGCCGATACGAAGCCGATGCCCCTGACGGGAGGGAGGTCGTCGGAGGTGATGCCGAGCGCCTGGACCTCCCGCGCGACGGCGCCGTCCACCGCGCGGTCCTTGGCGTTCGCCCACGGACCTACCCGGCGCCGCATGAGCACTCCTTCAATCGGGCAGGTGACCAGGGGGGCATCTGGGGCCCCTAGACCTCTTCTCCGCGATCATCGTGATCGCTCACAATCTCTTGGACCTGTTGAACCACTTTTTGCGCGCTCAGGAGACGACCGGCGATACGGTTGGCGAAAGCGATCAATCCCAAGGAACCGACGAGCAAACCCACGATATTGTTGATCACAAATAGCAACACAAACGCGGCGACCAACCACCGCCACCGGGCCCAGATCCAATCTCCTGGTCCGCCCTTCCCCTCTCGCGCGTCCTGATCTGACGCTGTCATGGTTTTGGCTTCACCAGACGAACTATCGAGCCGTCCAGAGGAAGACCTCCCAGTCGCGGAGAGGGTCAGGCCCACCCACCGCCCGGTCCATAGGCATGCCCGTCTTGCCCGACCAGAGCTCGAGCATCGGTATGCGCGCGTCACCTACGATCTCTGTGGCCTGCATCGCATACGTCGCGTCACCGATACGTAGCCATCCGTCGGTTTTGCCGTCTCTCACACGCTGCGCCCAGTATCCCCCGTCCGGGCGGGTGGCGGTGATCACACCGTCGGGAGTCCCCGCATACGAAAGGTAGATCACGAACGGCGGGAAGCCGCCCTGCTTCATCAGCAGAGTGCCCGCCACGTCATTAACGGTGCTAAAGTCGTTTGGGGCGGGAGTATCCGTGCCTCCGATTATCACACCGGGCGTGCGCTGAAGTCCCGTGTTGCCTGGATAAGGAGCGGTGAATGCCCAGGCGGTGACGCCGCCCAGGAGTACCATCCCTACGATCTTCAGCTTATCGGTCATCCTACATCCTCCGCGTTGGTCTCAGCGACGCGTTACCGGGCCGCGCGGGCAAGAGGGTAACCCCGCGAGCAGCCGAGAACCACTAGAAGTGCGGTTGTCTGAGACGCGAAGCCAGGGGATGTGGCGCTTCAATCGGGCCTGATCCGGCCCAGCACTATCGTGCGCTCAGCGAATCTCGGAACATTGAAGGACCGTCCGGGCTCAATGCGTGGGCGCTCATCGTCGCCAGGTCTCGAGGATGTCCTCCGCGACCTCGATAGCGACCTGCTCGGTCGTGGGGATCTCGACCGCGACCTCCAGCCCCAGTGCCCACCGCGCGATGGTCTGCGCGACGCGGCCCGCGTCCTCGCTGGCGGTGTTCGAGAGCACCACGATGTCCAGGTCCGATTCCATATAGTGGGCCATCATGGTGCTGAAACCGTTGATGCCCCCGCCGTGGGCAACCGACGAGTTACCCCCCAGATCCCCGACGCCCAGCCCGAAACCGTACCCGGTGTCATCCCCGCTGTTGAGCGTGCCGCTGATCGTCATCTGACCGTAGCTCGCGCCCGAAACCACTCGTCCCGACCTCAGCGCCGACGTCCACAAGAGGAGGTCGGGCACCGTAGAGCACAACGCCCCGGCGGCCCCTGGCTGATTCATGGAGAGGTACTCGGCGTTGATGAGCTCCCCACCGTCCTGTTCGTAGCCCTCGGCCCGACCCGGCACGATTGGGCGCTCGTCACAGTAGAGTGATCGCGACATCCCGAGGGGCCCGAACACGTGCGCATCCAGGTAGTCCCGGTAGCTCTCGCCGCTGACCGCTTCGATGATCATGCCGAGCAGGTAGAAGCCCGAGTTGTTGTAGAGGAACCTTTCACCCGGCGCGAAGTCGACAGGCTCGTCCTTGAACAGATCCACGAGCTCCTCATCACTGAGATCCAACGTCTTCTTCGGTGCCCAGGACGCCAGCCCGGTGTAACTCTTGATTCCTGACGTGTGCGTGAGCAGGTGCCGAATCGTGACGTCCTGGCCCGCGGCGGGATAGTCGGGCAGGTACTCGGTCATGGAGGCGTCGATGTCGATCTTGCCGGCCTCGACGAGCTGCATAACAGCGGCCGCCGTGAACTGCTTGGTGATCGACCCTATGCGGTACACCGTCTCTGCGGTCGCCGAGACGCTGTTTTCGATGTCCGCCAGGCCGTACCCCTTGGTCAGCAGTAGATCGCCGCCACGCTTCACGCCGATGCTCAGTGCCGCAACGGAACCCCCCTCGATGCTAGCCAGCGCCAACGAGTCGATCCTGCCGACGAGGTCGCCACCCCAGAGCGGGTCCTGAGCCGACGCCTGAGTCGCCAGGGTGCACATGACGGTGATAACGAACGCGGTTGTCAGGGATGTTCTAGCGGTGCGGTCGAGCATCGGTCCTCCTCGGGAGATACTTCGCCATTCGCTTCGGTGCCCGGGGGCTCGACAAGCTCGTCATGGGTAGGCCCTTCCGCCATCCCGTGAGAACTAGCCTTTCCTTTGTAACACAAAGTTATTTCCTCAACAGACTAAACCGACTATTAATTGCTTGCCGGACGGAAGCATTCCGCGGCCTTAACGGATGCCCCTGAGGACACCAATGACCGATCCGGAAGTCACGACTCTGGCCGCTGAGGGCGACCCGGACGCACACGAGGGCCCAGGCGGCGGCTTGGCCAACTTCCTCTATCCGGAGCCAGCGGCCCGAGATTCGCTCTCCATCATCAAGTGGTGGGAGAAGCGCCGCGTCCCGTACAACCTGTTCGTTGGCGGGGGTGGCCTCGCAACGCTGTGCCTCCTTTGGCTCAATTCCCTACTGCTGCCGGCGGGCAACGCATTAACCTGGGGGATGTTTTATCCGGTCGCAGCGTTCGGCGTGATAGCGAACATCTGTTACACACTGGGGCCAACGATCGAGATCATCGTCACAAGCTCTGGGGGCGGGAGGTTCGGCCGGTAGGACCGGCGCTTTTCCGCATGGGGCTCACGTTCTCGCTGGGCCTGGCGTTCGTTGCCCCCGCGATCTTCCTCACGATGGTCACGGTTATCATGATGATCGCGAGGCTTTTCGGGGCATCACCATGAGCGAAGACGACGTCACTGCGCTGGAAACGGCAACCTCTGACTTCCCGATCGCTTCAGGCATCCTGTCCCACCTCCTCTACCCGAGGGCTGCGGCCCGGCGCGCGGGCGCGATCGTCAAGTGGTGGGAGAAACGCCGGCTCTCATACAACCTGATCGTGGGCGGAGGGGCAGGCCTCTCAGTGGTGATCGGAAGTCTCTTGTGGCTGCTTCCTCCAAACGATTTGCCACTCGAAATCATCCCGCTCGAAGGGTACTTGGAATTCCTGTTCTTGATCAACTTGTCCTACTCGGTTGGCCCGGTGACGGAGTTCTTAGCGCATAAACTCTGGGGCACACATGTGAGGCCGGTCGACCCAACTCTGTTTCGAATGGGCCTGACGTTCTCGCTGGGACTGACGCTCGTCCTCCCGGTGATCGTCTTCGTGATCCAGTGGGTTTTTCGCGCCATCGCCTTCGTTTTCTAGGGGACCACATCAGTTTCCCTCGCCGAGCCTTTCTCAAAGATCCCCCACGAAGTCCTCGACGAGGACGAGTCCGCTCAACTCGCCAACCTAGAAGCGGACGCCGGTAACGACGGCGCGCTCGCCGTCAGGGGCGACATCGTAGGCGGCGGGGAGCCGGTCGCTCACTGGCGTCGC
>DQPL01000052.1 GCA_015664885.1 Gemmatimonadota bacterium
AAATGGGCTCGCTTAAGCTTCTCCCGGTCCTGATCCTCCTCGGGCCGGCGGCCGCGCTAGCGCAGTCGCCCACGTTTGGGCTGGGAAGGACCCCGGGCGCAGATGAAGTCCGCGTTTGGGATATCTCCATCAGTCCCACAGGAGAAGAACTGCCTCCGGGACAGGGAATCGCCACGGGAGGCGCGCGTGTCTATCGATTGAGATGCGCGCGATGCCACGGGAGGGATGGCACCGAGGGGCGCGCCCCCAGATTGGTCAAGCGCGAGCGCCCGGCGGATACACACCCCTGGGACCTGGGGCGTATACTCCCGATCCGCGCGCCGTACGCGACGGCGGTATGGGATTACATCAATCGCGCCATGCCTCTCAATAGAGAAGGAACGCTCAGCGCCGATGAGGTCTACCAGCTGACGGCGTTGCTGCTCTATTGGAACGAGATCATCGCGGAGGACGAGGTGATGGACGCCAAGAGTCTGCCGCTGATCATCATGCCAAATCGAGACGCCTGGGCTGAGTTGCCGGATTGGAAACCCGGGACGGTGAGGCTTCTGGGTTACCCCTACTGACGTCACGTCCCGGGCACTATCGATCGGTAGGGACTCCCAACCATTGGTCTGCCTCCTCAGGGGGTAGGGCCAAGTTCAACAGCCTCGTGATCGGGGCCTTTGCACTCATGGGTCTCATGCTGGCCAGCGCCGGCGTATTTGGGGTGACTTCCTATACAGTCGGACGTCGGACACGAGAGTTCGGGCTCCGAGTCGCGTTGGGTACGCAGCCCGTTCAAGTGCGACGGCTCGTCCTGCGCAACGCCGGGCTCATGGCGATGGCGGGCATCGGAGTCGGACTACTCACTGCGCTCATGTTGTCCGGCAGCCTGTCTGACTTGCTCTTCGAGGTGGAGGCGGTCGCCGGAGCCACGTATGGCGGTGTGGCCGTGCTTCTCGCGGGAGCGGTGTTTCTAGCCTCGTATGTGCCGGCGCGCCGCGCCACAAAGGTGGATCCGATGAGCGCGCTGAGGGGGGACTGAGCTGAGCGCTAGCCGCCGCCCGACGCTGTAAGCACGTCGGATACGATGAGTTCGCCGTGCTCGCGGCCGTTCTCGATGAAAATCTTGTTGGCGTTGTGGCCTGCTGCAATCACGCCGGCGATGTAGAGACCAGGAACGTTGGTCAGCATCGTGCACTTGTCGTGTGTCGGGATGCCCGTCTCAGGGTCGATTTCAACGCCGAGCGCCCGCAGAGGAGTGTGGTCCGCCCGCCACCCGGTCATCGCGACTACGAAATCGTTGTGAATCTCCGTATCGGTGCCGGTGGCCTCGTCGCGGAGGATGACCGACGAAGCACGAATCTCGACGACGCGGCTATTCCAATGCACGCCGATCTCGCCTCGCTCCAGACGATTGGTGATGTCGGGCACGACCCAGGGCTTTACGCCTCGATCGATCTTGTCGAGGAAGTGCACCATCGTGACTCGAGCGCTGTTCCTGAACATCTCGAGCGCGGATTCGACTGCCGAGTTGCCCGCTCCAACGACCAGAACGTCCTGGTCGTGGTAGGCGTACGGCTCATGGTAATAATGGTGGACCCGGTCGAGGTCCTCTCCTGGTACGCCGAGCAGGTTAGGCTCATCGAAAATTCCGGTAGCTACGACGACCGAGGCGGCGTGGTAGGTCTCCTCCGTGCCGTCGGCTTTTCTCGTCTCGAGCGTGAAGTCGCCCTCCCGCCCACGTACCGACGTGACCTCTTGGTATTGGCGCACGTCCATCTCCCAGCGCTCGACCACCCTACGGTAGTACGCGAGCGCCTCGCGACGGCTCGGCTTCGCGTCAGGGATCGTGAACGGGACGTCGCCGACTTCCAGCATCACCGCGGTGCTGAAGAAAGTCATATAGTAGGGATAGCTCATGAGCGAGCTCGTGACGCACCCCTTGTCGAAGAGCACGCACGATGCGCCGGCCTTCTTCGCCGCAGCGCCTACGGCGATGCCGCACGGGCCGGCACCGATGACGATGAGTTGGAATCGATCGTTCATGCGGGCAGACTACCCCCTTGGCTTGAGCGGTTCCAGCCCGTCGCCTTCACCGCTCCTGGCGCAATCCCTGCAACGACGTCCAGTTTGCCACCTTCGAAGGACCGTAGGGCCATGCGATCACCCAGCGCGCGATGACATCTGCAGAATCAGAGGCACGCAAGTCGCTCAATCGGCTGCGGCGAGCCGCGGAGAAGGCGCAGCGCGAGCTCGATGCTCTCGAGGGGGCGCTAAGACACGCCGAGGGGAGCGATTTTCCGCTCGGGACATACGAGCAGGTGGCCGAGTCGCTTAAGTACGTGCTTGACTTCACGGAAGAGGAGGGGGCCAGGCTCCAGGAGAAGATCCTGCACGCCGGTGGCCTGGAGCCGGGCAGAGTGAAGCACGGCGGATGACCGTGGACCGCTGGCGGGGGAGCATCGGCGCGCGGCGGATGAGCGTCGACAGTGGGCCGATGAGGACCGATCATGCGCACATGGGTTTCGATCACGGAGTGAGATCCTGAGACGCCGCACCTTCGTGCGCGGACTTGGTCGCGTTCGGTCCCGGGATCGTGGCGGATCAGGCCACCTTCGAGAATCCGCACCAGTACGCCGTGGGCATCCCGCTGGTGATCGTGAACGGCGTAGTGACGATTCGCGACGGTGAGCACACCGGAGAGCTCGGGGGTCGCGCAGTGCGGGGACACGGAAGAGCGGTGGGTGGGGGGTGACAACACAGGTGCCCGATGGGGAGGGCGTTCAGGTACTTTGACTCAGAACCGGTACACGTAGTTCATCTTCACCGACCCGCCGCGCGACAGGGTGATCAGGTCGCGGTCGTCCAGGATATTGCCCCCGAGGTTCTGCCAGTTGTGGGTATAGACCAGAAAGATGTCGTTGCCCGGTTTCACGATCCAGCGGAGGCGGGCGAAGAGGCCTATGAGTTGCGTCTGGTCGTCGTACCGGACCTGTCCGGTCATGCTGACCCACGGATTTGGACTCCAGTCGGTCTCGACCTCGTATAGGTTCGCGTCGAAGCTCCCTTGCGGAAGATCGACCTTGTTGATCTGCAGGTTGGTTCCGATGCTGACCCCCGGGTTCGGCCGGAAGGTGATGCGGCCTCCGAAATTGGTGCGGGTACCGCTCCAAAACCCCGACCGGGTGATGCCCCCAAAAACGGAAACCCGTCGCCGACCCGAAGTGCCGCCTCGCGCCGCGTACTCCCAGTTAGTGTATTCGCCGGGTTCAATCGCGATGCCCTCGCTCACCTCGTACCCGAAATCCAGATACTCGTAGGTCCGCTTGGCGCTGAAGTTGATGTTGTCTCCGCTCTCGAAGCGGATGCCGAGCACGGTGAAGTCCCACTCCCGCTCTTCCAGGATCCCTGTACCCAACTGGCTCTGGTTCCGGAATTGGGCCGAGAAGCTCAGGCTACGGATCCAGTCGATGCTTTCAGGACGCGGTGAGAATCGGATCTGAGGCTCGACTCGCCGGTAATTCCTTCGCGTGACGAAGCCCAGGGTAGGTCGGTAGTCACTGCCGAACTCCCGGTAGGACAGATGGCCGGACCAGCGATCATTGGGAAAGTTCAAGCGAGCGCCACGTGCTGAAAGATCGCCGGCCGAGCGGGCTACGGCGGGGTCTGGGTTCGAGTTCCAGACCGCGAACGCCTCGAGCTCGGCGTTGTTGTTGCCCATGAAGTGGCGCGAAGCCATCTGTAGATCGACCCCTGCCGTGTGCCCGGCCTCCGGCATGAAGCCTGATGCGTCGGGCGAGGTCGCGCGTCGTGTATAGATGGCGCCGATCGAGGACTGCTCGAAGATGCGCCGCTTCACGCGGGCGGCCGTAAACCGCTCCGTGGGCACTGTCGTGTTGCCGACTCCCTCGGTGAAGAAGGTCTGCTCGCCGGTCCCGATCTGGTAGAATCCCACCTCGTACTGGCCGACCTGTCCCGTAACCCGCGTGCCGTAGTCGATCGGGACCTGCTGGCCCGACTTGAGCCCGATCTGCCGGGAGAAAAACGGCTGTACGCCGCTGCGCGGCGCGAACGAGAAGACGCCCGATCCCTCCAGGAAGAAGTCGCGCCGCTCCGGAAAACGCGTAGGGAAGCGCGTCAGGTTCACCCGCCGCTGGTCGCTCTCGACCTCCGCGAAATCGGTGTTCACCGAGAACGACGCGCGTAGGCTGGACGTGACACTGTAGTTCAAGTCCAGGCTGATGTCGCGTGGGTAGGTCGTTGGCGTGGTATTCGTGGGTATGTCGCGCCAGCCCACGATCGAGGACGGCACAGCTTCGAGTCCGAGCCCCTGCGACATGCCATGGAGGCCCGTCAGCTGGCCAGCGTAAACGGGTCGGCGGAGCCCCTCGTTGCGACGCCACCCGCGCCAGAGAATGTCCTCGTTTCGGCGTCGGATGGTGCGTTGGAAGTTGATGCCCCACGTGTCCGACTCGGGGTCGAAGTTCAGCGTCCTGAACGGGATCCGGATTTCAGCAGACCAGCCGTCAGGGCGTATGGCGGTTCGGGCCTCCCAGATGCCGTCCCACGCCTTGCTGCTGCTGCCGCCGAAGCCACCGAAGCCACTGTAGCCGCCTCGGCCGCTGCTACTACCGCTCATGAGGCCATCGCCCATGAGCCCCGCTGGGTTGATCTCGAAGAAATAGCCGGTACGCCCGTCCTGGAACGTATCGAGGATCCACTGGAAGCTGTCGTCGGTGTTCAAAAAGGCGTCGCGCTCGCGCTGGAAGGCGAGGATGCCGTCCGGATCGTCATAGATGATCGCCCCGATGTAGAGGTTGTCATCATCGTAGGCGACCCAGACCTCGGTGCGCTCGGACGGCTCGCCGCCCTCCACCGGATCCTGTTGCGTGAAGTCCGAGATGGGGACCGCGAGCGACCAGAACTCCTCCTCGATGCGACCGTCGAGTTGGATTTCCGTGCCGTTGCTCAGCCGGTACGCTTGCAGTGTGAGGGGCTCGTCCTCGCTAGACTGCTGGGCAGCAGCGAAGGAATACGCACCCGACAGCGTGAGGCATAGGGTGGTAACGGCTGGCAGCGCCGCTCGCTTCATTCAGGTAGCTCCGGTCAAAACTTTCCCCAGGAGCGAGATCGCACCTGGGGACGCCATGCAAGACACGTAGTGACACGTCGTTGTTGCGCTCCGCCGGGTGCGCGGAGGAAGGGACGCGTACATTTTCCAGCATGACACTAAGCCAGGGAAGGAGCCCAATAAAGGCCGGGTCAGCTGCCGTCGACTTCGACGCACTCGCGACGGAACTGACGGCGCGATTCTCCGAGGGAGTCGATTCACCGTGGAGCGACTCCGATTTCGGGGCCCTTGCATCAAGAGTTTTCGAGTACCAGTTCGCGCACAACTCGACGTATCGGCTCTACAGCGAGCGACGCGGTGCGACCCCGCAAACGGTTCGGTCGTGGCGGGAGGTTCCGCTGGTACCTACAGACGCCTTCAAGCATCTGGATCTGGTGGCGGGTGAAGCGCAGGGGGTGGAGGCGGTGTTCCATACCAGTGGCAGTGGCACGGAAGGTGTTGCGCCTGGCCGGCACCTCATTCCGCGCCTGTCGTTGTACCGGGCGTCACTGCTGCCACCGTTCAAAGCGCACCTGCTGCCCGACCGGGAAAGGCTCCGTTTCATCTCGCTCATCCCTTCGCCGGAGGAGCTGCCACGATCCTCGTTGTCGCACATGGTGGAGGTAGGAGCCCAGGCTTTCGCGAGCGAGGTGCACTGGGTCGTCGATGGCACTGGCTTGATCGACCGAGAGCGGCTCGAGGGTGCGATGCGCGACTGCAGAAGGGACGGCGAGGCAGTCCTGTTGCTTGGAACCGCCTTTTCGTTTGTGCACGCGCTCGACCAAGATGCGCTGGGCGCGCTTCCCCCCGGTAGCAGGATCATGGAAACCGGCGGCTTCAAAGGCCGTTCCCGGGAGGTGGCGAGCTCAGAGCTGTACCAGTCACTCTCGTCGCAGACGAAGGTCAGTCGCGACCACATCGTGAACGAGTATGGCATGACGGAGCTGCTGTCCCAGCTCTACACGCCTGTGCTGAGCGAAGGGGCCGCAGACGGTGGTGCGCATGTGTTGCCACCGTGGCTGAGGGTGCGGGCGCTCGACCCTTCGACGCTGGACGAGGTCGAGGAAGGGACCGAGGGCCTGCTCGCGTTCTTCGATCTGGCGAACGCCGGCTCGGTGTGTCACCTGCTCACCGAGGATGTAGGCTCGATCCTCGGCGGTCGGCTACGTCTTGCCGGTCAGGTCACCGGAGCGGAGCCGCGCGGCTGTTCGATGGCGATGGACGACCTCATGGCCGCTTCGCAGACTTCGCGATGAGCGGGGCCTTCGACGCATGGGCCCTGCCACACGGGGTCGACGCTCCTACGCGGTCGAGCCTATCGCTCGTGGGTGGTTCGTCGCAGCTGCGCTACCTCGATTCCGACCCCGACTGGTTGGCGCAGCTGCTCGACGTGCTGGCTGATGCACGAGTGGGCCTGCTGGACCGGCGCGCCGGCGATCTGTGCGCGGTGCTCGGCTCGGTCGGCGCGCGCCTGCTCGATCCTCACGACGCGCTGCGCAAGCGGGCGCTCGAGCACCTACCAGCCGATTCGGGGTTGTCGCCCGAGATGGCCGCTGTGGTTCTGGACGGTATGGCACGGGACTGGACCGAGGACCGGCTGAGGGCGCTACTCGTCTCGGAGTTCAGAGACGTCGCGTATCTCGATGGATTCGTCGAGCGCGACGGTCGAAGCTCGATGGCGGTGGGTCCAAGGCTTTGCTTTCAGGTCATCGCGGGTAGCGTGCCCGGCGTCGGGGTATCGGCGCTGATCCGGAGCCTGCTCTTGAAGTCGCCCACGCTGCTCAAGCCCGGTCGCGGTGATTGCGTGCTGCCGGTCCTCTTCGCCTCAGCACTAGGCGAGGGGGACCCGGAGCTCGCAGCCGCGCTGGCGGTGGTGTATTGGCCCGGCGGCAGCGAGGTGCTCGAGGGCGTCGCGCTGCAGCGGGCGGACACGGTCGTAGCATACGGAGGCGACGAGAGCGTCGCTGCGCTTCGGAACCGAGTGCCGGTCACGAAGCGATTCGTGGCGTACCATCATCGCTTCAGCGTTGCCGTCGTGGGGGTGGAGGCGCTCGGTGAGCCTCAGGCCGAGGCATGCGCAGCCGATCTAGCGAATGCGGTGGCGATCTTCGACCAACGCGGCTGCGTTTCGCCTCGCGTCGTATACGCCGAGCAGGGCGGGGCAGTCAGCCCGAGGGCGTTGGCGAGATTGCTCGCACGGAGCCTCGCCGACTTGGAACACACACTACCCAGTGGGGCCCTCGACGGTGCCGAAGCTTCTGCGCTCCACCAGGTCAGGGGGACTGCCGAGTTGTTGGCCGCGTCGGACTCAGGGGCGGAGGTCCATCATGGCGGTGGAGCCTCGTGGACGGTGATCTTCGATCCGGGGCTTACGGTGCTCGAACCGTGCTTGGGCCGGATGGTCCAGGTGGTGCCACTCGCCGACGTCGCGCAGCTCCCCGACATATTGGCTGGTTCGGGCGTGCACCTACAGACCGTGGGCATCGCGGGACTCGGAGATCGCGAGAAAGGACTCGCGTTGCGCCTGGGCCACGCAGGGGTGTCACGAGTCGTACCGCTTGCTGAGGTGCCTTTCCCGCCGCCGTGGTGGCATCACGATGGCGGAAGCCCGTTGGGAGACCTGATACGGTGGGTCGATCTCGGAGATGGCTGAAGAGTAGTGTGCTCTACTCCTCGTCGTCGGGCTGTTGCTCAGCCCGCCAGATGACCATTTGACGCCCCCCACGTGGATTCTCCTCGACCCGGACGGTCAGAGAGTCCCCCTCATCGATTCCCAAGTCTTCTCTCATACCCTGGGGAATCGTTACCCGCCCACCGACGCCGACCGTGACATCCGTATAATAGAGGGTACGATAGATGGCCATTCAGCCTCCTCGTGGGTTCGTTCTATAGCCACATAAGCTAAGCAAAAGCGCGGCGGCTCTGAAGAGAGTCGGCGCGGGCGTCGTACCCACCCTGTTCCTTCCCTTCAGACGAGCGTGAGCATGAGCGACGACGGATTCGCGGTGAAGCTAGAAGGCGTGACCAAGCGCTTCGGAAAGCACACCGCGATCTCGGACTTCGACTTCGAGGTTCCACGGGGCACGATCTGCGGACTTCTGGGCCCGAACGGGTCCGGCAAGACGACGAGCATCCGCATGATCATGGGCATCCTGCACCCGGACGAGGGTCGGGTCAGCCTTTTTGGCTCGGACCCCGACGTTACCCGGCGCACCAAGGTCGGATACTTGCCGGAGGAGCGGGGCCTCTACAAGAAGATGAAGGTCTTGGAGTTGCTCACCTTTCTAGCCGAGATCCGAGGTGTGAGGCGGTCGGAAGGTCGGAAGCGTGCCGGAGTTTGGCTGGAGCGCCTCGGCCTGACCGAATGGTCCGACAAGCGCGCCGAGGACCTCTCGAAGGGCATGCAGCAGAAGGTCCAGTTCATAGGCACGGTCTTGCACGATCCTGAGCTACTCATCCTGGACGAGCCGTTCAGCGGACTCGACCCCATCAACCAGGACGTGCTCGAGGAAATCGTGCGCGACTACCATGCCAAGGGCACGACGATCCTCTTCTCGACGCACCTGATGCACCAGGCCGAAAAGCTGTGTGAGCGCGTCTGCCTGATCTCGAACTCGAAGAAGGTCTTGGATGCCGAGCTCAAGGAGCTCAAGGCGGCGGAGCGCAAGGGCGTCGTCGCCGTGGAGTTCGAAGGCCCAGATACGTGGATTCGCGGCCCCGAGGTGGACCATGTGGAAGAAGTCAACGGCGCGCTCCATCTGATTCTGCGGGACGGAGCCGATCACCAAGCGATCTTGGCGCGCGGTGTTCAGTCCGAAGCGCGCATCCTGCGCTTCGACCTGGTCGAGCCGACCCTGCACGAGATCTTCGTTCGACACGCGGGCGCGGACGCCGTCGGTGACGCGGGCATGCCAGTGCTCGCGGGCGCCAGCGGCACCTGATGTG
Organism: Gemmatimonadota bacterium; assembly: GCA_015664885.1. Classification (GTDB taxonomy): domain Bacteria; phylum Gemmatimonadota; class Gemmatimonadetes; order Longimicrobiales; family Gaopeijiaceae; genus UBA1138. The sequence continues at coordinate 9,041 of DQPL01000052.1, forward strand.
GCACAACGTCTGGGCGGTCATCCGCCGGGAGTATCTGCAACGTGTGCGCTCGAAATGGTTCATCATGGTGACCCTTTTGGCGCCGATCATCATGATCGCGATGATCGTCATTCCCACCTTCATCGCGGCACGTAGTGATCGGTCTGACCGCGACCTGCTCATCGTGGACGGCTCGGGCGTGCTGTACGAGCGACTGGCGTCCGACTTCGAGGCAAGCGGCTACACGGTGGCCGAGGAGCCATGGACGGTCGACGTCGTCACGGATCTGCGGCAGCAGGCTTCGGACGGTGAGATCGGCGGCTTTCTCGTACTCGATGACTTGACGCTCGAGACCGGCGAGGCGGTCCTGTATGCGAACGAGCGTCCCTCTCTGATCCGTCGCATGACACTGCGTAGCGCCATCGCTAGTGCTGCGCTCGAGTACCAGCTCGAGCAGCAGGGTCTCGACGCCGGCGCGATGCTCGCGGGCGGCGAACTCCGAGTCGAGATGCTCGTCGACGAGGGCTCTGACACAGATGACCCGCAGTTCTTCGTCGCCTACATGGGCACGATGTTCCTCTACATGGTCATTCTGATTTACGCGGTCTCCGTGATGCGGGCGACGCTGGAAGAGAAGACCAGCCGCATCGTGGAAGTCATCGTTTCCTCCATGAAGCCCTGGCATCTCATGCTGGGCAAGATCCTCGGAGTCGGCGCCGTGAGCCTCACCCAGATCGCGGTGTGGCTGTCCATGGGCGCTCTCGCGGTGGGCGCCGGCATCCCCATGCTGATCGCCGCGCGACCAGAATTGGCGAATCTCGACACTGTTGTGGCAGTGCTGCCTGGTCTGTGGCTTCTCATCCTGTTCGTCGGGCTCTTCCTGTTCGGGTTCTTCATGTACTCGGGACTGTACGCGGCCGTGGGGGCCATGTGTAGCACCGACGAAGAAGCTCAGCAGGCTCAGTTCCCGGTCATGATGTTTCTCATCATCCCCATCCTGTTCGTACTGCAAGCGATTCAGGAGCCGCTCACGCCTCTCGTCACGTGGCTTTCGCTCTTCCCGCTCTTCTCGCCGGTTCTGATGTGGGCGCGCGTGGCCGGAGGGGGCGTCCCGGGATGGCAGATCGGCCTCTCGTTCGTGCTGATGGGTGCCACGGTGATCGGGGTGGCGTGGTTGGCCGGTAGGATCTACAAGGTCGGGATTCTGATGGCCGGCAAGAAGCCGAGTCTGCCGGAGCTGTGGCGCTGGGTGAGGGAAGCATGATGGGCACCGCGATGACCTCGATTGGGGCGGTGATTCGGCGGGAGTACCTACAGAGGGTGCGGTCGAAGTGGTTTCTGGTGGCGACGATCGCTGGACCGCTTCTCATGGGGGCGCTCTTTTTCGTACCGGTGTACCTCGATTCTCGTAACGAGTCGACGGAGCGGGATCTGGTGGTCACCGACGCCACCGACCGCCTCGCGGACCGTGTCGCGTCACGGCTCGAGGACGCGGGCTACACGGTGCGCGTCGAGCCCTGGAGTGAAGCGGCTGTGGAACAGCTCTCCCAGCAAGCGATCGACGGCGACTTCGGGGGATTCATACGGTTGGACGACCAGACGCTCGAGACTGGGAATGCGTCCTTCTTCACCACGTCGCGCCCGTCATCGATACGTCGACTGATGATGCAGTCGCTCATCAGCCGGTCGGTGCTCGAGGCAGCACTTGAGGTCGACGGGGTGGATGCCGCTGCGTTACTCGCAGGTGGTGATTTGCGCGTCGAGGTGCTGGACGAGGTAGGGGACAGCGACGATGCCGATTTCCTGATCGGATTCCTCGGGTCCATGATGCTCTACATGGTCATCCTTCTGTGGGCAGTGGCTGTGATGCGCGCCACGCTCGAGGAGAAAACCAGCCGCATCGCGGAGATCATCGTGTCCGCGATGAGGCCGACGTATCTGATGCTCGGCAAGATCATCGGGGTCGGGGCGGTCGGGCTCACGCAGATGTTCGTGTGGGCTGTGTCGCTCGCCTTGGTGCTGGTGTTCGCGCTGCCCACGATCGTCGCGGCGCGCCCCGAGCTCGCAGCGCTGCAGGAAGTGCCCGCCATGCTGCCCGGGCCGGGAGCGCTGACGCTCTTCGTGGGTTATTTCCTCTTCGGCTTCTTCATTTTTGCCGGCATGTATGCTGCGGTGGGCGCGATGTGCAACAGCGACGAAGAAGCACAGCAGGCGCAGATCCCCGTGATGTTCTTGATCATTACGCCAGCCATGTTCCTTATACCCGTAATCGAGGACCCGAGCAGCACGCTGTCGGTCAGCCTCTCGCTCTTCCCGTTCTTCTCACCGATTCTGATGTGGCCGAGAGTGGCCGCCTCAGCGGCGCCCGTGTGGCAGATCGCGCTGTCGTTCGTGCTCATGGCGGGCGCGGTATTCGCGGTCGCCTGGCTTGCGGGGAGGATCTACAAGGTGGGGCTGCTCATGACCGGCAAGCGGCCGACGCTGCCGGAGCTACTCAGGTGGGTGCGGGAAGCCTAGGGAATGGCGCGAAGCCGGGGCTATTCCACCTCGTCCGGTAGAGCAGAGCGCAGCAGCCCTTGCAGCTGACGGTCGTCGAAGCTGCGCGCCTTGGCGACTGCCTCTTCGTAGCTCTGCTCGATGACGATGACGGTTGTCCTTACGGGTTTGCCCACGAAGTCGCTCACGTCAGCGGCGTCGAATCTGAGGCGCGCGCGGTACAGATCCGGCCGATGGGGGTCGTCGTCGAACTCGAGGTATGCGTCCCAGATCCGCCTTCGGTGCGCGATGGTCGCGACATGAAGGCCTGGGACAGAGCCGGGGGCGGAAGGGTGCTGACCAGGCGTCATGCTTGGACCATACACGCCGCGCCGTGGTGACGGTAGGTCACGCTTTGGCGCGGAGGGTCTTGCGTGCGACGCCGAGCGCCTCGCTCATCTCGCGAAGTTCGGACTCACCAAGAGTTTCGCCCCCGTAGCGCGCGTGCAGATAAAGGTCGACTACGCGTTCCGCGGCTCGTCCCGCGGTCGTGCGCCGCTCGCGGACTCGGGCCACCAGTGCCAGTGGCGTCAGCCCGGGCGTGACGCCCAGTTCCGCGCGCGCGCACGCTTCCCGCAACTGAAGGTAGGCGCGCGTGGCGGGCGTTATCTCGCGGCCGCCACGGCGCGCCCAGTATAGGCCCCCGCCGAGCAGGAGCAGAAGCAGCGCTACCCCAAAGGGATTTCGCCGAGCTACGTCGCTCGCGCCGCCGCCGGATTCATTCGTCCGGTTTCCCCAAAGCCCCGACCAGCGGTCGAACAGGCCTATCTGATCGTCGGCGTTGTAGTTGAGTACCCACTTGCTCCACCGGTGCTGGAGGCCGTCGAAGAAGACGTGTCCCGGCCAGAACCAGGAAGTGAGCTGCGACGATGATGCAGCGCCGGCGGGCGTGGGGTCGATCGTCACCCAGCCGTATCCGGGGAACCAGACCTCGACCCAGGAGTGCGCCTCGTTCTGCGTCACGACCAGATAGTCGCCGAACGCGCTCCACTGCCCGCCCAGGAAGCCATTCACGTTTCGCGTCTGGATGCCGATCGTACGCAGCATGACCGCCAGCGCGGTGCTGAAGTACTCGCAGTGGCCGGCTTGACGCTCGAAGAGGAAGTGCTCGAGCGTGGTCTCGCGTGCCGTGGCGGGCAGGTCCCGTGTGTACTCGAAGCTTTGCAGATACCGCTGGATCGCGACCACGCGGTCGTAGGGGTTGTCGAGTCCGGTGGTCAAGGAGTCCGCGAGCGCCGCGATGCGTGGATCGAGATCGTTCGACAGCTGCGCGAAGTGACGGGGGCGGGGTGTGTAACCCTGGGCGGAGCGGAGGGAGTCAGGCCCCGGCGGTTGAGATCGGGAGTACGCGGTATACGAAGGCGCTCCGCTACCCCAGTAAAGGTGGTCGCCAGCATTGTCGAAGAGAGGCTGGATCCCGTTTTCCGCCTCGATCTCGATGGTAGGGTGAAGCGCAAAGAGCACACGCACGTCGAGCGGAGCGGCGAAGATCTTCTGTTCGATTACGCCGCTTCTCCACCGATCCCTGTAGAAGCGCGGCCGCGCCGACGGCGGGTGACTTCGCGAGCGGCTCCAACGGATGCCGTCGAAGCGGTCGTAGGAGCGACCGCGCCAGTGTAGCGAGGCGATGTCCTCAGGCGGTCCCTCCGGGAACTCGACACGAAGCACGATCTCCGGGTTGCCTAGGATCGTGGAGCCGAACTGTCCGAGGGAGATCTGATCACTGAATCCCGAGATCGACGTAGCCAGGGTCTCGCCTCGTCCCGCCCACCCTTGAGACACGCGCGGGAATGTGACGAAGACTGCGAGCGCCACCATCAGGATTACGCCGGCTAGGGCCCCCGTAGTAGCAACGAGCCCTCTGCCGAGCGGAAGGTCCCGGACCTTGTGGGATTCAGCCTCCCGGCGCAGGTGTCCGACCATGAGCGCGAGCGTCGAGAGACCGATGTAGGCGACAAAGGCCATCAGGAACACGATACCAGGGCGATATGCGGTGGACGCCAGGATCAGCGCGAAAGAGAGCGCGTAGAGCCGCACATCGTTGGGAGCGTCTAGTGAGCGCAGGGCTTCCGCCGCCATCAACAGCAGCAGCAGATCGACGACCGGGATCACCACATCGCCGTCGACGACGAAAACGATCAGCGCACGCGCCAGCAGCAGGGCAGCGAGAGGCAAGAAGACCTTCTCCATGCGCTCGGACAGATCGCGAGGCGGGTGCCAGAACAAAGCGGTCACGAGCGCTGTCGCTGCCAGCGTAGCGGAGATCGGCTCGAAGCCTGCTCCGCCCGCGAACGCGAGCAAACCGGTGAGACCCATGGAAACGGCGAGCCGTCTGTGCAGCAACCTCAGACTCACGCGGCCTCCTCTGGGTCCAACTGCGCGTCCCCACCCACGGCCAACACATCGCCGAAGCCGCTGCCGCCCTCGACACAGACGAGCACGCACGACGCCGGATCCACGGGAGGGGAAGGCGCCGGGTTCGTCGGTAGGAAGTCGACGCGAGCCAGAACATCGAGGATGCGCTCGAGTTGACCGGGCCCCTCGCCGGGCTCGATCACCACATCTCCAGCTGCGAGCGCCACCGGCCTACCTTCGGCGATGGCGCGTGCCGCCAGCGAAGCAGCGACCTCGACCGCTACTTCCGAGGCGTCTGTCGGCTCTGCTCGCGTATCGAGGCACATCCAGCACGTCTCTGCGCCGTCGCGCTCGTACTCGCGAATGACGGGCTCGCGCAGCCGAGCGGACGAACGCCAATGGATGTCGCGGGGGTCGTCGCCCGGGCGGTAAGCTCTCAGGCTTCGGTACTCGCCCGTGGTGCCCGCGGCGCCACGCGCCGAAACGCCGAGCCGAGGTATACGCCCGCCGCCGGGTGACGGTGTGCGCACGGGCCGGTCACAGCGCGGCCACACGACGACTTCGCCGGCGATCTCGATGTCCCGTTGCTTCAGGAACATGCCGAAGGGGAACGCCGTCGAGAGCGTCACGGTCGACAGCGGGTAGATTCCACGGCGCACGAAACGGTTCGTAGAACGGGCCTCCGCGGTGCCGCCTGCCGGGACGTGCGCCAGGAATGCGCTTTGCGGCAGGCCCTCCTCGAAGATCTCCACCGTGAGGCTCGGTAGCCACCTCTTGAGGTTGCGCACGTGGTAGCCCAGTCGCATCGGTTGCCCCACGGTGACCGCCCGCGGAAGGTGTCGTTCGATGCTCAGCTTCCAGATGGCCTGCTCAGAGAGCCAGCCACTCACAGTGATGAAGCCCAGCATGGAACCGAGCAGCAGGTAGAGCAGGTTGTTGCCCGTGTTCATCGCCGCGAAGCCGACCGCGAGCGCTCCGATCGAGAAGACGAGCCCGCCGGACGTGAAGCTGATGCGGCGCCAGCCCCGGAGCTTCCGCCACGCCCGCTTGATGTTAGCGAGTAGCGCGGGAATCACACCGGCGCCTCTACCTCATCGAGAATCCCCTCCAGTATCCGGGTTGCTTGCTCGTGCGCGTCCAGAGTGGAGCCGGTGGTGCCCGTGGGGAGAATTCGGTGAGCGAGGCACGGCACGACGAGCTCACGGACGTCGTCCGGAACGAGGTAGGTGCGGCCCTGGGTGAGCGCGTAGGCCCGGGCCGCACGGGAAAGCTGGATGTTGCCACGCGGGCTCACGCCCATGCGGAGCTGGGGCGAGGTGCGTGTTTTCTCCACGATCGCCATCAGATAGTCGAGGATGGCCTCGTCGACGTCGACTTCCTCCACACGCTCTTGCAGCGCGAGCACCTGCGCCGTGGAGAGGACCGTTTGCAGGCGATCCATGACCGGCTCGATCACCGCAGACTCGGTCAGGATGCGCCGCTCGGCCTCGGGAGCCGGATAGCCGATCGTGATGCGCATCAGGAACCGGTCGAGCTGACTCTCGGGCAGTGGATAGGTGCCATGATGCTCGAGCGGGTTTTGCGTCGCCATGACCACGAACGGCTTCGGCAGCTCGTGGGTTTCGCCGTCGATAGTGACACTGCCCTCTTGCATCGCCTCGAGCAGTCCGCTCTGCGTTCGCGGGGGCGCGCGGTTGATCTCGTCCGCGAGCACCACGTTGGTGAACAGGGGGCCCCGGCGGGTCTCGAACTCGAGCGTCTTGGGGTTATACACGGAAACGCCGAGCACATCGGAGGGCAGCAGATCGGCGGTGAACTGGATGCGACGGAAGCCTGCTCCCAGTGTCTTAGCGAGCGCGTGCGCTAGCGTCGTCTTGCCCACACCGGGGACGTCCTCGAACAGCACGTGTCCACGCGCCAATACGCAGGCGAGTGCGAGCCGGACGACCTCCCTTTTCCCGTGGAAGACTGTCTCGACTTCGTACACGAGGTCGTCCAGAAGCTCCAGAGAGGGTTGCGTCGCCCTCGATGGTGGGGGCGCTGTCGTTTCAGGCATCGAAGTCACGTAGCGTCGTACCGAGTACAGGGCCGGAAACGGTCCGCCGACCCGCGTTGTCGCGGGCCCAGAGAGAGTCCGCATCGGGGGTGTTCGACCGCCTCGGAAACCAGGCCTGCCGAAGTGGAGAAAGTATAACACCCACGCGGAGAAAAAGGTCTCTAAAAAGGTTTTTCAAGGGGGTTTCGACCGTCTTGACCCTACCCCGAGCCTTCCGGTAGCTTTTGGCCGCATTCAGGGCTTGTTCCGATTTGTCACAAACCGTCGGCGGATCGTAAAAGAGCCCTTCGGCGCCTCTCGTCCCAGGGGCGCTGTGCTTGCCTTCAGGCACAAGGCTCCGAATGAAAAAGCATTGGCTCATCGGCGGGCTGGCCGGCGTTTTCGCGCTTGCCGGTCTCGCGTTCGTCCAGGGTGGAGGTGGCGAGGGCGGAGAGGGAGCCGAGGGTGCGGTCGAGACCGGACAGCCCATCGCGTTCCCCCACAATCAGCATGCCGGCAGCGAGCCAGGGCAGAACAACATGGACTGCCAGTTCTGCCACTTTTCGGCGGAGCGCTCGGTCGACGCGGGCATCCCGTCCGTCGCGAGCTGCTGGGGATGCCATGTAGCGATTCCTGGCACGAACCATCCGGAAGAGGTCGCCAAGATCCAGGGGTACCTAGAGCGCGACGAGCCGATCCCCTGGGTGAGGATCTACAAGATCTCGGACCACGCGCACTTCCCGCACATGCGCCATGTCAATGCGGGCCTCGAGTGCCAGGAGTGCCACGGTGAGATTCAGGAGATGGAAGTGTTGACCAAGCCTGACGAGTGGTGGACTCCGGCCAAAGAATTGTTCTTCGGACAGGATCCGGTCTGGGGTGGTGACAACATGGGGTGGTGCGTGGAATGCCATCGGCGGCCGGATGAAAACGGCGAGCAGCAGGCGTCCACAGACTGTGCCGTCTGCCACTACTAGGCCGAGCCCATAACTATGACTGACGGAATCAAACGCCGCGACTTCCTCAAGGTACTCGGCGTAACGGGCGCGAGCGCGACGCTGACCGGCTGCTCGGAACCCGAGCGGCTCCTCCCTTACGTAGTGGCTCCCGAAGAGATCACACCCGGCGTCGCGACCTGGTATACGACGGTTTGTGGCGGATGCTCCGCGCAGTGCGGCATGTGGGTGCGTACGCGCGAGGGCCGTGCGGTCAAGGTGGAGGGCAACCCCAACCACCCGGTCTCTCGAGGTGGTCTCTGCTCCAAGGGCCACGCCACGCTGCAGCATCTCTACAACCCGGACCGCTTCCACGGGCCGATGATCCGCGAGGGTGATCGCCTGCGGCAGGGTACCTGGGACGAGGCGGAACAGTTGCTCGCCGCACAAATCACGGCGACTGGCAACGTGATGTTCATCGGCGGCCGCATGGGGCCCTCGATGAGCAATCTGGTCGATGAGTTCGTCGCGGCGGTGAACGGCACGCGCATCGAGTACGACGCGGTGTCCGACGCTCCGCTGCGAGAGGCGGCCCGCATCACGTACGGTGCGACCGGACTACCCAGCTACGACATCGCGAACGCACGGCTGCTACTGTCGTTCGGCAACGACTTCATCGAGACCGGTTCCTCACCGGTGGCCCATAATAAGGGCCTCGCGCAGATGAGCGCGGTGGACGCCGCGGGCTCCAAGGGGCGCTTCGTGTACCTCGGGCCGCGACTCTCGACCACGGGTCTGAACGCGGACGAGTGGTACCCGATCCGACCAGGCTCCGAGGCTGCGGTCGCGCTGGGCATGGCTGCTGTGATCGCGGATGATGCCGGAGCGGCAGGCCCCTACGCCGACGTGCTGCGTGCGTACAGCCCGGCCGTGGCGGCCCAGGCCGCCGGGGTCAGCGAGGATTCGATCCGTGAGCTCGCGGAGCGCTTCGCTTCCGAGAGCCCGACGCTCGCCATGGGTCCGGGCGTGGGTGGCCACCACCGGAACGCGACCGCCGCGAACATCGCGGTCATGATCCTCAATCATGTGGCAGGCAACGTCGGTCGTACCGTGCACTACGACGCAGCCGTGAGCGCCGCGGCCGGTGCGTACGCGGACATGGAGTCCGCGGTGAGCGCGATGGCCGCCGGCCAGGTTGGCGTCGCGATCGTGCACGGCGCGAACCCCGCGTACTCGATGCCTGCTGCGTCCGGTTTCGTGGAGGCCTTCAGTCAAGCAGCCTTCAAAGTCTCCTTCGCCTCGGCGATGGACGAGACCGCCGCTCTGGCCGACCTGATCCTGCCCGACCGTCATTTCCTCGAGGCGTGGGGCGACTCGATGCCTCGCTCCGACGTCGTGGCGCTGCAGCAGCCGGTCATGCAACCGGTTCCGCACTTCGACTCCAAGTCAGCCGGAGACGTGCTGCTCGCTACGTCGGTGCATCTGGGCAACGACTTCGGCGCGACGACGTTCTACGACTTCATGCGCAATGGCCACATGGAGATGCACGACGACTCCGTGGGTGACTTCGAGACCTCCTGGCGCCTGGCGTTGCGCACCGGTGCGGTCGAGCACGACATGGGCACGACCGCCGCGCCGTCGCAGCTGCAGGCACCGGAAGTCGCGCTCTCGTTCGACGCTCCGGCGCTCGATCTCGGTGGGGATCTGACGCTGCTGGTGCACCCGTCGCCGAGGTTCGGTGGCGGTGAGTTCTCGAACAGCCCGTGGCTGCAGGAGTTGCCGGATCCGGTCTCGAAGATTACGTGGCATTCGTGGCTGGAAATGAACGGAACCACCGCGGAGGAGCGCGGCATCCGTGAGGGTGACATCGTCAGGGTGACGTCCCCGCACGGAGAGGTAGAGGTCCCGGTCTGGATCTATCCCGGCATCCGTGAAGACGCGGTCGCGCTCGCCATGGGTGGTGGGCACACCAACATGGGCCGGTGGGCCAACGGGAGCGGTGTGAACGCCCTGGCATTGTTACCGTCCGAGTCCGAGCAGCCGTCTGGTGCGATGCTCACGCTCGCGACGTCGGTCACGGTGACCCCCACCGGTGAACGCCGGCGCATCGCGACCATCGAAGGGTCGAGCGATCAACACGACCGTCCGATCGCGCCGGCGGTGGCGCTCGCCGACCTGGGACACGTGGAAGAAGCCGAGCACGACGAGGGCCACGCCGAGTTTCAGGAGCTGCAGGGTGTCGGTGGGTTCGTGCCCGTGCCTTCCGAGGGTGGCGCGGCTACGGCGTTCCCCCTCGAGGGCTCCAGGCACGGTCCATACGCGGAGTCGCACGATCTTCCGCGCTGGGCGATGGCAATCGACCTCGACAAGTGTACGGGCTGCAGCGCGTGCGTGACCGCGTGCCAAGCTGAGAACAACGTGCCGTGGGTCGGTGAGGAACAGGTCATGATGGGCCGCGACATGAACTGGGTGCGCATCGAGCGTTACATCGAGCACATGGATGCGACGCAGGCGGGCGACCTGGACGTGCGCATGTTGCCCATGATCTGCCAGCACTGCGCCAACGCGCCGTGCGAGCCGGTCTGCCCCGTGTTCGCCACGTACCACACACCCGAAGGCGTGAACGCGCAGATCTACAACCGTTGCGTGGGAACGCGGTACTGTGCGAACAACTGCCCCTACAAGGTGCGGGTGTTCAACTGGTATCGGTACATGGACGAAAACGTACCGGAGCCCATGAACTGGCAGTGGAACCCGGACGTCACGATTCGTACCAACGGCATCATGGAGAAGTGCAGCTTCTGCATGCAACGCATTCGGGATGTCGAGAACCGCGCGGCGTTGGAGGACGGCCGCGCCATCAACGACGGCGAGATCGTACCGGCGTGTGAGCAGAGTTGCCCCGCGGAGGCGATCGTCTTCGGCAATATCCGTGACGAGAACTCGCGCGTGTCGCAGGTGGTTTCGAGCGAGCGCACGTATCGGGTTCTCGACGAACTCCTCAATACGCAGCCAGCGGTACACTATCTGAGGAAGGTGACGTTCCACGAGATCGCGTCGGGAGGGCACGACTAGTGTCCAACGCGACCAAGGATCCGATCGTGCGGGGAGCGCTGGCCCACCCCGACGTCACCAGGCTCGACGACGTAAACCGCGACGTCCTGAAAGTGCTTGCCACGCCAGGAAAGGGTTGGTGGGCACTGTTCTCGCTGGCGTCGCTGGGACTCGTCGTCTTCTTCACGTCCTGGGGCTGGCAGCTCTATCGAGGCATCGGAGTCACTGGCCTGAACGCGCCCGTAGGGTGGGGCGTCTACATCACGACGTTCGTCTTCTGGGTCGGTATCGCGCACTCGGGCACGCTGATCTCGGCGATTTTGTTCCTGTTCCGGGCACCGTGGCGGCAGGCGATCTATCGGGCCGCCGAGGCCATGACGGTCTTCGCAGTGATGACCGCGGGGCTCTTCCCGCTCATCCACGTCGGCCGCCTCTGGCACGCCTACTGGCTGATCCCGTATCCGAACTCCCGATTCCTGTGGCCAAACTTCAAGTCGCCGCTGGTGTGGGATGTGTTCGCGATCACGACGTATTTCACGGTGTCCGCGACGTTCTTCTACCTAGGCACGATCCCGGACATCGCGGCTGCGAGAGACCGGGCCACGGGGCTGAGAAAGAAGCTCTACCAGGTGATCTCGATGGGCTGGCGCGGCACCGACCAGCAATGGCACCACTTCGGCAAGGCGTACATCTTCCTCGCCGCGCTTGCCACACCGCTGGTGCTCTCGGTTCACTCGGTCGTTTCGTGGGACTTCGCGGTGTCGATCGTACCGGGCTGGCACACGACGATCTTCGCGCCTTACTTCGTCGCTGGAGCCATTTACTCCGGCGTGGCGATGGTGATCACGCTGGTGGTGCCGATCCGGAAGGTCTTCGGGCTCGAGGCCTACCTCACCACGAAGCACTTCGACGCCATGGCCAAGCTCTGCCTGCTGACGTCGATGATCGTGGGGTACGCTTATATGTCCGAGTTCTTCATGGCCTGGTACAGCGGTGAGGAAATCGAGCGCACCGCCTTCTGGAACCGACTCTTCGGCACCTATTGGTGGGCGACCTGGATCATGCTCACCTGCAACATGTTCGTGCCGATCATGCTGTGGTTCAAACGCGTGCGGTACTCGATTCCCGCGCTGTTCGTGATCTCGATTTTCGTGAACATCGGCATGTGGTTCGAGCGATACGTCATCGTGGTCACGTCGCTTCACCACGAGTACGAGCCGTTCGCCTGGGGCATCTACCGTCCCTCGCTCACAGAGATGGGGATCCTGCTCGGTAGTTTCTGTTGGTTCAGCTTCTGGTTTCTGCTCTTCACCAGGCTCCTGCCGCCCATCGCGATCCAAGAGCTCAAGGAAGTGCTGCCGCCGCCGATGCGTAAGCAGAAGGAGGCCCACTCATGAGTCAAAGTGGAGGGCTTCTCGCTTCGTACGAGTACCTCGACTCGACGGTCGACGCGATCGAGCAGCTCAAGAAGGCCGGCTTCAAAGGGGTGAAGGCGTATTCACCCTACCCCGATCATCACATTGAGCATGCGCTCGGCTACGACCAGAGCCCGGTTCGGGTATGGACGCTCGTGGGGGGGCTCACGGGTACAGCGACAGGGTTCGCGTTCACCACCTGGACGTCGGTGGACTGGCCCCTGGTGGTTGGCGGCAAACCCATCGTCTCGATTCCGGCCTACATCATCATCGCGTTCGAGTTGACCATTCTCTTCGGCGCTCTTGCGACCTTGATCGGCCTGTTCATTCTCAGTCGCCTGCCCGACCTGCGACCAGCCGTGGTCTACGATCCCGAGTTCACGGCCGGGCGCTATGGCGTGTACGTGCAGGCCGAGGGCGGTCGCCTCGACGAAGCGAGAAATATCCTGAACGGGCAGGAGCCTATCGAGCTCCGTGAGGGAGAAGGAGGGGCCAATGTTTAGGTTCCGGTTCGCTCGCCCGCTCGTTGCGGCGCTCGCGCTCATCACGCTGGGAGGCTGTAAGCCACTCGATGATGTCGCGGTCCTGGTCTTCGGGCGCAGCATGCGGAATCAGCGCTCGTTCGATCCGTACGAGAACCCGCGAGGAGCGCCCGAGAACTCGGTGGCATTCGCGTCGGGCAACTACCCAGCCGCGCCAGGCGAGGTCAACCTCGGCCAGCCGGAAGGCGTTGACGTGCCGCGGTTCACTCAACTCGATCTGGGTACGCCCGGCGTAGGCAACGAGGTGATTCAGGGGCTCGTGAACCCGATGGATCCCAATGACGCGGTGTCGATGGCGCGTGGTGAAGAGATCTACATGCGGTTCTGCGTGGTATGCCACGGCCCCGATGGGGTCGGCGCCAACGCCTACATCGCGGATAAGCATCCATTGCTTCCGGCCTACAACGTTTCCGGGGAGACCGTTGCTGCGTATAGCGACCAGTACCTCTACGCGATAATGCGTGTCGGGCGCGGGCTCATGCCCGAGTACGGCAGCCGCATCACGCATTTCGACCGCTGGAGTGTCGTGAACTACGTCAGGCAGCTGCAACGACAGGCGGGTAACACGCCTGCCGGGGGTGACGAGTAGATGGCCAACATCGACATCCCCTCCGAAGTCCCGGTTCGTTACCTGCCGCGTTCGAGGAATGCTTCGACATTGATCGGGGCCCTCTTCTTCGTCGGTCTCGCGGCGTTCGTGATTCGGCTCAGGCAGGACCCCGACTCTGCGTGGATCAGCTACGTCTCGAACTGGCTGTATTTCACGAGCATTTCGATCGGAGGCGTGCTTTTCGCTTTTGTGACGTGGATCACCAAGGCCAAGTGGAACTGGTCGATGCGCCGCGTCAGCCAGTCGTTCGCGGCGTTCCTGCCGATTTCGTTCGTATTGCTGCTGCCGATGCTGCTCTTTCTCCGGGAGGACTACTTCCCGTGGATCGAGATGATGGCGACCGATGCGATCGTCCAAGAGAAGGCGGCTTACCTGAATATACCGTTCCTGGTGGCCCGGAATCTCGTGGCCGTACTTCTGCTCTTCGGCATGGCGCTGTACTTCGTGTACCACGCCGTGCGCCCGGACATGGGGCTCACGAGGGGCGCCGACGGGGGTGACCCAGCACGGGAGGCGTGGCGCGAGCGCCTCACCCAGGGCTGGATGGGTCAGGAGCAGGAGGAGGTCAACAGCTACAAGCGCATGACCACGATCGCTCCGGCGTTCGTCATCGTATACGCGCTCGTCATGAGCATCATCGTGTACGACTGGGTGATGACGCTCGAACCGCACTGGTACAGCACGATGATCGGTCCGTGGTTCTTCATGGGCGCGTTCTGGGGCGGAATCGCGTCCACCGCGCTGTGGAGCCTGTACCTGCGCACGCAGGACAAGGAATTCAAGAACCACATTGGGCTGCAGCAGAGGCACGACATCGGCAAGCTGGCCTTCGCCTTTAGCGTGTTCTGGACCTACCTGTTCTTCGGTCAGTACCTCGTGATCTGGTACGGCAAGCTACCGTGGGAGCAGGCGTGGATGGTGCGTCGCTCGGACCCAGAGTCTTGGGGGCCCTACTCGCTGCTCGTGATCGTGATGTGCTTCGTGATCCCGTTCGCAGGGCTGCTGGGGCGGAAGCCCAAGATGAAGCCGAAGTTGTTGGCCTTCTTCACTTCGGTGATCGTGATCGGACTCTGGTTGGAACGCTACGGCATGATGGCTCCTTCGCTGTGGCACGAGGGTGATCCGATCTTCACGATCTGGCAGCCGCTGATTGGGTGCATGTTCCTGGGGCTGTACTTGGGGGCCGTGCGGTGGTTCTTGACCACGTTCCCGGCGATGCAGATTTGGCAGCCCATGGGGGATCCGGAGACTATTGAGGTTGAGTTAGCGGCTGCGGAGTAAAGGGACCGCCGGGCAGGGGGGACCGCCGCGCGGGCTCTACTCGCCGCGCTCCGGCTGAAGCGGGTTGTTCCGGGGGTGCTGGCGGTGGGCGCTTGGGTCTGGGTTCCCGGGGGGCTGAGGCTCCTGCGCGGGAATCCGCTCGCTGCGCTCGCCCGGAGGCCGGCTTCGCCGGACTCCGTTTCCCGTCTTCGTCGCCTGTTCGCGGGTTATGCCTGCGCGCTCTGAGCAGAACCCACACGTCGGTCCCGGTACCAGGTTTCCTTGTTTGAGGGACTTGGCGGGTAGGTGTTTCCCTACCAATTGGCTCACGATCGGGGCTGGTGGCTGATCTGGGTATTCGCGGGCCCCCGGGGGGTGGCTAGCGTGGGGTACGATGCATGCGAAGACCCGAGCGACGCTGCCTGACTGGTTGTGGGAGCTGTTGCAGCGGCTGGACGACGAGCTGGTGCTGCGTGGATGCGTGCGACAGACACGGTCGCCTTACTCTGCCCACGTGAGACGGTTCTATGCCGGGAGACCGCGTACGGATCCTGTGGCCAAGGACGGGGAGGTCCGCTCCTGGATGCTGGATATGCTCCGGTCGGGATTGTCGCACAGCTATGCCAACCAGGCGCTGAGTGCCCTCGGGTTCCTGCACAGGCATGTCCTGAATGCGCCCGCCCCGGTGGCCGACATCCCGCGGCCAAAACGCGAGAAACGACTGCCCAAGATTCTCAGCGAGCCCGAGGTGCGTCGGTTTCTGGATGAGCTCGGATCTCCGAAGCACCGGGCGATCGCGTTCATTCTGTACTCCGCGGGGCTGCGGGTCGGTGAAGCCGCACGGCTGCAGGTGGAGGACGTCGATTCTCAGCGAGGACAGATCCATGTGCGACAGGGGAAGGGGGGCAAAGACCGTTATGCCATCCTGTCGTCCGTGGTACTCGCGGTCTTGAGGGAGTACGCCGCGTGGATCGACCCGTGCATTGGCTCTTCCCTGGCGGCCACAGACCGGACCGACACATCACCACCAGAAGCATCCAAAGGCAGGTTTCGCGGGCCGGGAAGAGAGCCGGCATTCAGAAGCGGGTCACACCGCAAATGTTGCGACACAGCTTTGCGACCCACCTCCTGGAGGGTGGAACGGACCTGAAGAGCATCCAGGAACTACTTGGACACGAGAAGATCCCCACGACCGTCATCTACACCCACATGGCCCAGCGTAATCTCCGGAAGGTCAAGAGTCCGATCGACCGGCTCTTTGAGGACAAGAAGTAGGGGTCGTGGCACGATACCACGACAACAATCCCCATTCGCGACAGAGTTCGTGATAGCCCCTCTTTCGCGAAACGTCGCGATTGTGGCCGGCCGGCCCGATCGGCGATAGGGTTCGTGAAGTTGTCCGTTGGGCGACATTTGTGATAGCGGCCGTGCAGCAGAATCGCGAGGCGTTAGATAGCGCCGCTATTTTCGCGGCCCGAACAGGCCCCTTCTGCTGCCGGCCTTTGATCTGCGTCGGGGCTTACTCGCCTGACAGGCTTCCGCCGACTCGCTGCGGTGTGGTCGCGGACATCGCGGGCTACACGACCCGGCCGCCCTGGTACATCCTCGTTCCGTTCTGGGTCGTGTGTAGCAACAAGCGAGCGTCTTCGCGGCCGTGGCAGAGCATGAGGTCGAGCATCATCGGCTCCTCCCCCATCCACGGGAAGGCGTAGACGACGTCGAAGTCGTGTAGCGCACGCCCTAGCTCCAAGTAGCCCGACGGCCCTCGGCCGATAGTTCCGTGGCGACCATCCCCGCCGGAGAGCCTCCATTCCCATCCCATCGGAACGAAGCTCCCCGCGGCGAACCGCGCGTTCGAACGCCATCGCGAGGCGAGCTCCCGCCCCACGTCGACGAGAGACGAGTCGAGCTCGATACCGCAGGAATCGAAGCCGAGCAAGTCCGCCATGATCGTGATGACGCCCGTGGCCGATCCCCACTCGAGGAACCGGAGACCCGGTCTGCGAAGAGAAACGAGCGTGGCCCGGACAGCGTCGTAGTCGGCGGCCACGAACGGGTGCCAGTCGTCTTGGCGGACCTCCGCGTCGAAGCGGTGCCAGAACACACGACCCTCCTCGCACAGCGCATCGATGCGTGTGCCGAGCTTCCGGTCGAGGGCGGGCTCTTCGTCAGCCGCGATCGAGCGGTTCCGACTCGGGCGGGGTCTTGTCTGCGACTTCGCCGCTCTCGGGTGCTGAGCTAGCTGCCCCTTCGCGGCGGCGGCGTTCGGCCTTCTCCTGATTCTTCTTCTGCTTCCTTAGCTCCCGCTGCTTCTTCTCGAAGCCGTAGTTGGTGCGTCGCGCCACTGTTCCTCCGGATGCATTCGACTCGCGCCCTCCCGATTGGAGCCGCGCGATTTTGGACTGAAGGGGTCCCGCGGGCTGCGTTTCGGCGGGGAGGGCGCTCGTCGTCGAGGCCCTCTGAATGTACCTCCTTCACCAGTGAAGCTAGCGAATCACGTTCGAGAGGTCGCTTGGCTCGGCGGTCGGTACAGGCGCGAACGATCCCGATTGGACCAGTGGAGGCCCCTCGATCGGTCTGTCCTCCGGTGGCCCCGGTAGCGCGCCTGATCACAAGCGACTCATCCAGCTGCCTCAGAGGCGGGCGTGCCCTGGTGCATCAGAATCGCGAGACGTTAGGAAAGCCAGTGTTTGACAATCGGGTAGGGCGGCGATTCCGCATAACGCCGGACTCAAGCTCTCGCCTAGGACGCTTTTCGCGAGCAGGCTGATGCGACGTACCCTAAGCAACGGCTCGGCCGCTGCGCGGCCACTCCGGTGACGCCTGTCACCGTCACCTCCGCGTCGTGAGTCCCTTGTCCGTTATCGGACATTCCTGGAGGCGGGCAGAGTGTGACCTGAGAAGTAACTAGGCGCTAAAGACGACGGAGTGTAGGTGCTTGCGACACGGATATCGGGGCGTCGACGTTGAGCTAGCGGTCGGGTCCATTCGCGGGTCAATTGAAGACTCGGCGTGCCGCTTCCAACGCCTAGACCCGAAGGCAGGAGGTTGAGGTGTGTATTCCAACATCCGCTCAGCGATACGCTACCGCCATGTTGTTTGGAATCGTTCTCGCCATCTCCGGCGAACCCCTACGGGCTCTGGAGTCTGAATACCTTGGGCAACGTAGGTTGATGGTTAGACATGTATGGATGCGACCGGGCGGAACGTGACGACGGACGACGATGAACTAATCTCGGAGCAGGTAGCGTACTACCGAGCCAGGGCCCCTGAATACGACGACTGGTTTCTTCGTCGAGGGGGATACGATCAGGGTCCGGATCACTCGAAACGGTGGGTCGCGGAGATCGACATGCTGCTCGCCGAACTCGATCGCGTTGAGTGGGGCGAATCGGTCTTGGAGTTCGCACCCGGAACTGGCTGGTGGACTGCCGAGCTAGCGAAACGCGTCGAGTCCGTTATGGCGGTCGACAGCGCTCCAGAGGTCCTGACTCTGAATCAGGATCGTGTCGGCAGCCGAAACGTCGAATACGTGCAAGCCGATATCTTCGACTGGGGTCCTGGGCGCAGGTATGACGCAGTCTTCTTTTCTTTCTGGCTGTCTCATGTGCCTCCGAGTCGCTTCGAAGAATTCTGGAGTCTCGTCGGACGATGTGTACGCCCGGGCGGGACTGTCTTCTTCATCGACACCCAGCGACACGCCGAGTACCAATGGTCGGACGGCAAAAGGGTCGGCAACGCACCGGGTTCCAGGGATCACAGAGTCACCCGCGAACTAAGCGACGGTCGGAGATTCGACATCGTGAAGGTCTTCTACCACCCTCGGGAGCTCTTGGCGCGCCTCGAGGAGCTGGGTTGGGAGGGGGAAGTGTCGGAGACTCCAGAGTTCTTCTTGTGGGGGAAGGTCCACCACTCGAGGACGAGCTGACCATGCGCCATGCTGACGACGTGCCCAGCGAGGGTCGGCTCGATCCTGCTGCGTTGGAAGACTATTTGCGCGATGGGGCCGTGTGTCTCCGTGGACTGTTCAGCAAGGCACAAATTGCCGACCTGGCACAGGGGATTGAGGAGAACCTGAGCGATCCCAGTCCCCTGGCGCAGGTCGCCAGTGATCCGGACGATCCAGGCTGGTTCTTCGAGGATTTTTGTAACTGGCAGGTGAACGACGCCTATCGTCGATTGATTTTCGAGTCCGGCGTCGCCGGTGTCGCGGCGCAGTTGATGCAAAGCTACGAAGCACGCCTGTACCATGACCACCTGTTGGTCAAGGAGCCCGGCACTCGCCAGCGCACGCCCTGGCATCAGGACCAGCCCTACTACAATGTGGACGGCCGGCAAAACGTCAGCATGTGGTTACCTGTGGACCCGGTTTCCCGGGGGGCGACCCTGGAGTTCGTGGCTGGTTCTCACCTAGGCCCCTGGTTAATGCCCCGCACGTTCTTGAAAAACGAAGCCAAGTGGTTCCCGGAGGGCAGCCTGGCGGATCTTCCGGACATCGATGCCAACCGAGACGACTACGACATTATTGGGTGGGCACTGGAACCCGGTGACGCGGTGTTCTTCAACATGCTCACGCTGCACGCCTCCGCCGGCGTTAGCGGTTCGCACCGGCGCCGTGCCTTCTCGGTGCGCTTCCTGGGTGATGACATGACCCATGCGCCACGACCGTGGACGACTTCACCGCCGTTCCCTGGCCTAGAGAATGAGCTGGCCGCAGGCGTTCCCATGCACCATGTGCTGTTCCCCTTGTTGAACCAAGCCAGACCGTAGACTACCGCTCAGGAGTGGATGACTCGTGATGAAAACGCTCGTCCTGAATGGCGTGCTCGCGTGCGGTCTGGCGATGCTCGTCCTGGCCTCCAGCGCGTGCGTCGCTGAGAACGGTGAAGAGTCGCCCCAGGCGGACGAAGCGCCTGCCCCGGTGGAGTCTGGTTCGGCCACCGTGCCCGAGCGGCCGGATCAAGACCGTCCCATTCGGTCGCCCGAGCAGCAGGCCACGCTTCGAGACGATTGGCTCACCACGGCGTTCTTTCCGCCGACGACGGGAATCGACGACGTGGAGGCAGCCTTTGGTCCACCGCAAGCCCGGACGACGACACCTTTACCTAATGACTACGTCGCTGGCCAGATCGACACGGTCGTGGTCATGGAATACGATCGCGGCGTATCGGTCAGCATTTACAAAGTGACGGGTGGTCGGGAGTTCTTGTTCCAAGCCGAGGTGACCGGGCCAGGTCTCTTGCGAAACGACCTGTTCGACGTCGGGTCATCTTGGGCCGACGTGGTGGCAGCGTTCGGTGTACCTCAGGGGCGGACGGACGGAGATCCCTACTACCAATGCGGACGCTGCGACGTGGAAGAGCCCGTCTTCTTCAGCATCGTAGACGATCTGATCGCAGGAATCCTCATCACCTACTATCTCGACTAGGTGGTATGCTCATCCTGCTCGGAGGGGCACCACGGGCTGGGAAAGGGATCATCTCCCGGCGGGTCGCTGCTGAGGCCGAGTACCGACTGCTCTCGCTCGATCCGTTGAAGATGGGGCTGCAAAACGCGGTCCCCTCGCTTGGAATTGACGCCGACGCCAACCCCGCTGAGGTGGGGGAGAAGATGTGGCCGTTGGTGCGAGCGATCGCGGAGAACGTGTTGGACTCCGACTCCGATTACATCTTCGAAGGCGATATGATCCTGCCTCATCAAGCTGCCGCACTGCTGAGCTTTCCAGGAGCGGACGTGCGGGCCTGTTTTGTCGGGTACTGCTCTATCGACTCTCGCCAAAAGCTGGCCGAGATCCGGCAGCATACGGGGCTCCCCAATGACTGGCTGACCGAGCATGACGACGAGTATGTGCTCGGGGTAGTCGAATAAGGCATCCGGTTCAGTCGACACCTGGCGGAGCAGTGCAACCATCACGGCCTGAGGTACTTCGATGTCTCGGAAGACTTCGCCAAGACAGTCGACGACGTTGCCGCTTACTTGCTCGAGTAGGTAGCTAGCGGGTCCGCACGCCATCGCGGTTGTCACAAAGCCGTCCGTACAAGGAGCTCGACTGCCTTTCCGAGGGGCGTTTAGCCCGACAAGTTGGACTCCCCGCTCTGAATCATCGCCGAGGAAGGAGGAGGAGAGATGCCCCATTCCACCGGTTCGCTCTGCGGCACGGCTGTGGCCGCGTTCGCCTTGATATCATTGATGGTCCCGCAGCCTCATCTCGCGGCCCAGCAGCCCGCGGCGCCCACGGGGGCTTACGCCGCTTCGCCCTATCTAGGCGAGATCCGCGACGCCGTACTCTACGGGGACATCTGGGAGCGCCCCCAGCTCTCGGCCCGGGACCGGAGCCTCGTCACGGTCGCGGTCAACCAGGCGCTCTACGCGACCAACGAGCTGCGCATCCATATGGGGAGGGCGCTCGACAACGGAGTGACGCAGAGCGAGATCGCCGAACTCATCGCGCACGTGCTGTGGTATTCGGGATTCCCCACGGGCGTGAACGCGGCCCGGGTCGCTGCCGAAGTGTTCGAGCAGCGTGGCCTTCCGACGTCGCCGCCCGAGTCTTCGCCCCGCGAGTCTCGCGCCGACGCCGACCCCCTGTTTCCGGGTGCGTTTCCGGCCACGCCCTACCTCAGTGACCTCCTGAATCAGGTCGTCTACGCCGAAACTTGGGAGCGGCCTGAACTGTCGCCTCGTGACCGTAGCTTGATCACTGTAGCGGTCGGCACTGCGCTGTACGCCTCCAGCGAGGTACGCTATCACGTGGGGCGGGCACTCGACAACGGAGTGACACAGGAAGAGATCTCCGAGGTGATCACCCACGTCACGTTCTATTCTGGATTCCCGACGGGCGTGAACGCGTCCCGCGTGGCCGCGGGGGTGTTCGAGCAGCGAGGCTTGCCGCTGCCCGACGCCAGGTTCCCGGGGGCACCGTATCTCGACACCCTGATCGACGACCTCGTCTACGGGGAGACTTGGCCGCGCTCGGAACTGTCGCTCCGTGACCGCAGCCTCATCACGATCGCGATGACCCAGGCGGCGTATCAGACAGACCAACTCCGCGTGCACTTGCGACGGGGACTCGACAACGGCATCACGCCGGAGGAGCTCTCCGAGATGATGGCCCACGTGACCCTGTACGCGGGCTTCCCGGTCGGGGTGAACGGCTCGCGGTTGCTGGCAGAGGTGCTGCGGGAGAGGGGGATTCCGCTGCCGAACTGAGGCGCGGTGGATTCTCGGAGCCCCCTTTCTGCCCCATTCGGGCTTGCGGGGTGCGGGGCGACAGTCAACCATGACGGGCCCATATGTTGGCCCCTAGACTCACAAGTGGAGGTTCTCCATGGCCAAGTACTTGCTGCAAGCGTCGTACACCGCGGAAGGTGTCAAAGGCTTGCTGAAGGACGGCGGAACGGCGCGTGTAAATGCTGCGTCGCAACTGCTCACGGCACTCGGTGGCACCGTCGAATCCTTCTACTTCGCGTTGGGCTCCAGCGACGCCTATGTCGTCGTTGACATGCCTGACAATGCCACCATGGCGGCCGCCGTTTTTGCGGTCAACTCGAGCGGTGCCGTTACCGCGAACACCACGGTCCTGTTGACGGCAGAAGAGGTCGACGAGGCCTGCGCCAAGAGCCCAGCGTACCAGCCACCAGGGTCTTAGTGGCCGCGGCGGCCAGCTGATTGGCTACCGCATGGGCGAGAAATCCGTCGGGTCGAGGAACACGCTTTCTACGTTCACGATCAGGCGCCCGTTCCGTTGCGACTCCTCGGACACTCGATCCCATTCAGGGTCGCTCCCGAAGTTGCGCCAGGCCTGGCGTGCTGCTTCGCGGGAGGGGTGAGCGAGCACGTAGACCAGCGTGTTCTCCGAAAGCGGCTCGTCCTGCGGGGTCCAGTACACGACGTTCGTCATGCCGTGCTTCTCGAAGATCCTCAGCGTGTGATCCCTGAAGCGCGCCAGGAGGTCGCCGATCTTGCCGTCCGCGGCTGTGTACGTTCTCAGCTCAAAGACCTGAGTCGCCTGGGCAACCAGCGCGGGGCTCGCCTCGGCTTCGAGCACCAAGGCTCCCTGGCTAGTACCAAGTATGTAGCCTGCGCCGAAGACGGTTACCATCAGGGCGGGAATCAAGATGCTCTTGGCAGGCATTTCGTTGCTCCTGGTGTGATCTCGTTGAGGGGCGCGCACTGAATGGCGCGATCCCGCAAATCATGGTGTAGTTTTCACTCGACCAGGCGCGTCCACAACCCGTTCCGGCGCACGTGATGGTTTCGTTCACTTCGAAGCTGAGGCAGTTGACCAAGATCGCGACGGAGCGTGGCGTCGTCGATGCTACGACCGCGAGCGCTCTCGTGACGCTGGCCGAGCAGCAGGAGCGAGAGGGGGGAGTGCGAAGCCTCTCCTCGATTCTGGGGGCTCTCGGTGGAGGCACCGTGGCGCTCGGTATGATCCTGCTCGTGGCGGCCAACTGGCAAGGCATCGGAGACTGGACCAAGATCGGCGGCTTATTGCTGTCGCTCGGGGGGGCACACGGTGTGGGGTTCTGGATCACGGCGACGAACCGTCCGTATGTGCGTGCGGCGGAGGCTCTGCACTTCCTGGGCGCGGGGCTGGTCATGGCTGGGGTCGCACTCGTCTCACAGATCTTCAATCTCGACGCGCACCCTCCGAACGGCGTACTGATCTGGCTCGTGGCCGTCGTCCCTTTGGCCTACCTGCTTCGCTCCGCGGCGATCACTGGGATGGCCGTCTTCGCGCTCGTGCTGTGGGCACACATGGAGGGCAGCTTCAGCGGGTCCCCCATCGAGATGCCGACGTTTGCCGTTCATCTGATGTTGGAGGTCGGGCTGGGGACTGCTCTGCTGGGGGCTGCGAGTGTTGTGCGGGACGCCGAGCCTGAGATCTCGCACATCTTGCGCGCGGCTGGGGGGCTCCTGCTGATCTATGGCGTCTACACGCTCGGCTTCTATCGCTATTTCTCCGACCCAACGAGCGATGCTGGCGCTGGCGCCTGGGTCCTACCGTCGGTCGCGCTTGTGTTGGGAGGCGTCGGGCTTTGGATCGCTCGCGAGACCTTGGCGAACGAGGCTCCGTGGCTGCGGGATCGCCTGAATTCCTTGCTCGTCATCTTGCTTTCGATTGCCGCGATGGCGGTCGTGCTCGATCTCGGCGTCGTGCCGTCCGGGCGGGAACTGTGGTTCTTCGGCTTCGGTAACGACGCGACGTTCTCGATCGCGTCGCTCCTAGTGACGTTTGCCGCCTGGGCGCTCTGGTTTCTGCTTGCGTTCTGGTGCGTTGCGTTTGGAACCCGATCGGGCCGCAAACGCTACCTCGACATTGGGGTTGCCGCCGTCGGCTTGGGTGTCGTAACCCGGTTCTTCGATCTCATCGGTGGGCAGACAGGCACCGGTATTCTCTTCGTGGTCGGCGGCTTGCTACTGATCGGTACCGCGTGGGGGATGGAGAAATGGCGACGCCAAATGCTTGCACGGATGGGGGGCACATGAGCCGCCGAGCTAAGGTCGCCGCCGCCTGGGTCGTAATCCAACTCGGCTTCTTTGTCGGCTGGGCGTCGCTCGAGCAGGCGCGATTCCAACCAGGTGTCGGATCCTCGATTCTGGTCAGGGTCAGACCTGTTGACCCACGCGACCTGGTTCGCGGTCAGTTCATGCGGCTGGGTTACGAGTTCAGTCTCCTGGACTCGATGTTGGTTACCGGTCCCCGTCCGGAAGCGGGCGCGCGCGTCTGGGTGGTTACGCGGCCCGACGGGGAGTTTCATGTACCGGTACGAGTGCAGCTCGACGAGCCGGCCGGGTTGCCACCCGGCCAGGTGGCCATCACCGGAAGGGTCGAGAGAAGCCGGTTGGTTTTCGGTATTGAGCGCTACTTCGTACCGGAGGGCACAGAAACGCCTGACTGGGAAGACCTGACCGTGCGCCTTCGCGTGGGGCGCGACGGACGCCCTCGCATCGAGGAAGTGTTCCTGAGAGGCGTCCCCTGGCCGTAGGTCGGGCAACAGCCGCCTAGCCGGCCAACTCTCGCAGGATCTCGTCGTGCAAGAGGCCGTTCGAGCTGACCATCGACCCGCCGTGCACCGTCACGTCACCTTCCAGCGTGGTGAAGCGCCCCCCGGCTTCGGTCGCAATCGTTAGGAACGGGCCTGCGTCCCATGAGGCCGCGACGGGATCTACCTGCGCCTCGATACGTCCGGTCGCGACCAGCGCGTGCCCGTAACAATCGCCCCACGTGCGCGAGAACAAGCAGCGCTGCTGAAGGCGCCTCCAGCCGTTTCCTTCGGGACGGGCCAGGATGCGCTCCACGTCCGTCGTACAGATAACCGCTCTCTCAATGGCCTCGACGGGAGAGACCTCACAAGGGTCTCCATTCCGCGTACACCCCAGCCCCAATCCAGCGGCGATGGTCTCTTGCAGCGGGGGAAAGTGTGCGACACCGACCACGCTCTCGGCCTCGATCTCGATGCCGATGAGAACGCCGTAGAGCGGGACACCGCGCATGAAGGAACGCGTGGCATCGATGGGGTCGAGAATCCACCGCACGGGAGCACCAGCGTTGGACTCCCCGTACTCCTCGCCAAGTATCGAGTGCTCAGGGAATCGCTGCTCTACCCTGCGTCGAATAAGCTCTTCGGCTTCGCGATCTGCGATGGTGACGGGTGAGCCGTCACTCTTTGCGTCGTGATCCACGAGCCCACCGAAGTTGCGGAGCGTCAGCGCACCCGCTTCATGAGCGAGAACGGTCGCGAAGTCCAGCAGCTCGCGGACCTGGTCTGAAGACGGCACAGGACTCGTCAGGACTCGGTCTGAGGCTCTTCTGGGCGGTGCCCCTTTGCCGAATACATGTCCATGTCGGCTGCCTGGATCACGTCGGCCGTCGACTTCATCGAAGCAGGATCGAATTCCGCCAGGCCGATGCTCACCCCGAGGCCGTACTCGCCCAAGATCGCATCGCTGACGAGGCGATCCTTGACACGGTTTACGTAGAACCGGGCTCCGTCCGCGTCACTTTCGGAGAGCACCGACATGAACTCGTCCCCGCCGTAGCGCGCGACCAGGTTCATCGCGCGGTTCTCGTCGTCGAGGATCTGCGCGAAGGCCCGCAGAATGTCGTCGCCGACCAGATGCCCGAACGTGTCGTTGTAGTGCTTGAAGTTGTCCAGGTCGAAGACGACGACGACCAGGCTGCGACCCCGTCGTGCGGCAGCGACTTCCTTGTCCAGATGAATCTGGAGCCTGCGCCGGTTCGGGAGTCCGGTCAGAGGGTCGGTCAGAGAAAGCGCTTGCAGGTTGGCATGCAGTCTCGCGTTCTCGAGCGCTATGGACGCCTGACTCGCGAGCCTCTGCAGTACGGCGGCGTCGTCATCGGTGAAGTGGCGCGGACGTCGGCTTCCGGCGGTGAGTATGCCCCCGACCCGGCCGGCGATCGTCAGCGGGGCTCCTATGCTAGAGCCCGCCTCCAGGTGCTCCCGGAGGGCGTCGGGTACAAGCGGACTCGAGGCGAGGTCGTCGATGATGACCGGCTTGTGCATCTCCAACAGCTTTTCGCCCAGTTCACCGTCCAGATCCCAAGTGAGGCCGACCGGCAGGCTGATCTCGCCTCCGGCGTCCGCGATCCGCCCCACCTTTCCGTTTGGACCTTCACAGAGCCACACCGACGCTCCATCGACGTCCAATACGGCGAGTACGGCCGCGATGACCTTGCCCAGTACCTCCTTGGGATCGCGCTCGCTCGTCAGCGCCCGTCCGATTTCCTCGATCTGTTCGGCCTCACGCCGGCGCTGCTGGAGCTCGGCGAACTGCTGCGCGTTGTCGATCGCGACGGCCGAGAGATCTGCGATGCCTTGCAGCATCGTGAGATCGTCCTCCGAGTAGGCCTCGGCGTCGTAGCTCTGAGCGCTGATCGCACCGATCATGCGGCCCTTGTGAATCATCGGGGCCGAGATGGCCGAACTGGTTACATCTGTGTCGTCGTCACCGAGCACGAGCAGCGATCGGTCGTCCAGGTGCTCGTTTACCATGGAGGCCCGCTGCGTGCGAATGACCTCGGAATCTGAGCCCCGGTACGCCACCCCGACTCTGCTGACATCGCCCCTGTCCGCATAGTAGACGACGGTCGCCAGGTCGCGCCCCTGATCGTAGAGCGAGATGTAGAACCCGGAGGCTTCCAGTACCTCGGCAGTCTCGCGGTGGATTGCCTCGAACAGCTCATCCGAACTGAGCGTGCCCGTTAGGGCCCGAGTCGTATCGAGGAAGACTCGATAGCGCTCGGTGCTTTTCGGTGGCTCGGCGCGAGCTTCCGATTTGGGCATGGACAATTTGCTGATTCTGCGGCCGTGCTTCCATGGTCGCGGAGTAAACGTTCCCGTGCGCACCATAATAGGTAGGCGTTGGTCGGCCTCACAACACTAACCGTATGCACGGCATGGAGATTCGCTGGCCGAACGGAGGATCAGCCGTCCTCTACGCGATCAATGTAGTGCCCTATTTCGTAACCAATGGCGGCCAACAGGCGGGCTTCCCGCAGGTCGGGGTCTGACCGGGCGATAATGGTGCGCAGCGTGCGCATCACCGCGGATGGCTCCCTGGCCTTGAAGAACTCAATGCGGCCGAGGCCGCGCTCAATTGCCGTAAAGGTCTCCTCGAGCTCCGCTTGGGTCGGTGCGCGCGTTGCCCTGCGGCCCAATGGAAGGCTGGGGTCCGAAGCGTCGAGGGCCAGGAAGACCTCGTAGGCGAGCACGAGGCACGCCTGAGCCAAGTTGATGCTCGAGTATTCGGAATCCGTGGGGATGATGGACACCGCATGGCAGAGGTCCAATCCCTCATTGGTGAGGCCGCGATCCTCACGACCCAATAGGATCACCACCGGCCCGTCCTGAGCCCGTTCGGCCAGGCTGGCCGCGGCTTCCCGCGGCCAGAGATACTTACGACCCGCAGTGCGCGGTCGGGCGGTTGTTCCCAAGACGAAGCATGCGTCGGCGACCGCATCTTCCAGGGAGTCGTGGCGCGTAGCCGCTTCGATGAGGTCTCCGCTCCTGTGCGCGATTCCCTTGATGCGATACGGGTTGAATTCGTCGGGGTTCACGAGACGGAGTTTGCCGAGGCCGAAATTGTTCATGACCCGGATCACCCCGGCGATATTCACTACGTCCTTGGGGTGATCGAGCACGATCACGACATTGGATAGACCTGGTCTTGGCATGGACGGGACTATGGCGCGGCCGGACCACGCCTGCAACGACGGCGAACTGCCGGCGACCGTCGCCGGCTACTGCCCGTCTTCCTCCGGATCTTCCGGACGTTGCAGCTCGCCCTTGAAATTCCGAATACCCGAACCGAGTCCTTTGGCGAGCATCGGGAGCTTCTTCGCGCCAAAGAGCAGCATGACAACCGCGAAGACCAGGAAGATCTCCCAGAAGCCGAACACGAAGAGGCCCAGGGATGGAATGAGGTAGCTCATCGCATGAGCGCCTTGGCAATCGTCTGCCTTTGCATGTTCGACGTACCCTCGTAAATCGTGCCGATCTTAGCGTCCCGATAGAGCTTCTCTACCGGATACTCCTTCGTGAATCCATACCCACCATGCAGGTCGATGCACAATGACGCCACCCGTTGGGCCATTTCGGACGCGTATAGCTTCGCCATCGCGGCCTTGGTGAGGAACGGCTGGCCGGCGTTTTTCAGCCGTGCGGCGTTGTAAACCAGGAGCCGTCCGGCCTCGACTTCCGTGGCCATTTCCGCCAATTGGAACTGAACGCCCTGGAACGAACCGATGGCGCGCCCGAACTGCTCCCTCTCCTTCACGTAGCGCACGGTGTGGTCGAGCGCGCCCTGAGCCAGGCCGAGCATTTGGGCGCCGATGCCGATGCGGCCTTCGTTGAGGGTCTCGATCGCGACCTTGTACCCCGCGCCGACGTCGTTGAGCACGTTCTCAGCAGGGACGCGCACGTCTTCGAGGATCAATTCCGTGGTCGACGACGCGCGAATGCCGAGCTTGTCTTCCTTCTTGCCGACCGTGAATCCGTCGTAATCCCGCTCGACCAGGAACGCGGTGATGCCCCTGTAGCCGGCATCCGGGTCCACGGTCGCGAAGACGATGAACAGACCAGCCTCGGCTCCGTTCGTGATCCACATCTTCTGGCCGTTGAGGACCCAGTCGTCGCCGTCCTGCACTGCCCGACACGTGAGGGCGAAAGCATCCGAGCCGCTCCCGGCCTCGGAGAGCGCGTACGCACCCACGGTGTCCGACGCGAGCTGCGGATAGTAGCGAGCCTTCTGACTATCGGATGCCCAACGCCTCAGGGCATTGGTGACCAACGTGTTCTGCACGTCGACCAAGACCCCGATGGCGGGGTCGGCCTTGGACAACTCCTCCACGACCAGCACTGACGTGAAGAAGTCGGCGCCCGTCCCGCCGTACATTTCGGGGATCTCGACACCCATCAGGCCGAGCTCGAAGAGTTGATCGATCAGCTCTTGATCCATCTGCTGGGCCTGATCCATGGCCATCGCCCTGGGGGCGACCTCAGATGCGGCGAAGTCGCGCACGGCCTGCTGGAACATCTTTTCTTGTTCGCTGAGGCTCGTGAGCGGACGAGGGGCATCCTGGATCAACGTTTGCATCCCCTAAACTATAGAAATCGGGGCTTTCCAGGGTGTGTCCGGAGTGCTGAGGTGCGAGGCTTGACCTTCGGTCGAAAGCCCGTCATCCTCAGGGCTCCTGAGCCCTGAGAAAACGTTGGAGAAGGCGCATGTCCGACATTCCGAGCGATCTCCGATATACCGAAGAGCACGAGTACCTGAAGGCAGCAGGTGACGACGCAGTCTACGTCGTGGGCATCACGGATTACGCCCAGGGCGAGCTCGGGGACGTTGTCTTCGTGGAGCTGCCGGAAGCGGGATCTTCATTCAACCGCATGGAGGTCTTCGGCACGATCGAGGCTGTAAAGGCGGTGAGCGACCTGTACTGTCCGGTCGACGGCACGGTCGTGGAAGTGAATGCGGCGCTCGATGACGACCCGTCGTTGGTGAATTCCGACCCCTACGACACGGGGTGGATGATCAAGCTGCGGGTCGATGACGACGACGAGGTGCGTGGGCTGCTGACCTCGGACGGCTACGCGGACCACGTGGGCTGAAGCCCCGCCTTCCTTCCCTGTCACGTTTCTCGGCCGCTCGATGACCCGGATCGATGCTCCCGCAGACTTCGAGGCGCGCCACCTAGGGCCCGACGAAGCCGACGTGGCAGCGATGCTGGCGGTGCTTGGATACGACTCGCTCGCCAGCCTCGTGAACGAGACGGTGCCGACCTCCATCCGCATGGACGGCGAGCTTAGGTTGCCCGCGGCTCTGACCGAGGCTCAGTTGCTGGCCAGGCTGCGCGAGATCGCCTCGAGCAACCGGGTCTTCCGGTCCTATCTCGGCATGGGCTACAGCGACACCCTGGTACCGGGAGTGATCCTGAGAAACATCATGGAGAATCCCGGATGGTACACGCAGTACACGCCCTACCAGGCTGAAATCGCCCAAGGTCGCCTGGAAGCGCTGCTGAATTTCCAGACCATGGTGATCGATCTCACGGGCCTCGAGATCGCGAATGCTTCGCTGCTCGATGAGGCGACCGCGGCGGCGGAGGCGATGCACCTCGCGCACGCAGAGGCAACGCGAGGCGCAAATACGTTCTTCGTCTCGGAGTCATGCCACCCTCAGACAATCGAGGTCGTGAAGACACGTGCACGGCCGCTCGGCATCGAGGTCGTAGTAGGGGATCACGACGGCTTCGGGCTGCACGACGGAGTCTTTGGTGTGCTGCTGCAGTACCCGTGTACAGACGGAAGCGTGATCGACTACCGCCCGTTCGTGGCCCGCGCCAAGGCCCTCGGTGCGGTCATCGTGGCTGCGTGCGATCTCATGTCGCTGGCGTTGCTAACTCCACCCGGGGAGTGGGGCGCCGATGTGGTCGTTGGCAACTCGCAGCGCTTCGGAGTGCCGATGGGGTTCGGCGGGCCGCACGCCGCGTTCATGTCGGCTACGGAGTCCTTCAAGCGGAAGATGCCCGGTCGCAT
The DNA here is from genome assembly GCA_015664885.1 of Gemmatimonadota bacterium. GTDB lineage: Bacteria > Gemmatimonadota > Gemmatimonadetes > Longimicrobiales > Gaopeijiaceae > UBA1138. The sequence continues at coordinate 39,825 of DQPL01000052.1, forward strand.
CATCGGGGTCTCCGTGGACGCCGACGGCAACTTAGCGCTGCGCATGGCGTTGCAGACACGGGAGCAGCATATCCGGCGAGAGAAGGCCACGTCGAACATCTGCACCGCGCAGGTGCTGCTCGCCATCATGGCCGGCGCGTATGCGGTGTATCATGGTCCGGACGGCATCAAGAAGATCGCTGAGCGGATCCGTGACCTGGCGGGAGTTCTGTCGGCCGGACTCGGCCTGCTCGGACACGAACTGCTTACCGAGACGTTTTTCGACACGGTTCGTGTGCGACCGAAGTTGGACGCCGACGACGTACTCGCGCGAGCGGTCGGCGACGGCATCAACCTACGGGATTTCGGCGACGGATCGCTGGGCATCGCCCTGGACGAGGTGACGACCGCCGACGATGTGGACAACCTCTTCAAGGTCTTCAACCG
>DQPL01000061.1 GCA_015664885.1 Gemmatimonadota bacterium
AACTCAGCTCTACTTCGAGCGTCAGGCGAGCGGGCCGGCTGAACCGGACCCGGAGCTCGACCATCCGGAAGATTGGGATCGGCCAATCGATTGACGAGAGGACTCGAGTCCGGACCACCCAATCAAAGTGAGCCTTGCCGGCAGCCTTGACGAAAACTTGGAACATCGATATAACTTGGAACGATGTCTCAAATCGAGAGCCAACCGACCCTGCGCGAAGTCAACATCGAGTCCCGCCGACAGCGGATCCTCGAGGCGGCCCGCAGCCTGATCGCAGGCGGCGGCATGCAGTCGCTTTCGATGCGCAAGCTCGCTGCGGAGTCGGGGCTCGCCGTTGCCACCCTTTACAACCTCTACGGATCACGCGATGAAATTCTCTTCGCGCTGATCCAGGACGGGGTCGACCGCATCGTTCCGATCCTCGATGCCGAGGCGCCCATCGAGGAGCCGCTCGCCCGGTGCCGCGCCGTGATCACCGTCAGCGTTCGGTTCTTCGCCGAGAACGAGGCGATCTATCGCCCGATGCTCGTCGCCAGCTACGCAGGGCTGTCGGCGGGGGCGGATGCCGATCGTCGACTCGCGAAGCAAGCGGCCTCGATGCAGCGTGAAGGCATCGAGCAGGCGATCGCGCAGGGACTGCTCAAGGGTTCCCTCGACCCGGATCGCCTCGGAGAGCAGATCTACCACGGCTACGAACTCGCCGCAGTGCAGTGGGGGTTCGGTCTTCTCGACGCGGCGGGCTTCCGTGCACGCGCGCTCTACGGGATGGTTCTCGCGCTGCTCGCCGTTGCGAGCGACGCCGTGCGGCCGGAACTCGAAGCCGAGGCGCAAGGGCTCGAGCGCGAGCTCGCAGCGGTCGCTGTGCGATCCAGCCCGCGACGAAAGCAATTCGCCTGAACCGTTCCAACGCGCCCGAACCTCTATCGACTCAAAGACAAAATGAAGGGGTCCTCCCATGAAGCGCGAAGTCGAACTCTCGATCCTCGATGAGCTGCTCCGTCAACTCGACGAGAAGAAGAACGTCGATGCGGGCGTGATGTACCGGAACCCCACTTCCGCCTACACGTGCAAAGACGTGGCGCGCCGCGAGCAGGAGGTGTTCTTCCGCGATCACCCGCAGTTGATCGGGTTGTCGGGTTCGATCAAAGAGCCGGGCTCGTTCATGACCGTCGAGGACTTCGGCGTTCCTGTGCTCGCCACCCGCGACGCCGACGGCCAGTTTCGTGCCTTCGTGAATGCCTGCCGGCACCGGGGCGCACGCGTCGCCGAGGGCCGCGGCAAGAGCAAGAGCTTCATGTGCCCCTTCCACAATTGGGTCTACTCGAACCGCGGCGACCTGATGGGCATTCCGCTCGCCGATCAGGTGGGCGAGATCGACAAGAAGTGCCGCGGCCTGATCGAGCTTCCCGCGGTCGAGCAGGGTGGGCTGTTGTGGGTCCATCCGCGTGCGGACGGCAACATCGATCTCGACAAACAACTTGCGGGCCTCGGCGCCGAGATCGCGTCCTGGGGCTTCGGCGATCTCGTCCACATGGGTGAGACCGTGATCGAAGGACGTCTGAATTGGAAGCTCGCGAACGACACCTTCGGCGAGACCTATCACTTCTCCCGCCTACACAAGAACACGCTTGGCCAGGTCTTCCATGGCGACGCCCTCGGCTACGAGGAGTTCGGTCGCAACCATCGCTTCGTGATCGCCACCAAGGCGATCGACGCCCTTCGGACCCGGCCCCGCAATGAATGGGATCTGCTCGAAACGACGAGCCCCCTCTACTACCTCTTCCCCAACATTCAGCTGAGCTTCGGCAAGGGCAGCGTGAGCCTGATCAAGATGTATCCAGATCCGGAGCATCCCGACGACCCGAGCCGCTCACGCACGAGGGTGGTTCACTATTTCTCCCAGGAGCTGATCGACCAGGCCGAGCAGGCAGGCGCCGACGAGCTGCGCAACCCCGAGAACCCGTACGAGTACGACGGTGAGACGCAGCCGATCACCACCCTCGCTGCCCTCACGGAGGTGTTCGACAGCACGATCGAGCAGGAGGACTACCTGATGGGCGCGCACCAGCAGCGCTCCGCCGAGAGTGGACAGGTCGATCATCTTCTGTTCGGTCGCAACGAGCCCGCCCTGCACCACTACCATTCGCACTTCCGCGAGGCGCTCGGCATGGAGCCCCTCGAGCGGATCGGACCTTGAAACGGAGGCACCATGGCCATCGACGACCTAACGATCCACGAGCGGCTCACCATCCAGATGGAGTACGTGGTGCCGCTCGTCCGCGACCTCCAGGCAATCCTCGGTGAGGACGTGGTGAACCGCGCCCTTGAGGAGCGCATCCGCCGCGACGTCGAAAAGGCGAAGCGTGAGCCCACTCCGGACGTCGACCTGCGTGTCATGGCCGCCGGCACAGAAACCTACGCGGCCGGCGACGTGCTCGGCTACGAGGTACTGGAAGCTTCTGAAGATCGCTTCGAAATGAACGTCACGCGCTGCGGATACAAGGAGACGATGGAGCGGCTGGGCGCCCGCGACATCGGGCACCTGCTGATCTGCAACCTCGACTTCCCCATGGCCCTGCGCGCGGGCACCGAGCTCACCCGCACCCAGACCTGCATGCAGGGCGGCAGCCACTGCGACTTCCGCTATCGCAAACGGAGCTGACCCGTTCGTGGAGCCACCCTCGTGGCGCCACTGAGGAGACCCCCCATGGCGATGGAACTACTGACTTCCCCGACCCCCAACGGTTGGAAGGTGACGATCATGGTCGAAGAGCTGCGCGAAGCGGGCTTCGAGCTGGCTGACCTCACCGTCACACCGATCGACATCATGAAGGGCGATCAGTTCACGGAAGCCTTCA
>DQPL01000011.1 GCA_015664885.1 Gemmatimonadota bacterium
CCCCAGCTCCAGGGACCGCCGATGGCTCAACGTCTAACATAGGGAGTGGTACCACAACTGGGGGCACGTCAATTTGGACTCCTTTCTCCTTGAGAGATCAGGTGTCCACCAAACCGGGTCAACTCCGCCGAGCCTATAGGCACGTTTGCGGTCAGACACTAGGTGACTGTATGGGTTCCTCCCGTCGCGACGTATGAAATTCGGGTGCAAAATTATTCCCTTGGGGCGGTGCCAGTGAGACATTCGAGAGTCGGCTCATTTCTATTGTCCTTGCTGCTCTTGACGCTTACGAGCTGTGGCGGGTCGGACGGTCCGGGAGGGACGGGACCCGGCTCGTCGGGCGGGACGACCCTCAGCATCTCGCAGACGTCGGTCACGATGTCTTTCTTGGGAGCTACGGTTACGCTCAACGCGGCGCTACGTGACCAGAACGGTCAGCCCGTGAGTGGTACAGTCACCTGGACCTCGGACAACCCGTCGGTCGTCACGGTCGTCGCCGGATTGCTGACCGCGATCCAGAACGGGACGGCCACCGTCACGGTCAGCTCGGGTAGCCTGTCGGGCACGGTCGCCGTCACGGTGCAGCAGATTGTTTCCCAGATCGCGATCGTCTCAGGCGCGGATCAGAGCGCGACCGTAGGGCAGGCGCTCGGGGACGCCATCGTCACCCGCTCCGAAGACGCGGGGGGAGCGGTGGTCGCGGGCGGGAGCCTACGATTCGTCGTCAGCTCGGGCGGCGGCGCGGTTGCCGATTCCACGGTCGCGACCGACAACCAGGGACTCGCCTCCACGACTTGGACGCTTGGGACCGTCGCCGGCGAGCAACACATCGCGGTGTCCGTCCAGGGCTCGACCACGACGCTACTGGAGGTCTCCGCGACCGGGTTGGCGGCAGAGGCGGATTCCCTCGTCAAGGCCTCGGGGGATCTCCAGAGCGGTGCGATCGACCAGCCCCTTACCGATTCGATCGTGGTGCAACTCCAGGACGAGTTCGGGAACGGGGTCGCCGGTGGTGAGGTCACGTTCGCGGTCACCGGTGGCGGCGGCGCGGTGAGTGCCGAGACCGTCACGACCGATTCGGGTGGGTTCGCCCAAACCGTCTGGACCTTGGGACCGACGGTGGGTGCGGCAACGCTGAGCGCAACGGCCCTGGGAATCCCCACGGTCGCATTCACGGCGACCGCCATGGTCCCCATGCCGGACTTGGTGGCGGGAGAGCTGTCGGTCAGCCCCGCCAGCCCGACGTCGATGCAAACGGTCACGGTCACTGTGCCGGTCACCAACAGTGGCACGGCCACGCCGGGGACCTCCTTCTCGGTTCAGCTCCTCGTTGATGGCGTGGAGGTCGCGACGCAAACGGTCGCTCCCATCGCGCCCGCCACGAGCGCGGACGTGACGTTTTCGGCAGGGCCGTTCGCGGCTGGCGAGCGTGCGTTCAGCATCGTGGTCGATGCGAACGGCGCGATCGCCGAGTCGGACGAGAGCAACAACACGGCGGAGCAGTCCGTCGACATTTTGGCTCAGACCACCCTCGAGCTCGGCTCACCCATCACCGGCATCGGCGCCGACTCGTCCTCGGTGCTGCTGTTCGCCTTCGAGCTCACCGCGGAAGGCGGCTCGATCGAGTTCACGCTGGTCGACGGGAATGTCATCGAACCGGAGGACGCAGACATCTATGTGAAGTACGGGTCCGTACCCCAGGAGATAGGAGTGGACTACCTGAATGAACCTTCCCTCGGGACGTGCAGCGGGACTACGCCGGACACCAACGAGACGTGTCGCATCAACGGTGCTTTGCCCGGTACGTACCACATCCTGATCCACGCGTGGCGCACATTTTCGGGTGTCACACTGAGTGTGGTGACGGACCCCGTGGTGCAGCCGTTCGACATCGACCTCGTGTTCACCACCGAGCCGACGAGCTCGCAGAGGGACGCCTTCGAGACCGCGGTAGCGCGCTGGGAGAGCATTATCCCGTTCGACATGACCGACATCTCCTTCGAGAACCAGAACCAAGACCCCGGCTCGTGTGGTATCGAGTGGCTGCCCGCGATCAGCGACAACGTAGACGACATCAGGATCTACGTCCGCGTCGACTCGATCGACGGGTCCGGGGGCGTTTTGGGCAGAGCCTCTTTCTGTACCTACCGTCGCTCGACGAAGTTACCTGTGATCGGGTTCATGGAGTTCGACGACGCCGACCTGGCCCAACTCGAATTGGGCGGGTCGCTGACATCGGTGATCCTTCACGAGATGGGTCATGTGTTGGGTGTCGGAACGGCTTGGCTGCTCACCGAGCTGCTGAGCAACCCGTCCACCGGGAATCCAGGTGCGGACACACATTTTGTGGGGCCCCTCGCGGTTGCCGCGTTCGACGCCGCCGGAGGAACCGCCTACAGCGGAGGGAAGGTCCCCGTCGAAAACGACGGCGAAGCGGGACGTGCGGACGGCCATTGGCGGGAATCCGTATTCCGCATCGAGCTCATGACGCCCGAGCTGGACTCTTACTTTGAACCGTTGAGCGCGATCACGGTCCAATCGCTCGCGGACGTGGGTTACCGCGTCGACGTGTCACAGGCCGATGCGTACAGCCTTCCGTTTCTCAACGCGGCTGATGCGCGCCAACAGGGGCAGGTGATCGATTTGAGCAATGACATCTGGATTGGGCCGATGATCGGTGTGAATGCGTCGGGACGCGTCGGGCCCGTCAAACGTCGCTGATCCTCGGACGGACAGAGACGCCTATCGCAGGACTCCGATCAGGTTGCTGAAGTCGTCGGTCCAAAGGACCGGGGCGGCCTGAGTCGGATCGGTCACGTCGGCGCCATCCGGCGCTGGTGTCCCATTGGGCGCCAGCCACGTCCACGCGTTTGTGACGCCGCCGCTGTCCTCGGGCGGCGCCTGGTCCAAGCGCAAAGCCTGTAGGCCCGCGGCATCTGCTAGCCCGCGCTGGACTCGCGCGTCATGCGACGGGCGCCAATATTGTCGTTCCCCGGAACGGTCCGGAACGCACCCAATTGAGATTAGGTGAACCATGCTTCGACGTACGCTCCCCTTCCCGGCTTTCGTTCTGGCGTTGGGCGCCCTGCTCTTGGCCAGCTCGTCCCTTCTCGCGCAAGCTGCCGAGGCCGCGCCTGTCTCCAACGACTACGCCGATCCGGCGACCTGGCTTTGCCTGCCTGGTCGCGACGACGCCTGCGCCATCGACCTCACCGCGACGGTCGTAGCAGCTGACGGCTCGCTGACGACTGAAGCGTGGGCGGCCGATATGGATGCGCCCATCGACTGCTTCTACGTCTACCCGACCGTCTCCCGCGACCAGACGCGCGACAGTGACATGACGGCCGGACCCGGAGAGAACGGAGTCGTGCGTTCACAGCTGGCTCGCTTCACGTCGAAATGTCGCGTGTACGCGCCGCTCTACCGCCAGGTCACCATCGCCGGGCTGCAGGCCCTGATCGCCGGCGACGGTGCTATCGAGTGGGATGTGAACTTGGGCTATCGCGACGTGGTCGACGCCTGGAATCACTACCTCGAGTACAACAACGATGGACGGGGCGTCGTCCTGATGGGACACTCACAGGGCACCGGCATACTCGTGAAAATGATCGCGGCCGAGATCGACGGGCAAGCTGTTCAGGATCGAATGATCTCGGCGATTCTGCTCGGAAACAGCGTGGCGGTGCCGGAGGGCAAGGACGTCGGTGGCTCGTTCGATCACATACCGTTGTGCCGCTCGGCCGACCAGATCGGCTGCGCGATCACCTACATGAGCTTTCGCTCCACTGTCCCGCCAGAAGAGACGTTCTTCGGCGTGGCGGAAGGTGAGGGCATGGTGGCCGGCTGTACCAATCCCGCCAGCCTATCCGGAGGGGCCGGTGAGCTCGATGCCTACCACGGCCGCAGCATCGTGGGCTTCCCGTCGAACACCCAATGGACGGACCCCGCTAATCCGATCGAGACGGAGTTCGTGAAGACCCCTGGGCTCGTTCGCGGAGAGTGCGTCCAGAGGGATGGCTACTCGTACCTCGAGGTCACGGTTCAGGGTGATCCCAACGACCCCCGCACCGATGACATCCCTGGCGACCTGATTTTCGGTGGCACGCCCGGCGGCCTGTGGGGCCTGCACCTCATTGACGTCTCGGTCGCGATGGGGAATCTCGTGGGTATCGTCGGGCGTCAGACCGAGGCCTATTTGAAGCGCTGAGCCCGATGGGCGGGTCAGCCTGAGCGCGTTCGCGGCTGTCAGCTCCTCGTATTCCTGGTGCAAATCGCCGAGGATGCTCATGCCCAACACGCCTGACGGCAGCCAGCGTTCGAGAAGAGCGTCCGCGAGCGGTGGCGGCGCGTGCCGGAGGTTGCTCACCGAGCCTCCCAGACTTCGTCGAGCCCCTGCCAGAGGTTTTGGAGCGCGTCACGCGATTTCTGCAGTTCTGCGACGCCCTGAGGTGTCACTTTGAAGTGCCGCTGCGGCAGACCGCTACGCCCCTCGCCGACCGTGCGCGCGGTCCAACTCAGGTATTTCTTCCTCTCGAGCCGATTGAGCGTGGTGTAGAAGGCGCCCTTGGCAACCTTGCGGTTGGCGCTCTCTTCCAATTCACGGCGGATCTCGAGTGCGTTGGCGTCTTCGCCCCGCTGCAGGATGGCCAGGAGGACCATCTGCTCGAATTCTCCGAGAAACGATTTCGGTGCCACGACCTCTCTCCGTCATGCGGTCCACTTTGTAGACCGATACCCGGACGGAGGGGCTGGTGAGAAAGTTTCGCGAGGTTTACAGGCGGGCCGGGGGCTGGCCCTTTGCGAGGCCTACCAGCCGGCTACCCGCCGGTCAGCGGCGCGACTCCCGCCGCACGAATGCAACGTGCTGCACCCTGCCTGCGTCCACCTCGAACCCGGTGACGCGACCGCCGCTGCGGCCGAAGCGGAACGTCCTGCCCCGTGCGACGAGCGTATCCACACCAATCCGAAGTAGCTCGACGCGAAGCCTCCGACCGATGCGCAGGCCCAACCGTTCGTCACTGCGAGAGAACTCATACTCCACGTCCAGCTCTTCGCTGTAGTAGCTCCCGACGTAGTCGTCGATGTTCGTCACAGGACTGGGGCCGGGAGTCGACGCGGCTCCGCGCCCCCGACCGCTCGGGGCAGCGGCACGTGGGCCGACCTGTTCGGCCAGCACGACATCGGCGACTCGGCGGTTCAAGCGCCCGGGGCTCGAGTCCGATCGGTTGCAGATCGTCATGAGCGAAGTGCCATGATCCGGGAAGCGAGTGATGTCTGCCCGAAAGCCTACGAAGGCTCCGCCGTGGCCTACGGTTCTCAGCCCTCGGTGCTCCCCGTGAGACTGCCCGAAAGCGTAGGGGATCGTCTCCCCGGTGTTCAGGACGCCACGCGTCTCGAGCATTGGGGTGAGACCATCGTCCAGGCCGTCGTAGTCGAGTGCGTTCACCCAGTGCACGAGATCCTCGATGGAGGTGAAGACGCCCCCGTCGCCGACCATGTCGAGGGTGGTCACGGAGATTCTGTAGCCGTCGCCTTGTGGCGCGTAGCCTGTGGCTCGATTGTGGACGATGTGATTGTGGTCGTCGTGGAAGTGTGAGTGCGCCATATCAAGAGGCCCGAAGATCTTCTCTTGTGCGTACTCGCGGAGCGACATACCGGCGGCTTCGCGGATGACCTGTCCGAGCAGGAAGTATCCGGAGTTCGAGTAGAGGTACTCGGCTCCAGGAGTGAAATTGAGCTCACGCTGACGCGAGACTGCCTCGCGGACCTCGGCGTCCGTATAGAAATCGTCGTCGCGCAGGCCCTTGAGAGACATCAGTGTCAGGTAGTCCCGAAGTCCGCTGGTGTGGTGCACCATGTGCCGGATGGTCGGGTCCGACGGGTAGCTCGGTAACGTCTGGATCCACTTCCTGACTGGGTCGTCGAGCGACAGGGCGCTTTCCCGCACGGCGATCGCGATCGCCGCGGCGGTGAACTGCTTTGCGAGCGAGCCCGTGCGGAAGACCGATTGGGGTGTGATCGCGATCCCGTAGTCGAGGTTGGCCATGCCGTAGCCGCGCGCGTATACCAGCTCACCGCCCTGCACCACCCCGAGAGCACAGCCGGGTGTGTCCGTGTGGTCGTACGCGGCGAATACTTCGTCCACGGCATCCCAGTCGGGCGTGGCCAGGCCGGGGCCCGATGCGAGCCGCCAACGCTGCACCGCGTCAGGGTGGGCCATGGCACCGGCCAGAGGGATGCAACAGAGAATCAGGACAGCTGGTTTGAATCGCTTCATCGGTCGTTCCTTCGGATCACGAGCCCGGGTCGGGCTTCGGTCACGTGGCCGTTCTCAAAGACGATGGCTCCGTTCACGAGCACCCGGTCGATCCCGACCGACGGCTCGTTGGGAGAATCTGGGGTGGCCCTGTCCGCAACGGTCTCAGGGTCGAATAGGACCAGATCGGCGTACGCACCGGGCCGGATCGCGCCGCGTCTGAGAATGCCGACGTGCTCGGCAGACGCGCGGGTCATCTTGCGAATTGCGTCGGGCAGCGACAGGCGTCCCGTCTCGCGCACATGCTCACGCAGTACCCGCGTGAAGGATCCGAAGCCGCGAGGGTGCCGCCCCGCCAGGCTTCCGTCGCTCGAGACGTTGGTATGGGGCCACGCGAACAGGTTGGCGATGTCGTCGGGATGCATGCTGCTCGCGATGATGCTCTCGGTTCCCCTCCCGGTTTGCTCCGCGAGCGCTTGGGATTCGGCAATCAGCGCCATGTAGGTCGTCACGGGATCTTCTCCACGCAGCTCGGCGATGCGCTCGAGCGACAGTCCGACGTAGGACGGCTCGGCATCGTAGCGAGCGATGAACATGCCTTCCGGAGGCGCGAGCTCGTCGAGAACGAACTGCACCGTCTCGCGGTTGTCGAAATCCCGCTCCGGGAAGAGCACCGTCATGGTGGATTGCCAGAACTCGTAGGGATAGACGTCGGCGGTGATGTCGACTCCCTGCTCCCGAGCTCTGTCGAGGCGCGCGAGAATCTCGGGGCTGCTCCCCCACAAGCTCTTCATCGCGAGCTTCAAGTGGGAAATCTGCACCGGGATGTCGGCTTCTCGGCCGATGCGGATGATCTCCTCGATCGACTCCATGAGGTGTCGGTCTTCGCTGCGCATGTGACTGATGTAGCGTCCGCCTACCGCAGCAGCCTCGCGGGCGAGGGCGATGACCTCCTCAGTGCTCGCGTCGAGTCCGACGTCGTACTCGAGGCCCGTCGAGAGCCCGAGTGCTCCGGCACCGAGCTCAGATCGAAGCACCTCTTGCATCGCCTTCACCTCCGACGCGCTCGCTGGCCGTCGATAGTCTTCTGCCAGGACCTGCCTGCGAACGACCGCGTGGCCCACATAAGAGGCGACGTTCACGGTCGGGGGCGTGGCCTCCAGCCGCTGAAAAAAGTCGCTCAGCGGGAAGGGTGAGCCGCCGTCCTGTCCTACGACGATGGTGGTGATTCCCTGACTGAGGGCGGCGAGGGCTTCCAGGTTGTCGAGCAGGCCGCTGTCATGGTGACTGTGCGTGTCGATGAATCCAGGAGCCAGCGCGAGGCCAGTCGCGTCGATGACGAGCTCGCCCTCGGTGGCGCTCAGTTCTCCGACGGCTTCTATGCGGCTACCGCGTATGCGTACGTCGGTTACGATGCCCTCGGCGCCTGTCCCGTCGAGCACCAGCGCGCCTTCGATGAGAATTCCGGGCCCGGTAGATCCGGACGACGCGTTGTCTCCCGCGCATCCGAAAAGCAGAAGCGAGAGGCCGGCGAGCAGGATTCGCCTGACTTCGCGTCGGATGCTCACGACTTCATCACGGGTAGCATAGTTCCAGCCTCGAACGGCGGGTGGGAGAAGGGCCTCTATTGTCGTCCTGCCCTCCGACAGACGCAATCGCTCACAGAGTCCGAAAACTCGGGCACCGCCGCTTCTAAGTGGCAGGGGCGCCCCGAGTCGTGCTATCCTGAATGTCCGCGCAGGAATCCATGCCACGGTACCCACGAGACGCTGTACGGATGACCTCTCTGCAAGAGCCCGGCCGATTGGTGGCCACGTATCGGCTCCAGTGCCCGACGTCCGAAGCGGCCGCCGAGATCTCACGTGCCATCGCTCGGGAGCAGACGCTCGAGGTGCCGCGGGGCGTGGTGGCCGACGAGCTCGAAGCACGTCTGCTCGGCCAGGTAGACGACATATCCGGCCTCCCCGAGGGCGGCTTCGATGCTACGATCTCCTACGCGCTCGAAGTCACGGGGACCGATCTGTTACAGGTCGTTAACGTGGCGTACGGCAATGTGTCGCTCATGAACGGTGTGCGCCTGGTCGATTTGATCCTGCCTGCCGAAGTGCTGGACGCGCTGCCTGGGCCTCGCTACGGCCTGGACGGTCTGCGGGAGATGGTCGGGGCGGAGGGCGGTAGGCCGCTCATCAGCGTGGCGATCAAGCCCATGGGGCGGACCTGCGAAGAGCTAGCCGACCTGGCCACGACGTTCGTGCGCGCGGGCGTGGACGCGATCAAGGACGACCATGGACTGGTGGATCAGAGCCCGGCGCCGTTCCTGGACAGGGTGTCGGCGGTCGGCGCCGCGGTGGCTGAGGCGAATGCCGAAACGGGTGGGCGCACCGCTTATTTCCCGAACGTCACCGGCCCCGTGGATCGGCTCGGCGAGCGCCTCGACCACGTCGTTGCAGTGGGATGTGCGGGCGTCATGGTGTGCCCGAGCTTGATGGGGCTCGACGTCATGCGCAGCATCGCCAGCGGCCCGCGTCCGCTCGCGATCATGGCCCATCCGACACACAGCCAAGTCGGTCCCGATAGGGGGGAGGGGATCGCTCCTGACCTGCTGTATGGCACCCTGTACCGCCTAGCCGGCGCCGACATCGTCGTGTACGTGAACGCGGGCGGCCGCTTCTCTTGGCCCGTCGAGCAGTGCGAGGCCATCAATGCGCGATTGCGCGCCCCGCTCGGTCGCCATCGCTCAGCCGCTCCAGCTCCGGCAGGTGGGGTCGATGACGCCGACGCCGGCGCGTGGCTCGAGCGCTACGGGCCGGATACAATGTTGCTCATCGGTGGGAGCCTACTGGCGCAGGACGACCCGCTCGGCGCCACGCGCCGCCTCGTGGAGGCTGCGCTCGCGGCCACGCCTTCCCCGGCCCGATCATGAGCGGGTCACGAGTCATCCACGCCACCGACGACGGGTGGGCCGAGGTCGACGTGCGCCGCTACAAGGATAGGGGCGGCCCCTTCCTTGATGTGGTCCGCCATACTCTGCTCGGCGGTCCCGGCGCCGAACCCGACCTGGCCTTCGAGGTGAGGTACTTCGAAGTGGCGCCCGGCGGCTATTCCTCGCTGGAGCGACACGCTCATGCGCATGCCGTGATGGTCGTGAAGGGGCGCGGCACGGTTCGGCTCAGCGATCATGTGGAGCAGATCAGTGCTTTGGACGTGGTCTACGTGGCGCCGCACGAAGTGCACCGCTTCGAAGCGCACGAAACGGAGTGCCTCGGCTTCGTCTGCGTCGTCGACCGTGAACGTGATCGCCCGGAACTGGTAGACGAGGGAGACGTCGCGCCGTGAGGGTCGGAGGCACTCCCTACCGCAGCATCTTCCTGGACGAGGACGCGTGGGGTGTCCGCGTCGTCGACCAGACGGTTCTGCCACACCGTTTCCAGCTCCTGCGACTGGAGTCCGCGGACGACGTGGTGCGGGCGATCCGGTCCATGGTCGTGCGCGGCGCTCCGCTCATCGGCGCTGCCGCGGCCTATGGAGTCGCCTTGGCCGTGAGAGCCGACCCCTCGGATGCATCGCTCGAGGACACGCTCGAGCGGCTCGCAGCGACGAGGCCAACGGCTGTTAACCTCCGCTGGGCGTTGCACAGAATGGACGAAGTCGCGCGAGATCTTCCCCCGGAGCTGAGGGCAGATGCGTGTTATCGAGAGGCTGCATCTTTGTGCGACGAAGACGTCGAGGTGAACCGGGCGATTGGCGGCCACGGTCTCGCGATACTCCACGAGCTCGCGGTGGGCCGCCCGCTGAACGTGCTCACCCACTGCAATGCCGGCTGGCTCGCCACGGTCGACTGGGGCACCGCCACCGCTCCTATGTACAGGGCCCACGACGACGGGCTGGACATCCACGTGTGGGTGGACGAGACCAGACCCCGGCTTCAGGGCGCGGCGCTCACCGCCTGGGAGCTCGGCCAGCACGGTGTCCCGCACACGCTGATCCCCGATAGCGCCGCGGCGCACCTCATGAGCAAGGGTGAAGTCGACGTCGTGATCGTCGGCACCGACCGGACCACGGCTTTGGGCGACGTGGCCAACAAGATAGGCACCTATCCCCTCGCACTCGCAGCAGCCGACAACGGTGTGCCCTTCTACGTCGCGGCGCCTTCGCCGAGTATCGACTGGCAGACCGAAGACGCGTCACGCATTCCCATTGAGCAGCGGGATTCCGATGAGGTGATCAGCGTGCGTGGCTTGGGTCCCGACGACGCGGTCGGAGTCGTGCGCATCGCGCCGGAGCAGACGCAGGCCGTGAACTACGGCTTCGACGTCACACCCCGCCACTTGGTGACGGGGCTGATTACCGAACGAGGTGTGTGCGACGCCAGCGGCGAAGGCCTGAGGCGCCTCTTCCCGGAGGGCGAAAGCGCCCCGGGCTCAGAGGCTTCCTAACGGAACAAACGCCGTTTTGCCATCACCACGCCCGACACCGCTCCCACGGTCACACCGGCGAGCAGAAGCAGCATGAACACATCCCACAGGGGCCGAGACCTGAGTAACGGGGAGAAATCGCCGCTGTGGAGAGCGCTGAAGTACCATCGAGCCCCGCGTCGACCTTGGTCCACACCTTGGAGAAACGCACCACTCACGGCGTCGAGGTAGATGCGCTCTCCATCTTCGTAGTGCACGCGATAGACGGGGAAATCGCGCTCGTCGTGATGGCTGTAGTAGTAGGCGTCTGCCTCGCGCAGCCAGCCCTCGTCGGCGATGAACGCGTCGGGGCGCAACCTACGAGCCGCTTCCTGGAAATCCGACTCAGCGAGGTCTTCGGGTCGAAGCGACTCGGAGCTCAGGCGAGTAACCGAGCCGTCTGCGGTCCACGCCAGCAGGTAAGGTCGCCCGAGGAAAACAGAGCTTTCCAGGCGGACGGTATTCTCGGGAAGCGCGAGTCCCCTTAGAGATGTCAGTTGGTCGCGAAGCTGCTGCGCGCTCATTCCTGGACCATGCAATCGGCTGCGCTCAGCCCGGTAGCTCCGACCCTCCAGAGCGCCCCAAGGGTTCATCGACATCAGCCCACTGAATAGCCAGGTCAGCGTGAGTAGCCCGAAGATCAAGCCGGCGTAGTGATGCCACAGCGCCCACCCGCGGTAGGGCGAGCGGTCGCCATTGCTGCGCAGTCGCAGTTTCCCGATGCCGACCACAATGCCGGTCAGGGTCAGAAAGAGGCCCAGCAGAGACGTCCAAACCACAGTCTGATTCCACGCTGCTGTGCGCTGGCGCAGCACGGTGGGGTAGAGCCAGTGCACGACCGCTCCCAGGCGGTTCCAAAAACGTTGGTTTGCAGTCGTTAACTGCACGATCTGCCCGGTTTTCCCTGACACGTACCACTCGGTCGACGCGTCGTCCTCGGTCGCGAAGTGGTGCAAGGGGCGATGAGCTTGGTACGTCCCTTGAACGGTCCACTGGTCTCGCTCGATGGCACCCAGGTACTGCACGTCACCCCCGAGCTCGAGTCGCTGCGCGAAGGCCAGCGCAATCTGCTCGGCGCGCTCCACGGAGATGTCAGCAAAGGCCTGGCCTTCGCTCAGGTCGACATGGAGCGGGCCGCGGTCCGTAGTGACGAGGCGCGTCACCAGACGACCGGCGGACATCTCCAGCACGAAGCGATCGATCCCTTCGATCGATGCGAGGGGACCGGTGGTGTCTGAGCCCCGCACCGTCGTGCAGCAGCCATCTAGGTCTATGGGGTCGAGCGAGCGCAGCTCATCTCTTCCGCCGAATTCCGGGTACGGCATGTACATCATGACGACGCCCGACAGGCACCACGCCGCGACCAGGAGGCCAATCCCGATTCCGAGATAGCGGTGGAGTAGTAGAAGGTTGTGCCACATGGGGCGCCATTGTTACAGCGTGTGGGCCTGCTTCGCCAGTTTGGGTCGCGTACATCACCCGGTGGCGTCGGCTGGCCCGATGCCTGTCGTCGGCGTCAATTTCCGGGCTCGTCTCTTTCCTGCCGGACCAAGGAAACGCCATGTGTCGGCTCGTCGTCGTACTTCTCGCCACTCTGGCGGTCTCCACAGCGCTCGAGGCGCAGCAAGCCGTGGGTCCTACGCCCCGACCGTCTCTTCGACGGCGAGCAGCTCCGTGAGGGCTGGTCGGTGCTCGTACAGGGCGGTCGCATCACAGAAGTGGGGCCGTCCCTAGCGATGCCGGCCGGTGGGGCCGAGATCGTGCTCAGTGGTACGACGCTCTTGCCTGGCCTCATCGAGGGGCATAGTCACCTACTGCTCCACCCTTACAACGAGACGTCCTAGACGGACCAGGTACTTCTCGAGTCCCACGGCGAACGCGTCGCCCGCGCCACGGTACATGCGCGTGCCACGCTCATGGCCGGCGTAACTACGGTCCGCGACCTCGGTAGTGAAGGGGCCGGATACACGGACGTTGGGCTCAAGCAGGCCATAAACAAGGGTGTTGTGCCTGGGCCCCGAATGCTCGTGGCGGGCCCCGCTTTGGTCGCGACGGGCAGCTACAACCCAAAGGGTGCGCCAGAATGGCATTTGCCGAAGGGAGCCCAGGAGGCCGACGGGCATGACGATCTGATCCGTGCGACGCGGGACCAGATCGGTCGAGGGGCCGACTGGGTGAAGGTCTATGCCGACTATCGTTGGGGCCCCGACCGTCAGGCCCGCCCGACTTATACCGAGCAAGAGCTCCGGCTCGTGGTGGAGGTGGCGGAGAGCTCCGGTCGGCGGGTCGTCGCCCATGCGTCCACCCCCGAGGCCATGGCGCGGGCGATACGCGCCGGCGTGCGCACCATCGAACACGGTGATGGCGGGACGCTCGAGATCTTTGCGCTCATGGCTCAGCGGGGCGTCGGCTTCTGCCCAACGCTCGCTGCGGGCGACGCGATCAGCCAGTAGGGCGGTTGGCGAAAAGGCGTGGATCCTGAGCCAGCGCGCCTGCAAAGGAAAAGAGCATCGTTTGCCCTAGCGCTGCGCTCGGGCGTTGCGATGTGCTTCGGTGGTGACGTGGGCGTATACCTGCACGGAGACAATGTGCGGGAGTTGGAACTGATGGTGGACTATGGCATGACGCCTCCCGCCGCGCTTCGAGCGGCTACGTCCGGCAATGCCGACATCTTCGAGCTCGACGACCGAGGAAGGATCGCACCCGGGCTTCTGGCCGACCTGGTCGCGGTGCAGGGCAACCCCGCCACCGACATCAGCGCGCTGCGCGATGTCGTCCTGGTCATGAAGGGCGGCGAAGTCGTGACTCTCGGATGTTACCCTCGACTTCCTGCGGACGTGACTGACGAAAACGTGGTTCGCGATCTGCAGGAGGTAGGATCAAATCGTGGAGGGGTCGCGAATCGGCGTACCCGCCTTCAGGGCGCGGGCAAACGTCTCCTGCGCCAGATCCTCCGCCAACTCCTGCCTACCCCATAGGCGACGACTGAGGAAGCTCAAGACGTTCGGGCGAAACCGGGAGTATGCGCTTGACCAGTCCGTGACCTGTGCTGTTTTCATCAATCCCCATGCACGGAGTCCGCCTCGAGATCGTCCTCTGCAAGTAATGACGCAACGGGCTGGAAAAGGTTGCGTGCCAGGGATGCTCCTTGCGCAAGCCTCGCGGCACATCGGATGTTGACCTCCGTCTGATCCTCCCACTTCGGGAATCCCTCGATGTCCGACACGATCACCCGTCTGAACGCAGCCCTGGAGGGATTCGCGAGCCCAGAACATCGCGTGGGGTTTGCCGCGAGCATCGGATTCGTCCTCTCCCTCATTCTCGTCGCTGGGGCCGAAGGACAGGAAGCGCCGCGTGAGGACGGGCAGTGGACGATGCCCGCGAAGGACTATGCCGCCACCCGCTACAGCGGCTTGGGCGAGATCACCCCAGCCAACGCGGCACGGTTGCGCCCCGTCTGGACTTTCTCGACTGGGGTCTTGGGCGGGCACGAAGGGCAGCCGCTCGTGGTGAACAATACGATGTACGTGGTGACGCCGTACCCGAACGTGCTCTACGCCTTCGATCTCACCGAAGAAGGCTATCCCTTGCACTGGAAATACCGCCCTGACGTGAACCCGTTTGCGCTGGGAATCGCGTGCTGTGACGCGGTGAATCGGGGACCAGCCTACGCGGACGGCAAGGTGGTCTACAACCTGCTCGACGGCCACACGGTGGCAGTAGATGCGATCACCGGCCGAGAGGTCTGGAAGACGAAGATCGCCGAACTTTCGATCGGAGAGACGGTCACGATGGCTCCGCTCATCATCGGAGACCGGGTGATCGTGGGGCCATCGGGGGGCGAGTTCGGGATCCAGGGCTGGGTCAAGGCTCTCGACCTCGAGACCGGACGGATTCTCTGGACGGGCTACAACGCTGGCCCAGACAGCCAGGTCCTCGCCAACCCCGACACTTTCCGCCCGTTCTACGATGAGGGCACGGAACTGGGGCTCACCACTTGGGCGGGCGACACCTGGAAGCTGGCCGGCGTGCCCGTGTGGGGGTGGATCTCGTACGACCCGGACCTCGACCTCCTGTACTACGGTACCGGCAACGCGGCTCCTTACAATCCGGAGCAGCGCCTGGGGGACAACAAGTGGGCCACCAGCGTCATGGCTCGGCGGCCGGCGGACGGTGCGCTGGTCTGGGCCTACCAGTTCACGCCACACGAGAATTGGGATTACGACGCGAACGCGGAGATGATTCTGGCCGACCTCACGATTGAGGGCACGAGACGCAGAGTCCTGGTGCATTTCGACAAGAACGGCTTCGCGTACACAATCGATCGCGCCACCGGTGAGGTGCTGGTCGCCGAGCCGTTCGTGGAGGTCAACTGGGCCCGGGGAATCGATCCAGCGACGGGTGTGCCTCAGGTCGATTCCACGAAGCTGACCGGGGCGTCGAAGGGAAACGTCGAGAATATTTGTCCGAGTCTGGAAGGCGGGACGAGCCCGGCCTCGCCGGCGTCCTACTCGCCTCGCACCGGTCTCTTTTACGTCTCCACCAACAACTTCTGCATGAGCTGGGAGGCGAGTGAGGCGGTGTATATCGTCGGGACTCCATACATTGGCGCGAGCATTCCGTACACGCCTGGTGCTGACGGGCACCTCGGTGCATTCATCGCCTGGGACGCTGTCCGGGGGCGGAAGGTCTGGGAAATTCGAGAGAAGTACCCAGTGTGGAGCGGTAGCGTCGTCACGGCAGGCGACGTCGTGTTCTATGGCACTCTGGATGGGTGGTTTAGAGCGGCGGACGCCAGGAGCGGTGAGCTCCTCTACAGCTTCAAGGTTGGGTCGGGCGTGGTGGGCGCGCCCATTTCCTACACCGGCCCTGACGGGAAGCAGTACGTGGCGGTGTATGCCGGTATCGGCGGTGATTGGTTCCTGGTGGCGGGCGACGTCCGTTCCGACGATCCGGCGGATGTGCGGCCACCGGCGGACTTCATGCCGGATCTCGCTCGCCACACCAGCCAGGGAGGGATCTTGTGGATCTTCGCGCTGGATTAGCAGGGTTGGTGATGGTCGTCGTGGCCTGTGGCGGCTCCGACTCCGGCGCTTCCACCTCACCCTCATCGGATGCTGGCGATCGGGTGTTCGCCGGTGGCGTAGCTCCTCCGACGGAGATCCTCGAGAATCCGTTCGACTCAGACACCGACGCAGTGGTAGTTGGTGAGGGTCTGTTTGCCGCGATGAATTGCGGCGAGTGTCACGGAGGTGGGGGAGTTGGTTTCGTTGGCCCGAGCCTGGTCGACGGGCGCTGGCGATACGGTGGCGACGATGGGGAGCTGTATCAGTCGATCTACGCGGGCCGATCGCGTGGAATGCCCGCCTACGGAGGGATCTTGGCCGATGCTGCGATCTGGAGCATCGTGACCTATATACGCGCGCAGCCGATACCGGAGAGTGTTCCCACCGAATCGTGGCGGTGAAGGCGTGGCCAACCTGGTCGCTTGACAGGCCTAATACGCAGGGCTAACACCCAGATGGATAGACACACGACGGGGAACGCACCGACCGTCGGATTCACGTGGTTTCATCGGAGCAGGCTATGCAACGCATCACAAGACTAGCTTTGGCTCTCGCGACGGTGGTAGCTCTTGCGAGCCCCGCCCTTGTCCATGCCCAGGCGATGTCCTCGGCCGAGCCATTTAAGGTCGGGACTTTCGAGATCGGCGGAGCGTCGACGGTAGGGCTCGTCCTCAGGGACGCCTTGATCATTGACATTGGGGCGGCGAACACGGCGCTCGAGATCGATCCGATGTACGCGCACGTCAACGCGCCGGCGGATATGCTCGAGCTGATCGGGCAGTATGAGTACGGTCTGAAGTACAGGCTCTACGAGATCGTCAACAACGTAGTGGGCAACGACCTACTCGGAGCGGACTACGTTCACCGTGTCGACGACGTGGGCATCCTTCCTCCGGTCATGTATCCCAGTAAGATCATGAACGCTGCGGTCAACTTCTACTCGCACGCGTGTGAAGGCTGCTCGGAGGCGGACCTGGCGGCGAGGACCCAGCAGCGGAAGGAGAATCGGGGGGTGCCGTACCTGTTCCTCAAGCCGACCCGCGGCGCGGTCATCGGTAGCGGCGCTGACATCGTGCTCCCTTATGGCCGTGACCGGATCGAATGGGAAGTCGAGCTGGCCATCGTATTCGGCCGCGCGGGCAAGTACATCTCTGCGGCCCGCGCGTACGACCACGTGTTCGGCTACACGGTCGCAATGGATGTATCCGATCGTGGCGGGCGTCCTCCTGGTGGCTACGGCTCCGGTTCGGACTGGTTCGTCGGCAAGGGCCATGACACCTTCGCGCCCCAGGGGCCGTGGATTGTTCCAAAGGAGTTCTACGGCGATCCGATGGAGCGCCTGCACCAGAGTCTGGTCATCGACGGCGTGACGGTTCAGGAGGCCAGGGCCGGGGACATGATCCACAATATCCCGGAGCTGATTGAGTACGCATCGTCGCTCATCACGGTATTTCCCGGCGACGTTCTGCAAAGCGGGACGTCGGGCGGAACGGGCGCTGGTCGCGTCCAGCGCGCGACAGGCTCTGGGTACCTGCAAGCTGGTGAGACGATCCAAGCCACCATCGAGGGTATCGGGACGCTACGGCATACTGTGGTCGCCGAGGACAGCATTCCGGACGATCTGTCCGGCGCACAGCTGCCTCCGGTTAGGTCGTACCGGCGGGGGGGCAACTAGACCTGGGCTCAGCGAAGGCCACCAGGACAAAGCGTCGGCCGGGAACTCCCCGGCCGGCGCTCTTCTGCTTCAGGCGTGCTACTAGGCACATCTGCTCGCGCCCGCTTGACCCACGTCGCATCTTGAGCGCATGAACGACCCTATTACCCAACTAAATGCCGCCCTGGACGGCCGCTACCGCATCGAGCGTGAGCTCGGTGAGGGTGGCATGGCGACCGTCTACTTGGCCGAAGACATCAAGCATCGGCGCAGTGTCGCGGTCAAGGTATTACGGCCGGAGTTGGCGGCCGCCGTTGGCGCGGACCGCTTTTTGCGCGAGATCGAGACCACGGCGGGCCTTCGACATCCCCACATCCTGCCGTTCTACGATTCGGGAGTCGAAGACGGTGTGCTCTTCTACGTCATGTCGTTCGTCGAAGGTCGGTCGTCAGTCGTTTCTTCGTAGTTGCGGTACGTGAACCCGACACCGTAGCGGGCGGTCACAGAGCGCCGTGTGGCTCCCTCGTAGGGAAAAAGGCTGTACTCGATTCCCGGGCTGAGGTCACCACGGAAGTTCTGGTTGTACCTGGGATGGGGCTTGGAGGAAAGTGAGGAGAGGCCCAACGACCAATGGTCGGCCAACGTGTATGCGGCCGCGAGGTTGAACCTCCAGTCCCGCTCATCGGTCAACAGCGTCGACCCGTCACTCCGCTCGATGTCCCGAGTGAGTATCGAGCCGTGCCCGGCGAAGGACAGCTTCCATGTCGGGGTCGTGCGTTGGGCCGAAAAATTGGCGTTCAGCCGTTTCGACTTCCGCGTCTGGGTCCCGCTGAACCGGCCGCTTCCGCCGAGGGTAAAGACCCAGAGATTCCAAGGGTCGTCTACCTCCTAAGCGGATACCACGCGCTCGTCGGGGTCGAGCCCAAGGGGCTGGAGCGTCCGGATCGCGACGAACTACCTGAATCCGACCAGGGTCGTGTAGC
>DQPL01000014.1 GCA_015664885.1 Gemmatimonadota bacterium
CCGCGAGCGGGTGAGATCGGGGGAGGTGTGTGAGGGAATTCGAGGTGCACCAGGATCGCGGTGACGACGGGCGGGTCGGTGAGGAAGGAGAGGATTCTCATGGGGCCACCAGACGCGGGGCAGAGCAGCGGCAGCACGTCGTAAATGCGAGCGAGTAGCACGGCCCAATTGAGGGACCGTCAGCCCAGGTGCCATCCCCGCGCCTACCCCGGCGGTGATACATTGTCGGGCTCCCGTCATCTCGACTCCTCTCGATTCCCCGTCCCCTCGGTTTCGTACATGACTATGTCTCGTCGCGGCTTCCTCGGATCAGCGGCCGCTATCTCTCTCGGTTTCGGCGGCCTCGGGTGTGCCAATAGGAATGTCATCGCCCCTGCGATTCCCACGTGGCGGTGGTTCGGACCGCTCCTCGACGACCCGGACGGTATCATCGCGCTCCCCGAGGGATTCAGCTACCGCGTCATCTCGCGACAGGGCGAGACGATGTCGGACGGGTTCTTCGTGCCGGCCCGGCACGATGGAATGGGAACCTTCCCCGGTCCCGACGGGATGACCCTCCTCGTACGTAACCACGAGCTGGCACTCGACGGGGATGCCGCCGACGGGGCCTTCGGAGCGGACCTACGTCTGTTGTCACGACTGGACGCGTCACAGCTGTACGACGGGGGGACCTCCGGCGTACCCGCCTTCGGCGGGACGACCACCCTGCTTTACGATACAGTCGGTCAGCGGCTGGTCTCCCATCACTTGAGCCTCGCGGGGACCGTCTGGAACTGCGCCGGCGGACCGACGCCGTGGGGATCGTGGGTCAGCTGCGAGGAGAACACCGAGCGCGGCGGCGACCGTTTCGCGCGAGACCACGGGTACAACTTCGAGGTCCCCGCGGGCCTCCACGGTCTGCCGGTCCGCCCCGAGCCCCTTCGGGAGATGGGCCGGTTCGTACATGAAGCGATCGCCGTACATCCGCCGACCAGCATCGTATACCAGACCGAGGACATTAGTGACGGGCTCATCTACCGCTTCATTCCCAAAGTGCCGGGGCAACTCGCCCGTGGCGGTCGACTCCAGGCACTGGCTGTGCGTGACCAGCCGAGTCTCGACATGCGGAACTTCGACGGCCGTGATATCGAGCCGGGAGTGGCGATGGATGTCGAGTGGATCGACCTCGACGAGGTAGAGGCACCGGACGACGACTTGCGCTACCGGGGATTCGCCGCCGGAGCCGCCCGGTTCGCCCGGGGCGAAGGCATCTTCTACGGTGAGCGGGATGGACGTGGGGAGGTGTACATTGCGTGCACAAACGGCGGTGAGGCGAGGAAGGGGCAGATCTGGCGGTACTACCCGAGCGCCCAGGAGGGCATGCCGGGCGAGCGCGACCAGCCGGGCAGTATCGAGCTCTTCGTCGAACCCAACGACGGCACGATCATCGAAAACGCCGACAACATCACCGTCGCGCCGTGGGGAGACCTCGTCGTCTGCGAGGACGGTACCGGCGATGACTATCTGATCGGGATCACCCCGGCTGGGGAGATCTACAAGCTCGCGCGTAACCTCACCGGGAACGGCGAGTTCGCGGGAGCCTGTTTTTCACCAGACGGGTCCACCTTCTTCGTGAACATGCAGCTCGACGGGTGGACGCTCGCGATTACCGGCCCGTGGGGAGCTCGCCTGTAGCGGAGTCGGCCACAGCCACCGCGACACCCCACTCCTCGAGTTGTTCTCGAGCCTGATCGTGCAGCCCATGGTCCGTCGGGTGTATCGGATGAATCGCTAATGTGGCCTGGTACTCCACAACGGCCTCCTCCGGCTACGCAGTGGTGGGGAGTTGGGGATCGAGCTGGGATAGCGCCGCGTTGCTCGTCGCTTCCCGGGAAGAGGACCTCGCGGCGCTGTATCCGTTTTATAGTTACGCCGCCCGAGTTCGCAGGCAGGGCCACGAGCCCGAAGTTGAATCACCGGAGAAAGGGCTGGATGAATAGGACGACACTCGCGGCATCGCTCGGTCTGGCGCTGACGGCCGTTCCTGTCGTAAGTCAGGTTACACCCCCGCCCGGCCAGGATCTGAGAGCTGTGGCCGTGCGGGTCTCGGAGGCCCCCGACATCGATGGCGTCCTCGATGAAACGTTCTGGTCGACGATCGAGCCGGTGACGGACTTTCGCCAACGTGATCCCATCGATGGCGCACCGGCGAGCGAGCGCTCCGAGGTTCGAATCGCTTACGACGAAAACGCCCTGTATTTCGGCTTGGTGCTCCATGACTCACGACCCGAGCTGATCCGACGCAGCATTCTCGAGCGTGGTGGCAGGATCGACAAAGACGACCTCGTCGTGATCGCGCTCGACACGTACCACGACGGACGAAACGGGTACATCTTCGAGATCGGTGCTTTGGGCACACAGGATGATGCACTCTTTGCCGACGAGCGGCTCGCCATCGACGACTGGAGCTGGGACGGCGTGTACTTCACCGAGACCCGGGTCACGCCGGACGGGTGGGTACTCGAAGTGGCGATTCCGTTCACGACGATCCGCTTCGAGGGCACCGCGCCCGAGATGGGTATTCTCTTCCACCGTTCGATCCGACGAAAGAACGAGTGGGTCTCTTGGCCTCATGTGGGGCAGGAGTACCGTTCTGCGTACGCGCAGGTCTCGCAGTATGCGACGTTGACCGGGCTCGAGAACATCCGTCGTGGCCGGTACATCGAGTTGAAGCCGTATGCCATCAGCGGCGGCCAGAGGTTCGACGGCGACGTGGAAACCAACGTTGAGTCCGACGTCGGATTGGACGTGAAATACTCGATCAGGCCCAATCTCACGGCGGATTTCACTCTGAACACCGACTTCGCACAGGTCGAAGCGGACAACGTGCAGATCAATCTCACCCGCTTCAGTCTCTTCTTCCCCGAGAAACGGGAATTCTTCCTGGAACGCGCAGGCCTCTTCCAGTTCGGTGCGCCGCGAGAGACCGAAGTGTTTTTTAGCAGGCGAGTCGGCTTGGACAGTGACGTGCTCGGTGGCGGGCGCCTGACGGGCCAGGCTGGACCGTTCTCGATCGGCGTGATGAGTCTGCGGACGGGGGAGTCCGGCGTGGGCGACGGTCTGGTCCCGGCGGCCTGGAATTCGGTCGCGCGCATCCGGGGGGATGTGGGTGGGCGGACCTCGCTGGGCGCGATCGCCACGGCCCAGGAGACTACCCAGGGGCACAACCGAGTGGCCGGAGTCGACTTCACGACCCGCTTCTGGAGCAGCAGCTCGCTGCTCTTGTGGGCGGCCAACGTCTGGGACGCACAGCGTCGAGACCATGATGGCAGCACAGGGGCGGCGCAGGCTGAGCTCATGCTGCGAAACGATCGATACATGTTCGAGATCACGAGGACCCGCATCGGCCAGGACTTTTCGCCCGCGTTGGGTTTCGTTCCTCGCCCGGACCAGGCCCGGTGGGGCGGGCAGTTCGGGATCACACCCAGGTTCGAACAGAGCGGATGGGCGCGTTCTGCGGAGGTTTCATTCGGTGGCAACCACATCACAGGCATCGAGGGCGTAAAGCAGTCTCATCACCGACGGGTGAATTCGTCGCTACGCCTCGAGTCCGGCGAGACCGTGAACGTGCGATTCGCCGAGCAGTTCGAGCGCGTGGAGGTCCCTGTGCGCATCAGCGGCCGTGAACTGCCCACCGGCGACTATGCCTTCCGCTCCGTGTCGGGCAGCGCGCGAACCAACGACAGTCGCACGTTGTCGGGCTCGGTGAGCTGGTCGGTCGGTGACTTCTGGTCGGGAACGCGCACCCAGCTCGCCGGTGGGGCCACGTGGAAGACCGGTCCACACCTGACACTCGGCGGTTCGATCAACTGGAACGACGTGTCCTTACCAGTAGCTGACGGAGACTTCACAGCGACACTGCTCAGTCTCGATATCGGAGGAGCCGTCAATCGGAAACTTTTCGCCAATGCCTTGGTGCAGTGGGACGACGTCTCGAGCACACTGCAGGCGAACATCCGCGTGGACTGGATCCACACCCCGGGCAGTGACCTCTTCTTGGTGATCGACACCGGGTATCGGACTGGAGATCTGCTCGACCCCTTGGCGCAGCGGTGGCTGAGGCGTACGGGCGTCGTGAAACTCACGTACTTGAAGGCGCTCTAGGCGAGCGCATCATCACGCGCCGGAGTAGAAGCGGAACGATGCTCGTAGCGACCTTGCCATTGTAGGTGACCCGGCGGAGTCCGGGATCATGACGGGATTGCGGCGGAACGTCCCCTCATATGAGGCTTACTCCCCGAACGGTCTGTTACGAGAAAGGTCCACCTACAAGGATGGGGAGTGGGACGGACTGGTTGAGTCCTATTACGAGAACGGTCAACTAAAGACCAAGGCCACCTATAAGGATGATGAGAGGGACGGCCCAAGTGAGTATTACTACGAGAGCGGTCAGTTGGAATGGAGAGTTATCTATAAGGATGGGGAGTGGCACGGACTGTCTGAGTCGTACGACGAGAACGGTCAGTTGGAATCTAAGGGCACCTACAACATGGGTGAGGATCGCGGTGAGTGGATTGAAGACGGAGAGACCGGTCACCTACGACCCCTGTCCTCCCGGCCTAGAAAACGGCAACTAGCCCCCTAGTTCCCCCTCCGTGGCACCCAGTCACACCTAGCTATCCAGCAGTGTTCTGCGCG
>DQPL01000016.1 GCA_015664885.1 Gemmatimonadota bacterium
GGCAGTCGAGCCCGACCTGATCGAAGAGGCAATCCGGATCCGCTACAGCCGACGTCAGATCCTCGGTGCCCGAAAAGTTCGGCCCCGGCTCGTCGGGCTCTATTCCGATCAGGACATTCCTTGCGAACGGACGTTGCACCGCCACTTCGTGCGTCGAGGACTGGTGAAGAAGCGACGGCGGAGCCGCAAGCGGCCGCACCCAGGTAGGCCCACCGTGCCTTTCGATGCGCCCAACTTGGTCTGGTCGGCCGACTTCAAGGGTCAGTTCAAGACACGAGACGGCGTCTACTGTTATCCGCTCACCGTCCAGGACGGCTTCAGCCGCTACTTGCTCGGCTGTCAGGGTCTCGCTGGGACCACGTTCGTCGATACCAAGCGTGTCTTCACCCGGCTCTTCCACGAATTTGGCTTACCTACGCGGATTAGGACCGACAACGGTGTGCCCTTCGCCTCCATCGCCTTGGGCCGTCTGTCCCAGCTCTCAGTCTGGTGGATCAAGCTGGGCGTCCTGCCCGACCTCATCGAACCGGCCTCACCTCTCCCAGGCCGACTGTAACCGCATCGCCGACAAGCTCAACAACCGTCCCCGCAAACGTCTCGACTTCCTCACCCCAAAGGAGTGTTATGAACTACTCTGCGCTTAACACGCGTTGCACTTCAAAATTGATCCTGAGGTGTGGCCCAACCCGACCGAGTGTCGTCAGGGCCCGAACGCGCATGGCTGTCTACAAGAGGCCCCGCTGGATCGAGTTCGTCGATGATTTCCCCGAGACCGCCGAAAGGAAGATCCAGCGCTACCTTCCGCGCTGAGGGGCACCTCTAATCGCGCGTCCGGGTGCGACGCCTGCTACCAGCTCGCCACTGTCGACCACGAGCACCCCGTTGACCCACACGTGCTCGATGCCGACCGACGTCTGAGCCGGCTCCAGATACGTGGCCCGCTCCCGCACCGTCGCGAGATCGAACACTACGATGTCGGCGTCGGCACCAGCGCTGAGACGGCCCTTCCGACGCATCGCCGGAGACGCCTGCTGAAGCTGGACCGCCGCCAAGAAGCTCGTCTTGCGCATCGCCTCCACAAGCGTGACGTCCCCCCACTCCCGCACGTACTGACGGAGGAAGCGGGCGTAGGTCCCAGCCCCCCGCGGGTGTCCACGACCCTCAGGGCTGATGGCGCCGTCGCTCGCGACCATCACGATCGGGCTCGTTAGCGCCTTGCGTAGGGTCTCCGTGGGAATGAAGTGGACGATGACTCCGTCGCGCTTCTGGTCGGAGCGGTAGCGACGGAACGTATCCTCCGTCAGCCGCTCGCCCGTGCTGACGAGCTCGATATCCCCGTAGCCGATCGACATCCGCTCCCTGAAGCCCTCGTCGAACACCGACGACTCGAGCCCGGTTGAGCCCGCTTCCCAGGGGTAGGCGTCGGCTGACATGTCGACTCCGTGCGCGGCGGCCCCTTCGAGCAAATCCAACACGAGGTCGATGTCCTTCGGGGATGTCGAGTTCACGTGGGCGATGTGCGCTGAGGCACCGGTGGCGGCGGCGGTCGCGATCACTTCGTGGATCGCTTTCACGCTGTTGATCGGGCGCTGCGGCCCTAGGTAGCGGATGTGCAGGTGCGACGGGACCCCGTAGCGTGCCCCTAGCTCAAAGAGCCTGAAAATCTCCTCCTCCGACGTGCTGGGCACGTATTGAATCCCGAAACCGATCCCGAGCGCCCCCTGCATGATCCCCTGGCGGGCGAGCTCCACGATGCGCTCGACCTGTTCGGGGCTCGCCGGAACCTCCCGCTGGTCCTCATCTCCCGCGGAGAGCCCTACTGCGCCGCGCAGCGCCGCATGTCCGACGTTCGTGCCGTAGTTGAGCAGCACGTCCTCCGATTCCATCGACTGGTACATGGCATCAACGTCGACGGGGCCCCCGTGCAGTTGGAGGACGGTCGTCACCCCGTCGGTCACCTTGTAGAGCGCGCTCGGCAGGCGAGCGGCACCGACCGACGTCAGCGGGTCGATGAACCCCGGCGCGACGACGAGGCCTCGAGCATCCACCTCGCTGGCGCCGGAGATGGGGTCTGAGGTCACGATTGCGATGCGATCACCGACGAGCCCCACGTTGGCGACTCCGTCGAAGCCGGTCTCGGGATCGACGACGCGGCCTCCGAGGATAGCCACGTCGTAGCGTTCGACCTGCGCGTCCAAGGGCACCGGCGCGCACACGAGCGCTGCAAGCACCGTCGCCAGCAGGATCGATCGGGAGTCCAGCATCGAGCCACCTCCGTTCTGGGGCATCGCCTAGTGACCAATTGACTCCCCATGGGTTGCCTCGGCAATGACGTGACCCCCTGAAACGAGACCAGCGCGAATGTTAGGATCTTGCGCTGGTCGCAGTGGCTCTTCGCAAAGCCAAACAGCGGTTTATTGCTCGTGTGATAGGCGAGCACGCAAGCCACGGCCCGGCTTGTGCAACGCAATCGCGATCTGTAGCGTGCTTCTTGGGTGACCGGACTCCGTCGATTTCCGGAGGTGGATATGAGCAACGTCGGGCGATGTGCGGTTCTGATTCTCGTAGGCGCCGCTTCTGCCTGCGACCCGGTGACCTCGCTGGTCGAGCCGGAGCAACCGGCGGAAGAGCATCGCCCGGTCAGTGCCATTCTCGGGCACGAAGCGTTCCTCGCCGAGTGCGCGAACTGTCACGCTTCCCAGGACGGATTCGACCTCGCGTTCTTCTCCTTTCCTGACTCCACCATAGTGCGACGGGCGCTCGGGCATGTGGACGCCCCGACCGCGGACGACATTGTCGCGTACATCCGTACGCTCATGGTCGATCCGGTCGGACGGTTTGAAGCGAGCTTCCAGCCGGGTGGTGAGGTACTCGCGGACGACCTCGAGTTCGCGATGAGGCTGTTCGGGGCCGACGCCTGGCCGAGCGGGATGACTACTGCCGACCTCCTTGCGATCGACCCGACGCAAATACCCGTGGCGATCGCGTTTCCGCGATGGTCGGTCGAAGAGAGCAACGTGGACTGGATGCCGGACGGTCCGTTCCCGGAGGGGTTGCTCAGGCAGTCACAGAACGCGGCGGGTCACGCGCTCGCGCGCTACAGAGAAACGGGGTCGGACGAGGATCTCAGGTCTGCCGTTGGCAGCCTCCGCTGGGCGGCATACAACCCGAATAGCACGGTCGCGCCCTGCGCCCCGACTCCGAAGGCTCGCTTCCGGCCGGACGACTGCTTCCAGGCCCGGAGATGGACTGCGAGCCTCATCGCACAGCACATGCTTCGCTCGGCGCGCACCGAGCCCATGTATTCCGGCAATCATGATGCCTGGTGGGGTGTCGGGCACGCCGCTTTCAAGTCGATGCAGAACGGCCAATCGATTGAGAACGCGGAAAAGAACCAAGTCATGTGGATGTACATGGGATGGGCGTTCGCCCCCCAGAACCATTCTTCTTGGTACTTGGCCGGGCCGTTGCTGCGCAAGCAGTTGCCGCGACATGCCACCTTCCATTCGTTGAGGGCTCAAGTCTCGCGCGTGGAGGGCGGCGGCCAGGCCTACTCGGATCTGGATGCTGCCGTATTCGTTTCTCCACGATCGTGGGTGGCGGACGTCACCGCGTTTTCGTTGCGCCACCTCATCGGACGCATCGAGTCCGGTGATGTGCCCAGTGACGAGCCGACGGTCGCCATCGTTCTGGGTGGACGGGCTTTGACTCAGCTCGAGTGGGCTCGGAGGTCTGTCCAGACCGCCAGAAACCGCCTGTACTGGAAGCTTGAGGCGGAGGAGTACAACGCGGTGAGTACGCTCTTCGAGCGCGTGCTGGAGTTGCTTCCCTCTCAGTAGCCGAGAGGACGAGACATCGTCAGACCGTCGCCCATGAGAGGGTTGATGCGAGGTCGGTAGGGAGCCCGATCCTGATCAGCGCAGTCCCAAAGGCGATTGCTACCAAACGCA
Organism: Gemmatimonadota bacterium; assembly: GCA_015664885.1. GTDB lineage: Bacteria > Gemmatimonadota > Gemmatimonadetes > Longimicrobiales > Gaopeijiaceae > UBA1138. The sequence continues at coordinate 3,951 of DQPL01000016.1, forward strand.
ACGGCACGCAATAAATCGCGGCGAACTTGAATACCGGCGGGCGCAAGCCCTCGTGGGTTCGAGCCGAGCGGCCCAAGCTCGTGACGCGATTAGCACCAAGAGGGAAAACCCGCGACGCGGCGGCGCGTAGCGCCGCCCATCCCGCCCCAGGCTTGCAAGACGTTGCCCTCGGGATCCAGTTCGGGAACCGGGGGAGCGGGAAAACAACAATCCGCAATCGGTGGATCCTGTGCGGCCCCGATCTCCTGACGGGTCACGCTCGACGGCATGGGAACTACCCAGAGGTGGTCGCTTTCATCAACGAAGAGCCCTCTAATGTCGCCCAGGATCCAGTCGTTGGGCAGCGTCCGTGGCCACGTCGGGTCCACTTCCCACTCGGGCAGTGCGGCCGATGTCGGCTCCGGTGCCGGCTGAGAGGTCTGAGAGTCGCAAGCGACGGTCATGATGAGCAAGGCTGCAGCGCTGAAGAGTTTCATTCGATTTCTCAAGGTCTCGGCGCTTCTTGAGCCGACGGTCGGCCCCGCCGCATCCGCTAGCGTCCCTCCTTCCGAGCGATCCGCCCGTTCACGCGCACCCACGTCACGGCGCCGCTGTCGTCCCGAATGAACTCCACGGCCATCCCCGCGAAGGCGCCGGGGCCTGTCGTGTAGGTCATGTCGCGTCCCCAGAAGACGAGACCGTACGACCTCTGGCCGCGTCCGACGACGAGCCGGCCGTCCTCGATGTGGACGTTCACATCGCCGACGGGTGGCCGCTGGTAGAGCCCTACGTACTCATCGAGGGGCGGCTGCAAGGTCACGGGCTCTGCGTGGTAGGTCATCCGTTCGTTTCCACCTCGGTTGCCGCCGGTCATTTGACCAGGCGCCAGTGCGAGCTCCTCGTAGGTGTCGAGGATGACCGTAGCCACGTCCTCGTTGAGCCTCCAGCCGTTGCGGTGATTGGTCAGGATCGAGAAGCACAGGTTCCGCTCCGGGACGAGCTGCGCGTGTAGGCAGTGGCCACCGAGCGTTCCCCCATGCTGCGCAGTCACGACACCGTCCAGCGTGCGAAGGTGCCATCCGAGTCCCATCTCGTCGGTCGAGCTGTTCTTCCGGATCCGGGCGGTCCGCATCGCCACGAGCGATGCCGTCGAGAGGAGACGCGCACCGTCCGGCGTCGTTCCGTCGCCGAGATGGAACTCGAGGTACTGAATCATGTTGTCGAGACTCATCGCGCAGCCGCCCGCCGACACATTGGCCGGGAGCTGGAACGCGTGATTCACGAGGGTGCGCCCTCCCTCCTCCCGGTGCGGAGCGGCGAACCGGTACGTCATCGCGTCGCCTGTGCGAGAGAAGGCGCGGTCGAGCCCAAGCGGGTTGAACACGAGATCGCTCAGCGCCTCCCCGATCGTGCTATCGGTCACCGCTTCGAGGACCCGTCCAGCGACGCCCCAACCGGCGTTGTTGTAGGCCCACACTTCGCCCGGCCGCGCGAGCTGCGGAAGGTCGACGAGCCCTTGCGTGAAGCTGGCGAGGGTCGCGGGTCCTCGATCCGGCGTGGACAGCTGTCCCTCCCATCCGGGGGTGTGCGTCATGAGGTGCCAGATGCGCACGTCTCGGGTCGCCGACGCATCGGCGACCCTGAAGGTCGGCAGGTAGTCGCGAACGGGAGCCTCGACGTCGAGACGGCCCTGGTCGTGGAGCCGCATAAGAGCTGTGCCGACCACCGTCTTCGAGATCGAGGCGATCGGGAAAACCGTATCCGGCGTGATCGGCTGCGGATTATCGACGTTTGTGAGGCCAAAGCCTCGCCTCTGGGATGCGCCGTCCTTCGAGAGGCCGAACGCGACCCCAGTAATGCGGTACTCAGCCATCTTCGCTTCGACCAGATCGCAAATGGCGTCGAAGCGGGGGTCGGCCTGGGCTGTTGACCAGGCCGCGCTGCGCGTCGGTCGCGTCGAGCCGATGGCCACGGCGCCGGCTAGGCTGAGGAACAGTCGTCTATGCATCGTGCTCTCATTCTCGGACATTCGACCGTAAATGGACAGCGCTGGATCCACCCTCGTACCTTGACTCGCCACGAGTCACCGGTGGACCCGTGCGTCCCATTCTCGACGAGTGATGATCGATGATCGCGCCCAAGCAGCTTGCGTCTGGCTCCGCTGTGATTCTCCTCCTTTTCGGCGCAGCGTGCGCTGGCCCGGAGGCCGCCGAGGCCCCGCTCGCCGTGCCGACGTTCCAGGCCGACGCAAACTGGCCCATCCTGCCAGCCGACTTCGAGTGGGGACAGGTCATCGGGATCGCTGCAGACTCCAGGGGGCATGTATGGACGTCGAGCCGCAGCGTGATCGCCGAATGGGATCCGGATGGCAACATGGTACAGAGCTGGAGCGCCCGCGGCCCCGACGAGAACTGGAGCGTGGTGCACGGTCTGTTCCTCGACCACAACGACTTCGTGTGGACCAACGCACGCGAGAGCAACCTGACGCTCAAGTTCACGCGTGAGGGCGAGCACGTCCTGACCATCGGCCGCTTCGACGAGACCGGTGGCAGCAACGACACGGAGTTGATGGGACGACCCGCCGAGATCTGGGTCGACCCGGTCGACAATGAGGTGTTCGTGGCGGACGGCTACAGCAACCGGCGCGTCATCGTCTTCGACGGCGAATCGGGTGAGTACCTCCGCCATTGGGGAGCGTACGGCGAGATGCCGGATGACGAGTACCGCCTCGACCCCGCGTCCTCGGAACCCTCACGGCAGCTCCGGACGCCGCACGGCATCGCCGGCTCGCGGGACGGCCACATCTACGTAGCAGACCGGGCCAACAACCGCATCCAGGTCTTCCTGCAAAGCGGCGAATTCGTGATGGAGAACGTGCTACGGCCCATGTGCCCGCCCAGGAGTGAGCCACCGACACCTGGCTGTGCGCGCGCGGCCGCCTTCTCGGTCGGCTTCTCGGCGGACGAAGCCCAGACGTACCTGTACGTGGCCGACGGTGGCTCGCACGTGATCGTCGTGCTGCGGCGCTCCGATCTGGAGAAGGTCGACGAGTTCGCGGGTCCAGGAACGGGCACCGGACAGCTCGGTCGGCCGCACAACCTGACCGTCGACCCGCAGGGCAACATCTTCGTGGCCGAGGCAGCAGGCCCCTGGATCGTCGATGCCGCTGCCGGTGACAGTGTCCAGGCCGGGTTCCGGGCGCAGAAGTTCACGCTCGACGACGCTGGGACGGGAAGGTGACGCAGGACGCGATCCTGCGGCGACCTGAACCAGCTACTGGCAGCTCACACAGTTATCGTTGTTCACAGCACCGAGGCTGACGAGCAGGGCGATCGTTTCGGGAATCGGCGACAGCCTGGACACCGGCGCGTTGGCCATGTCCGCGGTCGATTGCCCCCGTCGACTCACGACCGTGACGTCCCCTCCCTTCTCCACCAGGTACAGGATCATCTCGTTGTCGCCGCGAGCCGCCGCGTGGTGCATCGCGGTGTAACCGTTGTGATCTCGGGCGTCCACGTCAATGCCCACCTCCTCGACCAGGAACTTCACCGAGGGAAGCCAACCGTTGTCGACATGTCGGTGCGCGTTACCGGCGAAGCCCTCGCCGTATCCCACTCCGGAAGCGGCGTGAATCGCCCAAACGCCGGGGCCACCGACCGGAACCGGGGGCAGACCCGAAGGATCGGGCGTGGCCGCCGTGACCGAGTCCTGTCGCTGGGCGTGCGCCAGAACATCCTCACGAACCGCATCAGGCGTGTCGGTAACGGTGAACTCGGGGAGATCTTCCTTCACGGAGTCCGGAAGCTCGGTCCAGACGGAGCGTAGCACAGACGCCTTTGCCGAGTCGGACAGCTCTGCGAACTCGTCCGCATCGGCGATCCGACTGATGCCTTGCTGACGCTGGTCCTCGCCCCTGCGACGCCGAGGCTCCGGTGCTTTTGTCATCAGGAATGGATCGGCACCCCAGCGGTACAGGAGCTTCATCGCGTCCACATCTGTCGCGTACGCCGAACGGAGGAACGCGGTCGAACCGTCGGTGTCGATCAGCCCACAGTTCCGATTCCCGCACCCGCTGTACACCATGTACCAGGGGTGCATCGTAATCCGGTGGTTCACGTCCGCTCCAGCCAGGAGCAGAGCCTCCATCGTCTCGAGGTAGCTGTTTTGCTGCTGTCCGCGCTCCTGCGGTTGCGGGAAGCGCGTGCGGGGCTGCCACTCCGAGTTTACCGTCGCCCAAAGTGGCGAGACACCGTTGAGGGACGACGCGACGTTTGGGTCCGCACCCCGCTCCAAGAGAAGCATCGCCGCGTCGAGCTGCCCGTTGATCGTCGCGATGAGAAGGGGCGATGTGCCGTCTCCGCCTCCCACCTGATCGATGTTGGCCTCACCGTCCAGGAGTGCAGCTATCGACTCGAGATGGCCCTGACGCGTGGCGTGCAGAAGCGGCGTGAGTCCCCCCTTGCTGACGATGTTCGGGGCACCCCGGCGGCGAGAGTCCTCGTCCTCCTCCTCTTCCTCTGTATTCTCGTCGATTCCCGTCTCGTACACCTGGCGCCCCGCGCGCACGGCGGCCTGAACCTGTGCCGATGTCGGCGCCCATGCGCCGTCGTTCGTGAACGCTGCGAGCACATCCGCATTCCTTCTGCTTGCGGCGCGGTCGATCGGGCGCTGGGCGCTCAGATCGAAGGACTCGGCGGCGAGGTTCGGATCCGCTCCCCGTTCCAGAAGCGCGTGGATCGCGTCTACGCGATTCCGGGCAGCCGCAAAGATCAGAGGCGTCTGCTGCCACTCGGCCTCACGCCCGTCGACATCGGCTCCGGCCTCGACGAGTACGTCGATGACGGACGGGTCACCGGCAGTGGCGGCCAAATGCAACGCCGTGGTGCCGCCGGGAACCGTCGTGGCGCCGACGTCGGCGCCGGCGGCGAGCAGGACGGAGACTACCTCCGAGACGCCATTTCTGCTCGCGATGTGGAGTGGCGTATACTCGCCGATACGAGTAACCACATCGATTGTGGCACCCGCGTAGAGCAGCATCTCGGTGAGCTCGGGGTCGCCACGCTCGGCAGCCCAGTGCAGCGCGCTCATGCCGTCGCCCTGCGCTGCGTTGACGTCCGCACCCTCGCGGAGAAGCTGACGCACCGCGTCGACGTCTCCCCTCATCGCCGCATCCGCCACCGGAGCGTCCGGCGCGCCGGCGCCGATGAGGACAGCGAGACAAAGAGCACCTAAAACGTTAGAGCGTATCCCTGCTTTCATCCTCGATCCCTTGTGTGCGCTTTGGGCGTTCGGTTTCCGCCGAGCACGACCTCGCTTTAGTGGCTCTCCTGCGCGGTCGCGCTACCCGGCGACTTCAGCGTCATGCTTCCGGTGCTATCCCCGAAGCCCTCCATGTCCGTGTGCCCCAGGTCCTGCATCATGCGGAGCATCGCATTAGCCATCGGGGTCCCATCCGCGGCCTTCAAGTGGAGGTTGCCCTCCAGAATTCCGTTGCCCTTACCCAGGAAGATGAGCGGGCAGCGACGGTGGTTGTGGATGTTCGAATCGGCCATGGGCGAACCGAACATCACGACCGATCGCTCGAGCAGGTTCTTGTCGCCGTCCATCGTGCTCTGGAGCTTGTCCAGCAGGTACGGGAGCATGCTCACGCGATACTGGCAGATCTTGTTGAACTCGAGGACCGACTCCTCGCGTCCGCCGTGATGCGACGCAGGGTGGAAGGGACGATCGGAGCCGCTGTCCGGGAAGACCCTGTTCTCCGCATCGCGACCGGTTTTGAAAGAGATGACTCGCGTCATGTCCGTCTGGATGGCCAGTACCTGGAGGTCGAACATCAGGTGCATGTGCTCGCTGTAGGAGTCCGGCACGCCTGCAGGTGCCTCCGGAATCGCGCGCTCTTCACCTGTGGAGTTGTGTGCCTCGGCCATCTGGATGCGACGCTCGATCTCTCGCACGTTGTCGAGGTACTGCTCCATGCGCTGACGGTCCTCCGAGCCGAGCTCGCGACGGATCGCGGCAACCTCGCCGGTAATCCAATCGAGGATGCTCGCCCGAGATTCGCGCCGTGCCGTCCGCTCTTCGCGCGTACCGCCGGCACCGAACAGCATGTCGAACGCCACCCGCGGGTCACGGATCATCGGCATGGGCTCACTGGGTGAAGCCCAGCTGATCGAATCCGTGTACGCGCACGAGTAGTTGTACGTGCAGCCACCCGCCTGGTCGATGTTCGGAATGGTGAACTGCATAGACGGGAGCGGCGTATCCTGGCCGAAGCGCCTCGCGTGGATTTGGTCCAGCGACGTGCCTACGAAGAGATCGGATCCCTGCGTCTGTTTCGGATGGGACTGCGTCAGGAAGACCGCGCTCGAGCGGAAATGGTCACCACCGATCTCCGGCGCCGCAAAGGCCTCTGCCATCCGGCAGTCCGTATTGCTGACGATGGTGAGGTAGTCCTGATAATCACGGAGTGGCGCGAGCGCGTTAATGTCCGACAGCTCGAAGTCCTTGCCGATGATCTCGGGCGCGTACAGGAACTGCGTCGCGCCCCATTCGTTGCAGCCCGCGAGTCCGTGGACCTCCTCGATCACGATCAGCGGCGTCTTCTCCTCCGCCACTCGTGCCACGGCGCCACTCATGCGCCCGGCGGGGACCATCGCGTCCAAATAGGGCAAGCCGACGCTGGCGCCGAGCCCCTTCAGGAATGTCCTACGTCCGATGTATTTCCCGGTTATGAACTCCATCGTCTGCTAACTCCTCACGTGTGTGAGTCATAGACGTTCACTTCCTTGCATCCTCAGACACCGCACTGTTGGCGGTACGCTTCATACGGAACGCATCGCTTTGCACAACTCCTACGATGAGGTCGGCCAGACCATACTCGCCGTCGTCTTCTGCTTCGGCAACGATCGCTCGGATCGTCGGCTGATCGTAGTACTGCACCCGACGGGCGATCGCATAAGCCATGAGGTTCTCGGTCAGATTCCGCATCAGCGGCACCGGCCTCTGCAATAGAGCATCAGCGACCTGCTTTGGCGTCGAGATCGGTGTGCCATCGTAAAACTCGCCTCGGGTGTCGAGTCTCATCCCGTTTTCCCGCACACGCAACTGCCCCGTCACGTCGAAGTTGTCGAGAGCGAGGCCGATCGGATCCATGAACCTGTGGCAGGAGTTGCACGTCGGGTTCGCACGATGCAGCTCCATGCGCTCCCGGGTCGTGAGGCGCACGCCGTCCCGCGTGCCCTCGGTCTCCTCCAGGTCCGGGATTCCAGGCGGCGGGGGCGGGGGAGGCGTCCCCAGCAGGACCTCCATGACCCATTTGCCGCGTAGCACCGGAGAGGTCCGGTTTGCGAGCGACGTCAGCACGAGCACACTCCCGTGCCCCAGGAGCCCGCTTCGAACGTCGTCCGTATAAGCGACCTGCCGGAAGTGGCTGCCGGCGATGCCTTTCATCCCGTAGTGCGTCGCGAGCCGCTCGTTCACAAAAGTGTACTGCCCGTATAACAGCTCGAGCGCGTCCCGGTTTTCCTGGACGAGATGGTTGAAGAACATCTCGGTCTCGCGGCGCATCGCGTCGGCGAGAGTCTCGTCGAAGTTCGGGAAGAAGTTCGGGTCCGGATGGACTTTATACAGGTCCTGGAGCCGCAGCCACTGAGTCGCGAATCGGGTGCCGAGCGCCTCGGCGCGAGGATCCGCAATCATCCGACGGGTCTGGCGATCGAGCACCTGGACATCGTTGAGGTTGCCGGCCTCGGCGATTCGAATCAGCTCGTCGTCCGGCGGGGTGCCCCACAGGAAGAACGAGAGACGCGACGCTAGGTCGAGATCCCCGAGCTTGTACGACGCACCCGGAGCGAGACCGTCAGGCTCCCGCTCGAGGCGGAGGACGAAGAACGGAGAGGCCAGAATCGCCTCGAGCGCGCTGCGAACACCTTGCTCGAAACCGCCGGCCTCACTTCCGCTGAGGTAGAAGCGCATCATGCCGTCCAATTCGTCGTCGCCCACAGGGCGGCGGTACGCCGTGGAGGCGAGCCGCTGGATGGTCTCACGGGCGCACGGCTGCTCCTCGGGGGGCGACGTAGGTCGGCAGGTGAAGATCTTGTCCCGAGACGGAGTGTTCGAGAGCCCCTTGGGCGCGACAGGTCCACCGACGATCAGATCCTGGAGGTGCGGCAGTGTCGTGATCCCATCTCCGCCCGAACCGCCGCCGGCGAGCGACCAGTCGTGCGGACGAATGAGATCTTCGTACGGACCCTCGAAGCGTCGGATGAACGCGGCCGATACCTTGTGCTGACCCGTGCGCACGAAGACGGGATCTGTCCAAAGTGCCCCGCCGCCCCGCCCGTCCGCGGCCTCACCGGATCGCGTGTAGGCCACAAGTGCCACACGCTCGCCATCCACCGACACGTCGATGTCTTCGAAGCGCGTCCCCCGCCCGCTGCTGAAGGTCATGCCGAACTGATACGTGCCATCTGCCGGGAAGACGTGCTCGACGACGAGCCCGCCCCGCGTGCCGTACGGCGCGCCCTCCACTCGGTCCCAAGGGTGCTGCGACTGATAAATGGACTGCCTGTAGTTCACGTTGACCGCCGGCGCGTTTCGGTCGCCAACCGCCATGCGGCTGATGTCGGCAGCCGCGTTGAGGTAGGCCTCCAGCAGCATCGGAGAGAGGGACTGCACGTCAGCGATGTTGTCGAAGTTCGCGCTCATTTGGTCGAGCGGGAGCCAATCTCCCGCGTCGATGCTCAGATCGAGGAGGTCGAGTATGGCGTATTCGAACTCGCGACGATTCAGGCGCTGGAAGGTCCGACGCCCAGGGTTCGGGCTCCGCTGTGCCGCAGCGTCGAGCGTGCTCTCGAGCACCTCGACGAGCTGGAGCAGTGTGTCCCCCTCGGGCGCCCTCGTACCCGGCGGAGGCATCATGCCCGCGCGGAGCTTGCGGATCATGCGCTCGACCACTTCCGCGTTCTCCGCGGCGGTCGCGATGTCGAACTCCTCCAGGGACAAATTGCCGCGGAGGCGCGCGTCCGAGTGGCATCGCACGCAGGTGTTGGCCACGACTTCGTTGGGATCGACTTCCGGCGTGAGCGGAGTCTCGTGCAGACCGGGAGCGACCGTCACGTGGTGGGTCGGCAGGTCGACAGGCTCGCCTGCGAGCACCAGTGTCAGGCCCAACACGCCGGAGCTGACGACGATTGATCTCATCTGGGCCAAACTCCCAGGAGTAACCAACTATTTATAGTATGCGGCTTCTCGGGTTCGGGGCAAGGACAAGCCGCGATGCCTAAAACGTTGAGAAGCTGAAGTGGTCGAGCAGCCCTCGCCTCCTTGTTCACACAAGGTGCACTCCTCCCAAATGCGCGGGACACCGCGATAGCAGGAAGCTCGAGGGCGAAGCTCTATTTCAGGAGCTGGTGGCTGGATCATGAGACATGACCCCTTCCTACGCCTACGCCGCGCAGGAAACGCTTTGGACCCGCAACCCGCAGAGGAGGCCCCGGGCGGGAGCCACTCTCGATAGGACCGACTAGCGAGCCGTCGAAAGCTTCCGAACTGTGCCAATAACTGCGTCGACGCGTGGCGAGCCTCGTTGAGCCCAGGCTGATGCAGCGACACGGCGCCACACCCGCACGCTCAGCTCAAAATCCAGCCCCACGGTGCCATCCCCGCGCCCGATGAACACATCGTGCGGTTCGGGTAGAAGGGGGAGTAACTTAGTTGATGGTGGCCTTTGAGAAGACTCTTGCCGAAGTACTGCGTGGCACCGCGGACGCAAACATTCGTTTCAGCGATCTGAGACGAGTACTCGAAGGGTTGGGCTTTGATGAACGGACTAGGGGCAGCCATCACATTTTCACCCGGGTCGGCGTAGCCGAGATCCTGAACCTTCAGCCGAAGGCGTCGAAGGCGAAGGCCTACCAAGTGAAGCAGGTCAGGCGCTGATCCTCAAGTACAGGCTAGCGAGTCATGGCGAAGAGTAAGCACCGCTGCGAGATTATCCTCTACTGGAGCTATGAGGACGACACATACATCGCCGAGGTCCCTGAGCTTGCCGGCTGCGCTGCTGATGGGGCTAGCTACCAGGAGGCGATTGCCAACGTCGAGGTCGTGATCGACCAGTGGATCGAGACAGCTCGGGAACTCGATCGGCCTGTGCCGGAGCCCAAGGACGGCCGACCTGACGCGTCGCAACCTCTGGCAGTTCGTGGACTCCCGGGGTACCGATTCCATGCTGGAGCTCCGCCAGCAGCTGGATCTCGAGCTGCTCGTGGTGCGCTTCTTCGACCGGGCCATCCACCATACGGTCCGCGGCTACGAGTCGGGGGCCTAGAAAGGCTGATCAGGAAGCGCCTGCTAACGGCCCTGTTCCTGGTGGCCGCGGCCACCGCATGCGCCGCGCCGGAGCCCGACATCGGGCCCGGTACCTACGACGACCTAGTGGTGCTCTTCGAGCAGTGGCGCGACTTCGAGATGCCCGACTTCGTGTACGGTGTCCCCGACTATTCGGCCGATGCAATGGCGGCCCAGTTCGACGAGTTCGCGCGCTGGCGGGTGCGGCTGGAGGCGTTGAGACCGCACGACTGGTCCGACGCCGAGCAGATCGACTGGCACCTGGTCCGGGTGGAGATGGACGGCTTCTACTTCGACCACCGGGTCAGGCAGCCTTGGGTCCAGGATCCTGCGTTCTACGTGATGATCTACGCGGCCGAGAGCGACGTTCCGGCCCACGAAGGCACGGTGATCCACGGCTGGATCGACCTCTGGGCGTACGACTATCCACTCTCTTCCGAAGACGCGGCGGAGCTCGCCGCGCGAGTCGGCTCGATCCCCGCGCTGCTAGACCAGGCGCGCACCAACCTCACGGGGAATGCCCGTGATCTGTGGCTGGCCGGCCTTCGCTCGTTCCGGGGTCAAAGCGCCGACTTGGGGGCGTTCCGCGACAGTGTCGTGGGCACCGATCCAGCGCTCGACGACGCAATCTTCCGTGCCAAAGAGGCGACCGACGCGTTTCTCGCCTGGCTGGAGGAGCAGGCGCCCTCGAAGACCGGACCGTCGGGCGTCGGCAAGGCCAACTACACGTGGTACATGCGCAACGTCCACCTCGTCCCGTACTCGTGGGAGGAGCAGGTGGTGCTCATGCGCCGCGAGCTCGCGCGGGCGCACTCCTCACTCCGCCTGGAGGAGAACAGGAACCGTCATCTGCCCGAGCTCGAGCGCATCAGCTCCGCCGAGGAGTACGACCGTGAGCTCAACGCTGCGGTCACTGAATACATGCAGTTTCTGGAGCGTGAGCAGATCCACACCATCGAGGAGTACATGGATCCCGCGCTCCGCGCGGTGAACGGCCAGTTCACGCCGGCGGCACCAGACGAGGTCCGCAACTTCTTCAGCGAGGTGACGTACCGGGACCCGCTCGCCATGCGCACGCACATGCATCACTGGATCGAGCTCGCGCGCAAACGGGAAAACCCGCACCCGAGCCCGATCCGCCGTGTGGCATCGCTCTACAACATTTGGGACGCCCGCTCCGAGGGACTCGCGACAGGCGTCGAAGAGATGATGATGCACGCGGGCCTCTTCGACGCCCGCCCCCGCACGCGCGAGCTGATCTGGATCATGTTGGCGCAACGTGCGGCGCGCGCGCTGAGCGGCCTCTACCTGCATGGCAACGAGTTCGAGATGGAGGAGGCAGTCGCCCACGCCACGGAATGGACGCCGCGAGGCTGGCTCCCGGACGGTGACCTGGTGCGCAACGAACAGCACCTTTATCTGCGCCAGCCCGGCTACGGCACGAGCTACCTCACGGGCAAGATCCAGATCGAGGAGCTTCTTGCGGAGCGCGGGCTCCAGCTCGGAGACGACTTCACCATCGGCCGCTTCTTCGATGAGTTCTTCGAGGCGGGCGTCATTCCGATCACGCTCACCCGCTGGGAGATGACCGGGCGCCGGAACCCGATCCTGGACCCACCTCAGGTTGGGGAGATCCCCGGTGCCAGGTAGCTCGTAGGCTCAGGCAATGAGGCGCCACCTCGTCAATGCCCACCTCCTCGACCAGGAACTTCACCGAGGGAACCCGCCTTCTGTCGGATGGACACATACAGTTCAAGTAAGATATGCATAAGGTGCTCCTCCGGCCGCCGGGGATCGAAAAGTCTTCTTCAAAACTGTTGTGTACGCCCGAGCAGGAGTCACACCAAAATTTGGTGGGGATTCTTACCGATTGCGGATGCGGATGTTGTACTGCTTCGCCGTGCTTTCCCAGTACAACCACCCCCAGCCGTCCAGACTCTCGTTCTTGAAGACAACCGGCGTCAAATCACTGTCGAGGATACTGGCGACAAGGCCCGTCCCGCTATAGAAGAAGAAGGCCCTGAAGATGTCATCACCCGCCGGGTACATTTCACTTCTGACAGGATTGGGAACGCGGAAGTTATTTGATAGCCCAATGTGCTCGATCACTTGTTCCGGTGTCATGCCCCGTTGCAAGGTCATGATCCTCGCGTTGTTCTGTCGAGTAATCTCAGAAAAATCTCTTAAGCCCAACGTTGCGCACCCACTCAAGATGGCAGATGCAGCCAGCAACCCCATGGTCGTGCTGCGCAGTCGCTTTTTCATTCCCCGCCTCACTTCTTAGGATGCTTCCCTAAAGAGGTGTTCCTACGCTCCATCCACGCCAGCAAAGCGACCCCCAGTCTCAAGGCTGTAGCCTCAAGCGGGGCATGATGGTGACTTAAAGGGGGGCTGAGTCACCATCATGCCCCAGGTTCCTGGCCAGTCTTAACCACTGCGCGGCTCGTGGAGGCCTCTACGCATCCCGCAACCCTTTCACCAGAACGGTGAAAAGATTTACAATGGCGACACCAGCAATAAAGACAGCGAATTGGTCCAGGAAGCCGTTGGCGTAGGCACCAATCCCTGGAACGGCGTCCAGGTTATCCGCGATGCTCGGCAGCGCCGCTGCCAACACGTACAAGGCTACGCGGCCCGACACGTCTTCCACCGGCCGCATGTATCCCGCGACGAGACCAAGGAGCACGAGAACGAGTGGGAAGTATGCGAACACATCCGGTGCTACAGCGGCGATAACCGCAACGAGCACAGAACCGTACAGAACCGCTTTTTCGAGCTTCTGCATTTTAGACTACTCCTGTCAGTGAAGGTACGTGAGCGTACGCACATTACACGCTTCAATAGACGGCGGACGAGCCAATAACGCTAGGGTTTAGCAATTCTTGAGGGATAGGCGATTCAAGCGCCCTATGGAAGCGGGAAACGTGGTAGGAGACCGAGTCGGGCTGCTAACTGTCGCCGGGCGAGGCGTGGGTGAGGCTCAGAGGGTGGAGTGGGACGTGGGGATGTTGCGACGGGCGGGTCGAGGTGGCCGGTGGCTCAGCTTGTGCGGGTAGAGAGCGGGGGGCAGACCCTCAGTCGTCGGACTCGTCGGGCAGCGACTGGTCGAAGCTGAAGTCCGGGAC
>DQPL01000134.1 GCA_015664885.1 Gemmatimonadota bacterium
AAAGAGCCAGTGCCATGGGAGCAAGAGCTAGTACCAATGCTTTCTTCATCGGACCATCCTCCACTAGAAGTGCTCTCCAACATACTCGCCTGATCGGATGCGCAAAACACTGTTTATTGGTTCAGCGGAAGTGGCGGTGAAACAGGGGTGGCCCCGGGTACTGGGGGGCTGGATAGCTGGGTGTGGCTGGGTGCCACGGAGGGGCTAGGGGCTAGTCGCCGTGCTCTTCTAGCCATTCGCGGGCCAGCCAAAATCAGTACCAGTTGAAGCTGAGACCGAGACTGACGAGCCTGGTGCTACCATCTTCGAAGAATCCTTGGTGGAAATCCGCATACGGTGTCAGGCCAAATCGCCCACCAAAACCAATGTTGTATCCCGCGCCCAGCGTAAAGCCGAGTCCGTCTTGAGCCGCGCTAAAGCTGGCACCGTCGAAAAGACTCCACTCCCCTCCTGAACTTGCAAATCCGAGGCCGCCCTTGAGAAAGAATCCTCCGGTCGGAGCCGGGTACAGGTAGGCAACCGCATTCAGATACGAAGATGTGACTGTTACTCCCTCTCCCATCTCTTTTGTCCACCCGCCCACCTCCGCCCCCAAAAGGACATGATCGCTGAGCGCTCCACCGATCTTGAAATGGCCCACGCCCGAACCCTCGCGGTCGCTTTCATCTTCAAACGCAAGGGAGCCACCCCCCACCCCGAATCCGATGAAGAAGCCGTCCCGTGCCGGAGCCTGGCCACTCAGCGGCTTTCCCATGTCGGTGCCAACGATGAGGGTGAAGAGAACTAGGACTGTGGCCTGTAGGCCGCGCATTAGAACTCCTGATTGCGAGATAGCACGTACTGAGGGACGAAGGGGACTTACGCTTCAGATTCTATATGAAAGAGCTTGTTTTAGAGCCATGCCCTGATTCTGCCCCTGCCCACTCAGGCCCGCAACTCAGGACGCGCAGAACACTGCTGGATAGCTGGGTGTGGCTGGGTGCCACGGAGCGGGGACTAGGGGGACTAGGGGGGGGGTCGCTTTGTTCAGATAGGGACCCGGCTATCTAGAAGCGCGACTAAGAGCAGAACCGATAGCAACTCCTACACCTATACCGATAGCAATTCCAGCACCTATTCCAGCACCAACATTACTAAAGATTGCCTCACCGAAGACTACTCCGAAGGTCACTCCGAAAGCGGTACCAAGTCCTATACCAATCCCTACATAGTGGTGCACTTCGGCTTCCGAGTCTTCGATTAAGATGTCGGCCGTGCGAACCTCGTCCTTCTTAGTCTCTTCACTCATAGATCATCCTCTGTCTGCCTTTGGCAATGTAGGAAAGCTAAACACCTCATTACTGGGGACCCAGACCACCCACCAAATATTTTTCAGGAAACGGCGTTTCAGTGGCGGCGATGTGTGCGGTCCTGCACAAGCACCGGCACCCCGGAGTCCGAAAGGGGGGGGTGCCCGGCCAGCGAGTGCTTCCTGAGTTCTGACTCCATCGTGGGTCCTTCTGTGGGTCCTCAGAACCCCTATGCCACAGACACAAAAAACCCCACAACCTAGAAAAGCGTTGCAGGGATTGGCTTGTTGCCAGTGACCCGGGTGGGTCTCGAACCCACGACCTACGGATTAAAAGTCCGTTGCTCTGCCAGCTGAGCTACCGGGTCTGCCAACAAGATACGGCGACCCGCGCAAAGGTGAAGCGCCGCTGTGCCTACGGTGCGTAGGAGGTGTAGGTCTCGGAAAAGTTGGCGATCACGAGCATGACGGTGGCAAGTACCGCGACCGCCCAGACGGAAGCGCGACCGAAGCCGGTCAAGCGCCCGCCTTTCACGAAAAGGCGCGGTATGGCGACCGGGAAACAGCCTAGGAAAGTGCTCAGCGCGCGCACGCCGAAGGGCACACGACGACCGCCATCCGACGTTAGCCAATGGTAGGTCAGGTCACCAAACGCCGGTTTGAAGATCCGCTCGCGCACGTCCCTCGGAAGCAGTCTGCCGAGAGCCCACCAGCGCTCGACACCCGTGGCGCGATCAGGCACCGGCCAAGCCCTCCCTGCCCTCGAAGCCACGGATGGCGTCGAGGTAGAAGTCGCGTGATCCGTCCCACGCCCGTGATCCCTCGGCGGTGAGCTTGTAGTGCCGCTCCCGAATGATCTGGCGGTGGATGCGGCCCCAGCCGGATCCGGAGTGCTTCGCCGGGTGGTGCGCGGAACCGGCTGGAGCCTGTTCGCAGTCGTGATGCTGCTCGAGGTCTTGGCCATGGGCGACGCGGGGCTCGGCAAGTTCCAGAACCTGGACGGGTGGCTGTACTGGTTCGCGCGCTTCGGCTATCCGCCCCAGATGTCGCTGGTCGTCGGCGCGCTCGAATTCGCCGGAGCGGGGCTGTTACTCATCCCCCGCCTGGCTCCCTATGCAGCAATGATGCTCGCCGTGATCATGTTCGGCGCGCTCGAGGCCGTACTCACCACCGAGACTGACTTGGGCTGGTTCGACCCCACGCTGCACCTCGTCTTTCTGACCATCATCGGCACCGTGCACTGGAAACGACGCTGGAGGCCAGCGCGGGCTGCCGAAATGCCGACATCCTAGTGGATCGTGACGAACGGCCGTAGCGGCTGACTGAGGACCGCCGCCGCGATCGCGATGCCTTCCAGGAAGCTCCCCACGCGAAGGTTCTCGTTGGGGCTATGCTGATTGTTGTCGGGGTTCACCGTCGGCACCGTTACAGCGGGAATGCCGAGCGTCGAGACAAACGGAGAGATCGGAATCGAGCCGCCGCTGGTCCGGATCTTCACCGGCTCTTCGCCGAACAGGTTGACGAACCCGGCGCTGAGCCAGAGGCCGGGCTCGGAGTCGAAGGCAGTCCTGAACGCCGCGTAGTCGACACGGGCGTCGAAGCGCGCCAGACGGTCATAGGTCAAGCGCTCGTCTTCGGTGGGATCTCGGTCATCCAGAACGTGATAGCCGAGACCCTCGATATGGTCGCGAATCATCCCTAGTAGCCGCCAACCGTCGGTTTCAGGGACGAGTCGGACGTCCACCTCTGCGACGGCGGTCGCGGGTACGATGGTTCTCGCTTCGTCGCCCACCCAGCCCGACTCCAGCCCGCGCACGTTGAGCGACGGCCACTGCACGGCCTCCTGCAAGCTACCCGCCACGCCGTCAGTCGCGGCGATGCCGAGCCTCCGCATGACCTCGACTTCGTCGTCGGGCACCGCGTCGAGGATTCTCTGCGTTGCGTCGTCGATCTCGATGCCATCGTAGAAACCGGGAATCGTAACGCGACCGCTCTCGTCTTTCATCGACGCGAGAATCTGCGCAAGGCGAATGCCCGGGTTGGGTGCATAGTTGCCGTAGTGGCCGCTGTGCTGAGGCACGCGCGGGCCGAACGTAGTGAGCGTGAAGCTCGCGAAGCCGCGCGCACCGAACTTGAGCGAGGGCCTCCCTGAGTAGTGAGGAGGGCCGTCGAAGATGATCAGCATGTCAGCCGAGAGCTTTTCCGAATACTGCTCGATAGCGGCGGGCAGTACCGGCGACCCCATCTCCTCCATGGTGTCGATAATGACCTTCAGGTTGTAGTCCGGCACAGCGCCGGCTTGCGCCATGAGGTCGAGCGCGCGAAGGAACTGGATGTTCGGCCCCTTTGAGTCCGAGGCCGAGCGCGCGTAGATCCGCCAGTCGTGATCCAGCTCGTCCTGAAGACTCGACCACGAAATCGCGCGAAACGTGCCGGTCCCGTCGTCCTGCTTGAGCTCCGCCCGGTACGGACTCTCTTGTTGCCACGCAGAGAGATCTACGGGTTGGCCGTCCGCCTGCAGATATACGAGCACGGTGGCGGCTGGATTGGCGACATGGCGCTCCGCGAACAGCAGGTCGTTGCGGCTCGTAGCCAGCCTTTCAGTCGTGAAGCCCCGGTCGGTGAGCGCCGCGTCGAGCCAGCTGATGAGCCGGTCGATGTCCTCCGGGAAGTGCGCGTCGTTGGGGAGACCGAGGTACTCGCGAAACAACTCGATCGAGGGCACAGCTTCGGCCTCCACAAGCGAGCGAATCTGCTCGGGACCCAGCTGAGCGGAGAGCGGAACGCAGCCCAGCGCGGACACGACAGAACCCAACACGAATCGACGGAGCGTCTGCATACGGTCGTCCTCGTTGCTGTTCGGGACTCGATCAGAGGTCGAGCGAGAACTGAAGCCCGGTGAAGGTAAGGCGATGATGGGGAGTCACGCCCAACTCGTCGATGGCAGCGCGGTGCTCGGAAGTGCCATAGCCGACGTTTCGCTCCCACCCGTAGCCGGGATATCGCAACGCAAGCCGTCGCATGAGGCGGTCGCGAATCACCTTCGCAATGATCGACGCGCATCCGATCGAATGGATGAGCGCGTCGCCGTCGACGACGGCGTCGTGCTCGCGCCCGAGGTACTTCACACGCAGCCCGTCGATGACTATGTGCCCCGGAGCCGCGTGCAGATGGTCCAGCGCGCGCCGCATCGCCACGGTCGTGGCGCGAAGGATGTTACGGCGGTCGATTTCCCTCACCGACGCCGCGCCCACTCCGACCGCGCGCGCCGAGCTCAAGATCACCGCGTGCAGCTGCTCCCGCGTCTCCCTGCTGAGTTGCTTCGAGTCGTCCGCTCCGTCGATGCAAACACCCTCGGGCAGAATCACCGCTGCGGCCAAGACAGGTCCCGCGAGCGGCCCCCTGCCCGCTTCGTCGACTCCTGCGACGGATAGACCGCGGCCCCAAAACCGTCGCTCGTATTCGAGCAGGTCCTGGGGCCGCGTACGGTCCAGTCCGGTCCCGGCGTCATCCGGCTTCATGCCGGCGCTGTCTTCAGCGAGCGGTACGTTTCTCCGGGATACGGGCCGCCTTACCACGCCGGCCACGCAGGTAGTACAGCTTCGCACGGCGCACGCGGCCACGACGTATGACCTCGACTCCGGAAACCGTGGGGGCGTTCAGCGGGAAAATACGCTCCACACCGATGCCACTCGAGATCTTGCGAACCGTGAAGGTCTCATCGACTCCACCGTGCTTGCGCGCGATGCACACGCCCTCGAACACCTGGATTCGTTCCTTCGTACCTTCGCGAACCAGATAGAGAACCTTGATGGTATCACCAGGAGCAAACTCGGGAAGCTCGTCCTTCCGGAGTTGCTCTTTCTCGATTTCTTTGATCACGTCAGACATCTTCGACTCCACGGCGCGGCCGGAGGCGGATTCTTGAGAGACCTCAAAGATAATCACGACTTTTGGGACCGTGAAGTCCTGACATTGGAGACGCAAAGATGACCGAGCTCACGCTCACTCGCCAAGACTTCGAGCAAGCCCGTGCGCGGGTGGCTCCGCACACCTACCACACCCCGATGCTGACCTCGCGCTCGCTCAGCGAAGCCACCGGATTCGAGGTGCGCCTGAAAGCCGAGCTCTTCCAGAAGGGCGGCTCGTACAAAGTGCGTGGCCCTACCAACCTGATCGCTCAGTTGAGCGACGAGGAAAGATCCCGTGGCGTCATCTGCTCTTCGGCCGGCAATCACTCTCAAGGAGTCGCCATCGCCGCGCGTCAGTACGGCGTGCAAGCGGTCGTGTGCATGGCTGAGAACGCCACGCCCTCCAAGATCGCTGCCACCGAGGGGTATGGAGCCCAAGTCGTGCTGCACGGCAACATCTGGGACGAAGCCAACGAGAGGGCGCTCGAACTCGTGGAGGAGCGGGGGCTCACCTATGTGCACCCGTTCGACGACCCGCGGCTCATTGCCGGCCAGGGCACCGTCGGCCTCGAGATCATGGACGACTTCCCCGGGGCCGACATCATCGTAGTGCCCATTGGCGGTGGTGGACTGATCTCCGGGGTTTCGATGGCGGTCAAAAGCATCAACCCGGACATCCGCGTCATCGGCGTGGAGTCCTCAGGCGCCCCAGCCATGAAGTTGAGCGTCGAGGCGGGTCACAGAATCACGCTCGACGAGGTCGACTGCGTCATCGATGGCTTAACGGTGAAGCGCGTCGGAGAGAACACGCGCTCGGTGGTCTCACGCTTCGTGGACGACATCGTCACGCTGCCCGACGAACAGATCTTCGAGGCCGTGCTCTGGCTGATGGCGCGCGCCAAGTTAGTGGCTGAGGGAGCCGCTGCCGCGCCGGTCGCCGCGCTGCTGCACGACCTGATCGACGCGCCCCCCGGAAGCAAGGTCGTCGCGGTACTGAGCGGCGGGAACCTCGACGTGGAGCAGCTGCGGGGGATGCGCTGGAACTAGCTGCGGAGCTGGCACCAGCCGCCGGACGTAAGCAGCCGCGTGCTGCTAGGACCCGCCGCTTCCTCGCTCTGTGTTGAGGCGCTGCGCCTGCTCGCTCCGCCACCGCTCGATCTTGGCGTGATCCCCCGACCTCAGCACCTCGGGCACCGAGTGACCGCGATACTCGGGTGGACGGGTATAGGAGGGAGCGCTGATGAGCCCCTCGTCGTAGAACGAATCGGTTGCGGCCGCGTCGTGGTCGCCTAACGCACCCGGCAGCAGGCGAACCACCGCATCGGTCATCGCGAGCGCAGCGATCTCACCACCTGACAGCACGTAGTCCCCCATCGAGATCTCGTCGGTCGCGAGGTGCTCGGCGACACGCTGGTCAACGTCTTTGTAGTGCCCACAAAGAAGTGTGAGTTCCTCCCCGACGCTGAAGCGAACGGCGTCGGAGTGTCCAAACACGCGACCGCGCGCGGAGAGCAAGACGATCGGTCCCTCCGGTTCCACATCGTCGATGGCCTCGAAGAATGGTTCCGGCTTCATGACCATGCCCGCGCCGCCTCCGTACGGAATGTCGTCTACGGTGCGGTGCTTGTCGTGAGTGTAGTCCCGCAGATCCACGAGCCGGTACTCGACCAACCCGGCCTCCGCCGCACGCTTCGGGATCGAGAGCCCGAGCGGTCCGGAGAAGAACTCCGGAAAGAGCGTCACGATGTTGATGCGCATCGCCGTCAGAGGTCCAAAAGACCATCCGGAGGGTCGATCACTATGCGCCTGGCGTCCGTATCGACGTCGACGATGATGTCCTTCAGGAAAGGGACCAGCACCTCGCGGTCTGGCCCTCGCACGTCGAGCATGTGCGCCGGACTGAGCTCATACACTTCAGTGATCTCACCGACGTAGACCCCGCCCTTCGTCTCGACGCTCATGCCGAGCAGTTGATGATAGAAGACCTCGCCTTCCGCCAGCGGCTCGAGGGCCTCGGTCTCCCGGAAGAGGTAGCGGCCACGTAGCAAATCCGACTGACTCCTTTCCTGGAGCCCGCCGAAGGCAACCAAGTAGCCTTGGCGGTGCGGACGCGCAGCTTCGATTCGAAGCGGTGGCAAGTCCGGATCGGGCTCGTCAGCGTCTGCATCGCCCAAACGCAGAACCACCCCGGGAGCGTACACGCCCTCGGGGTGGTCCGTTAGCGGCGACACGAAGAGTTCACCCTTGATGCCGTGGGACTTGTTGATGTGCCCCACGACAAGAAAGCGCGGGTCTTCGCGACCCATGACTCAGAGCCGTCCGAGGCCTACTCGGACTTCTCCCCATTGTCGGCTTCCTCAGCGTCGGCGTCAGCCCCCGCCTCCGCGGCAGGCTCACTCTCCTGCTCAGCCGCCGGCTCATCAGCAGCTTCCTCTTCCGTCTGCTCAGCACTTTCGGCCTCGGCAGCGGGCTCTTCTTCGGCATCAGCTTCAGGAGCAGCCTCTTCCTCTGCGGCGGGCTCGTCTTCAACCTCAGCCTCGGGAGCAGCCTCTTCCTCCGCGGCGGGCTCGTCTTCAACCTCAGCCTC
>DQPL01000084.1 GCA_015664885.1 Gemmatimonadota bacterium
ACTCATTGGGTTCATGGGGACCAACCTGCCCTTCCAGCCCCGGAGGCACGTCTCCGAAGAGAAGGACCCGTTTCCGCCGCCGCAGCTCGTCCATGCAGGCATTCACCGTGATCCGGTGCAGCCAGGTGGAGAGGCGAGCGTCCTGGCGAAACGTCTTTGCAGCGCGGAACACCTTCACGAGCACCTCCTGCGTCACGTCCTCAGCGGCCGCGTGGCTGCCCTTCAGAAAACCCAGGGCGACCGAGAAGACACGGCCCTTGTATCGCTCGAACACGCGACGCTGCGCTTCGGGGTCGCGGTTTCGGCAACCCTCTAGGATGTCTGCGCCTGAGTCAGTCGGCGCCACGAGTCGGATTCCCATTTGAGGCTTGGACGTTGACGGACCTCCATTTCTTCCATTTGGAGGCCTACGGCTCCGAAAGACAACAGCCGCTAGATCCCCAGCAGCTCCCGGGCGTGCTCGCGCGAGGTCGCTGACTCCGGGTCCCCACCCAGCATGCGCGCGATCTCGTGCACCCGCGCCTCCCCTTCCAGAAGGGTCACTGCGGCGGTCGTGCCGAGTAGGTCCTGCGCCTTTTCCACCAGCAGGTGCCCGCGAGCCCGGGACGCCACCTGCGCGAGGTGCGTGACCACGAATACCTGATGGCGCTCGGCGATGTTGGCCAGCTTCTTGGCCACGGCCGATGCCACCACACCCCCGATGCCCGCGTCGATCTCGTCGAAGACGAGTACCGGCACCCGATCCACCTCGGCCAGAATCGACTTCAAGGCGAGCATCACCCTGGAGAGCTCCCCACCGCTGGCGATGCGCGCGAGCGGCATGGCGTCGAAGCCCACATTCATGGAAACCAAGAATTCGACGCTCTCGGCGCCACCGCTACCCGTCTCCCCATGTGCGCGTAGCGCGACCTCGAAGGTGGCGGATACGAGCCCGAGCTCGGGCAGGGTCTCACATACGAAGGCCGCGAGCTGCGTCGCGCCCTTCTGCCGCAGCGCACTCAAGCGGGCCGCTTCTTGCGCGAGCTCCTTTTCGGTGGCCTCGATGCGCTGGCGCAGCAGCTCGAGATCGTGATCGGAGTCACCCAACTCCGCCAATTCGGTCCTCACCCCGTGAGCCGTCGCCAGCACGTCCGCCAGCTCAGGGCCGTACTTCCTCTTCAGCCGAAAGATCACATCGAGCCGCGCCCTCACCTCCGCGAGCCGGCGCGGGTCGTGATCGATGCCCTGCGCGTAGTCGCCCACGTGTCGCCCGACGTCGGATACTGCGTGCGCGGCATCCTGCAGCTCAGACACTTGGGCTTGCAAGCCAGGATCAAAGCTCGCGAGCTGCTCCAGCAGCTTGAGCATGGCAGCGATGCGGTCGGCAACCGAATCATCCGCGGCGTACAACGTCTCGTAGATCGAGCCGGCGCCTCGGGCCAGATCTTCAGCATGCTCGTGGCGTCCAGCCTCCCCTTCGAGCTCGCTATCCTCGCCCGGTTGCAGCGAGGGCTCGTCGATCTCCGCGAGCTGGAAACGCAAGAAGTCCGAGCGCGTCTCGATCTCGCGCAGACGTTCCTCGCGGTCGTCGAGCTCACGCGTCAGCGCCTGTCGGGTGCCGTAGAGCGCGCTGACCTTAGCGGCGGAGTCTTCTGCACCGGCGAATGCGTCGAGCAGCGCGCGCTGATCGCGTGGCCGCAGCAGCGTCTGGTGTTCATGTTGACCGTGCAGATCGACGAGCGCGGAACCTAGGCTGCCCACGACCCCAGCGGTCGCCGGCGAGCCATTCACCCAGGCGCGGTTGCGCCCTTCGGCCGCGACTTCGCGCCGCAGAATCATCAGGCCGTCTTCGAGCCGGAATCCACTCTCCACAAGCTCAGCCTCGATCTCCGGTCGATCGCTGACGTCGAACACAGCTTCTACAGTGGCACGATCCGCTCCTTTCCGTACGACGCCGGAAGAGGCGCGCTCACCGAGCAGCAGCGACAAGGCACCCACGATGATCGACTTGCCCGCACCGGTCTCGCCCGTGAGGGCGTTCAGGCCGTCTGAGAGCTCAAGCTTGAGATCCTCTACGACCGCATAGTCACGAATGCGCAGCTCTACCAACATGGGCAGGAAGGTACAGCGGAGTCGCGGGCCAACTCAATGCGTGATTGAGACATTCTGACCGCCACCGTTGGACGCTAGGCGCGCTCCGGCGGACGTGCGGCCCAGTTCAGCTTCGCCCGCATGGTGCGGAAGAAAGTCTGACCGGGTAGGCGAACGAGCGAGACGGTGTGCGGCCCACGCCGCACCGCGACCGATTCGTCCACACCGACGGCGCGCTCCACCTGCCCGTCCACCGTGAGCTGAAGCTCGTGGGAATGGTCGATCGCCTGGACGGTGATTTCCTCATGCGCGGGAACCACCAGAGGACGTACTGCCAACGAGTGTGGACAGATCGCGGTGATTACGATGCACTCGACTTCGGGCACGATGATGGGTCCACCCGCAGAAAGGGAGTACGCGGTCGATCCCGTAGGGGTGGTCAGGATCACACCGTCCGCTGAAATGCTGCCGATTTCCTCTCGGCCTTCCGTACGACCCACCGACAGCTTCAACGGTGTCACGCGAGCCGCACCCAACGTGTGGATCACGATGTCATTGAGCGCGTGGAACGGCCCTGCCTCGTCACCGTCAGGACCCAAGACGGTGGCCTGGAGCGTGAAGCGACGATCGAGCACCGCCGACCCATCCATGACCTCGGCCAGACGCTTTTCCAGATGCTCTTCGGGCGTCGCAGTCAAAAAACCAAGTCGTCCGAGGTTGACACCGAACACGGGGACGTCGGAGCCCATCGCGCGACGCGCCGCGCGCAGCAGCGTGCCGTCTCCGCCTAGTGCCACCAGGAGGTCGACCGACGTGTCGGCGTGCAGCAGCTCCGCGCCTTCCGGCGCGTACGGGTTGCCCTCGTCGAATACCAGCTCGACGCCGCGTTCTTCACAGAACGTTCGCAGGCGCTCGACGACTCCGGGGGCCTCCAGACTTCGACGCCGAAGCACGACGCCGATACGGCCAATGGGTCCGGTCAGCGCCTGCCCTCCTGAGCCCGTCACGCGCCCACAGTGCTGCGGGAGTCCACGGGGCTATGCGAGGCAACGACCCTCTTCACCTTGGTGGCGATGCCATCGAAATCCAGACCGATCGCGGCGAGCAGCGCATCACGCGCACCGTGTTCGATGAACTCGTCCGGCATGCCCATCGACGCTACGCGCGGTGTCGCGGCCAACTCCAGATCGTGGATCTCACGTGTCATGAATGCGCCAAAACCGTTGGACACCTGCGCTTCCTCGACCGTCAACACGGCCGGATGTCCACGCACCATCTGCTCGAAGACCGTTCTGTCGTACGGCTTCAAGAAGCGGCAATTCACGACGGTGCAGCGAATGCCCTGCACGTCCAGCGCCTCCGCGGCGGCCACCGACGGCAGGACCATCGTGCCGGTCGCGAGGATCACGCAGTCTGCTCCGCTACGGAGGACCTCCCAGGTGTAGGGCTCGATGCGCTCGATGTCATCCAGGCTTGGCACCTCCTCCGGCACCGCTTCGCGGGGCCAGCGCACACTCCAGGGGCCGTCGTTCTGTTCCGTAGCTAGACGAAGCAGTGCGAGCATCTCGCTGCCGTCTTTCGGGGCCGTAACGGTCATGCCGGGGATGCACAGCATGTACGCGATGTCGAGCCCTCCGTGGTGCGTGGGGCCGTCCTCGCCGGCGATGCCGGCCCGGTCCATGCCGAAGACCACGGGTAGCCCCTGCAGCGCTACGTCGTGCACGATGCTGTCGAACGCGCGCTGGAGAAACGTGGAGTAGATGGCCACGATGGGCTTCACACCCTGCGTCGCCAGGCCCGCGGCGAACGTCACTCCATGACCCTCGGCGATGCCCACGTCGAAGTAGCGATCCGGATGCGCTTCGGAAAACATGTCGGTCGACGTGCCGTCGGGCATCGCCGCTGTGATCGCCACGACCTTCGGGTCGCGATCGGCCAGTTCGATGAGCCCTTTGCCGAACACTTTCTGGTATCGCGGCAGGCCCCTGCCCTTCTTGGTGCCCTGGCCGGTGGCCGGATCGAACGGAGCCGCGGCGTGCCACGTCCATGGATCGTCTTCGGCCCTTGTGTAGCCTTTCCCCTTCCTGGTGATGACATGCACGAGGATGGTACGCTGCATGTCCTTCACGCGGGAGAAGGTGTCGACCAGCGCGTTCACGTCGTGACCGTCGATGGGCCCCACGTAGCGGAAGCCGAGCTCCTCGAAGAGCGACCCGGGCGTCAGCAAGTGCTTGGCGCTCTCCTCCAGACGAACGACCATCTCCTCCATGACCTGCGGTGTCCTGTGCAGGACGTCCCTTACGAGGTTGCGCACCTTGTTGTAAGCCGGGTTCGTGATCATCCCGGTGAGGTATTTGTTCATGGCGCCTACCGCGGGCCCGATCGACATGTCGTTGTCGTTGAGTACGACCACGAAGTCACGCTCGGTGTGGCCCGCGTTGTTGAGCGCCTCGTACGCGAGCCCACACGTCATCGCTCCGTCGCCGATCACCGCGAGCACGTTGAAGTCCTCACCCGTGAGATCGCGTCCAACCGCCATGCCCCATGCCGCCGAGATCGAGGTCGCGGCGTGACCGGCCCCGAATGCGTCGTACTCCGACTCGTCGCGTCGCAGAAACGGCGCGAGACCACCCTGCGTGCGGATGGTGGGCAACTCTTCGTTGCGACCGGTCAGCATCTTGTGGATGTACGCCTGATGTCCGGTGTCCCAGACGATCTGATCGCGCGGAGTATCGTAGACGTAGTGCAACGCCACGGTGAGCTCCGCGACACCCAAACTGGCCCCGAAATGCCCCCCCTTCTGCGACACCACGTCGATGTGTCGCGCGCGCACCTCGTCGACGAGCTGGTTGAGCTCGTCACGCCCTAGGCGCCGGATATCTTCCGGATATTTGACACGATCCAACAGCGGCACAGACCCGCTCCTTCTCAGATGTTCGCTGCGACGCCAAAAGATACCTGCACGGACCGTGCCGGACAGGCTAGCGCACCACTAGCGCAGCAACTAGTTGTCCCGTTCCACGACGAAAAGCGCCAGCGCCTTCAGAGCAGGTGCATCGATGCCCGCGGAGCTGAGCGAAGCCAACGCGTCATCCACGTGCGCCCGGGCCCGGTCTCTCGCTTCTTTCAGCCCGTAGAGCCCTACGTACGTCGACTTGGCGAGCTCGACGTCGCTCGGCCGCTTGCCCAGCGTCTCCACCGATTGCGTGGCGTCGAGCAGGTCGTCGGCGATCTGGAACGCGAGCCCGATCGAACCTCCGTAACGCCTCAGCGCTTCCACCACGTCGTCCGTCGCTCCCGCGCCCAGACCCCCGACCACGAGAGCCGACATGAGCAGCGCGCCGGTCTTGCGCTCATACAGTCCGTTCAGCCCATCCAGTCCCAGCGCCTCACCCTCGCCCTTCAGGTCGAGCCACTGACCACCGACCATCCCGCCAGCTCCGGCGGCCTCCATGAGCTCCCGCGCGATGTCGACGCCTCCCTCCGGCCCGCACTCCAACTCCGCGGCGGACGAAAGCGCTTGAAGTGCCGCTGCGGGAATCAGCGCGGCACCGGCCCTGGCGGTCACGTCTTCACCGTGATCTACGTGCGTCGTGGGGCGTCCTCGCCTGAGTTCGGCGTCGTCCATGCACGGCAGGTCGTCGTGCATCAGCGAGTAGGCGTGGATCAGCTCCAGGGAGACAGCCAAGGGATATATCAACCCGTCCGCCGTTCCTCCGCTGGCCCGATATGCCGTAGCGCACAGGATGGGGCGAAGTCGTTTGCCCCCGCCCATGACGCCGTGCCGGACGGCCGCACCGATGTCCGCTTCCAGCTCGGCCTCCAACTGCGAAACGACGCGCTCCAATGCCGGCTCCACCCTCAGCCTCTCCGCGGCGAGGTAGGCGGGTAAATAGGCGGAGGAATCGCTCGAGGGAACGACGTCGCTCACGGCTCGTCTACATCCAGTTCCTTCTTCTTGCCACCGGCCAGCAACTCTTCCACCCGCAGCTGAGTCTCCGAGAGCACTCTCTCGGCTGCACGCACATGCCCGATGCCCTCCTCGAAGAGTTCGAGCGCCTGCTCGAGCGCGACCTCGTCGGACTCGAGCCGCGTCAGGATCTCTTCCAGCCGAGCGATCCGCTCTTCCAGCGACACCGATTCAGTGCTTCCGGCTTCACGTGCAGTTTCGTCGCTCACGATGGACCCGCCTCCCTGGTTTCCAGCGCCTCGCAGGACACCTCACCGTCGCGGACGCGCAGCTCGAACGGTTGGCCCGGCGCGAAATCCTGCACGGAGCGAAGCACCCCCCCCGTCCGGGAACGTGCGACCGAATAACCTCGCTGTAGCGTCGCGAGCGGCGACAGCGCGTCGAGCTTCCCTGCGGCAGTTGCGACCCGGAGCCGCCGCAGTTCCAGAGCAGACCGCATTGCACGTTCCATGCGGCCCGTAGCTCGGTCGATGGTCTGCTGCACCGGCATGATCCTGCGCTCCACCCGCATTCGCAAGCCCGCCAAAACCTCGCGCAAGCCGGATCGACGTCTTTGTATAGTCCCCCGGAGCCCCTGAGCGAGGCGCGAAGGCATCTCCCGCAATCCTTCCATGAGCACCACAGCATCGGGGACCACAGCCTCCGCCGCCGCCGACGGTGTGGGTGCTCTGAGGTCCGCTACCAGGTCCGCAATAGTCACGTCGACTTCGTGGCCTACGCCCGAGACCACGGGGATGGGGCACGCCGCGATCGCCCGTGCCACCGGCTCCTCGTTGAACGCCCACAGATCCTCCACTGCGCCGCCACCGCGGCTCACGATGATCACGTCGGGCTCGCCCGTGGCGGCGAGCGCTTCGAGCGCGAGCGCGATCTCGACCGAGGCGCCTTCCCCCTGGACGCGCGTGGCGCCGAGCAATACGCGCACCCAGGGCGCTCGTCGACGCAGCACCGACACGATGTCGCGCAGTGCCGCACCCGTCGATGACGTGACGATCCCGACCACGGCCGGATAGCGCGGCAGCTCTTTCTTTCGCTCAGGGTCGAGCAGCCCCTCGGCGGTGAGGGTGGCGCGCAACTTCTGGAAGGCGAGCCTCCACAGGCCTTCCGCGCCCTCGGCCTCGATGCGGGAAGCCACCAACTGGTACTCGCCGCGAGCTTCATATAGGGTCAGCGCTCCGAGCACGCGGACCTTCATGCCCTCTTCGGGATCCGTCGGTAGCTGTTGGGCGTCCCGGTTGAACATCACGCAGCGCATCTGCGCACGATCGTCCTTGAGCGTGAAGTAGCAGTGCCCCGGGCGCGACCGCGTCCAGGTCCCGACCTCGCCGCCGATCCACAGGGGGTCGACGCTGTCCTCGAGCAACGAGCGGACCGCACGATTGACCTGTGAGACGGACCAGACTTTCGGCTCGCCCACAGTTTCCTTCTCGGATTCGTCCACGGAAGCCTCGACCTCGACGTGCTCCGGCTCGGGCTCTGGAAAGAGATCGAGGCTCAGGTCGTCCGACACGGCTCCACTCCTAGCCGGCTGCGAGCCGGGCCGACTTCACGGTGTTGCTGAGCAGCATGGTGATCGTCATGGGCCCGACACCTCCCGGCACGGGGGATATGGCGGCTGCGACCTCCGAGACTTCGTCGAACAGGACGTCGCCGCACACGCGGTAGCCCTTTTCGCGTGTCTCGTCATCAACTCGGTTGGTGCCAACATCGATTACGACGGCACCTGATGCGACCATGTCCGCCGTGATCGTCTCCGGTCGGCCCATCGCGACGACCAGGATGTCCGCGGTACGCGTCATGGCACCGAGATCCGGCGTGCGCGAGTGGCACACCGTCACGGTCGCATTCCCGCCAGGTGCCTTGCGCATCAGCAAGGACGAGAGCGGGCGCCCCACCAGATTTGAGCGCCCCACGACCACCACGTGCTTCCCTGCGGGATCGTGCCCGTTGCGGGTGAGCATCTCGATGACGCCCGCCGGCGTGCACGGAGCGAAGAAGTCGTCGGAGTCAGTGGCGATGCGGCCCACGTTGAGCGGGTGCAACCCGTCCACGTCCTTCGACGGATCGATCGCCTCGACGATACGGCCCTCATTGATGTGATCCGGTAACGGCGACTGCACCAAGATGCCGTGGATATCGGCGTCGGCGTTCAGCCCCGCCACCACGCCCAGAAGCTCATCCTCGGGCGTGTCGGCGGGCAGCGTGATCTGTCGCGAGTGGATCCCCATCGCGGCGGCGGCTTTGTTCTTCATGCCGACGTACATCTGGGAGGCGGGGTCGTCCCCGACGAGCACCGTGGCCAGCCCGGGAGTCACGCCCGCCTCGTCTTTCAAGCGCGCAACCTCGGTCGTGAGCTCCGCTCGGATCTCGTTGGCGATGTCCTTCCCGGAAATGATCTGTGCGCTCATGCAGCCTTGGCGTGGTTGGTGTCTTCGCGGTCGGCGGAAGGCAGAAAAGTAACACGTTGAGAAGCCCCTCGGACGCCCTACCTAGGTAGGGAACCCCACGTAGCTCCCGGACTTCGATAGAAGGCCGGAGGGGGCGAAGGGGCGGCGATTCTCGAGAGCGGACAAGCGATAACTACCTAGCGAAGTCAATCGCTCTCGTTTCGCGCACGACCACGACCTTGATCTGCCCAGGGTACTGCAACTCATTCTCGATCTTCCTGGCAACCGCCTCCGAGATCTGCGCCATGTCCCCATCGGTGACGCGAGAGGGTTCGACCATGACACGCAACTCGCGACCCGCCTGGATCGCGAAGCAGCGCTCCACTCCCGGATGCTCCATCGCGAGCTCTTCGAGTTTCTCCAGCCGCTTCACGTATCCCTCGACCATCTCCCGGCGAGCCCCGGGACGCGACCCACTGATGGCGTCAGCCGCGGAGACCAGGAATGTCTCCGCGAAGTAGTGGGGCTCCTCATCGTGGTGCGCCTTGATGGCGTTCAAAACGATGGCGCTCTCTTCATGCTTCTTGCACAGCCGGTAGCCCAGTTCAACGTGGGTGCCCTCGTGCTCGTGCGTCATGCCCTTCCCCACGTCGTGCAAGATGCCAGCGCGCTTGGTCTCTGCGACGTCGAGCCCCATTTCCGCCGCCATGTTGCCCGCGAGCAGCGCGACCTCCTTGGCATGCTGGAGCTGATTCTGACCGAATGACGTGCGAAAGCGAAGTCGCCCGAGCGTTTTCACGATTTCCGAGTGAACGTTGTGGATGCCGAGCTCGTAGAGGACCTCCTCCGCGGCCTCGAACATCGTGCGCTCGACCTCCTTCCCCGCCTTCTCCACGGTCTCCTCGATACGACCAGGGTGAATGCGGCCGTCCTCGACCAGTTCCGCGAGGGCCATGCGCGCGATTTCCCGCCGCACGGGGTCGAATGCCGACAACACGACCGCCTCAGGCGTATCGTCGATGACCACGTCGACGCCCGTCGCTTGCTCGAAGGCGCGGATGTTGCGTCCTTCGCGACCGATGATGCGCCCCTTCATTTCATCCGAGGGCAGCTGCACGACGGAGACCGTGGTCTGTGCGGTCAGGTCGGCCGCCATGCGTTGGATCGAAAGCGTCACGATCTTGCGAGCCTCGCGCTCGGCCTCCCGCTGGGCCTGCTCCTTGACCTCACGCAGCGTGTTGGCCGCGTCTGCGCGCGCCTCGTCCTCGAGCGACTCGATGAGCTCCTTCTTGGCCTCTTCAGCGCTCAAGCCGGCCAGTTGTTCCAGCCGCACCCGAGCCGAGCGCCCCGCCTCTTTCACAGCGGCGTCTCTGCGCGTGACCTCCGCATGGCGGTCGTCGAGACTCGCCACGCGCTCGCCCAACTCCAACTCGCGGGCCTTGAGCTGATCGACCTGACGGTCCAGGCCTACCGAGCGCTCCTCATTGCGGCGCTCCGCACGCTCCAGGTCCTCACGGCGGCGAGTCTCTTCCTTCTCCCACGCTTCACGGACGCGAAACCCCTCCTCTCGACCGGCGAGTTCGCCGGCTCGGAGCGCGGTGTCCGCTTCGTCACTTGCCCGCTTCAGGATGCGGGAGGCCTCGTCCCTGGCCTCGGATTTTTCCAACTCCCGGCGGACTCGTTCGCGTCTCCGTAGTATGAAGAACGTGACGATACCACCCAGGACGAGCCCGACCGCCGCCGCCAGCAGTAGCTGCGCGGAGAGCATGTATTTACTCCAAATCGGCGATGTAAAGCGCCGAAGGTGAGCGATATGTGATGCTAAAGGCTCCTATCGGGAACCGTTAGGATCCGAAAGGCAACGGGGAATAGGAGGCGGCGGACTCTCTCACGCAAGCGAAACGGTCATCGCCCACGGCGGACTTCAGCCGGTTTCGCCGCTTCCGGGCACCTCCGCCTTAATCCGACGGGTCAGGTTCGTCGCTCGGGAGGCCACTTCCTTGCGGACCTGCTCCAATTCGTCGATGGCCTGGAAGCACTGGTCGGCTATCGAGAGCGCCGCCAGGATCGCAGCCTTGTGTCCTTCTATGAGTCCCGCCTGCATGCGGATCTCGTGGATGCGATCGTCAACCAATTTGGCGCAGCGCTTGGTGTACTCGGGCTCGGCATTGGCGCGAATGGTGTGTTCCTCACCCGCGATGCGAACCGTTACCGAAGCTTTCTCGGGGCTCATCGCTGCTCCTCCAAGAATTTTATCTTGGCCAGCACCTTGTCCACTCCGTCCCTGCCTGTCTCCAATCGACTCCGGAGGTCCTGGTTTTCCTCTTCCAGCCCCTTGAGGCGGCTCAACATGCGGCCCGCTTCGGCTCCGTCACCCGTAAAGCGCTTGACGAGCTCTCCCAGCTCCTCGCCCTTGCCCTCAGCGTCTTCGGCGCGAGCGCTGACAGCGGCGAGCCGATCGAGCAGCCCGCTTACCGCGCCCTCGAGCTCGGTCAACGCCGTGCGGTCGGACCGTTCATCGTTACCCTCTTTGTTCGACACTCAGCTCCTCCTTGAGCCGTGCCAGTATAACGCCTACCGCCTTGTCCACCTGCTTGTCCTTCAGGGTCCGGTCCGGAGAGCGGAAACGCAAGCGATACGCCAATGACCGCGTCCCTTGCGTAACGGCTTCGCCCCGATAGAGGTCGAATAGCTCGACGCCTTCGAGAAGAGGTCCACCCCGTATGCGGATCAACGCGTCCACATCGTACGCCCAAACGTTGTCAGGCACGAGCAGCGCGAGATCCCGCTCTACCGCCGGGAACTGCGGGAGCGGGTGAAACGTGACCACCTCCGGCGCGCCTGGATTCGAAGGCAGCGTCACTTCGAGGCCCCAGATCTCACCAGCCCAAGCAGGAGGGTCGACCACCTCCCCCTTCAGCAGCCCTCCGCGGCCCACGACGGACCCGTCGGCGAGCTGCACATCGAAGGCCGCACCCGCCACGAAGGTGTCGTCTTCCTGGGAACCCGGCACGACTACTGCGGCTCCGCCGTACGCAGTGGCGGCTACGCGCTCGAGCAGTGCCTTGAGGTCCCACACCGCGAGCGCCGCGCCGTCGCTCGACCAGTGCGGCGGCTCGCGCCGACCGTGCAGGACCGCAGCCAGGTGCGCCTCCTCGTGCGGCGGCTCGCCGGAGCCCGCCGACCGGAACGAAGTCCCGATCTCGAAAAGGCGCACGTCGTGGTTTCCGTGCGCGAAGTTGTGCTCGAGTCTGCGGATCAGCGACGGGAGAATCGCTCGACGAATGAACGGCTCGGTGGTGGCGAGCGGATTGGCAACGCGTACATCGCCCTCGCCCTCGGGCACGAACGCCGGGGTCTGGGCTTCCAAGAGCCCCCGTGCCGCCAGGGACTGCCGCAGTTCGTCCTCGAGCGCGAACATCGGGTGGTCTGCGACCGTACCCGGCCGATACGGACCGAGATCGGACGGGAAGTTGTCGTAGCCGTGTGCCCGCGCGACTTCCTCGATGAGATCGACCTCGCGTCTCACGTCATAGCTGCGGAAGCCTGGCACCCGCACCTGGAGGGTCCCATCGGACTCGCCCACGACGTCGAATCCCAGCGGCGTCAGCAGCTCGCGCACAAGATCCGCCTCGAAGGCGACGCCCAAGAGATGCTCGATGCGCGAGAGCCTGAGGTCTACCGTGGCTGCCTCGAAAGCAACAGGGCAACAGTCCAGGACCGGCCCGTCGACCTCTCCACCCGCGGTCGCCACAATCAGCGCCACTGCACGAGACATCGCTAGTTCCATGCCCTCGGGGTCGACGCCGCGCTCGAAGCGGTACGACGCGTCGGTGGACATCACCAGCGCCTTGCGCGTCGAGCGAATCGACTTGGGGTCGAAGAGCGCGCATTCCAGCAGGATGTCGACCGTGTCGTCTTCGACCTCGGAGTCCAGACCACCCATGACGCCGCCGATGGCAACGGGACGCTCCGCGTCGCAAATCATGAGCATGTCGGAGGTGAGCTTCCGCTTCTCGCCGTCGAGCGTTGTGAAACTCCTCTCGTCCTCACGTACGCGCCGCACGACGATCGACGTGCCCGCGAGCCCGTTCAGGTCGAACGCGTGTAGTGGCTGACCCAGCTCGAGCATGACGAAGTTGGTCGCATCGACGACGTTGTTGATTGGGCGAGCACCCGCGCCGCGCAGCCGCTGCTGTAGCCAGGCGGGGGATGGTCCGATCTTCACGCTCCGAATGACCGCGCCCAGATAGCGCAAGCACAGATCCGCGTCATCGATCCGGACGCCCACCGGCCCGCGCCGAGCCTCCTGAGCATCACGCTCGAACGACAGCTCGATGCCGGGATCTCCCTCGATTTCTGAAAGCTCGACCCGCCCCTCACCCTCCGAGGCGACCTCCCGCGCAACCCCCGCGTGAGAGAGCAGATCGCCGCGGTTGGCCGTGATCTCGACATCCATGGTCGCGTCGTCCAGGCCGATGGCCTCGACGAACGATTCGCCCGCCGTGAACTCCCCTTGGATCTCCAGGATACCGTCGTGCTCCGTGCCCAGCCCTAACTCCTTGGAGGAACACAACATACCATCGGACACCTCACCTCGTATCTTGGACTTCTTGATCTTGAAGTTTCCGGGTAGTACTGCGCCGACGGGCGCGAACGGATACCACGCCCCCACCTTCACGTTGGGGGCACCGCAAACGACCTTCACCTCCCCGTGGCCACCATCGACGGTGCACAGCGAGAGGCGATCTGCATTGGGGTGCTGCGTCGAGTCGAGAACAACCCCCATCACGATGTCGCCCAGCTCCGCTCCCGCGGAGCTTATGTCTTCAACCGGCGCGCCTCGCAGCGCGAGGTGCTCCGCCAGCTTTTCCGGACTCAAGTCGAGCCCGGGCACCATGTCCCTCAGCCACCGGTAGGAAACGTTCATCACACGAACTGGTCGAGGAAGCGCACATCGTTCTCGAAGAAGGTGCGCAGGTCGTCCACACCATGCTTCAGCATTGCGATGCGCGCGGGCCCCATGCCGAAGGCGAACCCCGTGTAGCGCTCGGCGTCGTAGCCCGCGTTCTCGAGCACCGCCGGATCAACCATGCCCGCGCCCATGATCTCGAGCCAGTCGGTCTCTTCCTTGCTCCCGTCCGGGCGCGTGATCACGCGCTTCACGTCGACTTCGGCGCTCGGTTCAGTGAAGGGGAAAAACGACGGCCTGAATCGCGTCTGAGTATCAGGGCCCCAATAGCGCCGCGCGAATTCAGCCAAGGTGGCCTTGAAGTCGACGAACGTGACGCCCTCGTCGATCACGAGGCCTTCGACTTGCATGAAAGCAGGTGTGTGCGTCGCGTCGTAGGTGTCGCGGCGATACACCCACCCAGGCGCGATAATGCGAATGGGCGGCTCGTGCGTCTCCATGGTGCGCATCTGTACCGGAGACGTGTGGCTGCGAAGCAGCACCGAGTCCACTAGATAGAGCGTGTCCTGCTCGTCTGCCGCGGGGTGGTCGAGCGGGGTGTTGAGTGCCTCGAAGTTGTACCACTCGGTATCCGCCTCAGGCCCCCGCGCCCTGGTGAAGCCCAAGTCCCGGAAGATGTGCCAGATCTCGTCTACCGCCTGCGTCACCGGGTGGAGACCGCCTTTCCACGGCCCACGACCCGGCAGAGTGAGGTCCTCAATACCGCTCGAGGCTGGACCCGCGAGCGAGCGCTCTCGGTTCTGCAGCGCGTCAGCCACGACCTCCTTGACCCGATTGGCCTCCTGGCCCACCGCGGGCCGCCGTTCCGGGGACATACTGCCCAGGCCGCGCAGAATCGCCGAAATGCGCCCGTCTTTGCGCCCGAGGTAGTCGATCCTAACCGCCTCGAGTGCCTCAGGATCCTGGGCACGGTCGATCGCATCGAGCGCTTCGACCTCCAACGCCCGCAGCGCGTCCTTCGGGTCTTGTTCAGTCATGCTCTACAGCTTCCTCGAAAAAAGGGGGGCCCCACGGTCACGCCGCGGAGCCCCCTTTCCTAGCGAATGACGTGCTCAGCCAGCTTTCGCGGCGAGGCCCTCTTTGGCCCGGTCCACGATCACGGCAAACGCGTCGGGGCTATGAACAGCCAGATCCGCGAGCGCCTTTCGGTCCAACTCGACCCCGGCCTCCTTCAGTCCGTTGATGAAGCGGGAATAGGTGAGGTCGTGTTGGCGCACCGCAGCATTGATGCGTGCGATCCAAAGCTGCCGGAAAGTGCGCTTCTTCTTCTTGCGATCCCGGTACGCGTGCTCCCAGCCCTTCTCGACCGCGTCTTTCGCAGTGCGGTAGAGGTTCTTGCGTCCGCCGAAGTACCCTTTGGCGGCCTTAAATATCTTCTTCTTGCGCTTGTTCCGCGGTACGGCGGAGGTTGCTCTAGGCATGGATCTTCCTCCTCAGGAGCCGTAAGGGAGCATGCGATTGACGCGCTTTTTATCGGCGGCCGACACTAGTGTCGAGCTCCGCAGGCGACGCTTCCGCTTCCGATCCTTCTTTGTAAGGATGTGGCTCTTGAAAGCGCGCATGCGCTTGAGCTTCCCCGTGCTACTCCTCTTAATCCGCTTGGCCGCACCTCGGTGCGTCTTCATTTTCGGCATCGATCTATCTCCGTTCTTCCCTGGGGTCCAGGCCCAGGGCCCGGTCTTTTCTTACTTGGTATTCACCGGGGCCACGACCATCGACATGACCCGACCTTCCATATTCGGTTGTGACTCCACCTTGCCGAGTTCTCCTAGATCCTCCATCACCCGCGACAGTACCTGTAGGCCAATCTCGGGGTGGGTAACCTGCCGTCCCCGGAACATCATGGTCAGTTTGACCTTGTTCCCTTCCTCGAGGAAGCGGCGGGCATGCCCGACCTTGAACTCGTAATCATGATCTTCGATCCCGGGGCGAAACTTCACCTCCTTGACCTTGATCGTGTGCTGCTTTTTCCGCGCTTCGCGGTCGGCTCGAGCCTTTTCGTACTTGTACTTTCCGTAGTCCATCATCTTGACCACGGGCGGCCGGGCCTCCGCAGCAACTTCTACCAGATCCATCCCACGATCGCCGGCCCGCTCCCGAGCCTCGTCGATGGAGACGATGCCGATCTGCTCGCCATCGTCCTGAATGAGCCGCACAGGGCTGATCCGAATCTGATCGTTAACGCGGACGCGGTCTCTGCTGATCTGTACT
Source organism: Gemmatimonadota bacterium (assembly GCA_015664885.1). Classification (GTDB taxonomy): domain Bacteria; phylum Gemmatimonadota; class Gemmatimonadetes; order Longimicrobiales; family Gaopeijiaceae; genus UBA1138. Next base: position 15,611 of record DQPL01000084.1, read on the forward strand.
TACCTCCGATGGAGTCGTGACAAAAAACGGCCCGAGAACAGGTCTCGGGCCGCGACCAGGGAGGACGCCAGGAGCAGCCCGAAGCATCGACCCTCGCGACCCTCATGTCGGCCTGTACAAGCCCTGAGGGTGGGACCGGCGGTCAGCACGGCCCACTTCTCAATTGTGACCCGCCATAAAGACGGACGTACAACTTGTCTGAACTCAACTGACAGGTCAACGGTCTTCTTTCCAAGAAAAACAGATGGCGCCCAATAGCAGGGTTTTCGGAAACAAAAGCCGCCGCACCGTCGCCAGTGGCAGCGCGCAGGACGACTGCATCACCCCTTCCAACCGGTCAACCTAGCGCTTTCGTCTCCACCTGCTCGACCACCGCGGCGATGAACTGCTCGCGGCCCATGACCTCCTGTTTCTTTCCCGCGCCCCTTCGACGAACGGCAACCGTGCCGTCCGCCGCCTCACGCTCCCCGACCACGCCCATATATGGGATCTTGAGCGACTCGGCCTCCCGTATCCGGTAGCCGAGAGTCTCCCTTCCCTCCACCGAAGCGCGAATGCCGGCCCCCTTCAAGTCAGCCGCTAGAGCGCTCGCGCTCTCGTGCCACTGCTCGCCCACCGGGAGCACGCGCACCTGTTCAGGCGACATCCAGGTCGGAAATGCGCCGCCATAGTGTTCGATAAGACCGCCCACGAAGCGCTCCATCGAGCCGAGCAACGTGCGATGGATGACGACCGCCTTGTGCGGGGTGTTGTCGGACCCGATGTATACCAGGCCAAAGCGTTCCGGCATCTCGAAGTCGAGTTGGAACGTGCCTCCTTGCCACTCGCGCCCGATCGCATCCACGACGTTGACGTCGATTTTGGGGCCATAGAACGCGCCGCCGCCCTCGTCGACCTCATATCCCACACCGCGCCGATCGAGCACGCCGCGAAGCGTCTCGGTGGCCGCGTCGTATACCGCGGGATCCCCGAGGGCCTTCTCCGGGCGGGTCGCAAGCGCCAAGTGATACTCGTAGCCGAAGACAGTCAGTAGATAGTCCGCCAGGTCCAGCAAGCGGTCGTACTCATCCGCGATCTGGTCTGGTCGCACGAAGATGTGCGCATCGTCCTGAGTGAAGCAGCGCACACGAAGCATGCCGTGCAACGTGCCGGAGCGTTCATAGCGGTAGCAGGTGCCCAGCTCAGCGAAGCGGATCGGCAGGTCTCGGTACGAACGGGTCTGAGTCTTGTAGATCATGAAGTGATGCGGACAATTCATCGGCTTCATGCGGAAACGCGTGCCATTATCGTCCATGGCAGGGAACATGTCCTCTTCGAAGACCTCGAGGTGCCCGCTGATCTTGTACAACTCTTCGCTCGCGATCTGCGGCGAGTACACGAGGTCGTACTCGTGCTCCAGAAGCGTCGCTTTGAGGAATTCCTCAATGGTGTGGCGGATGATCGCGCCCTTGGGGTGCCAAAGCACGAAGCCCTGCCCCACCTCCTCCTGTATCGAGTACAGATCGAGCTCTTTACCAAGCACGCGGTGATCCCGCTTCTTCGCCTCTTCCAGACGGTTCAAGTGCTCGTCGAGAGCGGACTTCTTGTGGAATGCGGTTCCGTAGATGCGCTGTAGCATCTGGCGCTTCTCGTCGCCTCGCCAATACGCACCCGCGCCCGAAAGCAGCTTGAAATGCACCAGCTTCCCGGTGCTGGGCACGTGCGGGCCCTTGCACAGGTCGAGGAACCCACCGTTCTCGTAGACCGTGATCACCTCGTCAGCGTCGAACTCCTCGAGGCGCTCGAGCTTGAGCGGGTCGTCACTGAACAGCTCGCGTGCCTCGTCTTTGGAGACGCGTCGACGCGTGAAGGGCTGATCCGCCGCGGCGACCTCTGCCATCTTTTTCTCGAATTCCTCGAGATCTTCGGGCGTAAAGGGCTTGTCGACCTCGAAGTCGTAGTAGAAACCGTCGTCGATCGCCGGGCCGAACCCGATGCCGGCTCCAGGACGCAGCTCGCGCACGGCGGTGGCGAGAATGTGCGCCGCCGAGTGCCTCAGAACCACCAAGGACTCAGGGTTCTTCTCGGTGAGGATCGAGATCGCGGCGTCGGCCTCGATGGGCTCCGCGAGGCCGACGGTCTCGCCGTTGACCACGGCCGCCACCGCGGCCTTGGCGAGACCCGGGCCGATAGCCGCCGCCACGTCACCCGCCGTGGAGCCACCATCCATTTCGAGGACGTCGCCATTGGGAAGAGTGATTCGGATCTGTTCGATGGACATGGTTCTGTCTTTGGTTGTGGTTCCGAGTTACGAATCTCGGGCGCCACCAAGAAAGAAAAAAGCGCGGCGCCCGTTGGTCGGGGCCGCGCTCTGCGTCTGGATTCGACTCAGGTCAATCGACGCACGCCGCCCCGAGGCCGGTAGTCCGGCCCGTAGTGGTGGTGGTCGTGGTCGTGATGAGGGCGCTCATCGCGCAACTCTCCTGTCGAATCGATGTTGGAGACACGATGGCGCAGCGGCGCGCGAAGGTCAATGGCGCAACCGGACCTAAGGAGCTCGGCCCGCCCCGCGCCTATTCCTAACGAACGGTCGAGTTCTTACCTCTATGATCCAGATTTCGACCGCTGTCGGGTAAACCATAGATCAGGTGTGAGGTGAATCATGAAGACGTTTCGAGGGCTGTCTTTGGTCTTTGTGGGGGTGGCCTTTGTGGTGGCATGCGGATCTTCCGAAAGTGACCCGGTCGGCGTCTCGGACGACGTACCGACCGTCTTCGAGAAGTTTGCCGGCGACGTGGAGATTTCCGCCGAATCGGAGACCATCGTCATTCGCAGTGACGGCATTCCCGACCACAACAGTCCGTATTTCAACGCCAGCGACTCGCGCTACGAAGCCTATAGCGGCAGCAACGCGAACTTCCAGCTCAATCCCAATCGCATCGCGGAGCAACAGTACACGTTTCGCATTCCGGCGGAGCCAACGCCAAGCTCCAATCCGCAGGCCACGCCGTTGGGACCGATCGGCGTCGCGGTCAACGGCGTCCCGATCTTCAACCAGTATGCAGGACCCAATCGTCCGCTCACGTTCGAGATCGACTCGTTCGATCAATACAACGGGCAGCCCCAGCAGACCGGCGCCTACCTCTATCACGTTGATC
>DQPL01000054.1 GCA_015664885.1 Gemmatimonadota bacterium
CGTGCTCAGGGTCTGTGAATTGGCTCATCGGGCGACCTCGCCCTTCTTCACGTCAGCGCCGTCCATCTCTACTCGACTACTCGCCCCGGACATGCCAAAAGCTGGTCAGGAACAGCTCTGACAGCGCGGAAGACGCGACGGCAGGCCCCTCGGGAAGAAGCACGTAGTCCTTCTTCACCTTACCCCCGTCGAAGTGGCGCAGCAGTCGGCCAAGCCCCTCGGCCAGCATGACTTCACGGACGTCGGGCGGAAGCTTCATCGCTAGGCCCACTGGAGTCAAAGAAGCGCATATCTTGCCGTCCGCGTAGAGCGCGGCGCCAGAAAAGAAGTGCCGGCACTCGAGGTCGACGCCGGGTTGCTCTGACAAGCCCAAAGCTTTCACCAGGTCGCTCAACTGCCCGAGATAAGGTTCAGCCATAGCTCAGGGGGCGCGCCTAACGAGCTAGCGGCATCTCTTCACTATCCACGGCACGTGCACGTTCGAAAGAAGGTCTCGGCCCATCCGAGCGTACCTGCTCGAGCCAAAAGACGCCGTCGTATGGGGCGCTGTTTCCGCGCGTCGAGACGAAGTCGATATCACCGTCTCCGTCCATGTCGCGAGGCACGAATTTGTCGAACATGCCCCGCTTTCGCCGTGAGATATCGTGCCGGGTCCAATCCAGAATGAGGTCGCCCGGGTGCTCGAACCAGGCGAGACGACCCATCGCCGCCGCGAGATCGATGTCATCGTCCTGATCCCTGCTTCCACCACTGTACCCACCTGTGATGACGTCCGGACGTCCGTCGCCATTGATGTCGGAGACTTCGATTCCGGTCAGCCGATCGGGCCAGTGTGTGCCAATGGCATGGAGGTTCCAAATGTCGTCGGGACCGGACGGCTGCTCGAGCCACACCAGCGTGTGCCCGGATTCAGCGAGCACGATGTCGAGGCGACCGGACCGGTTCATATCCGCAAAGGCCATGTTGAAGCCATTGACCACCGCGCCTTCGCGCTCGAGATCTCGGCGCCTGATGCGCTCCCGCGGGACGGCCGTACCTGAAATCTGGATGGAGTGCTCGGAGAACTGGCCGCCCCCCAAGTTCTCGAACCACATGATGCGGGCCTCGGTCGTCGACCCGCCGACGACGTCTATGTCGCCATCTCGATCGAGGTCCACCGGCTGTGCATTGATGGGCCAGCGCACCCGCGTCAACTCGTGCTCCACCCAGCTGGTCGACGCCAGCGGATCGCCCTCGATCGAAAACCATGAGATGGCGTTCGGATCCATCGTAAACGTCGGGCTCTGCGCTCCCTTGTTGGCGGTCACTACCTCGAGGCGACCGTCCCCAGTCAAGTCGGCGAGAAAAACTCTGATGAAGGACCCGCGACCGGAAGCGCCATCGGGAATGAGCCTTTGCCAGGTCTCCGTTGCTGCGCCGGCACCCGGGTTCTGGAAATAGATCAGATGCGCCAGCTCGCACGCGGCTACGATGTCGGGATACCCGTCGCCATTCATGTCTCCTACCGCGACGTCCTCGGGCGCGCCGGCCTCGGCCCCCGAAGCAAGGGTGACCGATACCCATTGATTCGGGTCCTCGGTACCGAACGCGATGCGAATGAGCCCGTCGGGTACTCCGTCGTATTCGGTGTCCGACTCGTGCACGGAGACGATGTCTTCGATCCCGTCCAGGTTCAGATCGATCATCACCAGGCCGTCGCTACCCCGAAGCTGCGGGCCCCCAATGGACTCGTCATCGATGATGCGCTCACGCCAGGAGATGTAGCGGCCATCAGTGGCTAGCGCGGTTGTGAGCCGGGCGCCCACGGGGGTGTCTGTGCCCTGCTCTATGGCCACATCCGGGGCCTGGTCGGTTTCAGCCGGCTGACATCCTGCAACAGCCAGGAGAAAGAGCGTGCCAAGCAGCGGAGCCACGAGCGTGCGAATCATGATTCAGATCCTCCCGACGGTGACCGGAGGCCCCCTGACAATAGGCGCCTAGCGCCCGGGAATCATGAGGTGGGCGGCGCTCGTACCGGTGTCCATTAGCCAAACGCCGCCGGTCCTGCGGTTGTCGCTCAGGCCAGTGGATTCAGTAGTCGCGCCGGGCATCGCGATGGTGGCGTGCAGCAGCGCACTGGCCTGGTCCGCGCCGTCCATACGAAACCATATGGAATCATATTCGGGCTGCACGCGAGTGCCCGCCTGTTCGGCTGCATCGAGCATTGCCCTCTCCCCGGCGGCGTCCTCGGTTTCGACGCGGAATCGCCGGTTCTGCGCGACCCTGTCGAGGTTGGCCAGGCTGGTGCACTGAGCCGAGAACAATGCCCGGTCACGCTCGTCGGCGCAGTCGTAGCAGACCAGGGTGTTGCTGCCCTCCCGGAGCGTCTCATAGGTGTAGTCGGCGTTCCACTTGATGAGCGTGGCCTCGCCAGGGAACCGGGGCAGAGATTGGCCAACCACAAGCTCGATGACTTCCGGTACCGTCTGTGCCTGCGCGCTGGCGGTGAACACCACTAAGCCCACGAGGACCAAGACCATGCGTTTCATGAGGGTGTTTCCGAACCCGATACGCGGGTACCTGTACCGCCGACGCTGAACGCCCCTTCTGCGGCGTCGAGCTGGAACAAAATATTCTCACCGTCACGTTCCAGCGTCACGGTCACGGAAATCAGCTGCCCTTGGGCGTCAGTGTCATAGTTGAGGATCAGCGTTTCGCCAGACTTGGTGATGTCGGTGACGCTCTGCATGCCGAAGTCGGGCGCCCCTATGTTGGCCGCAACCCTACCGTCTTGATCGTGGATTTCGAGCAAGAGCTCGAACGAACCGAATTCGGAGTCCATGGGCAGATTCCAGTCCCCGATGAACGCCTCGGCCTCGGAGGTGTCGAGATCGGACTGAGCGGAGACCGCAGCCGGGCTCAGGACTGTTACCAACAACCCGATCGCGAGAGCCATACGCGGCAGATGTATTGGCGAGGTCTTCATGACTCATCCTCCGGTTTCTTGGAAGCCTCGGCAGCCGAGCCGGCCGAACATCGAAAAGAACGCCCTCAGAGATCGGGGTCAAACAGACCGCCCCAAAACCCGGCCGACGACACGGCAGACGTTATGGAGCGGCTCCGGCAAAGTACGAGGACAACTCCGCGGCCGCCCCGGTCACCAAGGACTCCACCGGCACTCCATGATGCTACTCCTCGGCGCCGGCCAGCCTACGCATGGCGGAGAGACCGATTTGCACGTGACGGGGCTCCCCGCTGTCGATGAGTCCTGACGCGAAGTGCACAGCCCAGCCCGCCGCTCGGGCCTGGACCTGCTCGGGCGGCGCATAAGCCTCCAGGAAGAGCGTGCGCGCACGAGCGTAAGCGAAGAGCATCCACGCGCACGCCAGGTCCGTGGCTACGTCTCCGGCGGTTACGTCGCCCCAGTCGATGAGCCCTGCCAAGGCTCCGTCCTGGACCAAGACATTGCGAGGATGCAGGTCGCCGTGCAGCCAGACACGATCCCGCGCTGGAGGGGCCTCGATTGCTTCTTTCCAAGGTCGAACCAGCTCCTGCAAATCCAGGCGCTGCAAGCGCTCCTCCACTACATGCTGTCATTCCTGAAGAGGAACTCCGCGTAGCGGGTTCGGGGGCGCGTGGGGAGGCGCAGGACGATGCAGCGACCGCAGAATTCTGGCCAGCGGGGCCGCCTGGGCGGCCCCGAGGGGACAGATGTCTGCCGTCGCACCGGAATCCACTCGACCACGCTCCAGGGCCAGGGAAACAGTGCGGAGGGCACGCCGATGCCCACCGGTCGCGGCACGGCGATGGGCAGCCATGATGCGATAATCGGCAGCCACTTCTGCTCGTTCAAGATCAACTCCACCGCCACCTCCCGACGTGGGATTCGGACCGCATAGTCGGAACCCGTGTGATAAGTGACGTTGTCCCACCCCTCGTCGACGAACGTCAACTCGCTGCCGTCGAGATGCGGAAGCTGCTGCTCGAGCAGCGCGGCAACGAGGTCCGCGTCGATGTGGACCTCTGCTGGAGGGTGCCGGTGATCCATGGTCAACGCAGAGCGTACAGGTGGAGTCTGAGCAACGGCGGGCACCTCCCGGGTTGATGACCGCCGCGGTCGGCGTCTCAGCGGGCGGCTATCGTGAGTTGCTGGCTGTACACGATGAGGGTCGTAAGCAGGATCAGGACCGCACCGGCGAAATGGGCCCGCCTATTGGCGACCCAAGTGAGGACCAGGAAGACCACGCCAGCTGTCCCGACAACGGGGTTCAAAAAATGGTCCAGCGGACTGCCAACCAAGGAAATGCTGCTCCAAACAATGGCAAGCATGAGCGTGGCGACGACGGGGAAAAAGCGACCTCCAACCTCGTGCAGATAGTCGGTGAGGTTGGTCTGTGTGTCCCCGAGTGGGAAGGCCAACTCGGCGAGCGCGAACAAGAGGATGGGAACGAGTAGAAGGCTCAGCAAATCCCAAAAAGTCCAGATCGGGTGATCCGCGATCGCCCAGCGTCCCCCCCCGGGTGCCCACGGCATGACGAACACCCAGACGATCCAGATCGCATGAACAAGGCCGGGCGTCGTGGTGGTGTCGGGACGCAGGGACCGGACGACGCCTCGCAGAAGGGTGGCGATGCCGAGCCCCATGATGATCGATACCAGCACCATGATGAACTCAAATGGGTCCACTTGTGTGCGCCCTCCATGAGGTGAGAATCACCGCCTCGATGATCCCGGGTCGCGGCGAGTGTTCGTTTTGCGCATCGCGTGATCGAACTGCCTGGCTAACATGCCGCCCGCCGGCGCGGCGCGGAAGGTGATCGCTTGTGAGGTCCTACGGCTTCGTCGACATCGATGGGAAGAGCCCCATTCCGCTCACACTAGACGACGTGTGATCGCGCGATTCCCGACTAGCCGGTCCCTGAGCTTCTACTACAGTGCTAGACCCCTCTGAAGTACGCGTACACGAGCAGCGCGACGACCACCAACGCGTACGCGGCTCTGATCAGGAACTTGCGGAACGCGATTGTGTTCGGATTGACCGCGCTGACCGCCGTCGCTTCCATGCCTCCACCACCGCTTCGGCCCGAAAGGCTGTCCGCGTAATCGAGCAAGACGCGCAGTTGTTGCTCTAGCTTCGCGGGGTCTTCAGGCTTCCTCATGAAGTGGTTGGTGCCCAACCCATAGCTCTGAGCCACATCGTCGTCCTTGTCGGAGGCCGTAAGCACCGCGACCGGGGTGCGGCAGAGCGCCTCGTCCTCCTTGATCACCTCAAGTACCTCGAGACCGGTTTTTTCCGGCATCTGGAGGTCGAGCAGGATGAGGTCGGAAAGCAGATCCTCGATCATGACAATGGCCGTATTGCCGTTCCGGGCCCGATGAACCTGGACGGGAACGCTACTCGCCTTGGCTAGCGCCGCCTCGATCAGCAACGCGTCCTTGTCGGTGTCCTCGGCAAGCACAACCTTCCACCGCTTACGTGAGTTCTTTTTCATCCCGGACACGCTCCTTATTCTGGAGCGTCCCGCGCGACAGACGGCGGTGCGTGTAAAGACAGGCGATCCTGTCCCGCCACGAGCAAGTAGACGAAAAAGGAGCCAGGAATGGAACTCGGAGAAAAAATCGCTCTGGTGACCGGCGGCAGCGAGGGGATCGGCCGTGCGATCGCCCAAGCCCTATCGAACGAGGGTTGCAAGGTCACCATCACGGGCCGCCGTCAGGAGGCCTTGCAGCAGACCGCCGAGGAGCTAGGAGTGCACTGGATCGCAGGCGACGTAGGAAACGAGGAGGACGCCGTTCGCACGGTGGGTTCCGTGATCGAAGAGCATGGGCGCCTCGACATTTTGGTCAACAACGCCGGCTTCGGGATTTTCAAGCCACTGGTCGAGTTGACGCTGGAGGAATTGGAGGGTGTGTACCGCACCAACGTCTTCGGAACCTTCCTCATGGCGCGCGAGGCGGCTCGCCACTTCATCGAACGAGGAAGCGGTGAACTGATCAACATTTCCTCGACGTCGAGCCTCAAGGGCAGTAGCGGACGAACTGCCTACGGTTCGTCGAAGTTCGCGCTACGAGGCATGACGGAATGTTGGCGCGATGAGCTTCGACGTCACAACGTGCGCGTCATGTTGGTCAACCCGAGCGAAGTCATAACGGACTTCGCTGCAAAGGCCGGCGTTCAGCGAGAGAGATCCGACAAGAAGCTTCGGCCCCAGGAAATCGCGGACGCCATCGTGGGCGCGCTCAAGGTAGATAGCCGCGGATTCATTCCCGAGTTCTCCGTGTTTGCGACGAATCCGTTTTAGGCTGCGGGCTGAAGCCCTAGTCAGGCCAATTCACCCACATGATCGGCTGGTAGAATCCAGAGGCCTCGGACTCCAACCACTCGACGCTTGATGCTCCGCCCTCGACGAAGCACTGCTCGACTTCCGTCCGCATCAGAGCCCGGCATCTGCAAGAGTGACTCGACGTTCGATACCCGTCGGCGGTCTCCGTCAGAATGATGTGCTCGAGATTGTAGACTGGCCCTCCGTCTTCCCAATCCCAGAGTTGGATGATCACGCGACGACCAAGGCCCGGCTCGCCATATACCCGCGGCCCCTGAGTCGAAACTCCCGCTCGAATCAATGCATCGTAGTCCCGCATCGTGACAACCGCCGCACCCTTCGCAG
>DQPL01000003.1 GCA_015664885.1 Gemmatimonadota bacterium
GAGGTCGGGAAGAGTACCTGCGCCCGTGGGTGGAGCCGGCTGTGCCGGATCGGGCTGCGACGGTCCTCCGCGGGCCAGCTGGGTGGTGCCAACCGCGATGATGAGGCCGAACATAGCGATCCCCGCTATCCACCACAGCAGGTTCTGACGACCAACGGTTTCGGCGGCGGCAGCTCGATGGCCACCGCCACCCCCACCCCCCCGTCCGGCTTTGTCGCCGCACTGGTTACAGAACTTCGCGTTCGGCGCGATCTTGGCACCGCACTGATTACAGAAGCGCCCACCAAGCTTTGCGCCGCAATGTTGGCAAAAATTGCCCGTCGCCGCCTTTCCGCATTCCGGGCAAAACGGCTTTCCGCCGCTGCGTTTGCTCATTTGCGTATCGCGTTGAAGAGAAGCGGCCAGGTGGCTACGGTCTGTGCGCGGTAGTTGGGCTGGAACCCGAAGAGCACGAGTGAACCGTCGCCGATGTCCACCTCGAGGATCGCCGGCTTGCCCGCAATGTGCTCACCGCCGAGCACCCAACCAGAGAGCAGCGGGTCGCCTGAGCCGTAGCGGGCCGCAACGCGTACACGGGAGTCGTTCACTTCGTAGGCCATGCTGCTGCGCCAATACCAAGAAGACACTTCACTGCGCATGCCTTGGTTGATCTGCGAGGACGTGTCGAGCTCGAGACGCAGGATGGAGCCTGGAATGTAGAAGTCAGTGTTAGACAGTCCCTCTGTCGATTTCGAGATGTCGAGATCGAAGAGATCCGCCACGAATTCGGTCGCGGCCTCGATCGCGATGACCCGTCCGCCGTTCTCGACGAAAGCCTTCACGGCAGCGATCCCCCGATGAGCAAGACCACCCGTGTACCGTTCGGGCAGTTCTCCCTGGTCGTACCCCTCGCGGATGGACTGCGCGTCCTGCGCCTGGAAGAGCAGTACGTCGTAGCCGCTCAGCGCCCCTCCGCGAATGTCCGCGTCATGCAGTGTGTCGTAGGGCATCTCGTATTCATCGAAGACCCAACGCTGCCACCCCTCGGGCATCGGCTCCTGCCACGACTTGTACATGGCGATGCGCGGTGCGTCAGAGCCAACCAGGTGATCCGGCAACCGGAAGTCGAAGTCCGGCGCCTCGATCGGTGCGGAGAGCCCAACGCCTAAATGCCCATCGATCGCCACGGCGTCGAAGTCGAAGAGGTAGCCGAACGTGTGCGCGGTCACGTCGTAGGGACGCTGTGGTGGGCCACCGGGATACTCGCGTAGATCAGGGTAGTTTTGGATCTCGAGCATCGAATTGGCGAAGCCGGCGTACGGCTGATTCATCGGAATCACGTAGCTGCCTGCCGGAAACTGCATTTCTTCGACCGAGAAGCTCGATTCGGCCTGGTGGACCTCGACGTCGGCCATGACGAGCGAACGCAACGCATACTTCACGCCGGTCTGGTTTTCCTGTCCGCTCGCGATGATCCATACATCGGGCCAGTCATCCCACTTGTCGACCGCGCGCTTGTTCACGCCGTAGAAGTTCTCGAGCCAATAGCGACGGTTCTTGGCCGCGTTGGTGAGCAACGCGAGCGCGCCTGACGTCTGGTAATCGACTATATCCGGCAGACCCCAATCGCCACCCGACCACGGGTTGGGAAAATTCCACGAGCGCTTGCTGGCATCGAAGTTCCGGCCCGGCCCGAGACTCTCCGGCGCGATCGTTGTAGGCGACGCGAGCCGCGCAGACGCCGTTTCGGACAGAATGCGCGCGCCGGCGTGGTAGTGCATGTACGCTCGCGCCGGCGTGAATGCGTCGTACTGCGCGTTCACCACCACACCTTTCTTGCCCTGAGACGTCAGCTCGGCCGCCATATAGGTGCCGAGCTGGTTCACCGCGGTGGTGAGCGCCGGATCGATGTTGGGCTCCCACGGCTCGATGTAGGGTGGGAAGAAGATGCGAGCACCGTTGCTACCCATCTGGTGGATGTCGTGCACGATCTGGGGATGCCACTCGTTCTGAGCGCCCACGGTGTGGATCGTTTCGTTCTGGGTGAACGCATACCAGTCGCGGTTATTGTCGTGACCCGTGTAGAACTGGTAGAGCCAAGGCAAGGGAGCAGCCTCGAATTCGGTGCCCACGTGCTCGTTGTACCAATCGGCGACCCACTGTAGGCCATCGGGGTTGAGTGAAGGGATCTGCAGGAAGATCACGTTGTCGAGGATCTCGAGGATCTTCTCGTCGTTCGAGGACGCCATGATGTGTGCCAGTCGCGCCGCACCCTGACTTCCGCCGACCTCGGTCGCGTGAATGCCGTGCGTAATCATCACGACGGTCTTGCCCATGTCGAAGAGGCGCTCGAGCTCGTCGGCTCCGGAGATGGTGCGCGGATCCGAGAGCTTCATCTGGATTTCGTGCAACTCTGCGAGGCGGGCGTGGTTCTCAGGACTTGTGATGGTGAGCATCACGAAGGGCTGGCCGATCTCGGTCGGGCCGAGCGTCTCGATCGCAACCCGGGGGCTCTGAGTCGCCAGAGTCTCATAGTACGCTCTGAGCTGATCCCAGTTGGCGAGCTTCCTGTCCTCACCCATATCGAACCCGAAGTGGTCCCGTGGAGTAGGAACGCCCTGGGCCGCGAGCGCGGGGCCCAGGAACGAGTGGGCCACGAGGGCCAAAATGAGCCGGCGAATCATCAATACTCCTGTTGTTCGGCACGCTGCGGCGGACACCTCGCGTGCAGCGGTTCGTGCAGTGTCGGAATACGGTACCGCAGCCCTCCAAGGGCGGCAACGGACCTGGCGAGTCGGCTTGAGGAGCGCCGTCCTGTTGCTCGCTTTCAGCTCGCCGATCGGTCCTCCTCCTGCCACCCTGTGGGCGCAGGAGACCCTCCCGCAGGATGCATACCAGGACGCGCAGGTGGAGGCTCTCTTGGCCCGAGCCCGCGCCGCGAGGCTCCGCACGGTCGAAGGAATCGACAGCTACGAGGGAAAACTTCGCCAGCGCATCTACATCGGGCTGACCGCGCTACGCTTCCGCCGCGAACGAGGCCTTTTCGAGCACGAGCGGATCGCGAATATCCGCTGGACCTCCGACGGGAGACGCGTGATCCAGTGGACCGGTGTGCGCACCGCCATCCCCATCGCCGGACTCGACACCGGCCGTCCGGGCGGTGCGGAGCCCATGTTGACCCTCGGGGACACCTCCTTTGTGGGCGTGCGCGCCAACCAGCAGCTCGAGCGGGACATGGCCGACGACCTGCTCGACGAGACCGACATGCCGGGCTTCGACTTCGACCCAGGTGGCGACCGCCTACGCTTGGGGGAGGACAACTGGGCGCTCGATCCGCTCGCGGACACGGCGCTCGCGCACTACCGCTTCTCGTCCGGCGACACGCTGCGCATCGACCTCCCGGCGGACCAACCGGATCTGGTGCTGTACGAGGTGCTGGTCGAGCCCAGGCGTGCCGACTTCAATCTCGTCGCGGGCTCACTCTGGTTCGACTCTGAATCAGCGTCGTTGGTACGGGCGACATACAAACCGGCGCGACCGTACAATTTGGCGATCGACGAGCCGGGCGAATCCGACGACGTACCTGGTTTTCTCCAGCCGATCGAGGCGGAGATCGATTACATCACCATCGAATACAGCCTCCAGGAGCAGCGCTATTGGCTTCCCAGAAGATTCGCGTTCCAAGGTGAGGCTCGGCTCGGAAGTTTCCTGCGCATTCCCATGACGCTCGAGTGGAATGTCGGCAGCTATCTCGTCAACGAAGCTGCGAGGGATCTGTTCGTCGAAGGAGAACTACCGGACGGATGGCGGCGCCAAGAGAACATGGACGTGGACCAGGACGGCAACGAGAATCCGACCATCGTCATCGTGCCAACGGTGGAGGAACTCCGCCAATCGCCGGACCTCTCCCAGAGGTTTGGCGAACGCTCGCCGCTGACGTTTAGCAGCGGTGAGATCGACCGGCTTCAGGACCGGCTCGAGGGGCTACTGCCCACGTATCAGCGTTTCCGGCCACAGTTCGCATGGGGGCTGCAGCGCGGAATGGTCAGGTACAACCGAGTAGAAGGGCTCAGCGTGGGCACGGCGGTTACCGTGCCTCTCACGCCCAAGTTCGACTTCGACGGCACTGTGCGCCTCGGGGGGGGGGACCGGGATCTCAATGCCACGTCAGCACTGCTCTGGGGCCCGGAGTCGAGCCGGTGGACCACCGAGGCGTACCATCGCCTCGAATCGATGTCGGAATTCGATAATCCGTTCGGTCTGATCAGCTCCGCGGACGCCCTCTTTCTCGGAGGGGGCGCGGCACAATTTTACCGGGCGACGGGAGTCTCGCTCGGATACGAAGCGCTCGGAGAACGCGTGCGCTACAGCGTCACAGGGTTCAGTGAGAGACAACGGGGTGTGGCGCTGGAGACGGACTATTTTCTCTTCGACAGATTCATCGACGACACGGTGGATGCCGTGCTCGCCGCCGATGACGTGAATGTCGCCGGCGTGCGGGGGGCGGTGGGCTGGTTCCGCGGCATCGACCCGAACGGCCTCATCCTCACTGGACGGCTCGCCGGGGAGGTAGGTGGCGGGGACCGGTCCTATCGGCGGGTCATGGGCGCGGCATCCCTCAACCATCCGTTGCCACTCGGTCTCGCCGGGGCGATCGAGCTCGGGGCTGGGTCCACGTGGGGGGACGTCACCCTGCAGCGAGAGTTCTTCCTGGGCGGGTCCCCGAGCCTCAGGGGCTTCGGTACGAACCACGCGCACGGCACCGCATTCTGGAGGGCGCGCGGCGAATTGGCCACGGGACTCGCCGCGGCCCGGATCGGCGTCTTCAGTGACGTGGGCTGGGTTGGGCCTCGCGACGACGTGCGATTCGACGACCCATTGCTGAGCGTCGGCATCGGCACGTCGTTGCTCGACGGCTTGTTCCGCTTCGACGTCGCGCGGGCGGTCCGAGGGGCAACGGGCTGGAAGTTCCACCTGTACCTGGACGGGCTGTTCTAGGCTGGACGCCTATTCCTCCTGCAGCGACATCACCGGATCCACCCGGCTCACCCTGCGTGCTGGCAGATAACACGCAAGAACCACGACAAAAGCGACGAGTAGCACCACCACCAGGTACGTGAGCGGGTCGGTCGCCTCCACCTCGAAGAGCATGGAGGAGAGCATGCGACTGCTGAAGAACGCGGCACCGACGCCGAATACCGTGCCCCAGAAGACGAGCCTCAGCCCCCGTGCCAGTACGCCCCTCATGACCTCTGCCCGGCGAGCGCCGAGCGCGAGGCGGATACCCATCTCACGAGTACGCCGTGTGACCGCGAGCGCCATGATGGCGTAGAGCCCGACCATCGCGAGCAGGCACGTGAAGCACGCGAAGCTCACCAGAACGATCATTCGGAAACGGTCGGTTGCGACAGATTGCGCGACCTGGGCCTGCATGGTCCGCACCTCGTCGACCGGGACGCTCGAGTCCAGGGACCAGACCGTCTCACGGATCATCGAGGCTACGTGCGAAGGATCTGAAGCGGCGCGCACCATCAGGTACTGAAAGCCCCAGGTGATCTGCGACTGCGGCCGGTAATACTCGGGCGCTGGCGCCTCCGACAAGCTCTCTCGCCTAATGTCCGCGGCCACGCCTACCACAGTCATCCATGAATCCGGAAAGAACTCAGGATTGAAGGAGTCGGCCGAGCCTCGCAGGCCTCCGGCGTATCGAAGTCGCTTTCCGATCGCATCGCTGCCCTGCCAAAGCTGCTGGGCCATGGTCTTATTGACGATGACCACGGGGGGGGTCGCCGAGGCGATCGGCCGCAGTGAAGTCCTTGCCCTCGAGCAGCGGGATCGAGTTGGTTGCGAAGTAGTCGTCCCGGATGATCACCGTGCCGACCCAAATCGGGTCGTCGGCCTTCTCCTCCAGGCCTTCGGGCACGACCGTCGTGTTGAAGCAGGTCCCGAAAAGCGGAGCGGAGTAGGTGGTGGTGGCGTAGGAAACTCCTGGCAGAGCCCGTGTGCGCGTCAGCAGGGCCTCGTAGAAGGCGTCCAACTCGGCCCGCCGTCTGATAGCGCGCCGAGGGCGGCGCGATGGTGGCGACCACGAGCAGACTCGTCTTCACGGGCCTCATCCGATCGCTGGCAACTCGGCGCGTGCGGCCGCGATGTCGGATTCGAGCCGAGCGACCTCCAACGCCAGAACTTGCTTCGCGAGCGCCGTCGCTCGGTAGAAACGCCACCTCGAGCTCGCACGCTCCTCCTGTTCGGGCGGGGTTTCGGTCTCCTCGACCAGGCCGTCTCTCGTGAGTCGCTGGAGCGTCTCGTACAAGGTGCCGGCCGCGAGCACGATTCTGCCGGCGGTGCGCTCCTCCACCTGCTGTCGCACTCCGTATCCATGCGTGGCGCGCGCGGCGAGGCTCAGCAGGATGTGAAAATGGACCGGCTTCAAGGGCAAGAAGCTCTCAGCGGTGGCGGACACAGTCCCTCCGAGGGGTTGTCGGTATCCGATTATCGGAACGCGATAATAGAATACCGCCCGCGAAAGATCTACGGGGTGATCGCCGGTACTGTTGTCACGGCCACGCCCACTCGTATACCGTTGCACGTTCCCGACACATCTCTGGAGGTAGCAATCGTGCGCCGCGCTTTCGTTTTCTCGTCCCTGCTCATCGCTGCTTGCACCGCAGATTCCGACTCCCGCCGAGGCCTGAACATGGCGGAGGACGTGCCGACGCTGGACGGGACCGCGATCGCTCAACACATGAGGACGCTCTCGTCGGATGACTTCCTGGGCCGCGCGCCAGGTCAGCCCGGTGGGGACATCGCGGCCGAATACGTCGCACAGAGCTACGAGGAGTACGGTCTGGAGGCACCAGGCGGCTCGTACTTCCAGGCAGTTCCGATGGTAGGAACGACCACCAATACCGCCACCGTGTCGCTGTCCTTTTCTGGGCCGAACTCTACGGTGACCCCACGCTACCTCACTGAATATGTGCTGAACGCGGGTGACCCGGTTGCCGATGGCGCAGGCGGCGATGCAGAGTTGGTCTTCGTGGGATACGGAATCGAAGCGTCCGAGAACCAATGGCACGACTTCTCGGGGGTCGACGTTGCCGGCAAGTACCTCATGATCCTGGTGAACGATCCACCGGCGCCGGCGGCGGAGCCGGATCTGTTCGGAGGCCGCGTGATGACCTACTACGGCCGCTGGACCTACAAATATGAGGAGGCTGCACGCCAAGGCGCACTGGGGGCACTCATCGTTCATGAGACCGAGCCTTCGGGATACCCTTGGAGCGTCGTCCGGGGCGGTTGGTCGGGCGAACAGTTCTCCCTGCCGCCCGACCCCAACGGCCCGACGCCGGCAGGCATGGTCGGATGGATATCGGTCGACGTCGCGCGGGCTACGCTCACCTCCGCGGGGCTCGACTTCGACGAATTGAAAGCTCGTGCCGCCACGCGTGCCTTCAACGCCGTGGAGACCGGAATCACCGTGTCGGCCACCGTAGAGAGCTCGGTGCGCAGGGTTGAGACGAAGAACGTGGTGGGTCTCATTCGCGGGAGCGAACGACCGGATGAGTGGATCACGGTGAGTTCGCACTACGACCACTTCGGCGTCGGTGAAGCGGTGGATGGCGACTCGATCTACAACGGTGCATACGACAACGCCTCAGGCACCGCGATGCTGCTCAACCTCGCCAGCACGGTCGCGGCGATGCCGCAGCGCCCGGAGCGTTCAATCCTCTTTATTGCGACAGCGGCAGAGGAGCAGGGCCTGCTCGGCGCACAGTGGTATGCGCAGTCTCCGTTGCACCCGCTGAACCAGACCGTGGCCGAGATCAACATCGATGGCGCCAATCTTTGGGGCGAGACGGACGATGTCATCGTGCACGGAGAAGAAAGGAGCGCTTTGGGCGCTTACGTGCGCCCGCGGGCTGCGCAGCTGGGGCTGACCATCATCCCGGACGCCGAACCAGAGAAGGGATTCTTCTTCCGCAGTGATCACTTCCCGTTCGCGAAGGCCGGGGTTCCCTCCCTTTACGTCGAGCACGGGCGACAATACCGCGGGCGCCCCGACGGATGGGGCTCCGACATCAGGAGGGAGTACACCGCGAGCCGATACCACGCACCGTCCGACGAGTACAGCGAGGACTTCGTATTCGACGGCGCCGTGCAGCAGGGCGCGCTGGTGCTCTCGGTTCTACTCGATGTCGCCGGTGATGACAGCTGGCCTGAGTGGAACGACGGCCAGGAGTTCAAGGCTGCCCGGGACGCGATGATGAGCGGCAGGTAGCCGGGCTTCGAGAAGCGCCTACAAGCCCGTCGGTTGATCCACAAATTGCCACGGCAGACCGAATCGCTGCTCGAGGTGCAGGCCGAGCGCCCGCACTCCGAAGGTCTCAGTCGCGTAGTGCCCGCCGAACAGCATCGTGATACCCAACTCCACCGCGTCGAAATGGCTGTGGTGACTGCCTTCCCCCGTAACCAGAGCGTCCAAGCCCGCAGCGATCGCGTCCTGAACGAAAGATGCTCCGCCACCCGTTAGCACGCCCACCCGTTCCACGTGCTCCGGGCCGCCCTCGATGAGGTGGATCGGTGCGTCGAGAACCTCCGACAGTTGCGCGGAGAGACCGGAAGGCGTCGTGGCATCGGCCAAGGTGCCCCACCAACCGATCGGGGTACCGTTGTAGTCACCGAACTGACCCTGCAGCTCCAGGCCAAGGGCCCGGGCGAGCAGCGCGCAGTTCCCGACCTCGGCGTGGCTATCCAACGGGAGGTGGCAGCTGTACAACGCTATACCCCCTTCGATCAGCATGCGTACCTTCCTGAAGTGCCGCCCGGTCAACGGTTCGAGGCCACCCCAGAAGAGGCCGTGGTGCACGATCATCAGGTCCGCGCCTCGCTCCGCGGCCTCGGCGATCGATGCCTCGGTGGCATCCACCGCGACCACCACCTGTTCAATTTCCTGCGGCCCGGCGACCTGGAGCCCATTGAGAGCCGCCGCATAGTCAGGATGTTCAGCAACCGCAAGGTATATGTCCAGATATTGGAGGATGGATTCTAGTTTCATGGATGGACCCCGGAACGTACGGAGCGTGCGTGGAAAACGTGTGGAAAAGCGATGGCCGCCTGGATAGTCCGTCGATTGCCTCTGCTGTCGATCTCAGCTAAAGCGTTATGAGGAGGCCACTTGTGGCACTAGCGCACGCCTGGCGACCTAACTCCGCGTGCCGGCAGCGTACTGGGGAAAAGTCTGTTTATTACTTGATCGGTCAGCCAGCCCGGCCCCGTCCTCGCTAGTGGCCTGCTCGCCCTGGCTGCGGCCGTCCCCCATGTGGACCGTCCCATTGAGGATCGCTCCTTCCTCGAGCTGCATGCGGCGCGCCCTGATGTCGCCTTCGATGCGGCAGGTGGCCTGAAGCTCGAGCCGTGACTCGGCTACCAGGGTCCCGATGACGGTCCCCGACACCACGGCGTCCTGCGTGGTAATATCGCCGGAAACCATGCCGTCCTTGCCCACAACCACCGCTTTGCCGGCGAGCACGCTGCCCTCAACGGTTCCTTCGATTCTGATCGTACCGTCGGTCTCGCAATTGCCGACCACCTTCATGCCCGGTCCGATGATCGAAATCACCGACTCCGGGGATACTCTATTGCCGCTCCGGTCACGTGCCATACCTACCTCTACACCGACTGAGTACTGGGAAGCCAATGTAGCGCCGCGCGCCGGCAATGCTACCGAGAGCCTCTGAACCGCCCTCTGAGGGACGGCGCCTAGGAGGGTTGCTCCACCATGGTCAGTGGGTCGACCGCTTCGTCATTGAGCAGGATCTCGAAGTGCAGGTGCGGGGCCGTAGACCGGCCCGTGGAGCCGCTGAGGCCGATGACTTCTCGTTCGCGCACCTCCTGCCCTAGTGCCACCAGATGCAGCGATGCGTGGGCGTACATGGTCGAATATCCCCCGCCGTGGTCGATCTTGATGAAGCGGCCGTATACTCGATCCTCTCCCAAATCAACCACGGTGCCGCCCCCCGCAGCCCGGATGTATGAGTCCGTAGGCACGGCGATGTCGACACCTGGGTGGTCGTCGTCTCCCGAGGTGCCCTCGATCAGAGCCTGGGTGACAAAGCCCTTTTCGCCCAACGGCCAAACGGACGGTAGTGACGCGCCGCTCGCAGGCAACGTCTCGGCACCACGACCCCGTCGGGAACCGCTGGCGGGGGGAAGCCAAACATCCGACCCAGCGCCTGATCCGGAAGTGCCGAACAGGTCGCGGATGTTTCCATATTGCGCCTCGATCAACTCGAGCTGCCGCGCCAGGGCCTGTACGCGAACGCGATCGCCAGCCACCGCTTGCAGTTGGAACTCGAGGTCAGCTACGCGCGACGCTCGCGCGGCGAGGTACCACCAACTCCCTGCCATGACCGTCAGCGCGAATGCCAACAGGGACGCTCCGGCAGCGAGGACCCTGAGCCACTTGTACGCGATGTGAATGGTGCGGCTCCCCGGCCCTCCATCCGGCATCACCATGATGGTGAGCTTCCGATCACGTTTCATGTTCATTCGACGACCTCCGAGACCTCGCGCCGAGTGATCAGCGCGAATACCCGCTCGAAGTCCTCAGCGCCGTGGTACTGAATCTCGATGCTGCCCTTTCCTCCACGCTTCTGTTTGATCAAAACGAGCGTGGCGAGCGAATCTCGCAGCGCTACCTCGAGCTCCCGAACCAACGGGTCCACCACAGTGGCGCGTTTGCTGCTCCCCTTGGAATCTGCACTTCGTGCGCGTTTCTCGACTTCTCGTACCGACCAGCCTCCTTTCACCGCCGCGCGGGCCAGATCCGCCGCCCGAAGCGGATCCACAACCGACAGCAAGGCCCGCGCATGACCCATCGAGAGCGACTCGTCCTCGACCAACTTGCGGATCGAGGGCGGCAGCTTGAGCAGACGCAGCAAGTTCGCGACCGTCGAGCGATCTTTCCCCACCGCGTTGGCGATGTCGCCCTGGCTCATGCCATACTGCTCGCTGAGCGCGGCATAACCCTCCGCCTCTTCGAGTGGGTTGAGCGCCTCACGCTGGAGGTTCTCCACCAGGGCCAGCACCAAAAGGGTCTCGTCTGATGCGTCCCTAACCAGGACCGCGACGTCGGTCCAGCCCAGACTGGTGACCGCCCGCAGACGGCGCTCTCCCGCGACGAGCTCGTAGCGCCCGATCGCTTTGGGTGCTGGCCTTACCACAAGGGGCTGCAGGAGTCCGTTCTCCCGAATGGAAACCGCGAGGTCCCCGAGCTCACCCTCTTTGAAGAGGCGACGAGGCTGGACCGGGTTCGGTAGGATGGCGCTCACGGGAAGCGTCTGGATCTCTCCACTCTTTGCTTCCGGATCCAGGTACTCACCGAGCAGCGCTCCCAGTCCCTTGCCCAGACGATCCCGCCCGCTCATCCGACCACCTGTGCGACGCCACTGTCACTAGCGGAGGCTGTTCGCTTGATTAGTTCCTGCGCGAGCGCGAGGTAGCTTTGCGATCCCTTGGACAACACGTCGTATAGCACGATCGGCTGCCCAAAGCTCGGTGCCTCCGCCAGGCTCACGTTCCTCGGGATCGCAGTCTGGTAGACCTTCACGCCGAAATATTCGCGTGCCTCGGCAGCGACCTGCCGGGAGAGATTGAGCCTCGCATCGTACATCGTGAGCAGGACACCTTCGATATCGAGCCCAGGGTTCAGGCCCTTCTGTACCAACCGCACTGTGTTGAGCAACTGGCTCAGGCCCTCCAGGGCGTAGAACTCGCACTGAATGGGAATGAGCACCGAGTCCGCGGCCGTCAGCGTGTTGAGCGTGAGCAGCCCAAGAGACGGCGGACAATCCACTAGGACGTAGTCGTACTGCTCACGAATGGGCTCCAGCGCACGCCGCAAGACCGTCTCCCGCTGCTGAGCATTCACGAGCTCGATCTCCGCCCCTACCAGGTCCCGTGTTGAAGGAACGACGTCGAGATAGGGGAAATGTACGCCGTGTAAGATGCTCTCGTCCACCGATCGGTCGCCGACGAGCACATCGTAGACCGTGGTGAGCGACTCTCGCCCCTCCACACCTAGGCCGCTTGTCGCGTTGCCTTGCGGATCGACGTCGACGACGAGCGTTCGTTTCTCAGCGACCGCCAAAGAAGCGCCGAGGTTTATCGCGGTGGTGGTCTTTCCGACCCCACCCTTCTGATTCGCTATTGCGATGACGTGCGACATAACTACTCGGAAGGCGTGAACACTCGCTCCAATCGGCGCGGGCGAAGAATATATCCATTGCGGCCGTACCCCGGAAAGACAGGATGTCTTGACCACGGACAACAGCACGTTGCCCTTGAGCAGGACTTCGGGACAATTCCATAGGTGATCGGGACGGCTTGCAGGCCTTACAGTGCCCCCAACTCGTTGCAGGAGCTGGACATGAGGCGTCGTTGGGTGGGGGTCATCGCACTGGCGGTAGCACTCTCTTCGTGCGGAGATGACGACGCGCTCGCGCCCGACCCATCGCTGGCCCCGTTCGTCGGTGACTGGCGCGCCGCCTCCCTGGTGGTAGCAAGCCCCGTGGCTCCCGATCTCTCCGTCGATCTGATCGAACTCGGCTCGTCGTTCGACCTGAACATCCAACGTAGCGGCCACTATACCGCCATCCTGGTATTCGCTGGTCAGGGGCAGACGGAGATCGGTCAGATTTCCTTGTCGGGTCCTTCGGCGGTGATCCTCGACCGCGAGTTCCCACTCCCTCGCGAGATATCTCGACCTTCATGTTCGACGGCCCTGATCGCCTGATTCTGGACGGTGACACCGAGTTCGACTTCAATCTCGACGGCACGTCGGAGCCGGTGACCGCCCACTTCGATCTGCGGCAGCGCTAGGGTCGTTCTCAGCTTGTTCCACGTGGAACAGCCCATTCCCACCGCCGCGCGACCATTTGTTTCACGTGGAACAGAGCCATGCTCGAAGAGAACTCGCTGTCATGACCACTATATAGCGGGTTCACGTCAGCGTGCGATACGGCCCATTGTGCTGAGACTTTTGCTCGAGTCGCGGGAGGCGTCCGTCAGCCCACCAAACTTTCGCACCTCGAGCAGCAGATTTTGGAGATCTGCCGGCGACACCCCAGAGATCCTACCTGCCTGAGCGAGCGTTTCTGGTCGAATCCTTGTGAGTTTCTCCCTGGACTCATAGGAAAGAGTCTTGAAATCCATGTACGGGAGGTCGTCGCCCAACCGGAAATCCGCTTGTCTTCGTAGTTTTTCGGCGCGCTCCCTCTCTCTCGCCACGTATCCTTCATACTTGAGCTCGACTTCGACCGCATCGAGTACCGAATCAGGGAGTTGATCCACAGACTCCCCGGCACCATCGAGTAGGCTGACGGCGGAGACTCGTGGTCGTTTTAGCAACTCGACGGCGCGGGTCGGCTCAGAAACGGGACTGGAGTCAGCCGACTCCAAGATGGGGCCGGCGACCTCGGGCGGGATAACCGTCTGCCGGAACCAGGTCAGTACTCGATCCTCCTCCCGCAGGCGCGCTTCGAGGGACTTCTCCTGGGTTGCACTCAATAGCCCACGCTCACGAGCGAGGGGGCCGAGTCGGCGCGGTGCGTTGTCCTGCCGAAGCAAAAGGCGAAACTCGGCTCGTGAGGTGAACAGCCGATAGGGTTCGTCCACACCACGCGTCACTAGGTCGTCGATCAAGACCCCGATGTACGCCTGGTCTCGCTCCAGAACGAAGGGCGGCTCCTCCCTCACATGCAGTGCCGCGTTGATGCCCGCGACGATTCCCTGCCCCGCGGCCTCTTCGTAGCCGGTCGTGCCATTGATTTGGCCGGCGAAGTACAAACCCGGAACTGCCTTCAGCGCCAGCGTGTGCCGAAGCTGGTGCGGAGGGAAATAGTCGTACTCGATCGCGTAGCCCGCCTTCGTCATCACCACATCTTCGAGCCCGGGAATGGTACGCATGAACTCGAGTTGCACCTCCACCGGCAATGAGGTCGACAAACCGTTCACGTAAAACTCGGTGGTATGCAGACCCTCCGGTTCCAGGAAGACCTGATGCCGAGGGGCGTTAGGGAAGCGCACGATCTTGTCTTCGATCGAGGGACAGTAGCGAGGCCCGCGGCCGGCGATTTCGCCCCCGTATAGCGCACTCTTCTGCAGATTGTCCGAGACGACCTTCTTGAGCCCCTCTGACGCCCATGTGATCCAACACGGTCGTTGCTCGGGAATGTCCTCCGTAGTGTAGGCGGAGAACCGATAGGATTCGGCATCTCCGTCCTGCCTCTCGGTGCGTTGGAAGTCGATGGTGCGCCCGTCGATTCGTGGCGGCGTCCCCGTCTTGAAGCGGGCGACCTCCAACCCCAGAGCTTCGAGCCCCTCGGCCAACGCGATTGACGGCGCCTCCCCCGCACGCCCGGCACCCACACCGGCCTCAGCACCGACATGGATTTTCCCTCGCAGGAACGTTCCGGTCGTCACAACCACACAAGGCGCCTCGAAGGTGATGCCTCCCCGCGTGCGCAGGCCCCGGACCTCGTGACCCTCCATGAGAAGGCCGCTCACCAGATCCTGATAGAGATCCAGGAACTCCAACCCGTCGAGCACCCGACGTACGCCGATCGGATAAAGCGTCCGGTCGCATTGCGCCCTCGGACCCCACACCGCCCTCCCCTTGGAACGGTTCAGCATGCGAAACTGAATCCGGGACGCGTCGGTGGCTCGGCCCATGACGCCCCCGAGCGCATCGACCTCCTTCGCTACCACCCCCTTGGCCACACCACCGATCGCGGGATTACAGCTCATCTGCCCGATTCGCG
The DNA here is from genome assembly GCA_015664885.1 of Gemmatimonadota bacterium. Classification (GTDB taxonomy): domain Bacteria; phylum Gemmatimonadota; class Gemmatimonadetes; order Longimicrobiales; family Gaopeijiaceae; genus UBA1138. Next base: position 14,799 of record DQPL01000003.1, read on the forward strand.
CCAGATCCGGGGTGATCAGCAGCGTGCGCACGCCTGCGCGTGCGGCGGCGGCCGCCGCCTCGGTGCCGGCGTGCCCACCACCCACCACAATTACATCGTACGATGTATGCATTCGATCTCACGCACCTTATACGCAGCTGTCGTCATTGGTGTAGGATCTCAAAGCCCACTCGAGATATCTGCCCTTCTGGTTCGATGTGCTCGACTGACGTTACCCTCGCAAATTGAGGGCCCTCGGCGATCAGGCGCTCAAACTCCGCGAGCACCTCGGTGCGCCCGGCGGCCTGAATCTCTACACACCCGTTCGTCAGATTCCGCACGTGCCCGCCAAGGCGCAAACGGCCTGCGACCGCTCGTGTCCACCATCGAAACCCCACGCCCTGCACGCGTCCGTGGACTCGGTATCCGCGCAGCGCAAAAAGGCCATCAGTGGGTGACTCACTCATTTCCCTACACAAAACTCTCGGAATACCACGTCGAGCACGTCCTCCACAGAGATCACGCCGAGCACTTCCTCGAGAGCAGTCTCCGCGGGACGAAGATGGGTCGACGCTACCTCCGGGGGGAGCCCCGCCTCGAGTGCGTCCCGAAAGAGTTCGACCTCGGCGCGCGCGGTCGCGAGCGCCAGCGCGTGGCGCCGCCTCGTGATGACGGGAACCTCCGCCCCGACGTGCAGCAAGGCCGAGTACGCTAGTTCGGGAAGAGCACCGCGAAGTTCGTCGAGCCCGTCTCCGGACTGAACAGAGACGTCGATCACCGCTGCGACGTGCGCGGGCGACCGTCGCTCAGGGGAGTCATTTTGCAGATCTGATTTTGTTCGCAGCATAAGAACCGGTGCCTCGAGCTGCTCGAGAAAGCGTCGATCCGAGTCAGAGATCTCTTCGTCTGCTGGCACGCACAGCAAGACGACATCGGCGTCCCTGAGGTAACGTTTCGCGACATCGATTCCGAGCCGCTCGACCTGACGATCGGTCTCGCGCAAACCAGCAGTGTCTACCAAACGGAACGGAAAGCCTCCGACTTGCACGAACGCCTCCAACGCATCCCGGGTTGTGCCAGGCTCTTCAGTCACGATTGCCCGTTCCTGTCCGAGCAACGCATTGTACAGCGACGACTTGCCCGCGTTCGGCCGGCCAGCCAGCACGGCCAACGCTCCTTCGCGCAACAGCTCCCCCTCAGGCGCTGTCGCGAGCAAGCGATCGATACGTTGAGCTAGGTTCGTAGCTTCCGAGACGATCTCGTCCAACGGTACCGGCGCGTCGTCTTCTTCCGGAAAGTCGATGTGGTGCGCCAGCAACGCTTCGAGACGAACGAGGCCCTCCCGCAACCCCGAGATGCGCCCCGAGAGTCCCTGCTCCAACTGCCCGAGCGCAGCAAGGTGGAGCGCGCGACTGCGCGCTTCGATCAGATCCGAGACCGCCTCGGCTTGCACTAGGTCCAGCTTCCCTCTGAGGTACGCCCGTCTAGTGAACTCCCCGGGCTCCGCCTCACGAGCGCCCGCGCGTAGGCACGCATCCAGCGCCAGCGGTGGAACCAGCCACCCGCCATGACACGAGAACTCCACGACGTCCTCACCCGTGTAGCTCTCAGGAGCAGCGAAGTAGGTCACAATCGCCCGGTCTATCACCGAGCCATCGTCGGGGTCCCGGATCTCCGCAAGCGTCGCGTAGCGCGGATCGGGCATCCTCTCGAGCCCCGGCAGCAGTCGCAACGCGACGGAAGTGGCTTCAGGTCCCGATACGCGGACTACCGCGATCGCACCGAGGCCGGGCGCGGTCGACACGGCAGCGATTGTGTCGACGTCCAAAGTCATCCGATTTCTGAGCCTGGGAGCCCGTAGTAGAAGTACAGTGGGCCGCGTTGCGGTGCCACGGCCCTAGATCCTAGGCGGGGCGACGACGCCATAGCCGTCGCTACGGCTAGCAGCCCCAACGACGGAGATGGGGCCGTGCCACCGCAACCCACACACCAGTAATGTATTGCCACACATGGCGCAGGGCGCAGGGGGGTCGCGGCTCAACAGATCGTTTCTCCTCCTCGCCGTAGAACAACTACGACTCGTCGTCGTGCCTACTTTTGAACTCGTGAGACCCCTGCGCGCGGCCCACTGTACTTCTACCACAGACTCCTAGAGAGAGCTTACTCGCTCTTCATCTTCAGAGGAGGCTTTCCCTTCATCTTCAGCCGCTCGCGAGCGATCCAAACCTGCTGCGGAATCGTCGCGATGTTCGCGACCAAATAGTAGAGGTTCAGGCCGCTCGCGAGTCTGAAGAAGATGAACACCATCATGATCGGCATGAGGTACATCATCATCTTCATCTGTGGGTTGGGCGTGTCCAGCGACTTGTGGCTCACGTACATCATTAGGAACATCGACAGCCCCAAGAACACCGGCAGCAGATAGATCGGGTCCGGCGCGGACAGGTCGGGCAGCCAGAGGAACTGCTCGCCCCTCAGCTCGATCGTGTTCTGGAAGACAAAGAACAGCGCAATGAGCACGGGCCAGGGAAGCAGCATCGGCAGGCAGCCCGCCAACGGATTGAAGCCGTGCTCCTTGTAGAGCCGCATCATTTCCTTCTGCAGCTTCTCCGGCTGGTCCTTGTACTTCGTCTGGATCTCCTTGAGCAGCGGCTGCACAGCCATGTTGCGCAGCTGCGCCTTCATCGCCTTGTGGTTCAAGGGAAAGAGCACGACGCGCATCATGACGCCGAAGATGACCAGCACCCAGCCGTAACCGACGGACAGCTTCGTGTGCAAGTACACAAAAATGGTCATGATCACGGACACGATCGGACGCAAGATCGGCTGGAAGAACTTCCACCCGTACGGGTTCACCTCCTCCATGCCCTGCCCCAGGGAACTGAGCAGCGCATACTCCTGCGGGCCCAAGAAGACCCGATAAGCGAAGCTTCCGTCGTTCGAAAGCGGTTGGGCCGAGGCGACACGCACGACTCCCTCCGTCTCGGTCGGCTGCACGATCACCCCACCCAAGTAGCGCGCTTCCGTCGCCGCCTCGTCGCTCTCGCCCGCGAGCAACGCCATGACGAAGAACTTGTTCTTGAATGCCGCCCACAGCAGCGGCCCCTCCACAATGGTCGGCTCGGCCTTACCCAGGAGCGTCGACTGGATGCCCTCCTGCACATTGTTGGTCACATAAGCCATAGTGCGGGACTCGCCCACCGAGTCGGCCTCTGAGTAAGCGAGCCCCTCACCCAGGTCGGTCAGCAAGAGTGGGCGCTCGAGCCCAGACTCCACAGTCCCCCTTACGCCAACCGTGTATTCGTCCGGATTGAACTCGTACTCGAGCACAAACACAAAGGGGCTGGTCGGATGCTCGTAGACGAATCGCAGCGTACGAGCGCCCGAACGGCTGCTCATTGTCAGGCCGTTCGACGGTTCCACCGTGAACGGCACCCCGCTCAAGTCCACCGTGTCTTCGCCCACGAGCAGCTTTTGGCCCATATACCCGCCTGACCCCTCCTTCACGAGGTCAACGAGGCCCTCTCGATTGAGTGCCTCGAACTCCGACATCTGGGCAGACATCAGGCGCGCGCCGTAGTTCGAAAACTCGTAACGATAGAGGGGCCCCTCGACCGTGATCCTATACTCGCGCAACGCGGCCGGGTCGGTCGGGAGCTCGACGGGCGCGGCGGCGCCCACGCTGGGAAGCCTTGGCGCGCTCGAAGTCGGGATCTCGGGCACGAGCGCCCCGGCAGCGCCGTCCCCCGTGCCCGTCGGATCGGCGCTCGACGGTCCGCCGACCGCGGGCCCGGCGCCCAGACTGTCGAGGGGCAGCTCTTCGGGCGGAATCGGGGGGAACAGAAGGTTGGTGCCGACGAGCACACCCAACATCAAGAATATGGCCAGCAAGAAACGGACTTCGGTCTTCATCGAGCTCGTCTATCGATACGAGGAGGTACAGGATCCATCCCGAAGCCACCCCACGGATGACAGCGGCCCACACGCTTCACGGCCAGCAGGCCACCGCGGGCCACACCGTGTGTGTCGATCGCGTCCATCGCGTACGTGGAGCACGTCGGCGTGAAACGGCACGCCGCCGGGGTCCACGGTGAGATCGCCATTTGATAGACGCGGATCACACCGATTAGGATTCGTCTGAGCACAGCGCCTCCACCGCCTCGTGGACATCCAACCGCAGTTGCCCGAACCCCGCCTCGTACGCCGCGCGGCGCGCTCGAATCAACAGGTCCCCACCGTTTCCACTCGCATCCAAGCTGGGGAGGACTTCTCTTCTACCGATCTCACGTAGCCTTCTCTTCAATCTGTTTCGCTCCACGATCTCCCGTCCGTGCTTTGGCACGATCAGCCCGAGGCGCGAACGCGAAGCGGGGGAAGGCGTGAAGAAGACGTCTAGGTTCGTCGTCCTCTTCCGCTTCCCCCGCTCCAAAAGCGCCCGGATTTCTGTGCTGTGTCGGATGCGCGCGCTCCGCGGCAGGCGCTCTTTGCACTCCGGCGAAACCGCGGCTACTTCCGGCCGATCGTGACCACCAGACGGGTCCGACCCCGCCTCCGACGACGGTTCAATACCTTGCGACCGCCCTTCGTCTTCATGCGCTCCCGGAACCCATGCTTGTTCACCCGCTTGCGGTTCCGGGGTCTGTAAGTCGGCATCATTGTGGTTAATCCAGCCCATCGTTTTCGTTCGTTTGGAAAGAAGCTTGGAAAGATAGTCGAGCGTGTCTGAACACGTCAACGGCCCCCCCACAGCAGGGGGTGAAACTGCCCAAAACGCCCGTCCTGATTGCCGGTTTGACTTTCCAACACATGCTCGGTAGCTTCGGCGCCCCTGCCACGGGGAACCCGCTCAGAAGCACCACTTTTCAGCGCCTGCAAGCTCCACACATGCCCGTAGCTGTCACCCGCCCCTCAGCACATTCGGCCACCGCTACCGATGCGGGACACAGCATACAAGAGATGCAATGGAGCTGACTGCGGCTGAGCTCTGGGCGCGGATCCAAGAGAGCGCTCGCGCATCCATTCCGGAGCACGGCTATCTCACATGGGTCGCTGGCGCCAAAGCCGTCGCGCTGACATCCGACGAACTCCAGGTAGAGGTACCCTCGCGCTTTCACGTCGAGTGGCTCGAGGACAAGTTCGGGCCGGTGCTCGCCGGAGCGGCGGAGCGCATTCTTGGGCGTCCCCTGAAGATTACGGCCTCATGCAACGCGGAGTTGTCCGCGATTCCGGTGCCTTCTATCGAGTTGCGCCCGCCTTCGCCGACGGCGGCCGGGATCTCTCCCGTTGCTTCCCCCGCCCCGGCCGCGCCCCGGCCGCTGCTGAACGAGCGTTACACGTTCGAGCGCTTCGTCGTCGGGGTGAACAACCAACTGGCCGCCGCTGCGTCACGGGCGGTCGCCGACAACCCCGCCAAGATGTACAACCCGCTTTTCCTCTATGGCGGCGTAGGCCTGGGCAAGACACATCTGATGCACGCGATCGGGCACGAAGTCTTGGCAAACGACCCCACGCGCAGGATCTGCTATTTGTCGTCGGAGCAGTTCACAAATGAGTTGGTCACTTCGATCCAGAAGGGGGCGATGGCCGACTTCCGTAGACGGTACCGGGAGATGGATTTGCTCTTGGTCGACGATGTGCAATTCCTGGCGGGAAAAGAACGTACCCAGGAGGAGTTCTTCCACACGTTCAACGCGCTCTACGACGCTCAGCGCCAGATCATCGTGACGAGTGATCGGCCCCCGAAGGACCTTTCGGGTCTCGAGAATCGTCTGGTGTCCCGCTTCGAGTGGGGACTAGTGGTCGATGTGAGGCCGCCCGACTACGAGACGCGCATGGCCATCCTTCGCAAGAAAGCGGCCGACGACGGGCTGTCCATCGGCGACGAGGTCATCGACTTGATCGCCCACTCTTGTACGTCCTCGGTGCGTGAACTGGAAGGTGCCGTGATCAAGTTGCTTGCGTTCTCCTCGCTCACCCATCAGGAGATCACGCCGGGGTTGGCACGCACGGCGCTTCATGGCGTCCTGGGTCGCCACCGCGACGAGGGACCCGTTCTGTCACCAGAGCGCATTCGCGAGACAGTCGCTCGACGCTGGCGGGTCCGCGCGGAGGCGCTCGCCTCCAAGCGCCGCACCAAGGACCTGACCGTGCCGCGACAGGTCGCGATGTATCTAATCAAAGAGACTCTCGACACGTCACTCGTGCGGATCGGAGAGCTCTTCGGAGGCCGCGATCATTCGACCGTGATTCACTCGATCCGGAAAGTCGAAGACCAGATGGAGCGAGACCCCGTCTTTCGGGAGCAGGTCGACGCCGCGCGCGCGGAATGCGAGCACACGGAGTAGAAGGCTGTTGGGAAAATCCGCGCAGAGCCGTGTGGATACAACGGCGAAAACCACGGGTGTTTCCCACATCGCTTCCGGAGCCACGGCGCGGCTCGTGGCAAACCGTGGAGAAATCAACAGAGATTCGACACCGCACGTGCGGCTTCGAAGTCGTTGCCAGCAAACGATAAACAGGCTGTGCACACAGTCCCAATCCACACATCCACAGGTCCTACTACTACTATGTTTTTATGATAAGAAGAGAGATAGTATCTAGCTGCGTGGAAAACGGCATGATCCTAGGCATACGAGGAGCTGCGGCTCGATGAATTTCACGATCACCCGGCAGAACCTTCACAACGGCCTGGCAGCCGTCTCGGCAAGCATCCCGTCCAAGACGACGCTCCCCGTTCTTTCAAACATCCTCTTCGAAGCAAAAGAAGACGCCGTGTGGATGAGCGGGACAGACTTGGATGTTGCGGTGCGTGTGAAGGTGCCGGCGGACGTCAAAGAACTAGGTCGCCTGACCGCGCCCGGGAAGAAGCTTCAGGAGATCACACGGGAGCTCCCGGAACAACCGGTCGAGGTCGCGACACGCGGTGAGCAGATCGAACTGAAGTGCGGAAGGAGCAACTTCAAGTTGAACGGATTGCCGGCCGATGAGTTTCCAAGCCTTGCGGAGGTCGACTTCAGCGAAGGGTGGACCGTCACGGGCAAGGACGTGAACGGACTCATCCACCACACCACGTTTGCAGTGTCCACAGAGGAGAGCCGCCCTATCCTGAACGGTGTGCTGTGGGAGTTGCGCGAAGGATCCATGCGTATGGTGGCGACCAACGGTCATCGCCTCGCGCGCATGGGCGTGCCAGCGGAATCTGGTGGTGCCCCGTCAGCGGATTTCATCGTGCCGCCAGGCGCGCTTCAACATGTTCAACGCCTCTTCAAGGACGACGATACCATTGAGGTTGCACGTAGCGGGAATCACCTCGGATTCCGAGCCGATTCCACCGAGGTATACACTCGGCTCATCGAAGGCACGTATCCGAACTATGACCAGGTGATCCCACGGGACAACGACAAGGTCGCGACCATCGACAAGAAGGCGTTGGAGTCAGCGGTTCGCCGCATGGCGGTGGTAGCGTCTGACCAGACGCACCGGATCCGTTTGAAATTCGAACCCGGCCGAGTGCACCTGAACGTGCTCACGCCCGATCTCGGTGAGGGGCACGACGAATTAGAGATCGGCTACGAGGGCGAGGAATTGGAGATCGGCTTCAACGCGAATTACCTACTTGAGGTTCTCCGCTATATGCCGACGGACGAAGTCGACGTGGCGTTCAAGGCGCCCGAACGCGCAGTGACCATCGAGCCATCGGGCGACAACGACATCGACTACCTCTGTTTGGTCATGCCTCTGCGTCTATTGGACTGAGCAAGGCGCGTCGCAGCAGCCAATCACCGAAGCACCCTCAGCCGAGCGCTCGCGCGGCCTCCAGGATTTCGTCGCCGGTGAAGACCGAGAGTAGAGGAAGTCCTTCTGCAGCGAACAGGCCAGTCGCGTCGTCCGAGCGATCTACCAAGGTCATGACCCCCACAACCGCGGCTCCATGTTCTTGGACGGCGCGCACCGCCCGAAGCGTACTTTTCCCCGTCGTCATTGAGTCCTCGACCATCAGGCAGCGCGATTCGGGGGTCAATCCGCCCTCAACGCGCTGGCCCGTGCCGTGCTCCTTCGCTTTCTTTCGGACGGAAAAGCCGTCGATCGGACGGCCGTCGAGCGCGCTTCTGTGGGCGATCGCGTAGGCTACGGGATCGGCGCCCATGGTGAGTCCGCCGACATGCGTCGGCTCGAGGCCACTGTCAAGAACCAGCGCTAGGGCCACGTGACCGACGAGGACCTGACCTTCGGCACTCATCGTCGTGGGGCGCGCATCGATGTAGTAGTTCGAACGTGCTCCGCTAGCGAGTGTAAAATCTCCGAGTCTCACTGACCTTTCCACGAGAAGCTGCTTCAAGCGATCACGATGATTCATCGGCGCCACTCTGCTCCGACTCTGTTTGGGGTCCGAACCGCGGCGAATCGCGTAGCGTGATGCGCCGCCGACAGTGCATGCACACTCATGATAGCGGTGTTTTGGGGCGCGTGTGGTGACGGCAATGGGATCGGACCCGAGTCGCTGAGGTTTAGTCTCTCGGGCGCCATCACGATCGAGCTCGAGACTCCGCTCCATCTCGATCCGGCGACGCTCATCGCGGCCGGGACGCTCCTGCAACGCCTCGAGTGGCAGTCCTCCGGAGCGTGGAGCCTGTACGAACGAATCTCCTACTGGGAGGCTAGTTCGCGACGAGACCCTGATACGGAGCCCGGTAGCGCCCTTCGTCTCGGAGTACGTGGGGGTTATCACCGAACTGAGTAGCCGTTCGTTTCTGCAGCTCGAACCCGCGCTTGAAGTCGGAATCACGGACGAGTGCCCACCGGGCGACACTCGCATCACCTTCTCGATCATGGACCTGCCAAGGAACTCCACGAAGACGTGGCAACAATGCGCGCGCGACTCTCTGTCCGAATTACGGATGTTGGGCGCGGGCCCGGAGCCTGAGGCGGCGCGCTTGGTGCAGGCGGCGCTAACGGTGCGCAACGCGACCTGGGGCCGGGACAGCGTGTCCGCATACGACGGCAGCGTTCCGTTCCGCACCCTGGCCCGAGGCGGAGAAACGATGGCCACACCAGCCGCTCCGTTCGCGGTCCTCACTGACACGGCCTGGAGCGCCTTTTGGCTCAAGCATTCCGGCAGTGCGCAACCGCCCGAGGTCGACTTCGACACCGAGATGGTCATCGTCGGCGCCGTGGGTCGTCGCGAGGAAGCGGGTGACAGCGTCGAGATCCGTCAGATCCTCCAGCTCGTCGACGGCACCTTGACCCACGTGGTCGAGCAGGTACCCGGAGATTGCTGCTCCCCGGTGGCGCGATCGATTCGCAGCAATCTGGACGGCGTCGTCCGACTCGGGTGGACTCACGCGGAGACCGACATTGGGGATGCCTACTACCAGCGCTTCGGGCTCTCCTTCTTCTTCAACTACCGCCCTAACGAGCGTTAGCGGCCCGCTGGCGCAATCAGGTGTGGGCCCGCTGTAGCGCAAACGCCCAGGCGATCCAATCGCCGTCGTGGGAGAGCGAGACGTCGACTGGCGCGGGCTCCCCATCGAGCCATACGGCTGGCGGCCTGCGACCTGGCTTGCCCGGCGCACACACGATCTCTACGCGATGCCCGTCGATCGCGAGAGCTTCGGCGATCGCCGCGCGCGCGCCGATGCGGACAGCCAGCGAAGCCCCCGAATGCACGGCTTCCAACTCTCGCGGGGTCAGCCTGGCCTCTAACTCGGTGCGCGGCGCAGACCAAGTGGCACCTGGTTCATCGAGTCGCGCCAGTCGGCTGTTGAGGCGGTCGTCCCTCGCTTCTGGCGTGATATCGCCGACCCAGCCGACCACATAAACCGTTTGCCGGTCCCAGGTCGCCTCGACTCCGATGATCGTCGATTCAAACTGCACGGACCCGGCGCGCAGCTTCGTCGCATCATTGCGCTCATTGGGTTGAGACCACGACACCACGAACGTGTGATGGGCGAAAGTCGGGGGGCTTCCCCGCAGCTTCGACACGGCCTTGTACGCCGTTTCCTTCGCAGCCCACGACTGCCAGAGCTCGAGGTCCGGGTCGTGCGCGGCGCCGATCGCGACGCGCTCCTCTTCAGTGAAGATCCGTTCCAGGAAACGTTCGTCCGATGCTTTCCCGGGTACCCTCGCATCGGTGAGGTCCACGACGTCGTTCCCGACAATCATCACGGAGTGGACGGAGCCATCGCGAGCAGACCAGCACGTACTCCCTCGGGCACCCGCATCGGGCGTCGGTTGGATCCCATCCAGGCCGCCGTCACCAGCGACCGCGTGACCACCACACCCGGGTCGTCCGCTCGCACGATCTCTTGGGCGAACTTCATGCTGGTCCGCCGGAACGAATCCATCCAAGTGCGCACGATCAGCCCGTCTCCCCGCCTTGCTTCGGACAGGTAGTCGATCTCGCAGCGGACTACGAAGATCGTCCACCCACGTTCGTCGAGGACCTGCCATGAGAACCCGGCCTGTTGCATCGCTTTGAAGCGTGCGTGCTCCAGATACGTGAGGAAGACCGCGTGGTTCACGTGCCCGAAGGAGTCGAGCTCGGGGCTGCGCACATCGATCGCGGTTTCGGCGACTGCTGCGCCTTCGCTGGTCGGCGTCATGGCGGAAAGGACGCAAGAAGGAAGGGGCCCAGCAAGTGTGGACCTTGCCGCGATGAGGTGCTCTTGGGTACCGTGGCCGGCCCGTGTCTGCCGTTAGCCGAATTTCCCGTCCGCGCCGTTGCGTTCGCGCGCTTCACGCCCCGCACGTCTGTATGACGGGGTGGGTCTTGGCGTGCGGTCTTGTGCTGCTGCTGAGGGCGGATGCCGCGGCGGGCGAGCCAGTGCGGATCGGCTTCGAGCCTACGGTATCGTCGGCCAAGGCTGCCCCCGATTCTTCCCTGTTGGTTCTGGCAGCCTCTTCGCTCGCCGAGGTGCTACCAAGGCTTGCCGACGCTTGGCGTCGCGGGGGCGGCGCCGAAGTCCGTTTCTCTTTCGATGCCACCTCTCGGCTGGCGGTGCAGGCGTTGCAGAGCCCTTCCGCGGATGCGTTCTTCGCGGCCGACCGCGAGTGGATGGACTGGCTCGAGCAACGTGCTGTTGTACGCGAGGGCATAGCAGTAGCGATGGCGGCCAACGAACTCGTCGTCGTCGTTCCGGCTGACGCGAGTCCGCTCGCCACGCCCGCTGAACTCACGCGCTTCCCACGCATCGCTCTTGCGGGCGAAAACGTGCCCGCGGGTCGCTACGCTCGGGCAGCGCTCGAGGCGACAGGGGTCTGGGCCGAGGTAGCGGACCGCGTCGTGCGTGGCGGCTCGGTGCGCGGTGCTCTGGAGTGGGTAGCCCGGGGAGAGGTGCCCGTCGGAATCGTGTACCGGACGGACGCGGCAGCCGAGCCGGGAGTGCGTGTCGCCTTCGCGTTCGAGGCGACGAATCACCCGCGGGTCTTGTATTGGTCTGCGCCGTTGAGCGCTTCGCGGGCGCCGGAATCGACGGACTCGTTCCTGCGCTTCGTGGTCAGCGAGCAGGGCCGCGACATTGTCGCAGCTTCCGGATTCGCCCTGGTGGAGCCCTCGGCTGTGCAGGCTCTGCCAAGCGTCGCCGTGGTCCAGGCGCCGGCAGTCGCTTCAGCGATACGGCTCTCGCTCATGGTCGCCCTGTTGGCAACCATCGCTGGCTTGGTTCCAGCGGTCGGCCTCGGGTGGCTGCTGGCGCGCCGGGAGTTTCGCGGCAAGGCCCTGCTCTCGACGCTGGTCATGGCACCTCTGGTCATGCCACCGGTCGTGACCGGCTTTCTTCTGCTTTCCGTGCTCGGCGGGGGAACGCCTCTGGGAAGCCGGCTCGCGTCCCTGGGTCTGCCGGTTCCGTTCACTATCTTGGGCGCCGCCATCGCCGCGTTCGTCGTGGGCTTGCCGCTTTACGTGATTACGATTCGCGGCGCCTTCGAGGCCGTGGATCCGATGTACGAGGAGCTGTCGTGGACTTTGGGTGCGCCCCCACGCCGGACCTTCTTCCGCGTCTCATTGCCGCTCGCGCTGCCGGGCATCGCGGCCGGTGCCATGCTGGCGTTCGCCCGCGCGCTCGGCGAGTTCGGTGCAACGGTGGTCCTGGCCGGCAATGTCGAGGGATCGACCCGGACGATTGCGCTCGCGGTCTACACGTTGCTCGAATCGCCGTCTGGCAGGAGCACGATCTGGGTGCTGGTCGGCGCCAGCGTTGGGATTTCCTTGCTGGCTCTGCTCGGATTCGAAGCGCTCTCCCGCCGTCAGAAGCTCCACTTGGAAGACCGACATGGCCACTGACTCTTCCTACCGACTGGGGCTGGATTTCGAGATTCCGTTGGCGTCCAAGACGATGCGAGTGAAGCTCGACACCGAGAGCCGGGCGATCGCGATCGTGGGTCCCTCCGGAGCCGGCAAAAGCACGATTCTGCGGGTGCTCGCTGGCGTGGAGCGACGCGCGCGAGGTCTCGTCACGTTCTGCGGCCAACGATGGCAAGGCGACGACGGGCCCATCGTGCCGCCGTGGCTGCGGAGAGTCGGGTGGGTCCCACAGGAGGTCCTACTCTTCCCCCACCTGACGGTGCGGGACAATCTCGGCTACGCGGGGCCTTCCGCTGCTGCCGTGGAGGAGACTGCTCGCCTCTTGCAGATCACGGAGTTGCTCGAGCGGCGACCCCGCCGACTTTCGGGCGGGGAACGGCAACGCGTGGCGCTTGGACGGGCGCTGCTGGCCGAACCGAAGCTCCTGTTGTTGGACGAGCCGTTCTCGGCACTCGACCGCCCCCTCCGCGCTGAGCTCGCTCGTGTTGTGGGCGAATGGTGCGCCGAGCGGGGTGTGCCGCTCGTGCTCGTCAGTCACGACGAGGCAGACGCTGAAGTGCTCGCCGAACAGCGGTGGCACCTCTCGGACGGGAAGCTCGTTCGCGAATAGAGCGCTACTTCTCGAGCAAGCCCTTTTCGCGGATCACGTCGGCCAGTTCTCCGCGGGAAGAAACGCCGAGCTTCTGGAAGATGTTCGAGAGGTGCTTCGGCTCGACTCCAACCGATTTGGAGGGCGCGAGCGTCGTTCGTGTGCAGCGCATCACCACTCCGCTTGGACCCATGCTGGCAGGAGCGACGGACGATGCTCTCTGCCTACTCAAGTTCGTCGACCGCCGAGCTCTACTTACGCAGATCGCAAGGATCCGCAAAGGTCTTGGCGCCGTGTTCGTGCCGGACCGGAACCCCATCGTGGAGCAAACGGCGCGCGAGGTCGAGTCCTATTTCGCCGGAACGCCCGAAGTCTTCACCGTTCCCACGAGCGCGCCAGGTACCGAGTTTCAGAAAACCGTCTGGCGGGCATTGGCGACCATTCCGTACGGGGAGACTCGCAGTTACGCCGAGTTGGCCCAGACCATCGGCCGCCCCTCCGCCGTGTGCGCGGTCGGCAGCGCGAACGGTATGAACGCCCTGGCGATCATCGTCCCGTGTCACCGAGTGGTCGGAGCCGACGGTAAGCTGGTGGAATACGGCGGGGGCGTGTGGCGAAAACAGCGCCTCCTAGAACTGGAAGTGTCCGCAACTGGTGGTCGGACTTAGTGTTACGGGAGCTGTGGTCGACCTGGACCCGCCCGGACCGCTCAGCTGGCTTCGGCAACCCGTCCGAAGCGGCGGTTGCGGGAAGAGTACTCGGAAATGGCCTGCGCGAGCGCGTCGCCCTGGAAGTCGGGCCACATGCGGTCGGTGAATACGAGCTCTGCGTAGGCACACTCCCATAGCAGGAAATCGCTCAGGCGCTTCTCCCCGCCCGTTCTGATGAGCAGGTCCACGTCAGGCGCGGGCTCCTCGGTGTGCATCGCCTGCCCGAGCAATAGGGAGAGCGAAGCCCGATCGAGGTCCGTGCGGGCGGCCGCGGCGCGGACGGCCGAGACGAGCAGGTCGCGGCTCGAGTAGTCCACAGCCAGTCGCAGCGAGAGTCGGCGGCATATCTGCGTCGCTTCTTCCGACTCCTCAATGAGGCGTACGAGGTCCGGCGCGAGGCGGTCGCGTCGGCCGATGACCTGTAGGCGCACGCCCTCTGCCTTGAGCTCGGCGATCTCACTCTTCAAGTATCGGCGGAACAACTTCATGAGTAGTTGGACTTCGCGCTGGGGCCGCTGCCAGTTGTCGGATGAAAACGCATACAGGGTCAGCACGTCGATGCCGAGGTCGGGCGATGCTTCGACCACCCGGCGGACTGCTTTCGCGCCCTCGCGATGACCCGACTCGCGCCGGCGCCCACGCTCTCGGGCCCAGCGCCCGTTCCCGTCCATGATGATCGCTACGTGCAGACCATCCTGCTCGTCCGCACGAAGAGCACTCTGTGTCATAGAGCCTGCCTCCGAAAAAAAAGCGGGGCGGCTTCGGCGAGGCGGTCAGGCATCGCGCGTCGCACTGATGATGGCTTCCATGTGATCGAGGTAGAGCTGAAGCTCGCGGCAACCCAACTTCGTCAGCTCGTACTCGGTCCTTGGCATTCTGCTCTCGAACGACTTTTGACATCTCACGTACCCGGCGTCCTCGAGCCGACGCGCGTGCGCGCTCAGGTTGCCGTCGGTGGCGCCGAGCAGCTCCTTGAGATCGGTGAACGTGAGCGAGCCGTTTACGGCGAGCGCGCTCACGATTCCGAGCCGGACTCGCTCGTGAATCAGCCGATCGAGCTCCAAGGGATCGGCGGCCTGTGAGTGCTGGCCACGGACTCCTGCCAAGGCAGTCGGCCGAGCGTCTCCTCGGGCTTTGGGCAAAGCGCCCTGTCTAGCCGCCATGTCTCCTCCAGATCAGGATACCGAATAAGATGTGTAGGCCTCCGAAGCCGGCGGCCATGAATGCGTTGCCCCACGTCGCCGGAGCGAAGAAGGCGATGGTTCCCAGACCCATGAACGCGGCACCCATGAGTGGGACGGGACGAACGGAGTAGGAGCCGCCGGTGACTATGCCGGTGCCGTAGAGCAGTAGCCAGGCGCCCGGCAGCTGGTCGATCAATTCGGCCCGCACGAACACCACGGTGAGCACCGCGCCGACCACCAGAGGCGGGATGAGGTTCCAGGCGAATTTGCGGCCCGGGCCGGTGAGAAGCCCCTCACCCGCCGCCGCCGACTTTCGAATCATCGCGAGCGTCTGCGCCGACAGAGCCGCAGCAGCCGCTGCCAGCCAAGTGCCCACCCACATCGAGGGTCCGGACGCCCCGGATGCTGCAAGCGCGGCCGCGATCGCGATCAGCCCCATGAGCACGCCGCCGATCCCCGAAACGTGGGTAAAGGACGCAGAGCGCTGCATCGTTTCGCGGATGTAGCGCAGATTGTCCATCGCCCGATCGTGTAGTGCCACAGGTCCCCGATCGGGATTGTTGAATTTCTTGGCTGGCAGATTCATAAATGCAGCATGGGGCTGACGCCGAGCACGAACAAGTACTTTGCTCCACAAAGTATCCGCGTTCGCCCAGTAGTAGCAACCCTTCGCGTCTACTTCGGCGCGATCACCTTCAGGGCAGCGGGTAGAATGCGTGCTTCGACCGTGTGGCCGGCAGAGCGGCGCACGTCGCCGTCCACCTCGAAGCGCGGCGGAGCCGGGAACTCCATTCGGAAGCCGCTGTCGGCGATCACCTCCACGCGATCCGAGGTCACGTGCCGACCGCGCTCAGCCAGATTGAACAGCCTGAGACGGGACAGTGGAGATGCGTCGCTAATCTGACACGCGTGCAACTTCCCGTCCTGGACGGTTGCATCCGGAGCGATGGGAAAGCCCCCCCCAAAGAAGGGCGCGTTCGAAACAGTGACCATAAGGTACCCCCCGCTACGCTCTTCACCGCCCTCGCTGCTGAGTCGCAGCTCGACGCCCGGGAAACGAAAGAGTTGCTGCAGTGCGGTGATCTTGTAGAGCAGTTCACCCTTGAGAAACCGTGCGCCGGCGGCAGCATCGATCACCGCGATATCAAAGCCGAACCCGATCAGGTTCAGGAAATAGCGCGTCTGCCAGCGTTCGGGAGTGTGCTCCGAGGCGCTCTCGGTTTCGACCCGCCCCACGTCCACGATCCTGATGTTGCCGGATGTCAGGACCTTGACTGCCGCCCCCACGTCAGATGGATCAAAGCCCAAGCTCCGGCCGAAGTCGTTGCCGGTACCGTTGGGCAGGATGCCGAGCGTGATGTCGTCGCGTCCGCTCGCGAGTAGCCGGTCCGCCACATTGCTCCAGGTGCCGTCGCCTCCAACGGCCACGACCACGTCGTAGCCCTCGGCGGTAGCCTTGTCGGCGAGCGCGATCTCTCCCCCGGGCTCGGCCGACTCGGCGAAGGTGACGTCGTCCAGTTGATCCGAGAGCAACTGGCGGTAGACCTCGATGCGCCGCTTACCGCGTCCGCGGCCCGAGGCCGGATTGAAGATGACGAAGTGGCGCGGCACCGTGCTCAGAGTTCGAGTAGGGGCTCGAAGGTCTGCTGGCCCGCCTGGTACCACTGCTCACGGAAGGGATACGTGTTCACGTCTTCGATCGTGAGCCCTTCGGTCATCGCATGCTCGTAAAGCGTGAGCGAACCGTTCTCCTCCTCGTGCTCGGAGTGTGGGGCCTCCATGTAGATGTTCGCCTTGAACTTGGCGTCGGCCCCAGCTTCCACTGTGAACGCGTTGTAGAGGTTCTTGGTGGGAGCGTACTCGTGCTTGGTGACGGTGAAGTCGAGTACCGGCGTGTCGCCATCCCGGACCGTGACCTCCATCGCATCGCCAGACTCGGTCATCGAGATGTCGAGGTCCGACATGTAGTGCGGCAGATGCCAGCGCTCGATCGCGTGCAGGCGCGATGCCTCGGACGACGTGCCGACGCAGAACGGGAAGAACGCAGCCTTGGGCAGCGGTTTGCCGGGCTCCACCATGGGCGGAACGATCACCGCGAGCACGACCTCGAAGTAATGTCCAACCTCGCTCTCCGTGAACTCGAAGCAGGTGAGTGCAAGGATACTCCGTTCGTGCTGCATCTCCAGAGGCTCCAGGTGGGACGGCAGTAGCTTGCGCGCGTCCGATGTGGGCATCTCGAAGAAGGCTCCCACGCAGTTTCGGAAGCCGTAGTACGTGTAATCCATGTCGCTCATGTGCATGTTCGTCTTGATGCTGGTTGGCGAGACCGGTTAGGCTTCGCCGTCCACCGCACGTCAGTGCCAGTCGTCATTCGTCCTGCGCTCTCAGAGGCGTCTCGTTTGAAGCTCCGCGGCTACCTCGCCATCACCGCCGTTTGCGCGGTCATCCTGCTCTGCGATCCGATACAGCGTTTCTTGATCGTTCCTTCAGGCTGGCTCTTTCCTTCCCGTCGCGACCGCATCCTCGTCGCATGGGCCCAATGGCTGTGCTGGGTGGTAACGGCACCTTTGTCATGGATCGGCGGAGCCTCTCTCCCCGAGCCGTTGAAAGTGCCCTCCGGGCCAGGGATTCTGATCTTAATGAACCACCAGTCGCTCATCGACATCCCACTGATCGTGAGGTGCATCGACAACGGGTACCCCCGTATCGTGACGCGCCGACGCTACGCGCGTTGGATCCCGCTAATCTCACACGTGCTCAAGCTATATCAATTCCCGCTGGTAGACCCCGCGGCAACGGCGGGTCAGACTCGCAGGATGTTGAGAAAACTCCAAGAGTCGGCTCGAACGTCCGAGGTGCCGTTCATGATCTTCCCCGAAGGGCACCGCACCAGGGACGGCGAGATCGGGCCGTTCATGACAACCGGCCTCAGGCTCATCCTGAGGGCTCGGCCCTGGCGGGTCTATGCCTTTGTTGTTGACGGTTATTCGGGTTACCCCAAGTTGTCCGACTTCCTCGCAGGCATGGCCAAACTCGAGGGGCGCATCGAGTTGGTGGGAGAGTTCGACTGGCCGGATCCGAAGGGCGACCACAATGCGTTCGCCACCGAAATCCGGCAGCGGATGATCGATCGTTTGGCTGAGATACGGGGGGCCTCGGCCGCGTGAAGGACGCGTCAATCTCCTTGGCCAGCGAACTGGCCGGCGCGCTCGTCGGAATCGGCGCCGGCTCCATCAGGTCGATCCTGCTGTACGGATCCCACATGCTGGGCGCCAACCCAGACCGACACAGCGCCGTCGATTTCGTGGTGATCGTCGACGAATACAGAGCCTTCTACGCTGCGCTCAACGAAGCCGGCGAACTACACCGGCCGACCTGGCTGCTGTCCTTCATGGCCGGATTCCTGCCGCCGAACGCCATTGCCTTCGCCCCGGACGACGGGCGCAACGGAATCGCGAAATGCATCATCGTCAGCCGCTTCCATCTGGAGCGGGCGTTGGGGCCGGACCCCCCGGACCACTTTCTGCTTGGCCGACTGGTTCAGAAGGTAGGCCCGGTGTACAGCGTGACCGTAGAGGACGCCGAGTGGGTCGAGCAGCAACTGGCCTCGGCCCGTCACGGGGTCCTGGAATGGATGAAGCCGTACCTGGACGGCCCCATCGACGCGGAGCGACTGGGCCGACGCATGCTGGAGGTGTGCTATGGCGGCGAGATTCGGCCCGAGTCGAGGCAGCGCGCGAACCGGATTTTCGAGAGCCAGGCCGGGCACTTTCGAGAGCACTTCGGCCTCGTGTTGGCGCGCGGCGCGGAGCGGGGCGTGCTCGTCGAGAGTATCCATCACGAGGCAGACCGCACGCGGGCGCTGGCCACCTACGAGCTGGCGCGTCCGGCGTCGGCAGCGTCGCGCAGGAAGTGGCGTCGTCACTTTCGGAAATCGAAGGCCCGGGCAACCGCCAGGTGGTTCAAGCACATGGCGACCTTCGCCAACTGGCTGCCATACGTCGTGCGCAAGGTGGAACGGCATCGCGGTGAACGAATCGAGCTCACCGCGCTGGAAAGACGGCTTCCACTCATCTTCTTGTGGCCGCGGGCCATCAAGGTGCTGTTGACGCGACCGCCCAAAGAGCTTTCGCGATGACCCCGGACCTCACGGTCCTGCTCGCCGTGCTCGCGTTGGCGCTCGCCACGATTCTGGTGTACGCCGTGAGTGCCGCGCGAACTGCTGCGGACCCGCACGAAGTGGTCGATCGCGGCAGCTTCGTACTCGGCGGTTTCATACGGAGCTGGTTCTACTGGTTCATTGGACCGCTGGTGAGGCTCTCCCTCGCTCTGAAGATCTCGCCCACGTTCTTCAACTTGCTCGGGGTCGCGCTCGGGATCGCGGCGGGCGTCGCCTTTGCGACGGGTCACATAACGCTCGGCGGTTGGGGCGTGTTGCTGGGTGGGGCGGCGGATGTGTTCGACGGACGCATCGCACGCGCGCGCGGACTGGCGAACCAGCGTGGAGCGTTCCTCGATTCCACGCTCGATCGCTTCGCGGAAGTCGGCGCCTTCGTCGGATTGGCCGTGCTCTTCCGGGAGTCGGCCCTGGCGCTGACCTTAGTTGTGACCGCCCTAGGGGGGTCCTTGCTCGTCAGCTACGCGCGTGCGCGGGGGGAGAGCGTAGGCGTGGTGTGCAAACAGGGCATCATGCAGCGAGCCGAACGCCTGCTGCTCATCGGATTCGCCGGACTCTTCGACCCTGTTGCGACGCTCTGGGCCGGCTGGGACTCCGGTACGCTACTCATTGCGGTCCTGGGCCTCGTTGCCGTCGGCACCCTACTTACGGCGGTCTTCCGGACCGTGTGGATCGCACGAAGATTGTCGTAACCGTCAGTCGGACTGTCGCTTAGACGGCGGCGACCCCTCGCCAGATCTTGTGCCGCGCGCCTACGTACGTACTGTCGTCACCCGCTCTCCGTAATCGCCCCTGCGAGCTATGTCAAAGTGCGCAGGGAATCGCCTGCCCCGTATAGCGATCCCCCGAGCGTACACAAAAAGATGGAGAGGATCTGATGAAGCTGGCCAAGGACTACAATGTCCGCCCGATGGGTTCAACAAGTGCCGTACCAGCGGTTCCCCACCGCAAGGGTGAAGGGACTGTCCGTATGGGGTCGCTCCCCGAGGAATCCCACCTCGTTGATCGTCGCGCGAATTCTACTGCTGCCGTGCGGCGCATCGCGCTCCCAAACAAGCTGAGTGGTTACAGGCTCGGCTCCCGTGAGCAAAGCCCTCCTTTAAGCAGGGGGTGGGCCTCATGCGGGCGGCGCCCCTTCGGGCGGCTTGTGTTTCCGCTCTCCCGGCGAGGTCGGGAGAGCATGGAGGTCCCGCCTCCGGCAGTGGAGCCGGAAGCGGCGCCTTTGTCGTGAGCGGACTCAGCGACTCGTCATTTGTTGCGTTCGGGTCGAGAAACGTAGGGTTTGACTTGGGTGAGTAAGCCTTTGTAACCTAAAGGTCTGTCGTCTGTAGGGAGGTTGCACGAATGCGCTCTTCATTTGCCCCATGGCGGTCTGTGATTGGCCTGGCTTTGCCGGTCCTCGTGGTCCTGGTTCTGACGTCTCCCTCACCTGCTGACGCGCAGCAAGGCGCTGCCGCAGTCGGTGAAGTCGTGTTCACGCGAGACATCGCACCGATCCTGCAGCGCAGCTGTGTACGCTGTCATCGGCCCGGTGGCGTGGCGCCGATGTCCCTCGTCGAGTACGACGACGTGAAGCCGCACGCGCTGCGCATCATGCGCCGCACGGGCATCCGCGACCGCATGGGCGCGATGCCGCCATGGTACGTCGAGAAGGATATCGGCATCCAGCACTATAAGGATGATCCGTCGCTGAGCACCGAAGAGATCGCCGCGATCGCTTCTTGGGCTCGCGGCGGCACACCGATGGGTGATCCCGCCGACATGCCGGCGCCTCTGGTATTCGATGACAAGCCCGGCTGGACTCTCGGCGAGCCGGACGTGATCGTCTCCACCCAGGAATTTTTCGTGAAGGGCGACGACCCCGACTGGTGGGGTGACATCGAACCTGCTGCGACCGGACTTACCGAGGATCGCTACGTCAAATCCGTCGAGATCCGGGAAATCAATGACATCGGCAATAATGGCGGGAGCGACCGCGAGACCGTTGGCGGCCTATACGTCTTCCACCACATGGTCTACGCCACGCGCGTGCTCGACGATCCGAGCGCCGGCAGTGTCACCTGGCCGGTGCACGAGGTCGGTCGCAACGCCGACATCTTCGACCCCGAAGGTGCACGGTTGCTCAAGGCGGGCTCTAGTATCGTTTCGAACTCGACCCATTTGCATTCGAACGGGACCGATACCCGAGCCCACCTCGAGGTAGGCTTCAGGTTCCATCCGAGGGACTACGAGCCGAAGTACAGGCCAGCGAACTTCTTCCTGGGCAGCGGCTCGGATATCGACATCAAGGCGGGTGAGAAAGACCAAGAGTTGCACGCCTACACCGTGCTGCAGCGGCACACCAAGATCGTCACCTTCGAGCCACATCTGCACGCGCCAGGGGAACGCATGTGCCTGGAGGCCATCTGGGGCTTCAACGTCGAGACGCTGTCCTGCGTCGGTTACGACCACAACTGGGTCCGGGGTTACACCTTCGAGGACGACTACCAGCCGTTGCTGCCGAAGGGGACGATCCTGCACATCATCGGCTACATGAACAACACCGATCAGAACCGCAATATACCCGACGCCAGGAACTGGCAGGGCGCCGGTAACCGCTCGGTGGCGAACATGTTCATCGACCTGGGCATGCGTCTGTCGATGAACGACGAGCAGTTCCAGGAGGAGATGGCCATCCGCAGAGAACGGCTCAACCTGACCATCAATGATCATGTGATCGGCTGCCCGCTGTGCCTCGTGATCCCGCAGCGGACACGATGAACAAGCGTAGCCGCCCGTTAGCGGCGGGGACCGGAGTCGGTCTCCTCGGATTCGCGGCACTGGCTCTACTGCTCCCGATTCAGCCGGCGAGTGCCCAGCTAGGGTACCAGACAGGCCAGAACGTCTCTCCGGCGTACGAGGGATGGATCCCGAACGACGATGGTTCGTTCAGCATGGTATTCGGGTACATCAACCGGAACTGGCAGGAAGAGCTCAACGTACCCGTGGGACCCGACAACAACGTCTCGCCGGGACCCGCGGACCAGGGACAAGCGACGCACTTCTTGCCGCGGCGCAATCGTTACACGTTCATGGTGCAAGTGCCCGCGGACTTCGGTGACAAGGAACTGGACTGGGCGCTCACGACGCAGGGCAAGACCGAGCACGCGTTCGGCTCGCTTCGCATGGACTACAAGCTCGACAACGTCGTGATCGCATCCGAAACCGGGGCGCTCGGCATCGGCGCCAGCAACGCCGAGATCCGGGCCAATACGCCGCCGATCCTTATGGTCGAGGGAGCGAGCGTGCGCAGGGCGGGTGTCGGCGAAAAGCTGACGCTCGTGGCGACGATCACCGACGACGGCATGGAAGCCGCGATGCGGCGGCAACAGGCCAGAGCGACCGCGGCGGCGGCGTCACCCCGGGAGGGTCCGCCGAAGTTGTCGGGTCGGCAGTTGAATCCCCCCATCCGCATCACCGTGGACAAAAGGGTGGGCCTGCACCTGTCGTGGTTCGTTTTCCGGGGTGAGGGTGACGTGTCGTTCCACCCCTATCAAGTGAAGACGTGGGAGGACACCCGCTTCGGTGCCAATTCTCCGTGGGCGCCCCTGTGGACCGCGCCTGAGATCCCCGAGGGCGGTCGGTGGGAGGTCGAGGTCTCCTTCGACCAACCGGGCACGTATGTGCTGCGCGGTCGAGCGGACGACGGAGCGCTCTATCACGACCAGGACGTGACCGTCATCGTCGCGCCCATCAGCTAGGCAACTCCGCCCGCCCTCGGGCCTGCCAGCGAAGGAAAGCGGCCCCAGGAGCCCGAACAACATGGGCTCCTGGGGTCGCTTCAACTCCGGCGCCAGGGACTCGAACCCCGAACCTACTGATTAAGAGTTCGATAACAGCATATACGCAGAGTTCTCGTGAGGTCCTTTAAGTTGTGTCGAGTTAGGGTGTTAGGGGGTCGGTTGTTCTCCCGAGTGCTCCCTAGATTCGATCAGTGTCAGAGCTTCGCATGAACACGCCCGGATGAGTGGCCTGGACACCTATTGAACGCGGGAAGTCGCCGAGTCGGACGCCGCAACCGCCGACCCTGTCCCATATTCCGGCACGTTTCGCTGGTAAACGCGCCAATAGTGCCACTCCTCAGTGATGTATTCGTTCCCGTCGGCAGCCGTCTCTTTCACGATAGGGTCTCTCTCCCCTCGCAATCGGGCAACCTCGGCCCGGTCTTGGATCAATACTACCGTCATTTCGTAGATCTTTCCGCCAATCTTCAGGCGCACACGCGGATCGCGCTCGACGTTTCTCCACCACGCCTTGGCGTATGGGAACTTCTTGTTCAATCTGAATGTTTGCGCACTCGACTGCAGGTAGAGTTTGTCTCCGCGCGGAACCAGTAGGACCGTGACGGAGTGGGGGATACCGTACCAGGTACGAGTCTCAAGCTCGGTTGCGTTCTTGCTGAAGGGGTCACTGAACTGCTCGACCCAGTCCCAATTTGTCACCGCCTCATGGACAACCTCCCCCGTCAACCACAATCCCGGCCTGGCCGACCGGCTGGCTTTGGCGTATTCCTCGGCACTGGGATGTCCCGGCGCCAGCCCGGTCACGCGCAGTGTCAAGAGTGTCCCCACCATGAGGACGCCGACCACCAGCAAGCCAATCTTCAACGGCTTCATCATCTTCGTTCTCCCTACGGATTGCTGGATCGCTCGTTAGTGCGTCTAACGGATCTGCGATTCTGCTGCGCGGCTAATGTGGTGACCGCAAGCGAAGGGCGCGAGTCTGATGCCTACCGCGACAGTAGCAATCGCTTGTTAGGCAGCTAGCGGGCCTACGATGCGGAAGCAGCCCTGCCCCACGCAGGCCCGCAACTCAGGACGCGCAGAACAAACAGTGCTGTAGGTCCGGTAAAATTGTGACAGCCGCTGAGTCAGGCTTCCTCAGATCTTCCCAAAAC
>DQPL01000121.1 GCA_015664885.1 Gemmatimonadota bacterium
CACGCCGCCGACGTCTGCCCCGATGGCTTCCCAATCGAGATGGTCTCGTGCGGTCTTCCTTACCACATCATACCGGTCCGGACCGTCGACGCGATCCAGCGTGCATCGCTCGACATGGTACTCTGGAAGCAGACGGTCGCGGACGGATGGGCCCACCATGTGTATTTGGTGTGTCTTCAAGCCGAAGGAGAAGGTGTCGACCTGCGCGTGCGCATGTTCGCGCCGGGCTCGGGCGTTCCCGAGGACCCAGCGACCGGCTCGGCTGCCGCCGCGCTCGGCGGCTACCTCTCCAGGATCGATGGCAGCTCAGAAGCGGCCCTCTCCTGGACCATCGAACAAGGCCTCGAGATAGGGCGGCCGAGCATCATCCACGTCGAGGCGGACCGCCGGGGGGGTGAAACGACCGCGGTGCGGGTTGGCGGCCGCGCCGTCTTCGTGAGCCGTGGCACGATGACGGTTTCACAATGACCGCTTGTATATGACTCCGCTACGCATGACCCTCTGCAAATAACCCGCCGCGACGACCATCCAACCGGACCGTCAGAATGAGCAAGGAGCATCCCGTGACACGACCCATCTCAGCGTTTTCGACGGCGTCTTTTCTCCTACTGCCCTTCCTCGCCGGCGCTTGCCAGCAAGGGAGCGTCCCCCAGGCACCTGCCGATGCCGACCCACCTTGGAATTGGACCGAGCAGGAAGTCCGCGACGCGGTGAACCAGGTCCGCGCGGGTCGGGACCTGAACCCCGATGGTTGGCCTGATGGCGCCCGCGTCGCGGTCCTCTTCAGCTTCGATGTCGACAACGAGACTGTGCAGGGCCTGCGTGACGGGACGGTCAGCGTCGGGCCGCTGTCGCAAGGGCAATACGGCTCGCGCGTGGCGCTGCCGCGGGTAGTGGATCTGATGGATCGAGAGCAGGTGCCCGCATCCTTCTTCTTCCCCGCATGGAGCTTGAAGCTCGCGCCGGAACAGGCAGACGTGATCCAGGCTTCTGGCATGCACGAAATCGCGGTCCACGGTTGGATTCACGAGCGCAACACCTCGCTCGACGCGGCCACCGAAGAGCGATTGCTGCGTCAGGCGGTCGATGCGCTCACGGAAATCACGGGCACCGCCCCCGTAGGCTATCGCGCGCCGTCCTGGAACTTCAGCCCGAACACACTCGACATCGTCCGTCGCATGGGCTTTCTGTATGAAAGCTCTCTGATGGCGGACGACCGACCGTACGAACTGGTGCAAGACGGGCAGCCAACAGGCGTAGTGGAGCTTCCCGTCGAATGGATCCTGGACGACGCCCCACTCTTCAACCCCCAAGGCACGCGTTACAGTCCGCCTCGCGAAGTCATGCAAGTGTGGATCGACGAATTCGACAGAGCCTGGGAAGAAGGCACGATGTTCCTGCTGACCATGCACCCCCACATCACGGGCCACCGTTCGCGCATCGTGGCGCTCGAAGGACTCATCGCCCACATCAAAGCGAAGGGCGACGTCTGGTTTGGCACGCACGAGCAGGCAGCTCGCTACGTGCGCGCGCAAGCGGGGATGGACGGCTGAGCATGCAGCGCTGCACTTTGGGGGTTCTACGCCGCGACCGTTCGCCTGCCGGCGAGCGGTGCCCCAAGGAGCGACGAGGAGGAATAGCAGGGCTATTTTGACGAGGAGCAACGCGGCCAGGGTGGATGCATCGGTGCCCGAGCCGAGCGGCCGCGGAGCTTGGGGAAGCCAGCCTGACGAGCCGCGAGACGATCGCCCGCAGCGAGATCCATGCCGGCGAACTTCTGGGACAGGACACTAGGACCGGAGCAACTAGAATGCCGATCTACGACTACACATGCGGCGCGTGCGCGCACGAGTTCGAGGCGTTCCTGCGTAAGCAGACAGACGACGTCGCCTGCCCGGCATGCCAGAGTGGCGACGTGAAGCGCATGCTTTCGACGCCCCAGGTGCACTCCGCGGCTCGCAAGGACCGCAGCATGCGCGCCGCGAAAAAGCGCGATAAGGCCCAGGCGCAGGAGGCCGCGTATACGCAGCGGCAGTACGAGTTGCACCACGACGACTAGTGTGCCTGAACACAAGTACGGTCACGCACCGAGAGTGGCGATGGGCTCGATCCGGCAAGGCGCGAGGAGGAGTAATAGCAGCGCTATTGCGACGACGAACAACGCAGCAGGGCGAGATGCAGCGCCGCTCGAATGCCAGCGTACTTGTGTTCAGGTACACTAGCGACCCGGACGTCAGCGATTGGTGCTAGGGCGGTTCCTACACGACCTCGGGACCAAGCGCGCGCTCGATCGCTTCGTTGACACGCGCCAGTGGCGGCGCGGGGACGAGTGCGTCGCCGTCGCGGTAGACGCGGCAGCGCGGGCCATCACCCTGCTCTCGTGGCGTCCAAGGGTGTGGCCCTGGGGCGACGTCTTCTCCGTTCACCAGGATGGTCGGTGACCCCAGGTTGCGCACGTGCTCCGGACACTCGGGATCTTCGCTGTTCCACTCGGTCCAGACAGCCGGAATCTCCGTGCTACGACACGCGGACGCGAGAACATCACGCGCCCGACCGACGTTCGGACATCCGGGATCGTAGACCAGCTCGATCTGTAAGCGCAGGGCCAGGGAGGCTCCAGGGGTGGCGAGTCAGTGCTTGCATCTCCAACGTAGCATCAGTCTGCCTCGCTAGCACCACTTCTCCCAACGTCCGACTCTCGCCCATGATGCGCGTGAACGTTACCGCTGGCACGATGGCTTTTCTGGTGTTGCTCGTGATCATCCGGGCGGCCGCGCCAGCCGGCGCCGGTGCCCAGACACCGGAGCAGCGCTATTCCGACTGGCACCGCCTCGACTTCCGCTCGCAGGAATACGACTTCCGGCGCTCACGCATCATGGAGCTGCTGCGCTCGAGCGGCGGTGGCATGCTGCTGGTGCCCTCGTCGGACGGTCAGACCCACGGCGCGACCTTCCGCCAGCTGGAGGACTTCTGGTATTATACGGGACTCGAAGTGCCCAACTCGATGCTCGTGCTCGACTCGGATCGCGATCGCTCGATCCTGTTTTGGCCAGCGCGTGACGCACGCTTCGAGAACGCTGGCCGCGCCAACGACTTCCCCGGTCGACCGCTCGGCGACGACTACCAGCTACGCAGCATCGCCGGAATCAACGAATACGAGGACATCGCGCGGCTCGAAGCGTTCCTGACCGAGCGTGTGCGCGCCGGCGCGACGATCCGTGTAAACGCGGGCACCGAGGGCCCATTGCCGGCGCCCGAGGTCCCGCTGATCGGATCACTTGGGCCTGTGCAGGCGCTTATCGTCCGCCTGCGCGCCATGTACCCGGACGCTTCGTTCGAGAACGCCTTCGCCCCGACCGCGCGCCTGAGGATGGTGAAGAGCCCCACCGAGATCCGGCGCATGCGCGTTGCGGCCGACGCCACCATGGCGGCGATCCGGGCCGCGGCCGCCGCGATTCGGGCCGGCACCAACGAGCGCTCGTTGCAGGGCACGTTCGAGTCCGCGTGCCGCAGCTTCGGGGCCCAGTCGGTCCCGTTCACCCCGATCGTGAAGTCCGGGCCCAACAGCCTCTGGCCGTGGCGAATCCTCGCCGCCCACTACGACCGCCGGAACCGATCCATGGAGAGCGATGAACTCGTCATCCTCGACGTTGGATGCGAGGTCGATGGTTACATCAGCGACGTGGGCCGGACCTTTCCAGTGGGGGGCACATTCAGCGATCTCCAGAGGGAGAAGCTGATGGTCAGCACACAGGCGGCAGACGCGATCATCGCCGCGGTGAGGCCGGGCGTGACGCTGCGCGAGCTGACCGCCATCGCCTACGAAGCGATCCCCGACGCCGAAGAGCAGTACATGCAGACGCCGTCCTACTTCGGGCACCACATCGGCCTATCCTCCGGTGACCCGGCGCTGCTCGACGTGCCGCTGGAAGAGGGGATGGTGTTTACGGTCGAGCCCTGGTACTACAACCACGACCTGCAAATCTCGGTCTTCGTCGAGGACGTGATCCTCGTCACCGAAGACGGAGCCGAAGTTCTGACCGCCCGGCTAGGACGGAGCCCCGAGGAGCTGGAGGCGATGATCCGATGAAACGCCAGGAAGCAAAGTCATGAACGACTCTGATCTCGAGCAAACCGCCGAAGACGGCGACGGCATCCTCTGTGTACGCAATCCGGAGACACACAGGGGCTGGAACGGAATTCGCTACAAGACCGGCATGTCTGCGAAGAACGTCGGCTCGGGGAAGCTCTCGATGAACGTCGCGATCGTGCCGCCCGGCGCAGTCGCGTTCGCGCACATCCACGTGGATTTCGAGGTCATGCTCTTCATTCTGGAAGGCAGTGTGCGCCACGAGTACGGAGAGAATCTCGAGCAGTCGGTGGACAATTCGGCAGGAGATTTCATCTTCATCCAGCCGGGCGTCCCGCACGAGGTCATCAACCTCAGCGACACGGAGCCGGTCATTGCGGTGGTGGCGCGCTCGGACGCCACCGAATGGGAGAACATCGTCGACTATCCGTCGGAGCGGCGACCCGACTAGCTGCCCTTTCACGGTCTGGAGGAGTGTGATGAGTGGGAAAGTGGAAGCAATTTGGACGAAGCGCGCACATGGCGGCGTGATGGACAGCGCGGACCAGGCCACATTAGTCGAGGGGGAGGGCCTCGTGGGCGATGCCAACTTCGGGGCAACCCGTCAGGTCACAGTGATCGAGAAGGAGGTTTTCGACCGAATCGAGGCTGAGCTGCCTGATTCTGGTCCAGTGATGCGCCGCGCCAACATCATGGTCAGCGGGATCCGCCTCGAAGACAGCCGCGACCAGGTGCTCACATTAGGCGACGTAAAGATTCGCATCCGTGGCGAAACCCGCCCCTGTGAGCTCATGGACGAGCAGTGCCCCGGACTGCGAGACGCGCTGGACCTGCACTGGGGCGGCGGCGCGCACGGCTCCGTCATTCAGGGCGGCGAGCTGAGGGTGGGCGACACGGCTACCATCGAGGTGGCGGTTCCGGTCGGATAGGACTTGGGCCGGCCCGACGCGCGAGGACGCTCAAGAAGGCCCTTTGCGGGACAAAGTGAATTTCGTAGCTTTGCGTCAGATGTTTCCCTGCGGCCCGCAGGGACCTGACACGTCCAGACCTCCCCAGCTTCCCAGGATATTGTGAAACAGCTGAACCGCTTCTCCATCATCGTTCTAGCTTTCCTGATGGTGCTGTCCGTCAACCCTGTGACTGCATCGGCCCAGGTTCCGACACAGCAGGAGCTACAGCTGTTGCAATCTGGTCAGGTGTCGCCAGCCGAGATAGTGAGGCGCCTGAGGGAATCAGGAATGTCTCGGGCCCAGGTGCGCTCGCGCTTACAGCAGGCCGGCTACGATCCAGGACTCGCTGATCAATACTTCGACAGCATGGAGGGCATTGAGGGCACACTCTCTGAAGTCGATCCGGGATTCCTCGAGGCGATGCGGGCCTTGGGCATCTTGCAGCCCGACGTTGACTTCCCCTTGGACGCGATCGCACTGGATTCCCTCGGCCTAGCA
>DQPL01000013.1 GCA_015664885.1 Gemmatimonadota bacterium
CGAGCGCGCTCCGGTCGCCCTCCGTGAGGTACGACCCCGCGATGAGGCAGTGGGCGGACCGCCCCTCTTTCTCCGTGAGGCTCAGCGCTTCCAACAGATCGCCCACCCCTTTGGATTCGCTAACCTGTCCCATGAAGAGCACGGTGGGCGGCATATCGAAGGAACGCTCCACCCGATGGCGCTCGTGTTCGATGTCCGGAACACCATTCGGCACGACCCGGACTCGTTTCGCAGGCAGCAGACCATCGAATAACGGACGCAAGCCTTCTCCCAGAACCCAGCAGCGGTGCAGCCAGCCGAGAGTGTGCCGGATCATCCACCGAAGCGGCCCCGCCGCCGTTCGATAAAACTCTCCGAAGTAGCCGCCATGGAGGTGCGTCACGACCCTCGCTCCGGAGCCCCGAGCGGCAGCGATGAGTAGGGCGTCCCGCTGAAAGGCCAGAGCATTCTGGGAAAGGGAGAGGTAGCAGAGCGCGGGCCGCTGAGTCCAGGCAGCGACCAGGACTTCGGCCACGTGCACAAACGCAAGCACCACGTTGCGAACGTCCAGCCGCCCCATGTTGTGCGAGGAGCGTCGGTCGGCCAAGTCCACATGGCGGACCCGAAATCGCGTGCGCAGTTCCATGGAAGAGAGCAGCATTGTCGTGAAGACCGAGACGCCGTGAACAGGAGGAGGCGTTGGGGCGACCACTAGGAGCCCTGGCCGCAGGTCTTCCGGAATCCCGGAGGCCCGGAGCCGCCCACGCACGAATGGCGGCCAGACGGTCCACACGACCAGCCCGGCCTGTTTGCGCACATCCGTGACCTGGGGAAACCGGCGCCTAAGTCCCGCAAAGGGCCGCGTGGCCAGCGCGAAAAAGAGCCGCGAGGCCGCCCTGAAGCCGAATAGGAACCGCGCTGCCAGCCCAGCCAGAAGGCCCGAGCGCTCCCGTATCAACCGGACGCGGACCTCTCCTTCCAAGAGCTCCAGCGGTGAAGACGATCGCGCCGTCGACGCCCGGTGGTGATGCAGAGTGGTCACACCGCCGAGGTAGCGGATCTTCCAGCCCCTTTTCTCGAGACGGAGACAAAGCGCCAGATCCTCGTGGTACATGAAGACCTCGTCGGGCATCCCCCCCACATCCAATACCACCGCTCGGCGGACCATGATGAAGGCACCCACGAGCGCCTCCACGTCGCGATCGCCTTCGTGATCCCAGTCCCCCATCACCTGGTGCGCAAAGACCCGGCTGTGGGGAAAGAGCACATGGAGATAGAAAGCCTCCCAAACGAGATCCAGGAGCCGATAATGTCGCCGGGCAGATTCAACCTGAACTCGTCCGTCCGGAAGCAGAACTCGGCACCCGACGGCGCCAAGGGAGGCGTCCGCGTCCAATTCCCGGACGCAGGCCACGAGCGTGTCATCTCCGACCTCCGTGTCGGGGTTGAGAAAGAGCACGTGGCGGCCGCGAGCCTCGAGCAAGGCCAGGTTGTTCGCCCGCGGGAATCCCAGGTTCTCATGATTTTGAACGATTCGCACCAGCGGGAACGCTTCTTGCACTGCCTCTAGGGTCCCGTCGGAAGAGCCGTTGTCTACCAGGATCACTTCGACCTCGAGCTCTCCTTGGCGCTGGAAAACACACTGAATGCAGGTGAGCACCAACTCCCGAACGTTCCACGTCACGAGGATCACCGAAAGGTCGGGGCCTGAGCTCAAGCAGCGCTCCTCGCAGTCAGGCGATGGGCGGCGAAGAAAAGCAGACCTGCGTCAAGAACGGTGCGCGCGCTCCATGCAGCCGCCGCACCGGCAATGCTCCAGCGGCTGATGCACAGCCAGGCCACGGCGATATGCACCGGGAGCTCTAGCAAGTGCAGCTTTCCCGTCACGTCCGCCCGACCTAGTCCCTGCAGGACCGAGAAGGGCACGAACGCCAACGAATTGGCAAGGACCCCCGGCGTGAGAATCTGTAGCGCAAGCACCACCTCTGGGGTCGCTTGCGGACCGAGCCAGGTGCGCAGAATCGGACCGGCGAAGATCAGGAGCCCTACAGCGAGAGGCCCCACTACAGCCAGGATGGCCAGGCTGGCTTTCCGCGCCAACGACGCCGCGATGAGCCGCTTTCCCTGCGCCTGGACCGAGCTCACGGCCGGAAACAGAATCGCGGCAATGCTGCCCGGGACCAATAGGACTCGCATGACCAGCTCGAGAGGCGCGGTATAGAGACCCACAGCGGCTACGCTCACCAGGGCACCCAAAAGGAAGCGATCGAAGTGCACGAGGACCGGGGATACAAGGGTCGAGACGGTCGTCCAGCCCCCGAACGCTAGAATCTCGCGGGCGCGTAATCTGCCTTGCTGCGGAGCAGAATCCCGTGCGCCGCCTACCAAGAGATCTCGCCCGACGACCCAGAATCCCACCAGGAGCAGAGCGCGCACACCGAGTAGCAGCAGCACGATGGGAATGACGCCCCACCCCAACAAGACCGCGCCGGCCGGGAGCACGTAGGTCAGCGTGCTCGCGGTGGCGCGAATCAAGTTCAGCACAGCGAAGCGCTGGGCGGCTTCCAGAAAGCCGCGGAAGGCCGCGGCGACGGTGAGAATCGGAGTTGCAGCCGCAATCAGAAGGAACGCGACCCTCGCTTCCTCGCGCGCCTCAGGAGCCACTTGCAACACGGACTCGACCAGGAGTCCCGAGCTCGCCGCCATCAGGAGCGCCAGGGCCACGCCCAAAGCTATTTGAGCCCCAACGGTGATCCAGGCGATCCTGTTCAGGTCCTCCGGAGCGTCGGCACCCAGTGACCGAGCCAGAAACCGGGTCCCGGCACGATGGAAACCGAAGTCACTGAACACCGCGAGGAAGACCCAGACCAGCCCCAGGACACCGAATCGAACCTCACCGAGCCCTCGCAGCAGCACCGGCACGGCGACCAAAGCCACCAGGAGTGGAAGGCCCTGCCCCAGGACATTGTAGACGGTGTTGCGGCCCAGGCTGCGGGTCGTGAGGTCCGGAACGCGGGTTGGAGCTGCCACGGTGTTTAGGCGGCGATCTCCGGCGGCACCTCGCCGACTACCGACCCAGCATGCTCTAGTGCCGCGGCGCCCCCGACCCCGATGCCCACACCGACGATGAGCGAGATGATCAAAGTCAGAAGGGGCTGGGGAACGACCGGTTCTATGGGAACCTCTGCGGCATCCACGACGCGGGCGCCTCCGCTCTCCCCCGCCGCGGTGATCTCGGCCTCCTTTTGCGCCAACTGCATGAACATGTACAGCTCAGTCAGCACCTCGACCTGCCGCCGACGCCGCAGGTATTCGAGCTCCACCCGAGGTACCCTCTCTAACTCCCCGAGGAAGTCCACGATGAGCCCGTCCAGTGACTCGACCTGGTTGCCTAGGCCGTCAACGAACGTTTGCGCTACGGTGCGGAGCTGGGTCTCCAGCTCGGTCACGCGTTGGCTGAGAACGCGAATTTCTCGGGCATCGGTCGTTCGTCGATCCAGAAGCGCGGCCTTTTGGTTCTCGAGCTCACCCAACAGTCGCAAGAGTTCGGCGGTGGCGGTGGTGGCCAGGAGCGTGGGAAAGTAGACGAGCTGGCGATAGGGCGATTCCTCGCCGACACCGACCTCAACCGCACCCACATCGTCCAAGAGCATCAGCAGCGCTTGTCGTTCCGCGAAAATCAGGTCTCTGCGCCCCTGGAGCGCGGCAAGTTGTTCCACCGCTACAGTGGCTTGGGCTTCAGACTCTACGATGCCCTCCGCCTCCCGGTACACGCGTAGCGCCTCTTCCGCGATAACGAGCTCGCCCTGCAAGCTGTCCAGCTCCGAGGAAAGGAACGCCGCGGTGCGCCCGAATTGCTGTGACAGTCGTTCCTCACGCCGCTCCATGAAGCGGAGGGCCAATAGGTCCGCGGCGTGGGCGGCGACCTCGGGATCGGACCAGCGCACGTGAATGCTCACGACATCGGCGTCGCGCCGTGGGCGGTCGATCGAGATCCGTTTCTGGAAATCGTCGAGAGCATCCTGCGTCGGATGAATTCGGAAACGAATTCGACTCAGGGTGGCGGCTTCAGCCGCTAGGACGATCCGGGTTCCGAAGATCGGAAGGGGCTCTCCCACGCGGGCCACCCCAAGGTCCACTTCGATCTTTCGCTCGTTGAGGACGGGGCGGAACACGTTTCGATCCTCCACGATCCGCCCGGTGACGCTGAACTGACCCTCGGCGACTCGCTCGAGCGTAAACCTCCCTTCGGCGGCCTCGTCGGAAATCGTGACCTCCTGAAACACCGCGCCGCGACGCACCCTCGAAGGCGTGCGAAGCTCGAGCCGGAGCCCCAATTCATGCATGACGACCCCGGCGAGCGAGCGGCTGCCCATCACTGCAACTTCCGTCTGAGTAGGCACCGCGCGCCCAGCAAGACTGGCCAGCAGGGACAGTCCTCCACCACCCTGCCCAAGCGCCGACCCCACTGCACCACCGAGCGGAGACTGATCCTCGAGGAAGCGGATGCTCACCCCCGACTCGAAGACTGGCCGCACCAGAAAGATGAAGAGCAAGGCCAGCAGCATGGTGGCAGTCGGAGCACCGAGCACGAGCAGCCAACGGCGACGCAGAGCCTGCGCGAGTCTCAGGGCTGAGGTCGGCGGCCCGGATTCCACGCTCACCTCGCCAATATTGCAAAGATGAGACTCGCGGTCGTCGTCAGCCCCATGGCAATCGGAATGAGATTGAGCTCAAGCCAGGCCTTTTCCGGGACCAGGAGCTCGTCCCCGGTCCGCACGGCCAGAGCCGAGAGTTGTGCATCCAGGTAGACATCGACCTCGATCAGCTCGCCGCCCCGCCTGAGAATCACCATCCCGCGTCGCGCACTTGGCGTCCATCCGCCCGCTGACGCTAGAGCATCAGCCACACTCATCGTTGCATCGACGTGGAACATGCCAGGTCTGTGCACGGCCCCCAATACGCGGACACGCTTGAGTACGAAGACCCCGATGGAGGGGTTGATGAGCTCCACCTGCATCAAATCCCGCACCTTTTCCCGCAAGGACAGCTCCGTCTCCCCCCGAACGTCCAACTCCCCGATCAAAGGCAGCGTCACGAGGAAGTGCTGGTCCACGAGAAACTCCCCGGTCATGTCCTCCTCGTGCCAAACTTCGAGGCTCACCAAGTCACCCGGGAGGACCGGAGGATCCGCCACCGAGTCCTGGGCTTGGGCTGGAGGGCCCACGGGAGCCGCGACCAGCACAAGGGAGAGCAAGAACGGGCGGATCGGTCTCGTCATCATGGGTGGGACACGGGCGCCCCGACGGGGGGCCAAAAGCGTCAGTAGGCGCCGTGGCCCATGAGCACGGCGGGGATGGTCCGGACGAGAAGCTTGGAGTCCTCCCAGAGACTCCAACGTTCGATGTACTCCAAGTCCAGGCGAGCCCACTCGTCGAAGTCCACGATGTCGCTCCGCCCAGTCACCTGCCACGTGCAGGTAATGCCAGGCACCACCGCCAACTTGGCACGATGCCAGCCCGCGAATTCGACCCACTCCTCAGGCAGGGGCGGGCGGGGACCGACAAGGCTCATGTCCCCTCTCACCACATTCCAAAGCTGGGGCAGCTCATCGATGGAAAACTTGCGGAGCACTCGCCCCAAAGGCGTGATGCGAGGATCGCGCCGAATCTTGAAGGCCGGCCCCTTCATGTGGTTGAGATGAAGGAGTTCCGGCTTCTTGGCTTCCGCGTCGGCCACCATCGTGCGGAACTTGTAACCCATGAAGCGGCGCCCCCGCCGCCCGACGTACTCGCACACGTAGAGGACCGGCCCGCGTGACGTGAGCTTCACTAGGAGTGCCACGACTAGGAAGAGCGGAACAAGCGCGAGGACAATGCCAAAGGCCAGCACGGCGTCGAGTACGCGTTTGACGCGCTGGCCCAGTTTCCACGATAGACGCGCGCTGCGTTCAGGAAGGCAGGAATCCCAGTCAACGTCAAACGTGACGATGGTCTGCGTAAGGCCCGCGCCGTTGGTGGACGCATGTCCGGGCACAGCGCCGTTGGTCGCGGCATGGCTCGGCGCCACGCCGTTGCTCAGGGCCGGCGCTCGTTGCCCATGCTCCCCAATACTAACCTTCCCGTTGGGTCGCTGGCCGTTCTGCGACAGCGGTTTCTGGTCGACTCGCTCTTCAGCGACGGCGGCCCGATCCCGGACGCGAAGCAGCTCTTGGTCAGCGCTCATGGCTACGTAATGACAAGGAAGGGGTTGCCACCGGTGGGCATCCTATAGGACGGCGCCCCGCAAGTTAGTACCCGTCGGATCAAGGGCAACCCTCGTTCCCTGAAAAAGACGCCGAGAGGGGTTGTGCGAAATGATTATTGCCCCCAGCAAAATACTCGCATCGCCTCGGAAACGATACACGCATGTCGAGCGCCAACTGCAAGGGCTACGGGAGTGCTCGCCGAAGCGATCTCGGGCGCCCAGCCGTCGCGAGAAACCGGGTGGCTTCCGTCCGCCGCAGTCCGATCCCAGCGCACTCCCCAACACCGTACGTCACCTCCGGCGATGACATCCAGCCGGTCTATCAAAAGGGCGCAGGTCCAGTGCTCGCCTACTCCGATATCGCGAAGTGCGGCCCCTGAACGCGAGACTGGACTCCCCGTGATGCTCACCGAAGCGCTCACGACCTGCGCGAATTGGTTGTTCCCCCAACACCAACCGCGAGCCTGGTCGTCGATACCGCATGAGTGCGTGTCCCCGGCCCGGAGGACCCGGAAAGGCCTTTCGCCCCACACAATGACAGGCGAAGAGCTGTCTATCAACGTGCCGGTCCCCAGGCTTCCGGTCTGGTTTCCGCCCCAGCAAAACCCGATTCCTCCATTGGCCACACCGCAAGAGTGTGTCCCACCGGCCGAAACGACGGCGAAGCTCAACGCCCCGCGGAGTGGGCTGGGTGGAATTCCACCGTGAGTGAGCACGCCACTCCCAACCTGACCGGCCTGATTAGCTCCCCAACACATGCCCTCGGCGGAGGCGCGGACCACACAAGTGTGCTCGGCGCCCGCGCTTACGTCGCCGAACGGTCCCTGCACGTTTGCTAGAACCGGAATACGACGGTCCCACGATGTTCCATCCCCTAGTTGGCCCAGGTCGTTGGCCCCCCAGCACCAGAGTTCGCGTTCCAAGCCGATTGCGCAGGTATGCCGTCCGCCGGATGAGACTGCGAGGAAGCGGACGCTGGTGAGAACGAAGGTCGCATCGGAGCGATCCGCCGAATCCCCCGTTCCCAACTGACCGCGATCGTTGGCCCCCCAGCACGCCAGACGAGCATCAACACTCAAGGCGCAGGTGTGCTCGCGGCCCGCCGACACGGCAACCCACTCGAGCGTGTCCAAGACCACCGCGGGCTCGATCACGTCACAGGCGACCAGGAGGAGACCTAGCAAGGATACAGCGGACGGGAGGCTTGGCCTGGCGCGATTCATGAGGGCACAAGTGAACTACCCTTCGCTCATTCGTCCAGAGGTGATAGCCTTCCCGCATGCGAGTTCCAGCCCGCTTCCTTTCCCTGGTGGTTCTCCTCTCGGCACAAGGCGCCTTGCAGACATCGGTTGCCCAGGAGGCCGGGGACATCTGCCCGCTCGCCGTGAGGCTCTCCTCGGCACGCGCGAGCCGGAGCTGCGTGGACCTGCGGCGACTCCCGCTGCCGGCCATGCCCACCGTCGATGCGAGCGACCGGTGGGCTCTGGTGCCGTTTCGCAGCACGGGATCGTATCGCGGCGCATACCCCGCCGATCGGAACAATGGCGTTCATTGGGCCGGACGAGGCCTTTCGTCGGCTGTGTCAGGGGGACTCCGCGTTCGGTTTGGCCGAGTCACTCTTTCTGTGGAGCCCGAACTCGCTTGGGCTCAAAACCTTGGGTTCGCGCTTCCCGACACGACCACTCCGGGGCTGTCCAGGTTCTCCTATCCGTGGGGGAACGGCGGTCTCGATCGATTCATGCGGCCCGGTAGCGGGCTCAGCCTCGAGTTCGATCTCGGCAACAGCTTTCTGGAAGTCGGCGCCGGGCCGCTGTCGGCGGGCTTCTCCAACGAGACACTGTGGTGGGGGCCGGCCCGAAGGTACCCACTTCTATTCAGCGGGACGTCGGGGGGATTCCCGCATACCTACGCCGAGACCAGCCGGCCGCTGGAGACCTCGCTCGGCGGATTCACAGGCCGACTGTTGTGGGGACACCTGCGGGAGTCGCGCTGGTACGACGCGGACCCGGGGAACAACCGGACGCTTCTCGGGGCGTTTCAGTTGGGATGGAGGATCGACTTCGTGCCTGGTCTCGAGCTGGCCTACTCCGTTGTACGGCACGAACCGTCGGCCGACGGGGGTTTGAAGTTGGGTCAGGTGGCCCAACTCCTCACTGGAGATCCAGATGGCGAGGACCCATCCAGGAGAGGGACACCGATGGGCACGTTCAGCGTCCGGTTCGGCTTCCCCGACGATGGATTCGAAGCATACGCGGAAATCGGCCGGGGAGAGGGCTTCCTGAACCCGGTGCTCGGGGTGTCGGATACGCGCCTGAGCCTGATCTACGTGCTGGGATTCGCGCGCACCGACACTACGTCCTCGGGTGGTCGGTGGAGGGTGTCGGGTGAGCTCGTGAAGCAAGCCATGGAGCTCCCCCAGCCCGACGCACCAACGCCGGACCCCACCACGTACGCCCTCCGCCAAACAGGACACGGACACACCCACCGCGGACAGCTGCTCGGTACATGGATCGGCCCCGGATCAAACGCCCAGTACGTTGCCGTGGACTGGCTACGGCCCACACACACCTTCGGCTTCTTCGCCGAAAGAGCCCGCCGAGACGACGACACGTATTTCCGTGTGCATGCTTTCGACCACGGCTTTCGAGGTCA
>DQPL01000119.1 GCA_015664885.1 Gemmatimonadota bacterium
CGATCATGCCACCTGTCTCGACTCGATCGGTGTAGCTCAGTACGTCCGTGAAGGCGGTCTGCGGGTCTCGCGTGGTCGTTACACCGTACGAGAGCATCGTCATGTACTGCCACACCTCCTCCGGATGAATCTCCGGAGTCAGCCACATGGAGTGGTAGTGCACGTCCACGAAGCCGGGCACCAGCGTCTTGCCTGAGACGTCGATGATCTCGGCGCCCTCGGGGATCTCCACGGAATCGGGCAAGCCTACGGCAGTGATCTTGTTGTCGACCACCACGACGACGCCGTTGTCGATGACATACGGTGCTCCCGTCGTGTCGTCTGGCATCTCTGACATCGTGATGATGCGGCCGCCGCGCAGCACGACCGTGCCCCTGGGGATGTCTCGAGGCAGCATGACTTCGATCTTCTCTTCGACTGCCTCATAGGAGTCCGTCGAGTCGTTGAGCACGTCTTCGTCTCCGTCGCGCAAACGCGCGGCTCGAGCGGCGATTTTCTCTGCCGCGCCGCGGATCGAGTCAGCCCGCGCCATCAGGGAGTCCGCTTCGACCTGCACCGAGTCGGCAGCGAGCCGAATTATCGAGGCCGTCAGCTCCTCGGGTACGTCCTCGTCGTCCTTCTCAAGGCTGTCCGCCTCGGCACGCATGTCCTTCAGAGAATCTGCGACTGCCATGGCTCGCACGCGGAGCAGCGCCCGCCCCCGCGCGGTCTGCTCTTCCGCTTCCTCCTCAGCCTCGACCTCGGAGAGGTCGTATGTGAATAGCACGTTGCCCAGTGCCCAATGCACCGCTGAACCGTCGGCCGCCCAGGATGGGAACTCACCACCCACGTCGGTCAGTTTTCGCACGGGCACAGGCGCGCTGCCGGCGTTTGCCGCCATTACCGTAGGCGGCGGTCCGCCACCACCGTCGACGAGGTCGACGATGTAGATGTCGCTCCCGATCTGGGCGAAGGCCCGGTCCCCTGCCGGGGAGAGCATGACGATACCGGCCGGTGGCGGGCCGCCCGGCTCGGCACTCGGATCGGTCGGGTCAGGAGCCTTTCGCCAGGGGAATACACGGCGAGGCAGGAACTCCCACTCATCTGGATGCGGGTTGGCAAAGCCACCCGCCGCAGGCGGTCCGCGAACAATGAGATGCTGCTTCACGTCGGTACCGTCCCACCGGAACGATACCAGGCCTTCCACAGGGCTGTACGCGTAGATGCGGTCGGGTTCATCACTAGCGAAGTGCGCCAAGTCCCGGAAGCCGGTCGGCGAAATTACCGTGACTTCGCCGCCGCCGGCCGGCACCCATACGAACTCTCCTCCAATCGGTCCGAAGAAGATTCCGGACGCTTCCTTCAACTCACGCGCGGCACCCCGGGAGGCTACGATGCGCTCGCCGTCCGGTGACCACGCGACGTTGTAGTACATGGCGGCAGTGCTGGTGAGTTGTGTCGGCGCCTCTGTGCCGGTCGACACCCTCATGATGTGGCCACCATCGGTATCGTCCCATGAGACATAGGCGATCGACTGCCCGTCGGGGGACCACGTTGGATGGAACTCGCCAACGTCGGAATCGGTCAGCCTACGTGCCTCGCCGTCGGGCAGGTCCTTCAGCCACAGGCGGTCGAACGCCGTAAACACGACCTGGCTGCCGTCAGGAGAAGCCACCGGGCTCCGGATCTGCCTCGCAGTCACCATTTCGGTGGTATCGATCTGGTACGCGAACTTCACCTCTGGGCCGATCGCGAGCTCCACCGGAACCTCGAACGGGATCTCGGTCGCCACTCCGCCGGCCATGGGCACGTTCCAGATCTTGCCGCCATAGGAGACGATGATCGAAGCGCCATCCGGCGTGAACGAGTATCCCGGCAGCAGATCGAGCGGCGCACGCGACTCCTGATCGTCCCTCTGCACCGGATAGGCCAACCAGGACTCTTCACCGGTTTCGAGGTCACGCTTCCTGAGGCCTGTCTCGCTGTTCTCGCGTGTGCCGTAGACCAGCCAACGCCCGTCTGGCGAAATCGCCGGTCGGAACGCTGACCCGTAGCGGTTGCTCATGGTGGTCGACGTCGCGGTCTCGCGGTCGAACCGGTACAGCTGATACCTCGGCAGGCGTGCGTTGTACTGCCAGTCACCGATCCCGCCCGCGTACCAGATGTAGCGGCCGTCCGGGCTGAACGCAGCGCCGAGGGATTTGCGCGTCTCCGGAATGCCCGAGATCGCGAGCGGAGAGCGCCGCTCCGCATGGTACATCTGCAGACGCGCGGCCCCACCCAACCCCGCCGAGCGACTTACCACGATGTACTGCCCGTCGGGTGTCCACTCGGGAGAGACGTACAGCGAATTGTTCCCTCGCGTGACCTGCGTGGTGTCCGTTCGATCGAGCCTCATGGTCCAGAGATTGTCGCCGCCGCTCTTGTCCGAGATGAAGGCCACGGACTCTCCGTCCGGGCTGAAGCGCGGCTGCACGTCGAATGCCATTCCGGTGAGCAACGGAGACGCCGTGCCACCGGTGATGGGCATGGTGTAGAGCTCGCCTAGCAGATCGAAGACGATGGTCTGGCCGTCGGGGCTCACGTCCAGCGAAAGCCAAGTGCCCTCGGTGGCGGTGAACTCCGCGGTTCGGCTCGCTTCGAGCGAGAGCGGCGGATCATCGTCGTTGCCGCCGCCACCGCGGCCCTGTGCATTGAGCGGGAGCGCCGTTACAGCGCACGCTGCTAGAGCCAATGCAGCGTGACCGAACCGTCGGCCGAGCGAGCTCGCGCGCGCGTTCATCGTGCACCTCCTCGGATCCCAGCCTGTACATTCGGCGCGGTATTCCTCCACGGTTCGTCCGGAGCAGCGCGTTGCCGCGGCCACAGCTCGTCCAGGGTATCGCCGTCGTACAGTCTGCCGTTCATCATCACGCGATCGACGGTGTTGGAGTTGCGGATGTCGTCGAGTGGGTTGGCGTCGAGAATCACGAGGTCGGCGAGCTTGCCGACTTCGATCGAGCCCACATCGCCGGCCAGGCCGAGCGCGCTCGCGCCCATGATGGTCGCGGCACGTAGCGCGTCGTGTTCGTCCATGCCCCCACTCTGAAGCGTCCAAAGTTCCCAGTGGTAGCCGAGCCCCTGGAGCTGTCCGTGACTGCCAATGCCCGTATTGCCGCCGCCCTCCACCAAGTCGGCTAGCCAAGCACTGTGTTTCTTGAACGCGTACTCCTCGTCCATGAACCAGCCACCCGGCCCCGGGCCTGTTGTCTGGAGGCGGCGCGCCTTGAAGTCGATTTCGCGCTTCGGCGTGAAGTGGTTGAGCTTCTCGTCGCCGACCACGTTTTCATGCGTGTAGTAATAGTTCTCCGCCCAGGGGCCGCCGTAGGACACCAGCAGCGTGGGGGTGTTGGTCGTGCCCGACGTCTCGAACAGCTCGACGACATCGTTGTACGCGGGCACGATCGGCATCGTGTGCTCGACACCGGGATATCCATCCATGGCGTGCGTCATGTTGAGCCGATAATCGAGGCCGCCTTCGGTGGTCGGCATGAGCTCGAGCTCGAGCGCTGCCATGATGAGCCACTGACGCTGCCGGCGATTACCCGACATGTACATCTTGAAAGTCTTGGTGTCGTAGTAGTCGCTGTACTTCCGCAACACGCTCAGGGCGTGCTCGTAGCTGCGGATCGCGTCGCCCGAGAACACCCCCGGGCCGGTCGAGTAGACGCGGGGACCCATCATTTTCCCCGCTCTCACCATGTCCTCATAGGAGAGCACGTCGGTCGAGGCGGTCTGCGGATCACGCGTAGTCGTGACTCCGTAAGCGAGGTTCGCCTGATAGATCCACGGCCTGGCCCAGTGGACGCCCCGCAGGTTCCACATGTGCGCGTGTGTGTCCACGAAGCCCGGCAGGATGGTCTTGCCGCTGACGTCGATGACCTGCGCGCCGTCCGGTACCGCGCCTGGACCTGCGGAGACCCGCGTGATTCGGTTGTTGGTGATGACGATGTCGGCGTTCTCTATGATCTCGCCACCGTTCATGGTGATCGCGCGGCCTCCGCGCAGCACGACGGTACCCTGAGGGATATCCCGGTCGGCGGTCACTTCGATGCGCTGCTCGCTCGCGACGTAGTTCGCGTCGCCGGCCGCATCGTCGAGATCGTAGGACAGGAAGGCATTCCCGATCGACCAGTGCACCGAACGACCGTCCGCGCCCCACGTCGGGAACTCGACGCCAAGATCGTTGAGCTTCGATACTGGTACCGCGGCGGAGTCGGGCTTGGATACCTGCACCGTCGGCACCGTGGCCCCGAGCCGAGGCACGATGATCGTGTATACGTCAGACCCGATCTGCGCGAGCGCCATGTCGCCCTGCGGTGCCATCAGGACCAGCCCCGCCGAACGCTCCGGAATCAGTTCCCTAGCTTCGCCGTCCTCGTCGAACTCCTGCGGCATTACCAAGTCCGACGTCTCCGACAGCTGGTAGCCATCGGCTACGCTGCCTGCGGAAACGTCGATGCGAGCCGTGACGCGCAGATGCTGCTTCACATCTGTGTTGTCCCAGCGCGTGGAGACGAGCGCGAGTGTGGTCGGGCCGTCCGCTGGGGAGCCCACAACCGGGTCAGCCCTCGAACGGCCGTAGGAATAGATACGGTCCGGATCCGACGTGAAGTGCGGCTGTTGCCGACCCCCCGTTGGTCCGATGACCGTGAGGTCGCCGCCACCTGATGGGACCCAGACGAACTCGGCGTCGAGACCGAGCCCGATGAACGGATCGATCGCCTCCTGCACGTTGCGGCGCGAGGAACGGATGGCGACGATGCGGTCGCCGTCCGGGGACCACGCCAGCTGCTGGTAGTATGCTGGCGCAGTCGTCACTGTCGACGGCGAGCCGCCATCGGCCGAGACCCGCTTGATGTGGCCGTCACCCGCGTCGTCGTCCCACGTAACGTACGCGACCGAGCTCCCATCTGGTGACCAAATCGGCTCGAACTCGCCAATCTCCTCATCTGTGAGCCGCTCTGGCACGCCGTCCGGCAGCGTGGCCGTGTACAGCCGATCGAGTGCCGTGAAGACGATCCGGCTTCCGTCCGGAGACGGACGAGCGTTCCGGATCTGCTTCACGATGAAGGTCGGTGTGTCTTCGATGGGGTACTCGAAGCTGACCTCGGGCCCGACCGCAACGCGCGCGTTGACAGTGAACGGAATCTCGCTCGGATCGGAACCGTCGACGGGCACGCGCCAGATGCCTCCACCGTAGGAGATGACCAAGGCGTCGGATTCGGGCGTGAACGAGTATCCTGGCAGCACATCCATGTTCGCCGTCGATTCTTGGTCGTCCCGCTGAACCGGGTGCGCGAGCCAATGCTCTTC
>DQPL01000130.1 GCA_015664885.1 Gemmatimonadota bacterium
CCCCCGCCCCGGAGGCGGTCAAACCATCGCCTTGGTTCCTCCGGATGCCCCAGCTCCAGGGACCGCCGATGGCTCAACGTCTAACCTAGGGAGTGGTACCACACTTGGGAGCACGTCATAAGATGTTTAAGCACAACGGTTTGGGCGCTTAGCTCAGCTTGGTTAGAGCACCTGCCTTACAAGCGCCCGAGTGCGGTCGGTGGGCGTCGGCCAGCGTTGGGAATGCTCACTTTCTGCGTCAGTTGCGTCGGCCAGTGTCGGTGGGTAACGGTGCAGTTTTTGGCACGGTTTGGGATGGGGCGGCTTCGCACTGTCGCCCTACGGACGTTCGCCTTGTCTGGCCTACTTACCGTTCACCGGCCTGTGCCGCATCTTGAGCGCATGAACGATCTCATCACCCTCCTTAACGCAGCCCTAGAGGGCCGCTACTGCATCGAGTCCGAGCTCGGTGAGGGCGGCATGCCGACCGTGTACGCTTTCCTCCCATTGCCTTGGGTAGCGCGACTCGCTTTAGCGTGAGTAGGCAGCAGGGACCGGCCAGTTGTAAAACCATCAACCCCGTGTATTCTTGGCCACGGGGCTGGCTGAGGGTCGGTCCCCGCACACCTTTGCCGCGCAGAGCCACGACTCGAGCTTCTTCCGAGGGCACGACCATGATCGACCGGCGCACGACCTGGATCATCCCACTCGCACTCCTACTTTGCGCGACGCCGAGAGCGGTACATGCGCAGGCGGAGTCGTCACCCTACGATGTCCTGATCACAGGCGGCCGCGTCGTGGACGGCACCGGGAACCCTTGGTTCTTGGCGGACGTCGGCATCCGGGACGGACGGATCGCGGCCGTCGGCAGGCTGGCGCTGGCCGGCGCCGACGCGACACGCGTGATCGACGCAACGGGGCTGGTGGTCGCGCCCGGATTCATCGACTTGCACACGCACTCGGACGGCGCTCT
This sequence comes from Gemmatimonadota bacterium, assembly GCA_015664885.1. GTDB lineage: Bacteria > Gemmatimonadota > Gemmatimonadetes > Longimicrobiales > Gaopeijiaceae > UBA1138. Next base: position 953 of record DQPL01000130.1, read on the forward strand.
GCTACGAGACGGAACCGCCCAGAGCAAGGTCCGCCAAGGTGTGACGTTGGACATCACCGGTGAGTCCAGCAGCCAAGGGCCCCGGGACGGCCTGACCGGTGGTGGAGGGCGGGGTGGCGTCGACGCGGACTGGACGACGTTCACGGGCTACTTCGAGACGCTCGAGCGGCAGGGGATCTCGATGAACCTCATCAGCCACGTCTCCTACCATCAGGTTCGCCGGGTCGTCAAAGGATTCGAGGAGAGCCCCGCGACGTCAGCCGAGCTGGATCGCATGAAACAGCTCACGGCCAGGTCGATGGAGGAAGGTGCCTGGGGTCTCGTGACGAGGTTCACGAGCGGTGGGCCTCAACACCCCGAAGAAGTGCTCGAGTTAGCCAAGGTGGTCGCCTCGTACGGTGGCAACTACACGTCGCACCATGGCAGCGAGGGTTATGAGCAGGAGAAGGAGATCGACTTCGCGATCCGGGTGGCGGAGGAAGCCCAGATCCCGGTACATCTGTTCCACTTCAAGATGCGCGCACGCGAGAACTGGGGAACGATCGATCGCTCCATTGCCCAGATCGAAGCCGCCCGCGCCCGCGGCCTGGACATCACGGCGAACCAGTATCCGTACACGGCGATGTTCCACGGGTGGAGCGCGTTCTTCCCTCTGTGGGTGCGAGAGGGCGGCGGAGAGCGCTTCTCGGAACGACTCAGGGACGAGTCCCTGCGGGAGCGCATCAAGAGCGATCCCGACTTCATCGCTTGGGCACAGGAGCATGGATGGTGGGAGGGAATCGTGCTCGCTCGCGCGACTCGCCCTGAGGTCCAGCAGTATGAGGGGATGCGCGTTGTGGAGATCGCCGCAGCGTTGGGCGTGGCCGATCCCGCCGACGTCGTGATCGATCTGATGGCGGCTGAAGGCGGCAGCATCAGCGGCGTCTTCCACACGATGTCCGAGGAAGACGTACGCCTCATCATGCGGCAGCCGTGGGTTTCCGTGGCGAGCGACGGGTCCGCGATCAACCTCGAGGCAGCCGGCGTGCCGCACCCGCGCAACTACGGGACAGTGCCGCGCGTGCTCGGTCACTACGTTCGCGACGAGGGTGTATTGGGGCTCGAGGACGCGGTGCGGAAGATGACCTCACTGCCAGCGCAGGTTCTCGGCCTGGCGGATCGAGGCCAGGTACGGGAGGGGTTCGTGGCCGACATCGCGGTGTTCGACCCTGCTCGCATCGCCGAGACGAACTCGTTCGAAAACCCCAAGTCCTACGCGATCGGTATCCCGTACGTGCTCGTCAACGGCACTCTGGTGATCGACGACGGTGAGCACACCGGGGCCCGACCTGGCAGGGTCCTGCTGGGGCGGGGATACAAGCCGGGCACGCCCGTCAGCGACGGAGCGGGGTCGCGCTAGCGAACCTACCCGTCACCGGCGACCGCCGCCGGTCATCATCGTCGAATGGATAGGAGAATGGGGCTGATTGGCTGACGTGACCCCCTGAAACGAGACCAGCGCGAATGTTAGGATCTTGCGCTGGTCGCAGATTCAGGGGATCACTTCAGCCAATCCCGAAGAAGCGGTGATCGTCGCCGTTCCGTTCGCTACCGAGGTGACCAGGGCGATGAAATGTGAA
>DQPL01000036.1 GCA_015664885.1 Gemmatimonadota bacterium
CGATGTGCAGCGGCTCCACTATCACGTGGAGCCGCTGCACATCGCGCTTACGCGGGGAAGGGACACGCTGATCGGCTTTCTGCTCGACGGCTACCCACTGTACGGGCCAGAGGAGGGCGGTGCCATTGTCACCAATGGTGACCTCGACGCTTACCACGGGCACGTGGGCGTTACAGGCGACTACCCCGCCGGTATCTACCACTACCACGTCACCCTCGAAGACCCCTACATCAACGGCAACGGCTTCTACGGGAACCCTGGCACGGTGTCCGGATGAACGGGCGACGATGGGTGATGGTCGCGCCCGTGCTCACACTCGGCCTGCTGGCATGGAGCGGCAAGGCGGACTACGTCCAGGTATCCCCGGGCGACGGAGTGAAACTGGAGAAGCAGACGCCCTATCGCGACGGCGTCCGGCATGGTGTGTCGCGTGCCTGGTACGCGAACGGGCAACTGGCCTATGAGCGCCGGTTTCACAACGGAGCCGAGGTCGGCACCCACCGTGGCTGGTACGACGACGGCCAAGTCAAGTTCGAGTATCACTTCCGAGATGGGGTGCTCGAAGGCATCGCCTTGGACTGGTTCCCGGACGGTACGCTCTACAAGCAGTTCCGCTACGAGCACGGACACGAATCGGGCGCCCAGCGCATGTGGTACGTCGACGGTAGTGTGCGCGCGAACTACGTCGTGCGCGACGGCCGCCGCTACGGCCTGATCGGCGCCAAAGGATGCGTGTCCGACGCGCCAGTTGTGGCAACCTCATGAAGCGGTACTGGATGGCGCTCGTGGCGCTCGCTGGTCTGAACGCCTGCGCACCGCCAATGGATGGTCTCCCCTACTACCGATCGGCCGACCTCACCCCCGAATGGCTGTCGGAGTCCGACGCCGAGCACGTGCATCGGGTGCCGGACTTCGAGCTACTCGATCAGAGCAACGAGACGGTCACAGGTGAGGACCTGGACGGTCATGTAGTCCTGGCCAGCTTCTTCTTCACGAGCTGCGCACAGGTCTGTCCGATTCTTCGCAGCCGCTTGGCCGAGGTCCAGGACGAGTTCCTCGATGACGAGCGCGTGCTGTTGCTCTCCCACTCGATCATGCCCGAGGCCGATTCGGTGCCCGTGCTGGCGCGCTATGCGGCATCCAACGGCATCGTGCCGGGGAAATGGCACCTGCTCACGGGAGATCACGAGCTTTCGCTCGAGCTCGCACGCAAGGGATACTTCGTCGACGTCGATACCGGCGCAGGCGACAGGACCGGGACTGAGCTGATCCATACCGAGACCGTGGTCCTGTTAGACACCCACCGTCGCATTCGCGGGGTCTACACCGGAACGCTGCAGGTCGAGCTCGCTCGCATCGTGCGGGATATCGAGACTCTGCTAGCGGAGCAGTAGGTCGCAGGTTCGAGTCCTGCTGAGGGCGTTTGGGGAAGTGAGTGCCCTACACGCACTTATGTGGTTGGGGGGCTTTGTCTATAGACTCCGGTTGGCCGTGAGTGAGCCATAAGTGAGCCACGGGAGCCATTTCGAGGCTGATATCGACCTTTCCTGTCAGGCCCCCCCTCATTGGCGGCCACGGGGCGGTGCTTGTGCAGGGCCGCACACATCGCCGCCACCGCGATACCGTTCCCCGAAAAAAATTGGTGGCGCTCGAACCTGACCGGGATCACGACCACACCGCTCTTCGACTACTGCATCTCGCCAGAGCCAGAGTTCCACATGTCGAGCGTCACCTTCCAATTGCCGGAACTGTCTTTCCTCCAAACGTGGAGGTCTCGCTCGTGGTCCGTGGTAACGCTTCCATCTGGCGCGGTGTAGGTATAGTGGAGCATGCTGACTGTATAGCCCATGCTGCCATCTTCCGAAATCGCGGAGGACAGGTGCTCGAACTCGGCGGCTGCGTTCGGATCCGACATACCCGCTTCGAAGAAGTCACGCACCGAATCGTTATCAGAGAGCATCTCGGCGTCTGGTGGATAGAAGAGCGCGTCCTCTGCGATCCATGACATGACTCCTTCCAAGTCAAACGCCGAAATAGCCCCGGTGAACGCCACGTTCGCTGCCTCCAATTGAGAACGCTCTGTCTCGTGGTTTATGGGTGCAGTCTGCGTCGCACACGCAGCCATACTGCCCGCGAGGATGAGTGAAGAGACGCTTCTGAGTCCGAGCATGAGAGTCCTCCGAACAGAGTGGGTTAACGAAATGACTGTAGGGCCATAGGACCCGCTCAAGATACTGTCGTCAACATGAGACCCCAGTGGGGGCGGCCCCCCCCAGCATCGCAACCACGGGGGGGTGCTAGTGCAGGACCGCACACACCGACGCCCATGCAATACCGTTCCCTGAAAAATTTTGGTAGCTGGCGCGGGTCCCTTTTCCCGACAGGCGAGACCCCAGTACCGCCCCCCCCAATTCCACGCCACTGACGCTGAACCTATAAACACGGTTTTGCGCGTCCGGTGCCCGCGAATCAGTTGCGGGCCTGAGTGGGGCGGGGCATTTTCGGGCATGGCTATCAAGCGGTGTCCAGAATGTGGCGGAAAGGTTTCTAGCAGAGCGGAAGCCTGCCCCCATTGTGGTATTGATGCAGCGGCGGCCAAGGCGAAGGCTGCTCAGAGGGAGGTGGAGAAAAAGCGGGCTGCTCGC
>DQPL01000106.1 GCA_015664885.1 Gemmatimonadota bacterium
GGCCAGCGCCCAACACGTCTACCGGCCGCGCCGGACCACCACCACGCCACTCTATCCGGTGGTCAAGCACCATCTCGAAACGTTTCTCGCCCAAGCCACCGAGAACGACCGCATGGGCTACGGTGTCCCTTTATGGGTGGAGAAGGACCTGCGAGCGTATTTACGATGCGGCATCCTCGCCCACGGCTTCGCTCGCCTACGGTGTGAGGACTGCGGCCACGAGCGGCTCCTCCCGTTCTCATGCAAATCCCGGGGCGTCTGTCCATCATGTAATACGCGCCGCATGGCCGAGGTCGCCGCCCACATCACGGCTCACGTGCTGCCCCTCACCTTCCCGTCCGCCAGTGGGTGCTGAGCCTTCCGAAGCCGGCTGCTGGCCGTTGGATCGGGTACTCCTAGAAGCGTATTAGAGAAGCGTCCTGGGCCGATTTCTCGGTGTCAGCACCTACCTCTTGCTTGCCGCGCAGCCAGGCGCTCAGCGTCGCCCGGCGCACCGGTCCCGGAGGAACCCATGAACATCTTGGTGCCGTCGGTAAACGTTACGTCGCGCCCGTTGGCACGCTTCAGCGAATGGTCCTTCGCCTGATAGCCATCGACGATGAGCACGGTGCCCGGCGCCAGGCAGTCGCGGGTCAGTCCGCGGCGAAGCAGCACGTTGGGTGTGCCACCCTCCACCATCCAGACCTCTGTCGAGCCATCCTCTGCCTCGATCTCCAGATGGATCCACGAGTGTGGGTTCACCCACTCGAGCTTCACGATCTGGCCCTCGAGCCGCAGGGGAGCGTCCTTGTCGAACTCCGCGCCAAACGCGTGATGCGCCACGAGCGGAATCGTAGCTACGACGAGCGCCAGAGCACCCAGGGTCAAAGTCGTGTAGATCTTTCGCATGTGATTACCTCGTATCTGGCTGATTGGACACGCCTTCACGCTCTTGTGCTCGCGCGCCCATTAACACGTTGGCGAGTGCGTAGTTCCCCTCGTGGCACGCGTATTCGTATACGAGCCCATCCAGCGCTTTGAACGGCAACTCGCCGCTAAACGGTCCGCTGAGCATCGAAGGGTCGTCGACGGTGAACTCGTAATTAATGGTGTGCTCGTCGGCCCGTGTAAAGCGCTCCGTCACCTTGATATTCTCCGACGGCTTGAAAGCGGCCGGGGGGTAACCGGCCAGGTTTTGCTCTGGATGGATGTTCGTCGTCTCCACCACGAGCGTGTCACCCTGCCACCGCCCCCACGAGTCACCCAACCATGGACGTATGTTTGCCGGCAGTGGATCGGGAGTACCGAGGCGGATGATGCGTGTATCGTGAACCATTTCGGTCATGATCATCACGTAATCGGCCGTCTGCACGATCGTGTAGTTGTTGTTGTAGAAATAGTTGGGCAGCATCGGTGGGCCGCCGTTGGAGCCGAACGACATGATGCAGCGTTCCTCCAGCGGCCGGTTCTCGGGGTTGTCGTACGCCCCGAACTGTCGCTGGGATGCGAAGCGTTTGCCCGTCCGTCGGCGTCCCTCCTCCGAGAGCGGCGGCCTACGGCCGTCCGGCGGGTCGACAATCAATGAGCTGCGGGCCTCGCCATTGAAGACGGCGATGTCGTCGCCGCCATCGATGTAGAAGAAATTGTACCCGCCTACCGCTCCGCCGCCCGCGTCGAAGAGGAAATTCCCCGTGAACTCGCCACCCACGGGGGGTAGGCCGCGATCGGGGTCACTGTCCGCCAGTTGTTCTCTGATGAAGTCCTGCTGGCCGCCCTCGAGCGCGGCGACCTGATCCGGAGTCAAGACGGCTCGTACTCCAGGTGGACGCACCAGCGGCGTCATGGTTGCGTTGGACCAGCTGCCTTGCAGATCTGGGTGACCATCGGCCGTACGCGGCATGACCCACCGCTCGTTGGTCTGCTGCGCCTCCATGGCCGAGGGCGTCACCGCCAGCATCGAGGCTGCTGCGAGCAGCATCAGCGGTCCGAATCGTTGCACCTCGAACACCCTCCTATCTGCCAACGGGGTTCTTGCGCAGGTGACCATACATGAGCTCCTCCACGAACTCAACGCACTTGAACTGACCCAGTCGCGCGTTCTCGGCGACATGGCGGTAGAGCGGTAAGCTGATGGTCCACGGGCGGGAGAACGTGTTCGGGTCCTCCAGCGTCGCCTCGTAGAGCATGTGGTCGGGGCCCGTCATCGTGTACCGCTCGGTCACTTTGAGCGACGCACTGAAGTGGTTGCCCGAGCGATCCAGCCAAGCCGAGCCATTGAACCCGGCAGCCTCAACCACGAAGACGTCGCCGTCCCAGCGGCCGACTGATTGGCCCATCCAAGTGTCGACCTGAGCCGGGCCTGGGTCCACGAGGTAGATGTCTCTCACGGCGCCTGCATACTCGTACACGAAGAAGACCTTGCTCTCGCTCTGAAAGACCTGGAACGGGTACGGCATGTAGTTGGCGCGCGGAACACCGGGCAGATAGCACTTGATCTCCGGATCCCGATCGAGCCAGTTCTCGCGGTTCTCATTCCGCATGGTGAGCGCTGCTGGCAGGTAGGGGATCTCTCCGCCGACGACGATGCCGTTACCCGAAGGAACCGAACCTACAGCGCCGAAGGCCACGATCTCGTGCCTCGGCACGGGAACGACCGGGCCGGGCTGCATCGCTAGAGCGGCCCGCGCTGTGTGGGGCTCGATGTCCCAGTGGGCGTTACCAAGGGCCTGCCAGATGCCGTTGATGTCGGGGTGGCCGTCGGCGAGCCTTGGGATGCTGCCGCTCTGGGCCTGAACCGTGGCCGGCAAGAAAGCGGCTGCGGCCAGGGCGCATATGACCGCAGAACCAAGAAGTGGCCTCGGCGATCGGCTGACACGCGAATTCAATTCAACCCTCCGGGTCTGCGTTGGGTACAAGTGGGCAGAGAATGTGCGGCGCGTCGCGCGATCTTGCTAGGGGAGCGCTCTCGTAGGGCCAGCCAACTCTTCCGCGCGCGCATGCATCCATTACCATTGCCGCGATGAACTACGCCTGTCGAACTCCCACATCGAACAGCACATGACCGAATCGAAGACTTTGGACATCGAAGTCATCCAGCAGAAGATCCAGCAGGAGAGTGGGTTCGTGGACCGCCTGCTCGCTGAGGTCGGTCGTGTCATCGTCGGACAGAAGACGATGGTCGAACGTCTGTTGATCGGTCTACTCGCTGACGGCCACGTGCTCATGGAGGGCGTTCCTGGCCTGGCGAAGACGCTCACGGTGCGTACGCTCGCTGACGCGATCGACACGAAGTTCCGTCGCCTTCAGTTCACCCCGGATCTTCTTCCCGCAGACCTGATCGGGACGCTGGTCTACGATCCGAAGGATCAGGAGTTCAAGACCAAGAAGGGGCCGATCTTCGCGAACGTGATTCTGGCCGATGAAATCAACCGCTCGCCCGCGAAGGTGCAGTCCGCGCTGCTGGAGGCCATGCAGGAGCACACCGTCACGATCGGCGAGAACACGTACAAGCTCGACGATCCGTTCCTGGTGCTCGCGACTCAGAATCCGATCGAGCAGGAGGGCACGTACCCGCTGCCGGAAGCGCAAATCGATCGCTTCATGCTCAAGCTCTCGATCGGCTATCCCGATGCCGACGAAGAGCTTCAGATCATGCGGCGCATGTCGAGTGGTGCGCCCGCCGAGATCAAGCCAGTCGTGAGCGCAGAAGAGATCATTCGAGCCCGGAAGGCGGTCGAGATGATCTATATGGACCAGCAGGTAGAGCGCTACATCGTGAGCCTGGTGCTCGCTACGCGCGATCCGGCGGCACACGGGCTTCCGGATCTGGCGGACCTGATCTCCTTCGGCGCCTCACCTCGAGCGACGATTTGCCTCGCGAAGACGGCACGCGCGCATGCCTTCCTGAACGGCAGAGGATTCGTGACCCCGGACGACGTGCGCGCGATGGGCATGGACGTGCTGCGTCACAGAGTGTTGCTCACCTACGAGGCCGAAGCCGAGGAGGTCACTCCCGAGGACGTGGTGACGAGAGTCCTCAACAGCGTCGAGGTGCCGTAGGCGGAAGCATGATACCACGCGAGATCCTCAAGAAGGTTCGGCGGATCGAGATCTCCACGAGAGGCCTCGTCAATGAGGTCCTGTCGGGAGAATACCACTCGGTCTTCAAGGGTCGCGGCATGAATTTCGCCGAGGTCCGGGAGTATCAGTACGGGGACGACATCCGCTCTATCGACTGGAACGTGACCGCGCGCACGGGCTCCCCCTTCGTGAAGGTCTTCGAGGAGGAGCGTGAGCTCACCGTCATGCTCGTTGTCGACGTGAGCGCCTCCGGAGACTTCGGCACCCAGGAGCGGCTGAAAGGCGAGGTCGCGGTCGAGATCTGCGCGTTGCTCGCGTTCAGCGCCATCAAGAACAACGACAAGGTCGGTCTCATTATTTTTTCCGACCACGTCGAGAAGTTCGTGCCTCCCAGCAAGGGCAAGCGCCACGTCCTGCGCGTCCTGCGTGAGCTGCTCTACCACCGCCCCGAGGGTCGTGGCACCGACATCACGGCCGCGCTCGACTACCTGAACCATGTTCAGAGGAAGAGGGCAGTCACCTTCCTGGTATCGGACTTCCGCGACGCCGGCTTCGAGAAGTCACTCGCGGTGGCGGGCCGGCGGCACGATATGATCGCTGTGCGCGTGGGCGACCTGCGTGAGAGGGAGATCCCTTCCGTGGGTTTGCTCGAACTGGAGGATCCAGAGACGGGGGAACGCCTCGTGGTCAACACTTCCGACCCTCGCTTTCGCGCGGGTTTCAGAGAGAGCTCTCGCTCCGCCCGCGAAGAGTTGGACCGCACGCTGCGGCGTGGCGGGGGGGATGTCATCGACATTGAGACCGGAGAGCCGTATGTGCGGCCGCTGATGCGCTTCTTCAAAGAGCGAATGCGACGGCGCCGATGAGAGGTCGACTCAGGTTCCCCGGCACTCTCGTGGTCTGCGCGTGCATGTTGGCTGTCGCACCGCTCGCTGCTCAAGACGCGCGCATCAGCAATGACGTCGATACCACCCTGGTAACGGTCGGTGGGCGAATCCAGATGACCGTGACAGTGGAGCACGCTGTAGGGGCTAGGGTCGTTTGGCCCGATTCGCTCGATCTGGCGCCGTTCGAGTTGCTCGGAGCGCAGACCGCTGCTCCCGCGAACGTGGGCGGTCGCGCTCGCTCGAGCGTGACTCTGACGATGGCGGCGTTCGAATTGGGTGAGTTGGAGATCCCCAGCTTCGACGTCCAGGTGGTCGGTCCGGGCGAAGCGAGGGAAACGCTCTCCACGGACCGTTTCGGGATCGAGGTCGTCTCGGTGGGAGCGGACGAAGGCGGCGACATTCGGGACATTCGTGGACCGCTCGGGATCCCGCTTGGCGTGGTGACGGTGAGCCTGTGGCTCTTGTTTGCGCTCGTGACGCTCGCTGCGGCGTACGGACTGCACCGGCGGAGTCGCCGGAATGGCGAAGACGAAGTCGGGGAGGTTGGCCCCCCGCCGCGGCCCGCGCACGAAGTGGCGCTCGAAGCGATCGCGAGAATCGAGTCGTCCCCCATGCTCGAGCGCGGCCAGGTGAAGGAGTACCACATCGAGGTGTCCGAAGTCTTGCGCACCTACGTCGAAGCACGGTTTTGTGTGCCCTCGCTGGAGATGACGACGCGGGAGGTGGTCGACGGACTTCGCGGCGTCGGTGCTCAGGGCCAGTTCGTCGACGGGCTCCGACGCTTCCTGGACCAGTGCGACATGGTGAAATTCGCCAAGGTGCGGCCGACGCTCGAGGCCTCGCAGGAGATTCTGGAACTGGGCCGCGACCTCGTGACAGGGAGCGTCCCGGATCATGCCGATGTGGTGTCGGATACCGGTGGGTCGGAAAACGGCGGGTCGGATGTCGTTGGGACGCTCAGCGTCGAGACGGACCGTGTCCGCCCGGCGGCCGACAGCGAAACGGCCGAAGCGGAGCCGTCGTCCTCCCCCGAACAGGTCGTCTCCTGATGTTCCGCTTCGAGGATCCTTGGGTACTGGGCCTACTGGCGATTGTCCCGCTGACCTACTGGCTGGGCGCACGCGGCGAGCGACGAACGGGCGCGCTCCGCTTCTCGGCGTTGGACATGGCGCGGCAGGCCGGCAACGGTATCAGTGTTTGGTTGCCTCGGGTGCCGGCCCTGCTGGGCGCGGTTAGTGTCACTGCGGTGATTGTCGCGCTCGCTCGCCCCCAGACCGGGATCACGTCGGAGACCCTCCTGACGGAGGGCATCGACATCATCATGGTGATGGACGTCTCGAGCTCGATGCTGGCTGAGGACCTGGAGCCGAATCGTTTGCAGGCTGCCAAAGGGGTCGCCGCGGATTTTGTGGGTGGCCGCCGCAACGACCGCATCGGTCTGGTCGCGTTCGCCGGAGAGGCGTTCACCCAGGCGCCGCTGACTTTGGACTACAGCGTGGTGCAGAGCCTGATAGGCGAATTGCAGGTGGGAATCATCGAGGACGGCACCGCGGTCGGCATGGGGCTGGGCACGGCCGTAAAGCGGCTGCAGGCCTCTGACGCCGAGTCGAAGGTGGTCATTCTGCTCACGGACGGGCGTAGCAACCGGGGCGAGATCGGACCGGTCACCGCGGCGAGAATGGCGCAGGCGTTGGGAGTACGAGTGTATACCGTTGGCGTGGGTACCAGGGGCAACGCGCCGGTTCCTATAGCCGACCCGCTGGTCGGCACGCGCTTGGTGCCCATGCCTGTCGATATCGACGAGCCTACCCTGCAGGAGATCGCCGAGCTCACCGGTGGGCGGTACTTCCGTGCCACGGACAATGAAAGCCTCACTTCCATCTACGAGGAAATCGACCAGTTGGAGAGGACCGAGATCGAGGTGGAAAACTTCATGCAATACGCCGAGCGCTTCCCTGTTGTGCTCGCGTTCGGACTCCTCCTGCTCTTGATGGAAGTCGGTCTCGCGCAGACCGTGCTCCGCAAGCTTCCGTAGGCGCACATGTTCCGATTCGGCGCTCCCGAGTGGCTTTTGGCCCTATTAGTCGTTCCGGCGATGGTGGCAGTGTTCTGGTATGCCGCATGGAGCCGTCGCAACGCCCTCGCGAGCTTTGGGGACTCAGCGCTCATGGATCGGCTCGCGGCATCGGTGAGCCTACCTGCGAGGCGCGCCAAAGCGATCCTACGCGTCACGGCGGTGGCGCTCACTCTCGTGGCGTTGGCACGTCCTCAGTTCGGCACGCGCATCGAGACAGTGCGCAGCGTTGGTCAGGACATCATGATCGCGGTGGATCTCTCCCAATCGATGCTGGCAGAGGACGTCGCGCCCAACCGCCTAGAGCGAGCGCGCCTCGCGATTTTCCGCCTCATGAGTCAGCTGGACGGGGACCGCATCGGTCTCGTGGCGTTTGCGGGCACCGCGTTTGTCCAGAGTCCGCTCACCATCGACTACAGCGCCGCGGCGCTCTTCCTGGGCGCGATGCACCCCGACATCATGCCGGTGCAGGGAACCGACTTCGGCGAGGCGCTGGAGGTCGCGCTCGACGCGTTGGACGAAGGCGCGCGTGATGCCCGTGTCTTGATCATGGTGACCGACGGAGAGGATCACGAGCAGCGCTTCGGTGAAGAAATGCAGCGTGCGCGCCGGAGTGGCGTCCAGGTCTACTTCGTCGTCTTCGGGTCGACCGAAGGCGTTCCGATCCCGCTTTATGACGATCAAGGGCAGAGGGAGGGGTTCCTGCGCGATGAAGAGGGAAACGTGGTCACCACGCGCGTGGGCGAAGAAACGCTCGCCAATTTCGGGAGGCTGATCGACGCGAAGGTGGTGAGGGTGGGAGCCGGCGGCACAGGATTCGAGGATCTAGTGGACGAGATCGCGAGTAAGGATGGTGAGGTGCTCGATGATCAGCAGATCACGCAGTTCGAGCAGCAGTACCAGATCTTTTTGGGTCTCGCATTGTTGCTGCTGATCGCCGAGCTCATGATCTCGGAGCGCAGACGCACGCCCGAGGCTTGGCTGGGGAGGTTCGAATGACGAGGTGGAGGTGGGCCGTCGCGGTCGCGGCAGCGTGCGCGTTGGCGATGATGCCGACTCCGGGGTCCGCACAGGCAGGCCGGGACCAGGTGGCGGAAGGGAACCGGCTTTATGGAGAAGGCAGGTTTGAGGAGGCGCACCAGATGTACCTGGAGGCTTTGCGCGACGACCCCGAGTCTTCGCTCATCCGCTTCAACTCTGGAAACGCGCTCTACCAGAGCCAGGACTTCCAGCGGGCGATGGAGGCGTACCAACAGGCGATCGAGTCCGGCGACCCGGATTTGGCCGGGGCGGCCTGGTACAATCTGGGGAATTCGCTGTACCGCGGGCAGCAGTTGGAGCCGAGCCTGGAGGCTTTCAAGCAGGTGCTGCGCCTCGATCCTGATGACGCCGACGCGAAGCACAATCTCGAGCGCGTATTGGAGCAGATAGAGCAGCAGGAGCAAGAGCAGGACGAGCCTCAGGACCAGCGGGGCGACCAACAACAAGATCAAGATCAGCAGGACCAGGAGAACCAGGAGGGTGAAGACCAGCAGGACGAGCAGGACGGGGAACAAGACCAACAGCAGCCGCCGGAGGGAGAGGAGCCGCCGCCCGAAGGAGAGCAGGAGCAGGAACGGCAGCCCGGCGAGATGACCCCTGAGGAGGCCGAGAGCTTGCTGGACGCCATCCGCGAGGACCCCAGTGACGTCAACCGGAAGCCGGTAGCCGCTCGGGGTCGCAAGCCCAAGAAGATCTGGTAGCCGTGTCTCGCTTTCCCCGCCTTCACTGCTCCCCGCGCCTAGCGTTGTGCGCACTCTTGTTGCTTTGTGCGCCGGCGCTCGAGGCTCAAACCGTGGGCGTACGGGCGTATCTGACGCCAGGCAGCACAGTGGGGGTAGGCAGGCAGTTCGTGCTCAACCTGGAGGTCAGGGGCGTCCGCTCGGTCGATCGCGACCCTGTTCTGCCGGACCTGGCGGCCTTTGCTCAGTACCTGGGCAGCGGGACGTCCACGTCCACGGAGATGTTCGCTGGCCGAACGACTGTGACGTTCACGGTTCAGTATCGCTTCCAGGCGCTCCAACAAGGGACATTCCAGATTGATCCGCTCCAGGTGGAGGTTGCGGGGCAGGTCTATAGCACCGACGCGCTCCCGCTCACCGTATCTTCTGCTCCTCCCTCGCCGCCTACCTCGAGCGGGCGGCCGGAGATTGACGGGATCGCGGCCGCGGATCTGTTCGTCACAGCGCAGGCGTCACGGACCACGGTGCTGGTCGGTGAACCGCTCACGATAGAATATCGAATCTGGACCAAAGTGGACGTCACTTCCTATGGTCTCACTTCCGTGCCGGAGCGTGAGGGGTTCTGGGTCGAAGATCTAGCGCAGGCTACTCAGCCACAGGTGGAGCAGCGAGTTCGGGACGGACAGCAGTACGCGACGGCAGTGATCCAGAGGATCGCGCTCGTTCCTACTGGAGCCGGTCAGCGCACCATCGAACCTCTCGGCATCGAGGCGCAGGTGCGCCTCAGGGGCAGGAGGGACCCGTTCGATGGCATCTTCGGGCGCAGCTCCCTCTTCGGCACCTCGATAATTCCCACGTCAGTACTCTCCAATTCACTGACTATCGAGGTCGAACCGCTGCCTCCGGGGCGCCCAGAGCCGTTCAGCGGCGTGGTGGGTTCTCTCGACATCACGGCCGAAGTCGATCGTGACACGGTGGACGCGAACGACGCGGTCACGCTCACGATCCGCGTGTCGGGACAGGGCAACCTGCGAGCGGTGCCTGAGCCCGTGCTCGAGTTTCCCCGCGACTTCGAGGTCTTCCCGCCCGAGGTCACCGAGTCGGTGCAACCTTCCGGCGACGGTCTCTCCGGCAGCAAGGTTTTCGAGTACGTCTTGATCCCGCGCACGCCGGGCCAGCGGGCGATCCCATCGGTGTCGATGGGTTACTTCGACGCCGCCAGCGGGCGCTACCGGACCGCCAGCACGGACGAGGTCTTGCTCGAGGTCACGGGAGAGGTCAACGAGGTGCCGGTGTCACTCCAGCGTTTTGGTGTCACTCAGCTGCGTGAGGACATTCGCTTCATCCGCCTCGGGGATGGTGCGTTGCGTTCCGTCGAGCGGTTCCTGTTCCAGGGTGCGGCGTTCTGGACGTTCTTCCTGCTCCCGATGGCGGCGCTTCTCGGAGCGCTGGGCCTTCGTCGGCACCGGGACCGGCTGGAGGGCGACGTGGCGTACGCTCGCGGACGACGCGCGGGGCGCGTAGCCAACAAGAGGCTTGCCGAGGCCCGACGTCTGATGGAAGGAGGAGACTCCCGTGCCTTCTTTGGCGAGGTGGCGAACGCCTTGCGGGGCTTCGTCGCGGATAGGCTGAATGTCGCGGAGGCCGGGATGCAGATCAGCGAGCTACGCATGAGTCTCGCGGGCCGAGGCGTTTCGACAGAGGTCACGTCAGACTTTTTGCGTTGTCTCGAGCAGTGCGACCGGCAACGCTACGCGCCCGTCGGCGCCGACGTGGAGGAGCGCGTACAGTTTCTCGAGCAGGCCGGCGAGGCGATGACCGCACTCGGCGGTGAGATTCGATGAGAGCCTCGTCGCTTCCGAGTTGGTGGGCCGGCGCTCTCCTTGCCGCGTCGGTGATCTCGGCGACTGCGACGGTGCCGGCCTCGGCGCAGCAGGAGATCTTCGTCCAGGGCAACCAGTTCTATCAGGCGGAGGACTACGCGGCGGCAGTGGAGGCGTACCAGGCCGTACGCGCGGGCGGCTTCGAGAGCCCCGACCTCCATTACAATCTCGGAAACGCATACTTCCAAATGGGTGAGCTCGGCCAGTCGATTCTGGGCTGGGAACGCGCCCTGAAGCTCGCGCCGGGTCACGCCGACGCGTTGGCGAATCTGGAGCTCGCTGTGCGCCTCAGCGCCGACGACATCGAACCTCTACCCCGGTTCTGGCTGCTTTCCGCTGTCTCGTGGTGGGTCAACCTGATCCCCCGCTCGGCTTTGCTCGTCATAGTGGCCTTTTCCTGGCTCGCGCTCACGTGCGGAGCTCTGGCCCGAATTCTCCTGACGGCAGAAGGCCCGCGGCGCATGGGCGGCCTTACAGTCGCGGTGGGAGCGGCAACGGTCGTGCTGCTTGGCTCGAACCTCGCGGCGCGCGAGTTCGAGGTCGGTCAGCCCGAACGAGGGGTCATCCTCGTCGAGGCCGTATCGGTACGCTCGGCCCCTACCGAAGACGACGATCTCACGGTCTTCGAACTGCATGAGGGCAGTCGCGTCCGCATCGATCAACGCACCGAGCAGTGGGCCGAAATCGTGCTCGACGACGGGAAGGTCGGCTGGATCCCGGTGGCGGCGATGGAGGTCATCTAGGAGCCCGCAGGCGGCTAGAAGCCTCCGCTCACGCGCCCTCGAACTCGCAGAGGGTGAAGCAGTCGCAGTGGAGGGCCCGAAGTCGGTCTGTGCCTCCGAGTTCGGGCAAGTCGATCACGAAGCAGGCCTCGACGACTGTGCCTCCCACTCCTCGGATCAGCTCGACCGCAGCCGACGCAGTGCCTCCGGTGGCGATCAGGTCATCGACGAGCAGAACGTCGTCACCCTGCGAAACCGCATCAGCGTGCATCTCCATGCGGTCGGTTCCGTACTCGAGCTGGTAGTCCACGCCAACCACCTCGCCCGGCAGCTTGCCGGCCTTGCGAATGGGGATGAAACCGACACCCAACTTGTAGGCGACGGCGGTTCCGAAGATGAACCCTCTAGCCTCGATTCCCGCCACCAGGTCGATGCCCTTGCCGGCGTACCGCTCCGCCAGGCTGTCCACCGCCAGTCGCAATCCGTGAGCGTTCTCCAGGAGTCCGGTGATGTCTCGAAAGAGAATGCCCTCGTGAGGGTAGTCTGGGACCGTGCGGATAAAGGACTTGATAGAGTCCTGCAGCGGTGCGGGCGGGCGTGCCATTGCGCTACCTCACTCGTGGTGATGGTGGTGCTGGTGATCGTGACGGCCCTGGTGAAAGACTACGTGCACGAGGGTGCCGCTCACGAAGGCTTGGTAGTATTCGACCCCGGATCCGTGCTCGCCGCTACCCAGGCTCGCAGCGAGCAAGTAACCGACCAGGGTTGCGAGCACGATCGCCGCGACGCCCGCGACGCCCGCCCACGTGCCGTGCCGCGGGCGGATGAGCCACCAGATGACCAGGCTGACGGGAATGCGGTGTAGGACGATGGCCAGCCCGAACGCCAATGCAACGGTGCCTCCGCTTCCCAAGGCGGCTCCCTCCAGAAGCGCGTGAAGCGCCAGACCGGAGAGCCCCACAATGATGGCGAAGTTGTCGGTGTGCGCCTCGAACGCACGTGACGCCCGCTCGAACAGGTTCGGCAGGACTAGGCCTGCCAGCACCAGCAAAGGCACGACGAGGCCGCGATCCTCCCGTGCGAACGGCACGACCTGCCACGCCACCAGAAGTGGTACCGCCAGATAAACGAAGCCGTCGACCAGGCGCACGGCTTTGGGATGTGCATGGAGGCCGCCATAGAGCGCCGGCCCGATCGCTGGTGCCGCGAGTGCGGCGACGAGGAACAGCATGCGAGAAGATGGTTAGGA
Source organism: Gemmatimonadota bacterium (assembly GCA_015664885.1). Taxonomy (GTDB): domain Bacteria; phylum Gemmatimonadota; class Gemmatimonadetes; order Longimicrobiales; family Gaopeijiaceae; genus UBA1138. Next base: position 12,596 of record DQPL01000106.1, read on the forward strand.
CGAACGGCGGCTGCGAGGCCCGCCGACCGAAAGGCCGGCGGACGGGTAACCGGAGCCGGGAAGCAGAGTAACCAAATGAGGGCGGATCTCGACAGATCGGAGCGGATGGCTGTGAACATTTTTGGAGTTGATCGTCGCGTCGTGGCGCTGGCCATGGCACTCCTCTGGGTGGGATGCTCGGACGGTGACAATCCGCCGACGTCTGCAACCGTGTTGATCGAGGCATCGGCATCGGTGTCGCAGCCGCTCATACTCCTGGTGTCAACGAGCTTCGATATTTTGAGTACGGGGGACTTCCTCTACAACAACCTGGACTCGATCACGATCACCGGGGACTACACCGAGCTGTACGTTCTCAACCCTGAAGCGCGCTTCACGGCGAAGCTGTTGAACGACCAGGGCACCGAGGAATCGGTGCGGCTCGGGATCCTTATCGACGACGTCCCGAAGTACGACCGGACCGCCGTGCTCGGGCAGGGCGGCTTTCTACAATACGTGTACCGCTTCGACTTCGTGGTCACTTTTTGATCGCAGGTTAGCGGGGAGCCACTCCGCTACTCCCATTCGATCGTGCCCGGAGGCTTCGACGTCACGTCCAAAGCGAGTGCGGTGATTCCGTCCAGGCCCAGAACCTGATCTCGGAGCTCGGACACCAGTACGGCAGGCAACTCGACCGGCGTCGCCGTCATGGCTCGTTGAGACCGGATCGGACGCACGATCACGGTTTCGCCAGGCTCGTCCGTGAGCGAGAGCGGGACGAGCACCGTCGGACACTGCCATACGTCGTCGTACAGGTCGAACCGCCGAAGGGCCTCCATGACGATAGCGTCCGCTTCGCGCAGTACGTCCAGGCGGTCGCGAGTCGTGTACGCTTCGACGGCCGTCGCTCGCGCCGGATGCTCGCTACCGAGGTTCCAAACGCATCGGTTGATGCCCGGCACCTGAGCCGTGATCGCGGACACCGCATCGAGCAGCACCTGCCAGCCAACGTCGCCACTCAGCAGCACGGGGTGCTCATAGGCCCTGAGGTCGGCCTTCACTCCCACGGACCGGATGGGGAGCACCCTCGCCTGAAGCCCGTAGTGAGCGGCGAGCTGTTCGACCTGGGGCTCCATGGTCTCGAATCCTTCTCTGTCTTGCACGCCGCGCGAGCACAGTAATCGCACACCGAGACCTGGGCCGGGAAAGGGGTGCCGCGAGAGCGCTCGCTGCTCGATGCCCAAGCGCTTCCCGAGCTCCCGCACTTCGACCTTGTAGAGGTCGGCGAGTGGCTCCACCACGCGGCTTGCCTCGATCATCTCCTGAATGATCGGGACCCGGTTGTGATGTGTCTTGATGGTGTCGGAGCGCTGGGTTCCACCGGTTTCGATGGTGTCGGGATAGATCGTTCCTTGCCCGAGCAGGTGATGCTCGATGCCGAGCCGCTTCGCTTCGTTCTGAAAGACATCGACGAAGGTGTCGCCGATCTTGCGACGCTTGACTTCCGGTTCCGCGACTCCCTCGAGCGCTTTGAGGAACGTGTCGCCCGCATCGACGAAATGGAGGTTTCGGTCGAGGCCGAGCTCGGTGAACATGCGCAGCACGTGGGCGCTCTCGTGGAGCCGCATCAGCCCATTGTCGATGTGCAGCAGGTGCAGCCGGCCCGGCCCGATCGCCTGGCCGAGCAGGACCGCCGCGACCGTGGAGTCGACGCCTCCGGAAGCCAACAGGAAGACGGACTGCTCGCCGACCTGCTCGCGTACTCGCTCGATCTGCTCATCGAGGAACTGCTCCATCGACCAGCTGGCTGCGCAGTCGCAGATCTCGAACACGAAGTTGGCGATCATCTCGTCACCGTGGACGGTGTCGTCTACCTCGGGGTGGAATTGAAAACCATAGCGGCGCAGCGAGTCCGATCCGATTGCCGCGAAACGGTGCTCGCTCGCCTCGCCCGTGATGGTGTGACCGATCTCCTCGAAATCGGACCCGACGGAGACCACCGAGTCGTAGTGACTCATCCACACCGGCTCGACGGGTTCCAAGCCGCGAAAGAGTGGGTGTCCGCTCTCGATGTGGAGGTCGGCCTTACCCCACTCACGACCGCCGTGCTCGATCTGACCCCCATAGTGCTGCGCGATTTCCTGATGCCCGAAGCAGAAGCCGAGGATGGGAACCTTGAGATCGTAGATCGCTTTGGTGTACTGCGAGTCCTCTCCACGCGATGCCAGGCTGGGGCTGCCCGAAATGATGATGCCGCGATAGCCCTCGAACGCTTCGACAGGTTCTTCGGGTTGCCGGATTTCGGCCCGCACGCCACGCCGTCTAATCTTGGTGGCGATCAGATGGGCGTACTGACCGCCGAAGTCGATGACGGCGATGGTGTCGTGCTGCATTGCGGCTCCGGGCGTTAGCAACGGGTCGGTGGACCCAAGTTTGTAATCGGGGCTGGTTGGCTGGAAGGGGCCCCGCGCTTTTTCTTTGACTCGACCAAACTGGAGGACAAGTGCCGATCCGTACCGAACGCCTCAATCTGCTTTCCGGAACTACGCCGGTGCTCGACGCCGGCCTGAAGGGGCGGGCGGCTCTCTCGCAGATCCTGGATATCGAGATCTCCAAGTCGTGGCCGCCGCCGTTATACGACGCCCACGCCATCTCGTGGATGCTCGGACGCCTGCAGGACGACGAGGTGTTCGAGAAGTGGGGTTTCCGGTACTTCGTGCGACGGCAAGAATCCGGCCGCGGCGTGGCGGTTGGAGCCCGCGGCTTCAAGGGCCCGCCCTCGGCGGACGGTAGCGTCGAGATCGGGTACTCTGTGCTTCCCGAGTTCCAGCGCCATGGATTCGCAACGGAAGCCGCGCGCGGGCTATTGCAGCGCGCCTAGGAAGATCCGGGGGTCGAGTACGTCGTGGCTGGCAGAGACCCTGAGCGACCTCGCTCCGTCGATCGCTGTACTGCACAGGATCGGGTTCGAGCTAGTGGGAGATGGCTCCGAGCCGGGCGTGATTCGCTTCGAGCACAGGACGCCATTGGGCGCGTGACCGCAGCGAGGGGGGGTTGCGCTCGACGGGATGTCACACAAATTTAGGCAAGACTAAATTAGGTAAGGCCAACTTTGGCGCTCCCGTCGTCCACCCAATCCCTGCAGCCGCAATGGTCAACCCCGCTCTCGCGCTCTCCGCCTTCGCGCTCCTGGTCGCATTGCTCGCGGTGGTTTTTTGGCCGCGACGGGGCGTGTACGCGCGATTCGCGCGCTTGGCGCTGCTGACCGAACGGGTCCGCCTAGAGGACGCGATCAAGCACGTGTACACCTGGGAGCAGGCCGGTCGGATCGCCACGCTCGAGAGCCTGGCCGGTCGTCTCGAGATCTCGCGCGTGAAGGCTGCTATGCTGCTGCAGCGACTCACTGAGCTGGGTCTGGTCCACACCGGTGACGAAGGGCCCTCGCTCTCCGAGGACGGGCGCGACACCGCGTTGCGGCTCGTGCGTACGCACCGACTTTGGGAGCGATACCTGGCAGACCGAACCGGCGTCCCGGCGACCGAGTGGCATGATGAGGCCGAGCGTGTAGAGCACCGCCTGTCCGAGGAGCAAGCCGAGGCACTCTCGGCCCGGCTCGGACACCCGCGCTGGGACCCGCACGGTGACCCGATTCCCACTCCGAGCGGTCACGTGCCGGAGGTGGAGCAGTTGAGTCTCGCGGGCGTGCTCGCCGGTCGTACGGTCGAAATCGTACACCTCGAGGATGAGCCGCGAGAGATCTTCGACGCGTTGCTCACCCAGGGTCTGCACCTCGGTGGGCGGCTCGAAGTCTTGGCGCGGGACAACCAACGCGTGCGCGTCGTCAGCGGGGGCCGTGAATCGTCCGTCGATCTCGTAGACGCCCGCAACGTAACTGTACGCGTACTCGCCGAGGGCGAGAGAGTGCAAGGTCCGTCAGAGACGCTGGCCGACCTGGCGCCGGGCGAAGTCGGGCGCGTACTCGACCTCTCCCCGGCGTGCCGCGGCCCGCAGCGTCGGCGCCTGCTCGACCTCGGGGTCGTCAAGGGGACGGAGATCACCGCGGAGATGGTGAGCGCTGCGGGCGATCCGGTTGCCTACCTCATTCGCGGTGCGCTCATCGCGCTACGGCGTGGCCAGGCCGAGTGGGTTCTGGTGGAGCGTGTCAAGACCCAGGTGGAGGTCACTACCTGATGCCCACATTGTCCGCGAGCCCGTGTGGGTCCTGCGCCCAGCATCGTACGCAAAGCCTGGTTAAGCTCGGGCTTAGCCCGGGCAAGTGGGACTACTTGGTCGCGCTCGCCGGCAACCCGAATGTGGGTAAGAGCACGGTCTTTAATGCGCTCACGGGGCTCCGCCAGCACACCGGGAATTGGCCGGGCAAAACGGTGGTGCGCGCGGAAGGCGCGTTCGAGCACGAGGGGAAACGCGTAAAGGTTGTCGACCTTCCTGGCACTTATTCGCTCCAGGCGGGCAGCGCCGACGAGGAAGTGGCTCGGGACTTCGTGCTGTTCGGCCGGCCGGATGTCACGATCGTGGTCGTGGACGCCACGCGCCTCGAGCGCAACCTCAACCTGGTGCTCCAGATCCGGGAGATCACTGACCGGGTTGTGGTCTTCTTGAATCTCATCGACGAGGCCCGCAGACACGGCATCGCGATCGACGCCAAGAAGCTCGAGAAGGAGCTGGGCGTGCCGGTGGTGCAGGGCATAGCGCGCGAGAGCGTCGGTATGGACGAACTGCTCGATGCCGTTCACGCGGTCGCGACCGGTGTTCATTCCGGGCAACAGATCCGCATCGCGCGCCACGCGCCGCGCGTCGAGCAGGCGATCACCGGTCTGGTGCCCGTGATCGAGGACGTATTCCCGCAGGTCCCGAATCCGCGCTGGGTCGCTCTACGGCTGCTCAACGCCGACGAGGCCGTGCAGGAGGCAGTGCGCACGGGAGAGCTGGGTCAACTCTCGCGGGACGACACGGGCGACCTGGTCGAGCTGGCGCCGGAATGGGGCCGCGAGCAGGTGCTCGACGCGGCCATGCGCCTGCGTTGGGACCTGCCGTCCGACTTCCACGACGTGGTCACGCAGCGAGCCTATGAGGCTGCGGAGGAAGTGGCGGCTCGCGTTCAGATGGGCGGCCTCAAGAAGGCGGGGTTCGCGTTCGATCGAAAGCTGGACTCGTGGCTCACGAGTAGAATCTTCGGTTTCCCGCTCATGCTGTTGATTCTGGCCCTCGTGTTCTGGATCACGATCGAGGGGGCGAACGTGCCGTCGTCCATGTTGGCCACGCTGCTGGTGGAGAACGGCCGGCCGTTGCTGCACGAGCTCGCATCAGCGGTGTCGATGCCATGGTGGCTCGACGGGTTCTTGATCGACGGAGTGTATCTCGCTACGGCGTGGGTGATTGCCGTGATGCTGCCGCCCATGGCCATCTTCTTCCCGCTGTTCACGCTGCTGGAGGACTTCGGCTACTTGCCGCGGGTGGCTTTCAACCTGGACTCGATGTTCCAGAAGGCCGGCGCACATGGCAAGCAGGCGCTGACGATGTGCATGGGCTTCGGGTGCAACGCCGCCGGTGTCGTGGCTACGCGCGTCATCGACTCCCCGCGCGAGCGACTCATCGCGATCATCACCAACAACTTCTCGCTCTGTAACGGGCGCTGGCCGACGCAGATTCTCATTGCGACGATCTTCATCGGAGCGCTCGCGCCCTCACAGCTCGGTGGCTTGGTGAGCGCGGCTGCCGTGGTGGGCATCGCGTTGCTCGGCATCGTGATGATGTTCTTCTCTTCGTGGATTCTCTCCCGAACGGTGCTGCGTGGAGAGGCGACGAGCTTCAGCCTGGAACTGCCGCCGTACCGCCCCCCGCGTGTCCTACAGACACTCTACACGTCGGTCATCGACCGGACCCTGATCGTGCTCTGGCGCGCCGTGATCTTCGCGATCCCGGCGGGTGCCGTCATCTGGCTGATATCGAACATCTCGGTCGGTGGGCTGACCCTCGCGCACCACTCGGTTGCGTGGCTGGACCCGCTCGGCCTTCTGCTAGGCATGAATGGTGTGATCCTGCTCGCTTACGTCGTGGCGATCCCGGCGAACGAGATCGTCATCCCCACCATCCTGATGCTGACCGTTCTCACGGGCGCCGGGGCCGGAGGTGAAGGGGCTGGCGTGATGTTCGAGTTCGGCAGCGTGGGTGTGACCGGGGACCTGCTGCGCGACGGAGGTTGGACGCTGCTCACTGCGGTGTGCCTCATGCTTTTCAGCCTACTGCACAACCCGTGCTCCACGACGATCTACACGATCTACAAGGAGACACGCAGCGCGAAGTGGACGACGGTCGCGACGCTCATGCCTGTCGTGATGGGCGTCACGGTCTGCTTTCTGGTGACCCAGGTCTGGAGACTGATCGCGGCGTAGGCCATCTTGTTGACGTCCCGGACCGGAGCCCCTCGTGAGAGGGCTCCACTCCTGCGTTGAACAGCCTTCCAGGTGCGCCTCATGCCCGATTTCAACGACATCGTCGACATCGTTTCCGGTGTCATCGCCCAATGGACTCCAAGAGTCCTGGGTTCGCTTGCCCTCCTGATCTCCGGATGGATGATCGCTGGCCACATGAAGCGGCTGGCCAGAGAGGCCCTCTCCGCTTCCGCGATCGACGACATCCTGGTCCCGTTCCTGGCCGGCATGATCCATGTCACGATCATCGTGCTCGTGGCCATCGCAGCCGTGGGCGTACTGGGCGTGAACACCGCGTCGTTCGTCGCCGTGTTGGGTGCGGCCGGCCTCGCGGTCGCGTTGGCGTTCCAGGACACCTTCTCGAACTTCGCCGCCGGTGTGATGCTGCTCACATTCCGTCCGTTCGACGTCGGCAATTACGTAGATGTGGGCGGAACCGCGGGCACCGTGCAAGAGGTCGGCATTTTCACGTGTCTGCTGACGACGAGTGACAACATCCAGATCCGAGTCCCCAACTCGAAGATCTTCGGTCAGACGATCGTCAACTATTCCGTCAGCGACACGCGGCGCATCGATCTGTCGATCGGTGTGGGATACGATGATGATCTGGGCACCGCGATTCGCACGTGTCTGGACGTGCTCGCCGCTGACCCTCGCGTGCTCGAGGACCCGGAGGCGATCGTAGCGGTCAACGAACTCGGGGACTCTGCTGTGCAGCTCGTGGTTCGACCCTGGGTCAAGCGGACGGACTACGGGTCGACCCGTTGGGACCTGATCCGCGCACTCAAGGAGAACCTCGAGGCCGCCGGCTGCACGCTGCCCTACCCGCAGAGGGACGTGCATCTGCACCAGGTGAGCTAGTGTCCTGTCCCAGAAGTTCGCCGGCATTCGGGCACCGATACACCCACCCTGGCTGCGTCGCTCCTCCTCAAAATAGCCCTGCTATTCCTCGTCGTCGCGCCTTGTCAGGGAGGCGCCTCGTCACCCTCGGTGCTCGCCGAACTTCTGGGACGGGACACTAGGCCGACGCTGTCGGGCTCGGTCGTTCCCCGGGGTGAGGGCTTGACGCGCAGTTTACGACTGGCCCATGGCTGTTCAAGGCCGAAGGCATTATCCGAGACGGCCGTGAGGCGGAGCGATACAGCGCACTCACGCTCGGGTTCGAGCGCACGACCTACCAGATTTTCGGGACGAGCGCCGACCTCGGTTTGGTCGCGGAGTATCTCTACGACGATCGCGGTGTCCAGGCGCTCACGCCGTTCCAGGACGACGTCTTCTTGGGCGTGCGAGTGGCGCTCAACGATGTGAAGGGCTCGGACGTTCTAGCCGGACTCATCCTCGACCTAAACGACGGATCGGGTGTTTACAAGGTCGAATCGAGCCGCCGAGTAGGGAATTCCTGGACTTTGGCGCTGGAGGCGCGTGGTTTCTGGGGGACCGAGAAAGGTCACTTCCTGCACGATTTTCGGCGGGACGACTACGTTTCCCTTGGTGTGACCCGGTGGTTTTAGCAGGGTATTGTGCTGGTACTAGGCGTCTTTCGTGATGCGACGGCGTCGTGTACCTTAGTTGAGAGTCAATTTCATTCTCAGGTAGCGCTCTGCCCGTGGATACACCCGTGCAGCTTCCGACAGCCTCGACAAACGCCTCCGAGCAGGAGTTTGTGGAGTTGCGTCTCGCCCAGGTACCGCTGCGGCAGACCGTGGAGCTCGTCCGCATCGATCTGCCTCCGGAGCAGGCCGAGCCACTGCTAGAGCGCGGGGTCCTTCCCGGATGTCGCATCTGCCCCGTGCGCTCGTCCCCCTCCGGAGACCCAATCATCTCCATCGACGGCTCGCTGCTGGCGTTTCGTAAGGAGACCGCAGCGTGTTTGTGTGTGCGCCTCATCACTCAGTTCCGGGACGCGGGCTGAGGCCTGCGGCCCTCGGGCTGCTACCCTCCATTGGCTGAGCAGCGCGCTGTCCTGGTAGGCGCACGCGTCGCCTCTGGCGCTGCCCTCCAGGAAGCCCCCTCACCGCTCGTCGCGCTGATTGGGCCGCCCAACTCGGGCAAGACCACGCTCTTCAATCAGCTGACCGGCCTTCGGCAAAAGGTCGCCAACTATCCTGGCGTTACCGTCGAGAAGAAGGTGGGCACGGTCGCGTTGCCGGATGGTGGAGAACTCGACCTCGTCGACCTACCCGGTGTCCACGGATTTTCAGCACGCACGCTCGACGAGAGGGTCACACGCGACGTACTGGAAGGACGGGTCGAGGGCATCCGCGCCCCCGATGCGCTCGTGCTCATCGTCGATTCTACGCGCCTCGAGAGCCAACTCATGCTGGTCGAACCCGTGCTCGAGCTCGACTTGCCGACGCTGCTGGTGCTCAACATGTGCGACGAGTTGGAGCAGCGCGGCGGGCGGGTGGACGACAGCCATCTGGCGGAGCGCCTGGGCGTGAAGGTCGCGCGCACCAGCGCCCGCTCCGGAGCGGGCGTGGATTTGGTGAGGGAGTTCCTAGCGACGGAGGTGGCCGTCGCCGAGCCCCCAGGCCCGGTACAGCCGCGGACCCTGAGCAACATTCCCCGCGGTGTCGCGCTTCCGATGGTGGACGCGTTCAAGCAGCGCCGAGCGAGAGTAAGCGAAGTCGTCGCGGGTGCGGGCTTCAGATCACCTGACCCCTCGGGATTCAGCGAACGCCTCGACCACGTCTTTTTGCACCGGATCTGGGGCCCGCTCGTCTTCCTCGCGGTGGTGGTACTCGTCTTCGAGTCGATCTTTACGTGGGCGGTGCCGATCATGGATGGCGTCGAGCTCGTCGTCGGCGCGTCGGGCAACTGGCTGACCGCGACTCTGCCCGACACATGGTTCCGATCTCTGCTCGTCGACGGCGTGTGGGCCGGCGTCGGGTCCGTGGTGATCTTCTTGCCGCAGATCCTGGTGCTCTTCCTCTTCCTGGGCGTGTTGGAGGACTCCGGCTATATGGCCCGCGCGGCGGTCATCGCGGACCGCATGATGTACCGGGTCGGGCTGCAAGGCAGGGCATTTCTGCCGCTGCTGTCGGGGTACGCCTGCGCGGTGCCGGCGATCCTCGCCGCGCGCACGGTCGAGGACGAGCGGGACCGCCTCGCGACCATCTTCGTGACGCCCTTCATGACGTGCTCGGCGCGCTTGCCAGTGTACGCGTTGCTGATCGCAGCTTTCATCCCAGATGAGCCGCTGCTCGGTCCGATCCTGGGAAAACGGGCCGCGATGCTACTGGGCTTGTACGGGCTCGGGATCGTGGCGGCGATTGGGACCGCATTCCTTCTCAAGCGCACGCTGCTCAAGGCCGAGCCGACGGCGTTCTTGATGGAACTACCGCCCTACCGCGTGCCCACGCTGCGCTCGTTGGGCCTTCGGCTGGTGGACCGCAGCGGGGTCTTCTTGAAGCGCGTCGGCAAAGTCATCTTCACCGTCTCGATCGTGCTTTGGACACTGACCCAGTTCCCGCGAACCGAGCTCGGTCCTCCGCCGATCGATGACAGCGCGCTGGCGAGCATCGGCCACCTCATCGAGCCAGTGATCGCCCCACTCGGCTTCGACTGGAAGATTGGCGTTGGTCTGGTGACATCGCTGGCTGCCCGCGAGGTGATCGTGGGTACGCTCGGAACGATTTATGGTGTGGAAGCGGCGGGCGACGAGTCGTTCGAGCTGCAGGATGCGCTTACCGATGCCCTAACACCGGCGTCGGCGATCGGACTTCTGATCTTCTTCGCTTTCGCGCTTCAGTGCATGTCGACGGTCGCGGTCATGCGCCGGGAGACAGCCGGGTGGAAATGGCCAGCGCTTCAGTTTATGTACATGCTTTTGCTCGCGTACGCGGGCGCATTCATCGCCGTGCGCGTCTTCTAGACCGAGGCTTCCTTCCACTTTCCTCGCTTGAACAGCGTGCCGCTGACGATTGTCAAAGTCGAGAATGCGATCATGATGGCGGTGAAGACCCCGTTCGGGCCGAGTCCGAGAGGGAAAGCGAGCAGCCAGGCGAGCGGGATCTCCCAGAGCTAGAAGCAAGAGAGGTTGATGATGGTCGGCGTCCAGACCGCGCCGGCTCCGTTGAACGCCGCGGTGAGTACCATCCCGTACGGATAGAAGAAGAAACCGGCCGAGACGATGCGCAGACAGTCGATGGCGTATGTGCTCGCCTCGCCCGTTCCGCCGAACACGCTGACGATTCCTGGCGCGAAGATGATGAAGAGCACACCGATCGTGCCCAGGAACGCGAGGTTCATCTTCCCCGCGATCCAAACTGCCTTTTCTGCTCGCTCAGGATCGCCGGCACCGAGACCCTGACCCACCATCGTGGCCGCTGCGTTCGAAAGGCCCCAGGCCGGAAGGAGAGCGAAGAGCACGATTCGGATTGCGATTGCGTAGCCAGCGAGCGCCTCCGCCCCGAACGACACAGTGACGCGTACCAGCCCGATCCAGCCCGCCATGCAGATGAAGGTCTGGAACGTGGCCGTGCCCGACAGCCGGATCAGCCTCGCCATGATCGCAAGTCGAATGCGCAAATGGAGCAGGCGAACACGAAGGTTTCTTCCCCGCCTCAGAAGTATGTACATCTGCACGAGCACCGCGGTGCCTCGGCCGATCGTGGTCGCGACGGCTGCGCCCTGAACGCCGAGCTCTGGGAACGGCCCCAATCCGAAAATCAGGCAGGGGTCGAGCACGATATTCAGCCCGTTCGCGAGCCATAGCACGTGCATGGCGGTCGTCGCATCGCCGGCGCCTCGGAACGCGGAGTTCTGCAGGAAGAGCAGCACGATGACCACGTTGCCGCCCAGCATGACTCTCGTGTACGGAGTCCCGATGGCCACCACGTTGGCGTCGGTTCCCGTGAGGCGGAGGAAGTCCTCGGCCCACACGGCTCCCATGATGCCGAAGGCCGCGGAGATCAGGATGGCCGAGCACGACCGCCTGAACGGCGGCGCGCGCGGCGCCGTCTGAGTCGCCCTCTCCGATCCGCCAGCACCGGGTATACTACGGAAGCCGAATGCGAGGCGCAGGTACTGCCGGCCCGCGCATTCCTCCCACATCTCCATCGATGGAGGGGCGCTTATGAAGAAGTGTATTCTGACCCTCGCGACCGCGTTGCTGCTTGTTGTTCCAGCCGCGGTTTCTGCGCAGGGATTTGGCCTCGCCGCGCGGGCGGGCACGCTGGGAGTGGGGCCCGAAGCAGCGCTTGGGCTCACCGACGCGTTTGTCATTCGCGCTGGAATCGGCCTCATGCCGTTCGAACCGACTGCGACGATCGACGACATCGAATTCACGCTTACGCTGCCCGAGAAGTGGATCTCGATCGGTGCCGACATATACCTGGGCGGTGCGTTCCGGATCGGGGCGGGCATGTTGTTCAAGCCGGATGATCCCACGCTCACTGGCGAGATCGTGGGCGGTTCGGTCCAGATCGGTGACGTGACCTATACCAGCACTGACGTTGCTCAACTGACCGGAACGCTCGACTCCAAGGATTCAGCGCCCTACGTGCTGATCGGCTTCGGCAAGCACACCTCGACCGGCATTGGTCTGTTCCTCGACCTGGGTGCTGCCTTCATCGGCGAGCCTGTCGTGTCACTGGACGCGACCGGCAACTCCACGCTCATTGGCACGAGCGAGTTCCAAGCAGAGCTGCGAAAGCAGGAGATCAACATCGAGAACGACCTCGGCTCATACATCAAGGTGTGGCCGATCATCAACATCGGACTGCGCATCGGCGTGGGCGGAAGCTGACGCTCGAATCCGATCGACCAGTTCAACGAGCGACGCCCGCCCGGCAATTAGAGCCGGGCGGGCGTTTGCTCATGCGGCGTGTTTCGGGGAGTGGCTAGGCCGGCGACCGAACAGCCGGTAGCAGACGATCGCGCTGAGCGCGAGAAAGACCGGCTCGATCACGAACTTGAAGCGCAGGTTCTCGCCAAGCTCCATAGCGCATGCGATCACGATCGTGTAGAAGATGATCACTGCCATGAAAAGCGGTGCCGCGTCTTCTCGGACTCGTTGCAGAGCGTTCTGGGTGTTCAGCTTGCGCGTCACCTGGAAGCCGTAGAGCAACAACACGGCTGGAAAAGAGCAGGAAGTAGAGCGACCCGTAGTAGCCGCTGCCGAGCGCGTTCTCGAGGCGTGCCACGAGCGGTCGGCCGAGGATCGCCGTTTCGACTGATGCATGCAGCCTGATGCGGTCCCGGTTGTCCGCCAGGTGCACGAAGTCCGCCGACGGTGTGGCGAAGTTGCCGTATGCGGTGATGACGTTGCGCAGGCACTGAACCGGCGAGGCCTTGATGAGCAGCACTGCGCTGGAGCGGTAGTCCCGGGAAATCGTGGGGATGTTGATGTTGTGTGAGTCGTTCCCGGACAGCAACGGAATCTGGCTCTCTTGGTCGTATCCCAAGCGGCGGTACTCGATGGGTGGCGCGAAAGCTTCGACGCGCATGACAGGACTCAGAGTGCCCGTGGCATAAAGCTCGTCCAGGACCGTGCCGTCCTGATCGAAGAGCGCGGTCCTGCAAAGCCCCATTCCGTACCAACTGCTCGCGCCGAAGAATCCGTATTGAATCCGATTCTTCCCGTACCAGGACGTCGGGAGAAGCACGAGCACGAGCAGCAAGATCAACTGTCGCCGCGTCGGTCGCCCGATGAGCAGGAGCGCGAGCGGAACGGCTCCGAGCAAGAGAATCAGGTGATAGACGCTCGTGGTCGTGAGTCATTGCAGAAGATAGTGTTAGAGCATGTCCGCCCAAGCCACTGAACACCGATTCGTAGCGACCCAGTCCTCGGGAGAAGTTTCGGCGCTTCTCGTGCGGCCTGAGGCTGCTCGCGCGCTCTATGTCTTCGGGCATGGTGCCGGTGCGGGCATGCGACACGTCTTCATGGAGACCGTGGCCGGCAAGCTGTCGGACCTGGGCGTCGCGACCTTCCGGTACAACTTCCCTTTTGTGGAAGCAGGCCGGAGGGGACCGAACCACCCGCCCATCCTCGTGAAGACGGTGCGTTCCGCGGTAACGGAAGCCGCCTCCCTCGCTCCCGATCTGCCGCTACTGGCGGGAGGCAAGTCGATGGGTGGCAGGATGACGTCCACCGCCGCCTCGAAGGACGCGCTGCCGGGAGTGCTAGGGCTGGCATTCTTCGGTTTTCCTCTGCACGCGCCCGGTAAGGACTCCGATGAACGCGGCGCCCACCTCGCCGACGTCGGCCTGCCGATGCTTTTCCTGCAGGGTACTAGAGACAGGCTCGCGAGACTCGATTTTCTCGAGCCCCTACTGGCGTGCGTGAAACCGCGGCCGACGCTGCATGTTGTGGATAGTGCCGACCACGGCTTTCACGTCACCAAGAAGTCCGGCCGGACGGACGACGAGGCACTGGACGAGATTTGCTCCCAATTTTCCGAATGGGTCTCGGAAACGACTAAGAGCGGCTGAGCGAACCGGTACGGCGCCGAGCGCCGTGGCGCCGCGAGTCAACTCCCGAAACCCGCGAGCTCGAGTGTTGCGCGAAGCAGAACGTTCGCCCCTGCCTCCGCATCCACGCTTGTGATGCTCTCGGATTCGGCGTGGCTGATGCCGCCCTCGCAGGGGACGAAGATCATCGCGGTCGGGCAGATCCGCTGGAGATAGACGGAGTCGTGGCCGGCGCCACTGAAGACGTCCATGTGGTCATAACCAAGCCTGGCAGCCGCGGCGCGTACCGCGTCGATACACTCCGCCTCGAAGTGGACGGTCGGTGAGTGCCAGATTTGCTCGACGCGGCCCTCCACATCCATCTCCGCGCTGACCTCGGCAACGAGCGCTCGCAGCTCTGCGTCGAGGTCTGCCAGCGCCGAATCCACGGGATGTCGCAGGTCAACCGTGAAGTCGACGTGTCCGGGCACGGTGTTTCTGGACCCAGGATGGGTGCGAATCTCACCCACCGCGAGCCGCGCCTCCTCGTCGTACTCGCGAACGATCACGAACAAGCGGTCGAGCACGCGGGCGGCACCGCGAACGGGGTCCCGGCGCTGCCACATCGGCGTCGGACCCGCGTGCGTGGCCTCGCCTTCGATGCGCACGTTGTACCAGCGCGCGCCTTGAACCCCCGTCACCACGCCGATCGACATTTGCGAAAGCTCGAGAAGCGGCCCCTGCTCGATATGCAGCTCGAAAGAAGCACGGATGTCACGACCTCCGACTGGATGCGGTCCGGTGTAGCCGATGCGCTCGAGCTCGTCGCCCATCGTGAAGCCGTTTGCGTCAGCCAGCTGCAACGCGTAGTCGAGCTCGAAGACTCCGGCGAACACCCCCGAACAGACCATTGCCGGAGAAAAGCGCGATCCCTCCTCGTTGGTCCAGTTCACCACTTCGATCGGATGGCGGGTCGTCACGCCCTCGTCGTTGAGCGTCTCGACCACTTCCAGGGCAGCGAGCACCCCGAGTGTCCCGTCGAAACGGCCACCCATCGGTTGAGAGTCGAGATGGCTTCCGATCAACACCGGCGCTGCATCGTCTTCAGTGCCCGTGCGCCGCGCGAGCATGTTGCCCAGGGTGTCGATGGTGGTCTCGAGGCCAGCCGCATCACACCAGGACCGAAAGAGATCCCGTGCCCCGCGGTCCTCGTCGCTCAGCGCGAGGCGGTGCACGCCGCCGCTGGGGGTAGCACCGATCTCGGCCATCTCCATGAGGTGACGCCAAAGGCGTGCGGGGTCGACTCTCAGGGCCGCCTACCTGCCGCAGCCAAGCGGCTCATGGACTCAGAAAACATCCGACGAAAATTCGAGAGCGCGTCGATACAACGCAAGTCGAGGCGAATCGCGCGGAAGAGACCGACGCGAGCGGCCACGTCAGTCTCTCCCCAGCTTGTCGACTACTCTGCGCTCAGCGCCTGCACAGGATCCGTTTGCGACACCCTTCGCGCAGGGAGATACAAGCCGACGAACGAGACCGCTGCGAGCATCAACGTCACACCCCCGAATACCGCGGGGTCGGTGGGGCTCACGCCGACTAGGATCTCGGACATCGCACCACCCATCGCGAACGCGAGACCGAGTCCGACTACGAGCCCGAACACGGCTCGTTTGGCTCCCTGGCTAACGACCATGCGCACCACGTCGGCCCGCTTCGCGCCCATCGCAAGGCGGACGCCGATTTCACTCGTGCGCTGCCCGGCCGAGTAGGCGGCGACCCCGTAGATCCCGACTGCGCCCAGGATCAGCCACAGCAGAGCGAAGATCCCCATCAGATTGCCGATGACCGCGAAGCCTCCGATACGTCGCTCCACCAGAGCTTCCATCGTTTCGATATCGTAGAGCGGGAGGCGGTAGAGCTCGTGTGCGCGCAGGTGGTTGCTCATGCCCGCTCCGGGTCGCTGCCCACGGCCCTCGCTCGCGCGACGCGTACTAGTGCTGCCAAGCGTTCGACCTCTTCGTGCAGTGCCAAGCGTCCGCTCGATGTGATCGCGTAGAACCGACGCTTCCCACCTTCGGTTGGCGCACCTTCCGGCGGATCGACCTCGCAGATCAAACGTTCATCGGTCAACTCTCTGAGAGCGCCGTACAGTTTACCTGGCCAAAGCCGCAAGTGACCCTCGGTACGTTCCAACACCTCCTCCATGATCGCGGTGCCGTGCAGTTCACGGTCCGCGAGCGATAGCAGGACGTGGAACCAGTGTGGCTTGAGCCTGGTGTGTCGCGTCATCGTGTCGTCTCGGGGTGTATGTGTACGCGTCCATATATATACGTAAATGTATAGATAAAGTTTCGAGATCCATCCTCCAGACCTCTGGGGCCGGCGCGGGTCGATCTGTTGACCCCTGGGGAAGCCGGCGGCATTGTCACGGTCCGGCCCGCAGGGCCCTTATTCTCGCGCCCAACCGCGCCTTGGAGATGGACCGCATGTCTACCATACCCACGCACCCGCGACATCGCTCTCGGCTCATTCCCACCGCACTCCTTTTTGCCGCGTTGGCACTGCCGGCGCTCTTGGCCCAGGACCTGCGAGCGCAGCGGTCGGATGCCGGCCCCTCGAGTGTCGAGGGTCTGTTTTCAGGTATGAGCTACAGGAACGTGGGCCCATCTAGGGGCGGGCGTGTAACCGCGGTCGCGGGGCACGCGGACCACCCATTTACCTTCTACATGGGTGCGGTCGGCGGCGGTGTCTGGAAGACCGAAGACTATGGCACGACATGGCGTCCGATTGCCGACGGGATCCTGGAGACTGGATCCATCGGGTCCATCCGGGTGGCGCGCTCGAACTCCGACATCGTCTACGTCGGGACCGGCTCGGACGGCATCCGCTCCAACGTGATCGTCGGTCGCGGTGCCTACCGGTCGGACGATGCGGGCGCGACCTGGCGCAAGATCGGGCTGGAGCAGATGGGGCAGCTCGGCGCGATCGAGATCCATCCTGAGAACCCCGACGTCGCATACGCCGCAGCGCTCGGCAACCCCTGGGCGAAGAGCATGGACCGCGGCGTCTACCGCACGCGAGACGGCGGCCGGAATTGGGAGCAGGTCCTGTTCACGTCGGATTCGGTGGGCGCGATCGACCTGGAGATCAACACGGCGAACCCCAACGAGATCTACGCCGCGATGTGGCGCGGGCAACGCCAGCCCTGGACGATCATCTCGGGCATGGAAGCGTCGGGCGGCGAAAACGGCATCTGGAAGTCGACCGACGGAGGCGATACTTGGCGGATCCTGACGCCCGGCCTGCCCACGGGGCTGATCGGGAAGATCGATCTCGCGGTCACCGCCGACGCGCCGAACCGCGTTTATGCGCTCGTCGAGACGACCGACCCGGACGAGGGGCTCTACCGCTCCGAGGACTTCGGCGAGAGTTGGACTCTGGTCAGCAACGAGCGGGGCATCATGAACCGCCCGTTCTACTACACGAACGTGGACGTCGACCCCACCGACGCGAGCAAGGTCTACGTGAACAACGAACGTATGTACGCGTCGCTGGACGGTGGATTCTCATTCGAGCGCGTTAGCACACCGCACGGGGACAACCACGACATGTGGATCAACCCCGACAACCCGAACATCTGGATTCAGTCCAACGACGGTGGTGCCAACGTCACGCTCGACGGCGGCGTGACTTGGTCGACGCAACACAACCAATCGACCGCCGAGCTCTACCAGGTCGACGTCGACGACCGCTTCCCGTACTGGCTGTACGCGGGTCAGCAGGACAACTCGACGATCATGGTGCCGAGCGATCCACCGGAGGACGGCTCGGCGGGTGGCCACACGGGCAACTGGAAGTCCATCGGCGGCTGCGAGACCGGTCCGGCGGTACCCAAGCCCGGCGATCCTGACATCGTTTATTCGAACTGCAAGGGCCGTTTCGGCCGCTATAGCCAGAACACCGGTCAGGAGAAGCAGTACTACGTGGGCTTCGTGAACCTGTACGGTGTGAATCCCGCGGACCTGCCGTTCCGGTTCCAACGTGTCGTGCCCATCGAGGTGTCCCCGCACGACGCCAACGTCGTCTACCACGGCTCGCAGTACGTGCACAAGACGAGCGACGAGGGCGTCACGTGGCAGCGCATCAGCCCCGACCTCACCGCCTTCCGCCCCGAGCGACAGGTCGTGTCCGGCGAGCCCATCACGCGAGACATCACGGGTGAGGAGCACTACTCGGTGTTGTATGCGGTTGAGGAGTCTCCGGTCCAGGCCGGAGTGATCTGGTCGGGCTCGAACGACGGCCTCGTTCAGGTGACCCGCGACGGGGGAGAGACATGGACGGACGTGACTCCGCCGGACATGGCGCCCGAGGGTCGTATCCAGACCATCGACCCGTCTCCACACTCGGCGGGGAAAGCGTATTTCGCGGCATACCGCACCTTGTTGGGTGATTTCACACCCTTCATCTATAAGACCGAGAACTTCGGCGAGAGCTGGACGTTGCTCACGACGGGGGACAACGGTATCCCCTCGGACTTCCCCACGCGCGCGATCCGCGAGGACCCCGTGCGCCCAGGCCTGCTGTATGCCGGCACCGAGTTCGGCATGTTCGTCTCCCTGGACGACGGCGAGAGTTGGGAGCCGTTCCGCTTCAACATGCCGGTGACGCCCATCACCGACATCAAGCTGCACCAGGGCGATCTAATCCTCTCCACCATGGGTCGATCGTTTTGGATCATGGACGACCTCGCTCCGCTGCGTCAGCTGGGTGATGCCATCGCGGCCGGAGGGCCCCACCTCTTCCAGCCCTCTGATGCGTACCGCCGCCGCGGCGGCGGTCGTGGCGGCGGCGGCGCGCCCGATCAGCCGCAGTACTCGCCCCGGGGCGCGATGATCGACTACATGCTCACCGTCGAGGCGTCGTCGCTCCAGCTCGAGATTCTGGATGCTACGGGGGAGGTCCTGCGTACGTTCGAATCAGGAGGCGACGGCCCTCGAACCGAAACGGCTCAAGAGATGCGTGGTCCGTTCCAGCGCACCGCCGGACAAGCCCGTCTGGGCAACGGCCTCGGCGTGCATCGCTTCGTCTGGGACCTGAGCGTTCCGGGCCCCACCGGTTCTCGGGGCGGGGGCCCGACGGTGGTGCCGGGCACCTACCAAGCGCGCCTCACGGTGGATGGCCAAACGCACACGCGCAGCTTCGAGCTCTTGATCGACCCTCGTGTCGCGGCGGATGGCGTCACGCAGGCGGACCTGCAGGCGCAGTTCGAGTTGGGGCTCGAGATCATGGCGGCCATCGAGGACGCGAGTGGCACGATCGAGCGTCTCGAGGGCGCAATGGCGCGGGTCGCCGAAGGCAGCGGCGTCGAAGACCAGCTCAAGGAGATCAAGGCTGCGCTCGTCACGGATGGTACGATCCCGAGCTACCCGCAGCCTATGCTCGCCGATCAGCTTTCTTACCTGTACGGCAACACGCAGAGGGCGGACCAGAAGCCCGCGGTGGACATGTATGGGCGGCTCGAGGTCCTCGTGACCGAGCTCGAGCAGCATAAGCAACGACTCGAGCGGTTGATGCGGACCATCACCGACGGGTAGTCACCGCCAACCGCGACGGGGTCGCGCCAGCCGATGAGGGTCGTGCTCTTCGGGGCTACCGGCATGCTCGGGTCCGGAACCCTCATCGAGTGCCTGCATAGCCCGGAAGTGGAGGCGGTGCTCGTCGTGGGTCGCCGGTCCTGCGGCGTCGAGCACGAGAAGCTGCGCGAGGTGGCCGCTGCGCGGCCGCGCCGCAGGCTCGCGAGGACGCCCGGGCACTGTCAGGAGCCGGTGAGCGCCCTCACGATGTCGTGACCGAGTGCCTCGTCCAGCTCGTGTACCAGACGCTCTGCGTCGGCCTCAGAGAACGGCATGGGCGGTTTGATCTCGATCACGTTGTGGTCGCTTCCGTCGGTGCTCAGCAGGACGCCTCGGTCCTTCATTTGCGCCACCACGTAGCTGGCCACGTCCGCCGTGGGCTCCAACGACTGCCGATCGCGCACTAGCTCGACTCCGAGGAAGAGGCCGCGCCCGCGCACGTCGCCGATCACCTCATGTGTTCCTGCGAGCGAGCCCAGGTCAGCCTTCAGCTTCCTCCCCACCGCGGCGGCGTGAGCCTGGAGTCGCTCGTCCTCCATCACGTCCAGCACAGCCAGCCCGATTGCCGCCGACACCGGATTCCCGCCGAAGGTACTGAAGAACTCCATGCCGTCGGCGAACGACGCGGCGATCTCGGGTGTGGTCACGACTGCCCCCAGCGGGTGTCCGTTGCCGATCGGCTTTCCGAGCGTGACGATGTCAGGCACGACACCCTGGGTCTCGAAGCCCCACATGTGGCTGCCAACTCGTGCGAAGCCGATCTGGATCTCGTCGGCGATGCACACCGCGCCGTTCGCGCGCGCCAGTTCGTACGCGGCGGCCAAATACCCCTCTGGTGGCTCGATCTGGCCGCCACATGAGATGATGCTCTCGGCGAGGAAGGCTGACGCTGTGTAGCCTGTGCCGGCGAGTCGTTCGAAGCATTCGCCCACATGCGCGGCGTACCGGCTCGCAGCTGCGGGGTCGTGCGATCGGTACAGGCCGCGGAAGACATCCGGCATGTTTGCAGCGGCC